>JAWSUI010000017.1:0-67548 GCA_033551855.1 Deferrisomatales bacterium
GCCGACCTGGCGCTGACGAGCACTGCGGGTCCAGGGGCTTCATAGGGCGCTTACGTTGTTCGGGCCCTGGAAGTTCCTCATGAAGTGAACCTTAAGGGCATCATATTGGGAAGGATCGGGGACATCTCTGCGTCCAAACACTCGCTGACTGCCTTCTCTGATTGCGTGGCCATCTCGACGATCGCGACCGAGCAAGGTCTAATGAACCTGCTTTTTCATGTTCGCGCGATTCTATTTCGCCTGCTTCGACTTGGATTCCTTGCTCGCGGTGGGATCGCACGTGGGCCCTTATACCACCAGGACGGCAAGTTACTTGGGCCAGCCATGCTGGAAGCATACAGGCTCGAACGTCATGTGGCGACTTTCCCTCGAGTCATACTCGGGTCCACCGTCGTAGAAACCGGGCTCGCGGCTGCGGCCCCGGTGGATCTGATATTTCGCCGCATGATTAGCCGGAGCGAGGACGGGCTATACATGGTCGACCCCCTATGGGCGCTCAAGATGGCCGCCGAATCGGAGACCGGTTTCGTTGGCGAATGGGACGAGTTGGTGAGTGGAATCAGAAGGTTCCTTGCCGATGAGGAGTCCCGTTTCGAGTCGAACCCCGAGAAGTCAAAGGAACTCTCCTATGTTCGGTGGTTTCGGAAGCACTTCGAGGACGCAACTGATAGAAGCTGGATCGATGAGATGAGGGCGCCTTACCCGAAGTAGCTGGGGTCGGGCAGTTCACGCGATAGGGCCGCGAACCAGCCGCTCCACCGGACGGCCTCCAGCGCTGGCGCGCTTCCGGCCACGCGGTGAGTGGCGCCGTTATGCATTGAGGAGATCGCATCACTCTGCATAGTCTGAAAAAATGGTGCAGATCCGAAAAAGGAGTTTGTTGCCCATGCCCAAGGTTGCACGCACATTCTTGTTTATCCTTATGGGGCTGTTCCTGGCAGGATGCCTGCTTGTTTTACTTGCCTGGCTGTTTATTGATTCTGACGACTTCAAAGGTCATCTGGAGAAAACCGCCTCCCAGGCTCTGGGAATGAAAGCAGAAGTCCAAGGCTCGTCCCAGGTCCTGCTGTGGCCTGTACCCGGACTGCGGTTCGAGGATGTTGGCATCAGCAAAGGCGATTCTGACTGGCTTAAAGCCTCGGCATTGGAAGTCCGGGTTCGGATAATGCCCATGATCCGTGGCCAGCTGGAATTGGCCTCTCTATATCTGGTGGAACCTAACCTCCGCTTGGAGCGGATTGAAAAAGAAATATTCAACTTTATTCCAGACCATGAGCCTGAGGAATCAGGACAGGCAAAACCTTTGACCATACGAAGCTTTAAGGTTTCAGATCTCAACCTGTCCTTCACCGACCAAATTTCCGACAAACGGATAACAGTTGAAAATTGTGACTGGACCGGACACGACCTGGAATGGAGTCCATCCCAGGCGGATAGACCTCAATTGACTCTGCCGGACTTCCACAGCAATCTGACCTGTAGCCAAATCACCTCCTCGAACCTGGAAGCGACCGGAGTAAAGGCCAAAATATCCGGTCAAAGCCAGCAAATAATGATCGGCCAAGTGACCGGACGGTTGCTCGGTGGGGCGTTTGCAGGTTGGATGAAGAGCGATTTTGCCAGATCCCGTCCCCGTTATTCCCTTGAGCTTGAACTGGTCGATTTCCAGATCGAACGGTTCATTAAAACCTTCCGGGAGGAAAAAGGGGCTGAAGGTACAGCGACATTCGTCACCCAGCTCACTTCATCCGGCAAATCATCCTCTGAAATGGTGGCCAGCCTGAATGGCCAGGCAGAGATTACAGGAACAGATATTATTCTGTATGGATTAAATATTGACGAACAGCTGGCCAACTATGAGTCCACCCAGCAGTTTCAGCTTGTGGATGCGGCGGCCTTTTTCGTGGCAGGTCCGCTGGGAGTCGCCATTACCAGAGGCTACGGCTTTGCCAGTCTCTTCGCTCATACCGGTGAGCAGACCCAGATCCGGGAATTGGTTTCAAAATGGGACTTTTCAGATGGTGTGGCCAAGGCCCAAGATGTAGCCTTCTCAACTGCAAAAAGCCGAATCGCGCTGGAGGGTGGTATTGATTATGCGAACTCACAGTTCCAGGACCTGAAGGTGGCAGTGGTTGACCCTGAGGGTTGCGCGGTAGTTGAACAAGCTATTCAGGGGGACTTTCACAACCCCAAGGTGGACACTCCCAACTTCCTGGTAGCCCTGGCAGGACCGTTTATGGGCATAATAGAAAAGGGGGTAGGGCTGTTCACAGATAAAGAATGTGATCCGTTTTATACCGGCCGGGTTGCACCGCCATAACAACAGGCTCGACGAGGATGTGCGGAAAAAGTGCCCGCACACCTGTCAGCCTGAACGTTAGGAACCATGAAGAGGAATAACCCACCGATGCTATTGCACCAGCAATCTATTCGGATCTTGGCCGACTACAGTCAGGAGGCTGGATGGAACAAGCACTGTTTTGCCGTCGCACATGCGGCGGCAAAAGTTGGCCATGTTTTGTTAAAGAAGCGTCCAATTGACTGTGCCTTTCTCTGGTCTGCAGCTCTGCTGCATGACATTGGGAGATACCTAACACACGACCCATTACTTCATGGCGTCGAGGGCTACAAACTGCTATCGATGCTGGGACATGAAAAGGAAGCCCACGTCTGCGCGTCGCACATTCTTTTCGGCCTCAATGCGGCAGAGGCCACCCATCTGGGCTTGCCCGATCGCGACTTCGTGCCACGCACTGTTGAGGATAAGCTCGTGCCGCTCATCGATTACCTGATTGAGTATGACCAGCCTACCACGCTAAACAGTAGATTTTCGTCGTTGCGGAAGCGCAATGGCGGCAACTCGTTTTTCTTGGATAGGCTTGGGCGCGCCTACGAGACTGCAAGACTATTCATGACACAGATCGAAGAGGAGATCGGCGAATCCATAGAGAGAATTGTCGCGTCGCAAGAGAACTGTTCCTAACAAATGCGTCAACGCAAATTGCCAACTCCGCTGTGCTCCGTTGGCAACCGGTTACGCATCGCGTTGGGCCGACAGGCGCAAGGACGGTGTTCCGCGCAACTCGAATGAGCGATATCGCGTGATCGGCTTCGGCGAGAAAGGCAGCTTCACCTGATCGGTCGCCGACCATCGGTGCGCCATGGTTGCGGAGGCGAAAGACGCCTCCCAGCCCGCGCTCGTTCCCAGTCGGGAGACCGCCACAAGGCAGCTCCCCCTCGAACCGCCGCCGCGCCGCCGTCAAAGCGTAGCCCACCTCACGAGGCTCGGTCGAACGCTGACAGGGCCTCTCTCCGGCAAGATCCCAGGCATGCTTTGACGGATGGGGCCGTGTAGAATAACATGTCGTCCTACACATGACCGCGAAACGGACCACGAACAGGACGGCCAGCATGGCCCATGCGGACCCCGGCATCCCCGCGCTGGTCAAGGAGCTCCGTGAACGGCTCCACCTAACCCAGGAGCAGTCGCGCAGAAGGTCGGCGTCACATACAGCACGGTGAACCGCTGGGAGAACGGGAACCGCATGCCCCAGCCGTTCCTGGTCCGACGCCTCCTGGAGTTGAAGGCGGAACTGGACGGTAGCCGGGGGAAGGTCCGGTGAACCACTTCGGCGACAAAGTCAGCTTCATCTGGTCGGTCGCCGACCTGCTGCGCGGCCCCTACCGGCCGAACCAGTACAAGGACGTCATGCTCCCCATGACGGTCCTGCGGCGGCTGGACTGCGTGCTGGAGCCGACGAAAGACAAGGTCCAGGCCAAGCTCAAGACCCTCGAGGGCGGCAAGGTCAAGAACGTCGAGCCGCTCCTCTGCCGGGTGACCGGCGTGCCCTTCTTCAACACCAGCCGTTACACCTTCGAGAAGCTCAAGGGCGACCCCGACAACGTCGCGGCGAACCTCACGAACTACATCAAGGGGTTCTCCGGCCGCGCCCGCGAGATCATCGAGCACTTCGGCTTCGAGGAGCACATCGCCAAGCTCGACAAGGCCGACCGCCTCTTCCTGCTCGTCTCGAAGTTCTGCGAGATCGACCTCCATCCCGACCGCGTCTCGAACCTCGAGATGGGCTACATCTTCGAGGAGCTGATCCGGCGCTTCAACGAGGCGTCGAACGAGGAGGCGGGCGACCACTTCACGCCCCGTGAGGTCATCCGCCTCATGGTGAACCTGCTCTTCCTCCCCGACAGTGCGACTCTGACCACCAAAGGGATCGTCAAGACGCTCTGCGACCCGGCCTGCGGCACGGGCGGCATGCTGTCCGTCGCCGAGGAATACGTCCGCGAACTCAACCCCGACGCGCGCCTTACGGTCTTCGGCCAGGACTACAACTCGCAGGCGTACGCGATCTGTGGCTCGGACATGATGATCAAGGGCCACGACATCGACAACATCCGCTTCGGCGACAGCTTCACGAACGACCACCTGGCCGGGAAGCGCTTCGACTACCTGCTCGCCAACCCGCCCTTCGGCGTGAAGTGGGAGGCCCAGCAGGACTTCGTCAAGCGTGAGCACGAGAGCCAAGGCTTCGGTGGCCGCTTCGGCCCCGGCCTGCCGCGCATCAACGACGGCTCGCTGCTCTTCCTCTTGCACATGATCAGCAAGATGAAGGACCCGAAGGACGGCGGCACCCGGCTCGCCATCGTCTTCAACGGCTCGCCGCTTTTCACCGGGTCGGCCGGCTCCGGCGAGAGCGAGATCCGCCGCTGGATCATCGAGAACGACTGGCTCGAAGGCGTCGTCGCCCTGCCCGACCAGCTCTTCTACAACACCGGCATCTACACCTACCTCTGGATCGTCACTAACCGGAAGGCCAAGCAGCGCCGGGGCAAGGTCCAGCTCGTCAACACCGCGAGCTTCTTCAAGAAGATGCGGAAGAGCCTCGGGAACAAGCGCCATGAGGTCTGCGAGCCTCAGCGCGACGAGATCACGCGCATCTACGGCGAGTTCAAGGAGGGCGAGCACGTCCGCATTTTCGACAACGAGGACTTCGGCTACCGCCGGATCACGGTCGAGCGGCCGCTCAGGCTGAACTTTGCCGCCACGCCCGAGCGCCTCGCCGCGCTCGAGGCGGACTCGGCATTCCAGGCGCTGGCCGCGAGCAAGAAGCGCAAGGACAAAAAGGCCGCCGAGGCCGAGATCGCCGCCGGGCGTAAGCAGCAGCAGGTGATCCTCCAGGCGCTGAAGCCCGTCGCGGCGGGGGGCGTCGTCAAGAACCGCGAGGCGTTCACCGAGACGGTCAAGGCGACCCTCAAGCGCGCCGGCGTCAGGGTGCCGGCCGCCTTGCTGGGCAGGATCCTGATGGCCCTCTCCGAACGGGACGAGACCGCGGACGTCTGCACCGACTCGAAGGGCAACGTCGAGCCGGACCCCACGCTCCGCGACTACGAGAACGTGCCGCTGAAGGAGGACGTCGCGGTCTACATGGCGCGCGAGGTTCTCCCGCACGTTCCCGATGCCTGGGTGGACGAGTCGAAGACCAAGATCGGCTACGAGATCGGCCTCAACCGCTACTTCTACACCTACACGGCGCCGCGCCCGCTCGCGGAGATCGAAGGCGAGCTGAAGCAGATCGAGCAGGAGATCGCCGACATGCTGGCGGAGGTGACGGAATGACCTATCGCTCGCCTGAGGTCAAACCCTGCGAGATCCAGTGGCTCGGCACGATGCCGTCCCACTGGTCGTGCCGCCGCCTCAAGCACATCGCTTCGGTCGCGCTCAGCAGCGTCGACAAGAAGTCTCACGAGCAGGAAGAAGCCGTCCGGCTGTGCAACTACGTGGACGTGTACTACCACGAGCGGATCACGTCCGAGCTGGACTTCATGCAGGCGACCGCCACTCCCGACGAAGTGCGGCGCTTCACCCTGCGCTCCGGCGACGTGCTCATCACGAAGGACTCGGAGGCATGGGACGACATTGCAGTCCCGGCGTACGTGCCTGCTGACATCGAAGGCGTGCTGTGCGGATATCACTTGGCGCAGGTGCGCCCGCTCAATGGGCTGGTCGATGGGGAGTACCTCTCACGGGCCTTCGCAGCCCGAGGCATCAACGACCAGTTTCGCATTGCTGCCAACGGCATCACGCGGTTCGGAATCGGTAAGCACTGGATCGACAACTCGCTGTTCTTGCTTCCTCCTGTCGACGAGCAGCGCGCCATCGCCGCGTTCCTGGACCGCGAGACGGCGCGGGTCGACGCGCTGATCGAGAAGAAGCGCCGCCAGATCGAGCTGCTCCACGAGAAGCGCGCCGCCCTCATCAGCCACGCCGTCACCAAGGGCCTCGACCCGACCGCCCCGATGAAGGACCCGGGGATCGACTGGCTTGGCCGCATCCCTCGCAGTTGGCGCGTGCTTCAGTTTCGCAGAGTCATCGGCGCGCTGGAGCAGGGTTGGAGCCCGGTTGCCGAGGATCGGGAGGCCGAGGCGGAAGAGTGGGCGGTGCTCAAGATCAGCGCGGTCGCACAAGGTTGCTTTCGGCCGAGTGAGCACAAGGCTTTGCCGCCGAGCCTTGAGCCTGAGATGCGCTACGAGGTTCGACCAGGCGATTTGCTCCTGACCCGCAGCAACACACCGGAGAAGGTCGGGGACGCGTGTTACGTCCGAGAGACGCGGCACCGCCTGCTGATGAGCGACCTAATCTATCGAATACACCTGGATCAGCGGACCTGTCTCCATCCCTACGCCTGTTACTGGCTGATCAGCCGTCCAGGTCGCGCCGCAATCGAGGCGGACGCTCGTGGAACCAGCGGCTCGATGGTCAAGATAGCCCAGAGGCACATCCGCGCGTGGCCTTTCCTCGTTCCGCCGGTGGAGGAGCAGAGCGCGATCGTGCGGTACCTGGATCGGGAGATGAGCCGGCTCGGAGTCATCGCCGGCAAGATCGAGACGAGCATCGACCGCCTCCGCGAGTACCGCACCGCGCTCATCTCGGCCGCCGTAACCGGCAAGCTCGACGTGCGGGAGGCCATCGCATGAGAATCACGAAGGTCCGCATCGAGAACTTCAGAGGCGTGAGGGAGCTTGAACTCGACCTCGACGAGACCACGGTATTCATCGGTGAGAACAACTCCGGCAAGACGTCGGTGCTCGACGCACTTCGACTGTGCCTGCGCGAACTCGGTCCAAGACGGCGCGTCGTTTTCGACAGCTTCGATTTCCATCTCAAGGACGGTGCGGCCGAACCGCACTCGGCGGATCCTCTTCGCGTCGAGATCAGCTTCTCCGAGCAGTCGGACGGCGAATGGGATGATCCCCTCGTTGGCCGTCTCAACCGCAACAAGATCCTACAGGTTGATGCCAGCGGTCTGCGACACGTCGTACTACGTGTAACGTGCGCCTACGACCCGACAAGCCGTGACTTCGCCCAGGATTGGACCTTCCTCAATCTCGATCGTCAGCCGTTGACTGCGGTGTCCGAGACCGCGTTGCTGGCGCTTCAACGAGAGGTAGCCTTCTTCTACCTGACTGCGCTACGCGACGCGGCCCGGCACTTCGATGCCAAGGGTCCGTTCTGGCGACCGTTCCTGAAAGACAGCCAGCTCTCGCCCGAGAAGAAGGCCGAGATCGAGCAGAAACTAAGGGAGATCAACGATCTTGTCGTGGCGTCCCACACGAGCTTCGAACAAGCGAGGGAGCGACTCGGCAACGTGCAGAACGTCGTCCCGATGGCAGGCGGGGACGTCGTGTCGATCGAAGCGGTGCCGGGACGGATGTTCGACATGCTCGCCAAGGCACAGATCCATCTCGGCGCATCCAGCGGAGCGAAGGTGCCGGTCGGCAGGCACGGCGAAGGGACCCAGAGCCTCGCCGTCCTGATGCTCTTCTCGGCATTCCTGGATGCGTGGCCGAACGGTACCCCCGTCGTGGCGCTCGAGGAGCCCGAAGCGCACCTTCACCCCTCCGCTGTCCGCGCGTTGTGGGACATTCTCGGTGTCATCGGTGGCCAGAAGTTGATCTCGACGCACAGCGGAGACCTGTTGTCCGAGGTCGATGTCCACAACGTCCGCCGTCTCGCCAGAAAGGAGGGACAGGTTCGGGCGTTTCGGGTGCCTCCGACGCTGCTTTCCGATGAGGACACAAGGAAGTTCAACTATCACGTGCGCAGGTCGCGCGGCGAGCTGCTCTTCGCGCGGTGCTGGCTTCTGGTCGAAGGGGAGACGGAAGCTTGGATCTTCCCTGCTGCTGCTCGTGCTCTTGCGCTCAGGCTCCACCGAGACGGTGTACGGGTCGTCGAGTACAGCCAGTCCGATGTTGGGCTGCTGGCCAAGGTCGCCAACTCGCTTGGCATACCCTGGTACTGTGTTGTGGACGATGACTCCGGTCGAGATCAGTACGAGCCCAAGGTGAAGGATAACCTCGCCGGTGCTTCGGATGCCGACAGGCTCTGCCTGCCGTACCGGAACATCGAGACCCATCTTCTCGAAAATGGCTATGACGCGATCTATGGGCAGCACATGCCCGAACAGAATCTCGCAAAGGTGACCAAGAACCCGGGCGACGCGGGCTACTGGGCCGAGTACGCACACCACCTCCCGGGCAGGGCCAAGACACGAGCCGCCGCTAACGTAGCCGTCGAGATGGAGTCGCGAGGGGAGAGGGGCGTCACAACCGAGTTGCGCTCGGTCTTGGAGAAGGTCGTCGCCTTGGCGGAGGGCGGATGATGGCACTGGACCTCGACATGCTCAACGAGAACCAGCGCAAGGCGGTTGAGTGGCCGGAGGGACCGCTCCTTGTCCTGGCCGGACCGGGGTCGGGAAAGACCCTGGTCTTGACCCTGCGTGTCGCACGCCTCCTCCAAGAGAACGACAACGCCGCCGTACTCGCGCTCACCTTCACAAACAAGGCGGCCGCGGAAATGCGAGAGCGCGTCGATCGCCTTCTCGGACAGCACGGAGATCGCGCTCAGGTATGCACCTTCCATGCCTTCGCGACTGATGTGCTTCGACAGCATGGAAGTCATCTCGGCATTCAACCGGACTTTTCGCTCCTCACTCAGGAGGAGGACCGTGTTGCTCTCGTCGAAGAGATCGTGAGGGATCTGGCGGAGGAAGATCACGTTCTTCCAACCGATCACAGGAACACTCTCTCGCTGCTCGACCGCTTGTTTGCGTCATCGTACGAGGGTGGCGCGGAGGCTCCGTCGCTTGTGCACACGCCGGGATGGGTCCCGGAACTCTTCGCAGAATATTGCCAGCGCCTGACCAAGGAGAATCGGCTCGACTTTGGCGCGCTCCTGCACTTCGCGCGCAAGCTGCTGACCAGCTTCCCGGCCGTCACTCGCGTCCTGAGGGCCGGATGGACGCACGTGTGCGTGGACGAGTTCCAGGACACGAACAGGGCGCAGTACGATCTTCTTCGACTCATGGTCACGGAAAACAACCCGAACCTGTTCGTCGTGGCGGACGACGACCAGATCATCTACCAGTGGAACGGTGCGAGTCCCGAGCGACTGCAGGCGTTGAAGCACGACTACCAAATGGAGGTCCTTCAGCTCCCCGAGAACTACCGCTGCCCTCGGGAGATCATTGACCTTGCGAACCAACTGATCCAGCACAACCGGTTGCGGACCGCGGAAAAGCAGCCACTCGTGACCAATCGCCCGGCGGGAATGGATGAAGGGGTCATCAGACTCGGAACGTACGACCAGCCCGAGGACGAAGCGGCTGCCATCGCGGCCGACATCCGCGACCGCACCTTGAACGCACAAGAGGTCGCGGTCCTCGCAAGAACGACGAAGCTCCTGGATCGGGCCGCCGAGGCCCTGCGCTCCGCGGGGATCGAGGCTCATGTGACGCAACGCAAGGCGGAGTTCGAGACCCCGCTGGTTCGTGTCGTGTTTCATGCGCTCAGACTCGCCAACTCGCGACACGACCGGGACGTGCTCCGTCGCCTTTGCGTCGCCTGGGAGGCGTTGACGGATCAGGCCTTGGAGCTGGGCGACGTGACTGCCGCCGCAGCGCTCGTTGGCGGTGACTTCCTGCGCGCGTGGGCCGATGCCGCAACAGCTGACACGGCTGAAGGAGGCAAGGCTCTGGTCGAGCGCCTGCGCTCGTCGCTTGTGGATCGGCTGGAGTTCCCGGGCGTGGTGGACTGGTTCTTGGCGGAGGGCGCAAAGGCCCTCACGGACGCGAACGACCAAGCACTTGCAGTCGAGTTGGAGACATGGCGCGAGTTGCACGGGGAGCTAGTGCGTGAGCACGGCGAAGATGCGCTCACTTTGAACGTTTATCTTCAGCTCATGGACCTGGCTCCGAAGGCCCCACGCGCCGGGCCGAACGCCGTTCGTTGCATGACGGTACACGGAGCGAAAGGGCTTGAGTTCAAGCATGTGTACCTGATCGGGATGGCTCAGGAGGTGTTTCCCTCGTTCCAGGCGCTTCGGAAGGGACCTGCAAGCCGCGAAGTCGAGGAGGAGCGGCGCAACTGCTTCGTCGCGATCACGCGGGTTCAAGAGACACTCACCCTGACGTGGGCCCGCTCCTACTATGGGTACCGCAAGGCTGCGTCGCAGTTCCTAAGTGAGATGGGCCTCGGAGTGGCGCAGTGATGGCAAGACTCTGCCGGAGTGATTGCAGCATGCGTACCTCTGCCCAAGGGGGTGGCGGATGAGCCGCGTCGCCATCAAACCCGACCTCGTCCAGTGGGCGCGCGAGCGTGCGGGTCTCCCGGTGGGCGCCTTGGCGGGTCGGTTCCCGAAGCTCGAAGCCTGGGAGCGGGGCGAGGCGCAGCCGACGATGAAGCAGCTCGAGGCCTTCGCCAATGCGACGCACGTTCCGATGGGATACCTCTTCCTGCCGGAGCCGCCGGAGGAGCGCCTTCCGATCCCGGATTTCCGGACGCTGCCGAAAGTCGAACTGCGCACGCCGAACCCCGATCTGCTCGACACGATCTACGCCATGCAGCAGCGCCAGGCGTGGCTGCGGGAGACGCTTCTCGACGGCGAAGCGGAGCCGTTGGAGTTCGTCGGCAGCGCGCGGTTAGAAGATGTGCCCGAGGCCGTCGGCCGCGAGATGCGCCGGATCATCGGCTTCGGCGATGGCTGGGCCGCCGAGGTGCGGACGTGGCAGAAGGCCGTGTCGAGGCTGCGGCAGGCCATCGAGGATCTCGGAGTCATGGCCGTGATCAACGGCGTGGTCGGGAATAACACGCATCGGAAGCTCGACGTGCAGGAATTCCGGGGCTTCGCCCTCTGCGACCGCCATGCGCCGCTAATCTTCGTGAACGGTGCCGATGCCAAGTCGGCCCAGATGTTCACGCTGGCGCACGAGCTTGCCCACGTCTGGCTCGGGAGCGAGGGCGTCTCCGGATTCGAGGATCTGTTTCCCGGAGGATCGCAGATCGAGGACTTCTGCGACAAGGCGGCGGCGGAGTTCCTCGTCCCGGAACGTGAGCTGAAGGGCGCCTGGAGCGACGCCAGGCGCACCGAGCGACCATTCGAGGATCTCGCGCGGAGGTTCAAGGTGAGCCCGATCGTCGCCGGCCGGCGCGCCATGGACCTCCGATTGGTCGATCGGGAGGCCTTCTTCACCTTCTACCGCGCATACGTCGCCGAAGAGCGGCGCCGGAGCAAGGGACCGGGAGGCGGCGACTTCTACAACAACCAGAACACCCGCGTCGGTGAGCTCTTCGCCACGCACGTGATCCGCGCGGCGATCGAGGGCCGCGTTGGTTTCAAGGAGGCGTACGACCTGACTGGCCTGCGTGGAGGCGCCTTTCAGGAGTACGCCGAGCGCCTGGGGTTCGGGTTCTGATGGCGTCCAAGCACCGGTATATCCTGGACGCGGACGTCTTCATCACCGCGAAGAACCGGTACTACGCGTTCGACATTTGCCCCGGGTTCTGGGAGAGCGTGGTCCATCATCATCGCGTCGGGCGGACCTACAGCATCGACCGCGTGAGGAACGAGCTGCTCGTGGGACGCAAGACGGAGGATCTGGTGCAGTGGGTGACGAAGGACCTGCCCGACACCTTCTTCCTCGGCGTGGACGATGACCCCGTGACCGCCGCGTACACCGATGTCATGATGTGGGTCCAGCGAAGCCCGCAGTACTTCGACCACGCCAAGGCGAAGTTTGCTACGGGTGCGGATGGCTGGCTGGTGGCGTACGCGAAGGTCCACGGCGCGGTCGTCGTCACGAACGAGGAGCGGCGCCCGGAGGCCAAGCGGGAGATCAAGCTCCCCGACGTCTGCGCTCAGTTCGAGGTGCCGTACACGGACACGTTCAGGATGCTCAAGGATCTCGCCGTTCAGTTCGAGTTCGGAGGGGTGCGCTGATGCCCGGCCGCCATACCGAAGCCGCCTTCGAAGCGGGGATCGAAGCCTACCTCACTGCCTCGGGCGGGTACGTGACCGGCGACCGCGACGCCTTCGACGCCGAGCGCTGCATCGACCGGGCGGCCTTTCTGGCCTTCGTCCAGGAGACCCAGCCGGAGGAGTGGGCGTATCTCGAGAACCTCCAGAAGGGCAAGGCCGAGCAGACGCTGATCGACGACCTCTGCCGCGCGCTCGACTCCGAGCACGAGGGCTGCCTCTCGGTCCTGCGTCACGGCTTCAAGTGCTTCGGGAAGCTCTTCCGCGCCGCCTGGTTCGCGCCCGCCAGCGGAATGAACCCCGAGGCCGAGCGGCGCTACGTGGCGAACCGCCTGACGATCACGCGGCAGGTGCGCTACTCGCCCCGGCACGTGAATGCGCTCGACGTGCTTCTCTCCCTCAACGGCATTCCCGTCGTCACCGCCGAACTGAAGAACCCGATGACGGGGCAGACCTGGCGCAACGCTCTGCACCAGTACAAGCACGACCGGGACTCGTCCGACCTGCTGTTCCAGTTCAAGAGGCGCGCCCTCGTCCACTTCGCGGTGGACCCGGACGAGGTCTACATGACGACGCGGCTCGCGGGCCGCAACACGCACTTCCTGCCGTTCAACCGGGGCCGCGACGGCGGGGCCGGCAACCCGGAGAACCCGGGCGGCTGGAAGACCGCCTACCTGTGGGAAGAGGTCCTGGAGCGGCGGAGCCTGCTGGACATCCTCGCCCGGTTCATCCACCTGCAAGTCGAGGAGAAGCGCCTCGGCAGCAGGAAGGTCAAGCGGGAGGCGATGATTTTCCCGCGCTACCACCAGCTCGACTGCGTGCGGGCGCTCATCCGCGACGCGGGGGATCGCGGTGCCGGCGCCAACTACCTCGTCCAGCACTCGGCCGGCAGCGGCAAATCCAACTCCATCGCCTGGCTCGTCCATCGCCTCTCGACTCTGCACGACGTGCGCGACGAGAAGGTCTACGACTCGGTGGTGGTGGTGACGGATCGCGTCGTGCTCGACCAACAGCTCCAGAACACGATCTACCAGTTCGAGCACCGGCAAGGGGTCGTGCAGAAGATCGACCGCGACTCGGCGCAGCTCGCCCAGGCGCTCGGCGCCGCCGTCCCGATCGTGGTCACCACGCTCCAGAAGTTCCCCTTCGTCACGGAGAAGATCGGCGACCTGCCGCGGCGGAAGTACGCCGTGGTGATCGACGAGGCGCACAGCTCGCAGGGCGGCGAGACAGCGACCGAGCTCAAGGGTGTCCTCGGCGGGGCGGCGATCCGCGAAGAGGCGCGCCAGCAGGCCGAGGAGCAGGGGCTGGCCGATCACGAAGAAGAGATCCTTCGCACGATCGCCAAGCGCGGCCGGCAGCCGAACATCAGCTTCTTCGCGTTCACGGCCACCCCGAAGTACAAGACCCTCGAAGTCTTCGGCGAGCCCGGCGCCGACGGGAAGCCGCGGCCGTTCCACCTCTACAGCATGCGCCAGGCGATCGAGGAGGGCTTCATCCTCGACGTGCTGGCCAGCTACACGACGTACAAGACCTACTACCGGCTGATCAAGTCGATCGAGGACGACCCCGAGGTCGACAAGCGCAAGGCGGCGCGCGCGCTCGCGCGCTTCATGAGCTTGCACCCGCACAACATCGCGCAGAAGACGGAGGTCATGGTCGAGCACTTCCGCCACTTCACGATGCACAAGGTCGGCGGCAAGGCGAAGGCGATGGTCGTCACTGGGAGCCGCCTCCACGCCGTGCGCTACAAGCAGGCCTTCGACCGGTACATCTCCGAGAAGGGCTACCAGGGTATAAAGACGCTGGTCGCCTTCTCCGGCACGGTGATCGACCCCGACGCGCCGGGCGTCGAGTACACCGAGGTCGGGATGAACCAGGGCATCCGCGAGAAGGAGCTCCCGGAGCGCTTTGGCTCCGAGGAGTACCAGGTACTCCTCGTGGCGGAGAAGTACCAGACCGGCTTCGACCAGCCGCTCCTGCACACTATGTATGTGGACAAGCGGCTCGCCGGCATCCAGGCCGTGCAGACGCTCTCGCGCCTCAACCGGACCTGCCCGGGCAAGGAGGATACCTTCGTCCTCGACTTCGTGAACGAGCCCGAGGAGATCCTCGCCGCCTTCCAGCCCTACTACGAGCAGACCCTCGTCGGCGAACGCGCGGAGCCGAGCCAGCTCTACGAGATCCAGGCCAAGCTCGACGGCCATCAGGTCTACCACAAGAGCGAGGTCGAGGAGTTCTGCAGGGTCTTCTACAAGCCCCGGCAGAACCAGACGCCCGTCGACCACGCGCGCATGAACGCGTGCATTGATCCCGCGGTACATCGCTACACAGAGCTCGCCGAGGAGGAGCGCGAGGAGTACCGCAAGACGCTCGTGGCCTACCGGAACCTCTACGCCTTCCTCTCACAGGTCATCCCGTTCCAGGACTCCGACCTCGAGAAGCTCTACTCCTACATCCGGTTCCTGCTCACGAAGCTGCCTAAGGGCGACCGAGGCCCGGTCTACGACTTCGATGACGAAGTCGCGCTCAAGTACTACCGGCTGCAGAAGATCAGTGATGGCTCGATTCCCCTCGAAGCGGGCAAGGGCGGCGAGGTCGCCGGTCCCGTGGCGGTCGGGAGCCGCGCCGCCCAGGGCTCGCTGATCGAGCTTTCCCAGCTCATCGACATCCTGAACGAGCGCTTCGGCACCGACTTCAAGCCGGGCGACCAGCTCTTCCTCGAGTCGATTCGCGAGGATGCCCTCGCCGACCCCGAGATCCGCCAAGCCGCCCTCGCGAACACGATGGAGAACTTCGGCTACGTGTTCCTGAAGGCGCTGGAGGGCCTCTTCATCGACCGCATGGAGCAGAACGAGGACATCACCGCCCGCTTCATGAACGACCAGGACTTCCAGGAGCTCGTCGGCAAGCACCTGCTCAAGAAGGTCTACGAGCAGGTGCGCCAGGAACAGGCGAGGGATGGGCGTCCGGAGGCCGAGCCCTTCCAGCGCGTCGAGCCGAAGCCCGAGGACCGGTTCCGCACCTGCGTGCCGCTTTTCACGCTCAAGGCCGCTGCGGGCGCGTTCGGGGCGGACCAGCACGTCGAGCCCGACGGCTGGGTCGCGCCGCGAACCTCGCGGCCGCTCTCGGAAGGAATGTTTGTGGCCCAGGTCGTGGGACACTCGATGGAGCCCCGCATCCCCGACGGCGCGTGGTGTCTCTTCCGCTCGCCGGTCACCGGATCGCGCCAGGGTCGCATCGTGCTCGTTCAGCACCAGTCCATACAGGACCCCGATGGCGACGGCAGCTACACCGTCAAACGCTACCAGAGCGAGAAGGAGGCGAGCGGCGACGATGGCGACGCATGGCGCCACAAGGTCATCCGGCTCCTTCCCGACAATCCCAGCTTCGATCCCATCATTCTGGCCGGCATCAACGAGGAGGAACTGTCGGTGATCGCGGAGCTGATGGAGGTGCTGCGATGACACGGCCCAACAACAGCATGCAGCGGTCGGCGCTGCGCGCCGCCGCTGATGCTGAGCGTTCGCCGAAATGAAGGAAGGGATTTCGCATGCCGGAGATATCCCGCTTCTACGGGATCGTCATCGCCATGTTCTGGGATGACCACAACCCACCCCATTTTCACGCCCGGTACGGTGGAAGCAACGCAGCGATCGAGATCGGATCACTGCGCATCCTGGATGGGACACTCCCGCCGCGGGCGTTGGGTCTGGTGGTAGAATGGGCCTCGCAGCACTCGGACGAACTCATGCGGAATTGGGAGGAAGCCCGCAGGAGCAAGCCGCTGCAGAAGATCGAACCTCTTCCATGAAGGGAGGCCAACCATGATTCATGACGTGGTCGGCGCCGTGTACAAGGGCGGGTACCGTATCGAGATTGAGTTCGATGATGGCCAGAAGGGCGTCGTTGATTTCAGCGGGTACTTGGAACGAGGTGGGGTGTTCGATCGGTTCCATGACCTCGACTTCTTCAAGGGATTTTCGGTCAACGAGGACATAGGGACGTTGACCTGGGGTGATGAGTTGGACGTTGCCCCCGAGACGCTTTATGCAGAGGCGACTGGAAGGCCACTTCCATCATGGATGCGACCCGACGAAGAAGAGGCGCGGCGAACAAGTGCGTGAACGCGGACGTAAGAAAGGCGGGCTATGCCCCGCCTTTCTTGCGCCTGTTACGCATCGCGTTCGAGCCAAGAATGAGGAATTAGAAGCATGGGCCTCCGCTTCGAGTGGGACCGCCGGAAAGCCGCAGGCAACCTGCGGAAGCACGGCGTAAGCTTCGATGAAGCGAGCACTGTCTTCGATGACGCACTCGGCCGCATCTTCGATGATGAGGACCATTCAGAACGAGAACCCAGGGAGATCATCGTCGGCCACTCGGCGGCTGGCCGCCTCCTGCTGGTGTCTTTCACCGAGCGGGGAGAGAATGTGATCAGGATCATCAGCGCCCGACCAGCGACCCCACGCGAGCGAGATGACTATGAAGAAGACCAGTCCCACTGAACACACCCCTGAACGAGGCGACGAACTCCGGGAGGAGTACCGTTTCGACTACACGAGGGCGAAGCCGAATCGGTTTGCAGCTCGAGCCCACGAGCCCCGCGTGGTTGTGGTTCTCGATCCCGACGTTGCGGAGGTCTTTCAAACGCCAGATTCAGTCAACGAGGTCCTGCGAGCGCTTATTCAGACCATGCCAAAAGCCAATGGCCTGGACCCGAAGGCGAAGACGCTCGAACAACCGCGTAAACCAGACGCTCGATAAGCTGGCTTTCTCTTTCCGGAAGCTGGCCGGCTCGCGCTGGTTACGCAGGTGTTCGTGGCAATCAGAATGATGAAATAGATGTAACCACAAAGACACGAAGAGGGCCATGCTGTTTCAATGGCAATTCAACATTCTTCTTTCTCTGTGCCTTCGTGTCTTCGTGGTTGGCGTCAAAAAAGCCAAATCCTGTAAATCCTGTTATCCTGTCTAAACTCCTTCCCGTCGCATCCATCACTCCACCGCTCCGTGCAAAAACCACCGGCGGCGGGGGCGGTCGTAGTAGATCCAGAAGAGCTCTCCGTTGCGCATCCGGGCGAAGTGGTACTCCCGGTGGACCGGGCGGCGCCATCAGCCGCCGCTCACCACGTAGGGGCCGATCTTCTCGTCCACCGGGCCGCACTCCTCGCCCCGCAGGAGCCAGCCGTCCGGGTCGTGGCGGCCCAGCGGCGGCAGGGGAACCGGCCGGGCCCAGAGGCGGCGCACCAGGGGGCGCACCGGCGTATCCCGTGACTCCTTCTCGGGCTCGGGGCGGGGCATCCTCTCCAGGGGCTCCCACCGGAAGCGGGCCTCGGGCAGATGCCCCTCGCAGAGCCGGGCCCGCACCACGGCGGCCTCCCCCAGCTCGGCCCGGAGCCGGGCCAGGGCCCGGTCGGCCGCTTCGGGGTCCCGCCGGGGTGCCTGGCGGAAGAGGTCGAGTTGGGCGGCGGTGGCGGGGGCCGGCTCGGCGGCCAGGATGACCCCCAGGACGCCCGCCCCGAGGCCCGCCGCCTCCAGGCGCAGGTGTGCCAGGTTCAGGAGCTGGCGGCCGTCCAAGGTCGGTGCGGCGGGGCGGAGCCTTTCCACCCGCTCCTCGGTGCGCCCGCCGGGGCCGTCCAGGGCGAGCCGGAGATCGAGGGCCGCGAGGGCCTCGGCTCGACCGGCGAGGTCTTCCAGGAGCAGGTCCAGGAGGCGCTTGACGAGGAAGAGGAGCCGGTAGACGTCGGCTTCGGGCTCGTCGAGGTCGAGGCGGCGGAGCAGCGGTTCCGTTGCCGAGACAGGCTCCAGGGGCGCCCAGGCGCGCCCCGACGCGAGGCGGTGGAGGCGGTGGGCCTCGGGCCCGAAGCGCTCGCGCACGCCGTCGGGCGGCAGCGCCAGGAAGGCCCCCACGGTGCGCACGCCGAGGCGCTCCAGGGCATCCCGCAGGGTCGGGGGGAGGCCCAGGTCCCGCAACGCGATCTTCCGGGCGGCCGCTGTTTCCTCCGCAGGGGTGCGGAAGAGGGCGAGGCCTCCTCCCAGGCCGGCCCGGGCCGCCGCGTAGGTGCCGAAGCGGGTGAACCCCACGGCCGCGCGGCCCGAGAACCCCTGGGCTTCCAGGTCCGCCCGGAGCTCCCGGGCCCACTGCCGGGCCGAGGGCCACAGGCGCCCCAGCCCCCCGGCCCCCAGCCAGAAGATCCCGGGCTCTTCCGCCGAGGGCTCCACGTCCGGCGTGAAACGCCGCAGCCGTTCGGCCAGGAGGCCGACGCCGTCCCGGATCTCGGCTTCCGGGACCTCCCCCGCCCGCAGCCCACCGGCGAGCGAGAGCCCCGCCGCGTAGCGCATTCCCGGGAGTACGCCGCACCGGCGGGCCGCCCCGTTGGCCCAGAGGATCACGCCCTGGGGCCGGTCCCGGTCCACGACGGCCGCGGGGTCCGAGGCCCAGCCGGGGCTTCGCTTCAGGAGGAGCTGGAGGGGGAGCGCCGGGACGTCAACGCAGGCCAGCCGGTCCACGGCAGAGCTCCTCCCACGCCCACCCCGGGCTGCGGCGCTTGTCCTTGAGGGCGCGAAGGCGGCAGGCGAACCGGCCGCTTCCGCGATTCTCCCGCAAGGCTTCCCCTCGCAGGGACACCAGGGAGCCCAGCGAAGACTCTTCGCTCCGCTTCCGGGTGAGGAGCACGATCGCGGTGCCGTGCCGTGCCGCGAGCCCCCCGAGGCGGGTCTGGGCCGGCAGAGGCACCCGCGCCCCGGCCCCGAGGTCCAGGGTCACCAAGCCGAAGGCCCCGGAGCGGGTCAGGTGGTCCGCGGCGCGCAGCGCCTGGCGGAGCTCCGCCGCCCGGACGACGGGCAGGGCTGCGAGGTCCACCCCCCCTTCGGCGGCGTCGGGGGGAAAGAAGGAGCTCTCGATCCCCGTGATCCAGGCGGCGGGCTCCCCCCGGCGCTGGGCGTCGAGCACCAGGGCGAAGGCGAGGGTCAGGGCGGCCGAGGGGCCCGCCGCCGAGAGCTCCACGAGCCTCCCGGCCACGGCCGGAAGCTCCCAACGGTTCTCCGAGGCGGGCTCCGCCGTGGGCAGGCGGTGTGCCGCCAGGATGTCCGTGCGCTCCAGGGCGATGCGGGTCATGGGTGCCCTCTCGGGGGAAAACCTTTTTGACGGGATAACGGGATCGACAGGATAGGAGGACAGAAAACCAAATCTTTTCGCCACCAAGACACAAAGACACGAAGGCAACTGTTGTTCGAGATTCCTTCAAATGTTGCCCTTCCTTGGTGTCTTCGTGTCTTGGTGTTTGGTTCGAATTGAATGCATCCCGTCCATCCCGTTATCCCGTCCAAAAATTTCACATCCTGCGCCGCAGCTCGATCACGACCCCCAGGATCTGGAGCTCCGCCGGGTCGGGGGTGAGGGGGGCGAAGGCCGGGTTCTCGGCGTGGAGCTCGGGACGCCCCCGCCGGAGCCGGAACCGCTTGACCGTGGCCTCGTCTCCCACCAGGGCCACCACGACCTCCCCGTCCCGAGCCGTGGGCTGGCGGCGCACGACCACCAGGTCACCGGGGAGGATGCCTGCATCCCGCATGCTCTCGCCCTTGACGCGGAGGGCGAAGAGCCCCTCGGCCTCGTCTTCGGCCTGGAACGCCAGATACCCCTCTCGATCCTCCACGGCGGTGTCCAGGGGGCCGGCGGGGACGCGCCCGAGGATGGGCACCAGGACCGGCGGACTCCCGCGCACGGGCAGCCGGTAGCCCCGGGCCACTCCCCGGTCGGCCGCGAGGCGGCCCTCGGCCACCAGGGCCTCCAGGTGCTGGTGGGCGGTCTGGACGGCCCGAAACCCCAAGGCTTCCTGCACCTCCCGCACCGTGGGGGGGCGGCCCGCCAGGAGCCGTTCCCGCACGAACGCGAAGACCTTCTGCCGGGTCTCCCCCGGCGGCGTCTTGCCCATGGTCTCACCTCCCCCTCGGGCGTCGGGGTGTCACGAGGGAAGCATTGCAGACACATGTATGGTATGTCAAGGGGACGATCCGGATCCACTGCCTGGGTTGTAAGCGGGGTCCGGGAGCCCCTGCGTTTCGCCCCGCCATCCGCGGCCATTCGAAGAGGCGTCCGGGCAGTCCCCGGTGCGCCGAGCCCCACTGGCTTCAGCTGGGCCGCCACAGTTCGGTCGAGGCGGCACGGGGCTCCGCTCCGGGGCTCTCGGACCCCGCCCTGGAGCTCTTGATGGTGGATTCGGGACGACGAAAGCAGAAAGAGGAAGGGGAAGGCGCAGTCAGGAGGCCGCGCGGGAGATCCGCAGGAAGCGCGAGAGGCGGTCGATGACGATGGTCAGTGCGATGATCATGAGGAGGTAGGTGGCGGCGCGCTCGAAGCGGAACCACTCGAAGTTGAAGCTGAAGTAGAACCCCAGCCCCCCGGCCCCCACGATGCCCAAGACCACCGCCATGCGCACGTTGGACTCGAACTGGAAGAAGGCGTAGGTCATCCAGTCGCGCCAGGAGACCGGGGCGGCCACCGTGCCGAAGCAGGCCAGGCGCGAGCCGTGGAAGCACTGCTCGAACCGCCGGTAGGGGATGTTGTCCACCGTCTCGCCGAAGACCCGTACCAGGAGCCCGGCGCTGTGCAGCGCCAGGGCGAGGGTGCCGGCCAGCACGCCGGGCCCGAAGAAGGCGATGAAGAGAAACGCCCACATGACCTCCGGCACCCCCCGGGCCACCAGGGCGACGAGGCGGGCGAGCGCCATCTGGCCAAAGCGAACCGCCCGCACCCAGGTAGGGGGCGCCTCTCCGGTGAACTGGGGCGACTCCCACATGAACGAGAGGGAGTGAGGGTAGCTGAGGAGGACGGCAGCCCCTGTGCCGAGGAGCGTGCCGGCCAGGGCCATGGCCAGGGGCACGGCGGAGGAGCGGACCACCCGCCAGACGAACCAGTGCTCGAGCTGCTCCCCCCAGGAACGCCAGGCCGCCGGGCGCCAGGCCGAGAGGGGGCCGTGCTCGGCGAAGAGGCTCACCGCCGTGCCGTCCCGGCGGCGGGCCTCGGCGGCGTCTGGGTCGCCCAGGCCGATCGCCGCCAGGTCGAGCTCCGGGCGCAGCAGCCGCTCGAAGAAGGCCAGGTTCCTCCACGCCTCCCCCGAGACCAGCTCCACCGCGGGCCTGAGGAAGTTGCGGCTCGCCTGCCCCGGGGGGGCGTTGTCGCCCCAGCCCATGAACCACACCGACCAGGCGGCCGCGGCCAGGGCCACCCCGGCGCCCACGTAGCTGCGCCCCAGTTGCCACGCCACAGACCCGCCCCGCACGGCCCGAGGGTGGTTGGGGTCGCTGCGCAGTTGGCGGCGGATGAAGTTGCTCACCAAGTCGGCGGTAAGGGTGAGGGCCAGGGTGAAGAGGAGAAGGGTGGTCACCTTGGACCAAGCCCCGAACTGGATCTGGTACCCGATGTCCGAGCCCAGCCCGCCCCCTCCCACGGCCCCGATCACCGCGGCGTTTCGGATGGCGCACTCGGCCCGCATGAGCGTGAAGCTCTGCACGCTGCGGGCGGCCAGGGGGCCGATGCCGTAGAGGAGCGTGACGAGCCGTCCCCCCCCGGCGGTCCGCACCTGTTCGTAGGAGCGCTCGGGGACCGAATCCCAGAGCTCGCTGTACACCTTGGCCAGGATCCCGGTCATGTTCAGCGCCAGGGCGAGCGCCCCCGTGAGGGGCCCGAGGCCGATCACCGCCACCAGGATCACCGCCCACACGAAGTCGGGCACCGCCCGGAGGACGTCCTGCAGGAGGCGGCAGAGGGAGCAGAGGAGCGCGGCGGGGCTTCGCAGCGGCACCCGGGACCACCACCCCCGGTCCTCCTCCTCCCCCACGCTCACGCTCCGCGCCGAGCCCATGGCCAGCGCGACGGCGCCGGCCACCGCGAGGACCGACCCGATCACCGCGGCCGAGACGGTCTGGAGGGTGAGGGCCCAGCAGTGGGCGAGGAACGCCGGGGAGAGGTCGGGCCGGAGGAAGCTCTGGAGCCAGGCGCCGGCGCGCCCCAGGGCGAGGCGGCGCTGGCCGGCGTCGCGAAGGGCCGTGAGGTCCCACTCCACGGCGCTGCAGAAGAGCACGGTGACCACCGCCACCGTGACCAGGATCGCCCAGTGGCCCCAGGGGCGCTTCGGGTGGAGGCCGGCGGCGCCGGCACCCGACACGGCTGCAGAGGTCACGGGGCCTGGCCGGGCAGGGCCAGCTCGTCCAGGTGGAGCGCCCGGTACTCGGCCCCGTAGAGCTCTGCCAGGAGCTCCTGGCGGATCTCCTCCGGCGCCCCCTGCCAGAAGAGCCGGCCGTCCTTGAGGGCGAGCACCCGCTGAAAGTGGCCCTGGAGGAGTTCCAGGGTGTGGAGGTTGACCAGGAGGGTGGTGCCCTGGGCGGCGGCGATGCTCGAGAGGAGCTGGATGATCTCGCGGCCCAGGCGGATGTCGAGCTGGCTCACCGGCTCGTCGGCCAGCATGGCCCGGGGCTCCTGCACCAGGAGCCGGGCGATGGCCGCCCGCTGCTGCTGGCCCCCCGAGAGCTCGCCCGGCATGGCCCAGAGCTTGTCCGAGAGCTCCACCCGGGCCAGGGCGGCCCGGGCCCGGTCCAGCTCCTGGGGCCAGAGGAGCGAGAGCAGCGAGCGCAGGAGCGGCCAGTGGCCCGTGCGGCCCAGGAGCACGTTGTGGACCACCCGAAGCTGAGGGATGAGGTTGTCGGTCTGGTAGAGCATCCCGATGTCGCGGCGCAGACGCCCGAGGGCCCGGCCCCGGAGCGCCGCGGTGTCGCGCCCGAAGACCTCCACCCGGCCCCGGCTGGGATTGAGCACGCCGGCGAGGAGACGAAACAGGGTGGTCTTCCCCGCCCCGGAGGGGCCGATGACCGCCACCCGTTCCCCCGCCTGCACGGAAAACGAGACCTCCCGCAGCACCTGGGCGGCGCCGAAGCTCTTGCCCAGGTCCTCCGCCCGGAAGACCGGCTGGGCGGCCGGGAACCGGCCCCGCGCCGCCGTCCCCTGGTCCGCCCCTCCGCCCCCGGAGGGAAGCGGCACCTCCTCGCGCCTCACCCGCCGATGTCCAGGCCGCTCTTCAGGAGCTCCACGTACCCCATCCACTCGCGGATGTGGGCATCGACGAAGCGCTGGGACTTGAGGTACCCGAGGGCCTGGCGGCCCTCGTCCGACTCGTGGAGGGCGAGCAGGGCGGTCCGGATCCGGCCGATGGTCTCCGGCCCCAGGGCCGCCCGGGCTGCGAAGCAGTAGTTGGTGAACGTCGGCGTGGTGTAGATGACCGGGGCGCGGGCCTTGACCTCGGGCGCGCCCCGGTCGTAGGGGGGCTGGCCGAGGGCGCCCACGTGGAACTCCCCGTTTGCGACCTTCTGGAGGACCACGTCGTGGCTGCCGCTGTACGCCACCGTGCGAAAGACCTGCTCGGGCCGCCGGCCGCTCTGCTCGGAGAAGAAGCTCCGGGGCATGAGGTGGCTCGAGGTGCTGCTCTTGCTCCCGAAGGTGAAGGTCCAGTTCTTCCCCCGGGCGAGCTCCGCCAGTTCCTTCAGGTCCCGGACCGGGGGGATGCCGGCGCCGGCGTGGGCGATGAAGTAGCTGACAAACTCCTTGTCGATGTCGCGCGAGGCCACCACTTCGAGCTGGTCCCCCATCTGGAGGTAGGCCTGGGCGGTGGTCACGGCCCCAAACCAGGCCAGGTGCGCCCGGCCGGTGGCCAGAGCGGTTACGGTCGCGGCGTAGTTCTCGACGTGGACGTACTCGGTGGGAATGCCGGTGCGCGCCTGGATGTGGCGTGCGATCAGCCCGAAGAATTCCCGCATGTTGTCGGCGCTGTCGTCAGGAATTGCCGTGATGATGAGCCTCTCGGGTTCGGCTGCAGCGGAGGGGACCGGGCAGAATGCCGGGGTGAGGGCCAGGGTCGCGGCCAAGAAGGATAGGAAGAGCGTTCTGGACATGATCCTCTCCTTGGGGGGCAGGTGTGCCGGGCTGGACCGGCCGGTGTTCCACACCATAGCCGGAGACCCTGGACCAAATACAATCGGCAATCCTGATTCGGGAGGAAGGGAAGATCGGTCTGCCCGATTTGCGGAACCTCTCGGCCGGAGGGGAGCGGCGCATCAACGGGCCGCGACGCCGCCGGTGCGGTCGGTGGTGGCGGGCTTCGGCGGACGGGGGATGAAGGAGAGGAAGAGGGGACCGGAGAAACTCCCGGTCCCGGTCATGCCCCGGGGGAGAAGGACGGGTGCACCACCCGGTCGCCCGGAACGATGCCCAGCTTCCGACAGGTCCCCCCGAGGAGCTCCAGCACCCCCTTGACCGGGACGCCGGACGAGATGGTGCGCAGGGAGAGGGGCTCGGTGTTCTCGGCGATCCGCACGACGGTGCCGTCGGCGGCGAGGAAGAGCATGTCCAGGGGGATCAGGGTGTTCTTCATCCACATGGACACCGGCCGCTCTTCGTCGTGGAGGAAGAGCATGCCCGCGTCCGGGGCGAGCTCGGGGCGGAACATGAGCCCCCGCTGCTGCTCGGCCGGGGTGCGGGCGACCTCCACCGAGAAACGGTAGCTTCCGCCGCCGGTCTGGATCCGGATCTCGTCGCGGGGGAAGGGAACGGCGCCTGTCTCCCCGGCGGCACAAGGCTCCGTCCGGCCCAGCAGGGCCGCGGCGAGGAGGAGGAACAAGAGGCCCGCGAGGAGGGGGCGGTCGGGACAGCGAGGGTTGGGGGCCGGCATGGATGTGCTCTTTCCGGAAGGGGTCGGGCGGGCCCTGCTTCTCATGACCCGGCCCAGCTCCGAAGCCGGGGCTTGTGGACGCCGCCACGATACCACACAGACCGGCGCTTCCCCAGTTCGGGTTCGCGATTCGCCGCCTCGGCCGTGGCGAGGCCGCGGAGCGGCCCATCCGGAAACTCAGTGGGTCAATCAAGGGCAAGAACGATCTCGCGCGGAGCCGCGGGGGCGCGGAGAAATTCCTTGTCGTTTCCGGCGCCTCTGCGGCTCTGGTGCGAGAACTCGATGGTTCCTCGCGCCCACAGAAAATCCGGAAGCTCCCGCGGAGCTTGCCGTAGTGCGCCGGCGGCAAGGTTTGACGCCCCGGACCCCGCGCTGCTACAAGGGCCTCCGGGAGGATGCCGAGCCGCGGAGGCGCCGGCGCCGGGGAGATGAGGATGACGAGGACAACACTCGGGTTGGCGGCGCTTCTTGTCGCTGCCTTCCTCGTGCCGGCGGCAGCCGGGGCGGAGACGCGCTACATCACGGACGTGCTGCTCGTGAACCTCCGGGCGCGGCCCCAGGCCGGGGCGGAGACCATCCGGCTACTTCGCAGCGGTGAGGTCCTGGAGGTGATGGGTTCGGAGGCGGGGTTCCTCCGGGTCCGCACCGAACAGGGGGAGGAAGGGTGGGTGGCCGAGCAGTATGCGGTCACCGACGTGCCGAAGGAGTGGGTGGTTGCCGAGCTTCGGGAGGAGGTGGAGAGGCTGAGGGCCCGCGTCCTGACCCTGGAAGGTGCCCGGGACGAGGCGACGGCGGAGCTGGAGGCGGCGAGGAAAGCCCATGCGTCCTCGGCAACGGCCCTCCAGCAGGAGCTCTCGGAGCTCCGGGAGCAGGCGGAGGGGGCTTCTCGAGAGCTCCGGGAGGTGCGCCGGGAATACGAGAGCCTGCTGCAGGCATCGGGCCAGGTGGGGGAGGTGGTCGGGGAGCGGGACCGGCTGCGGGCCGAGAACCGGGAGCTCACCGAGGCCCTCGCCAGGCGGGAGGCGCAGGCCAGATCCCTCGGGCAAACCCGGGCCTTGCGCTGGTTCCTGGCCGGCGCCGGTGTGCTCCTCGTGGGCTGGGTGCTGGGAGCCCTTACCCGGAAGAAGAAGGCGCGCTTCTCCGTGGGGTGACGGTCGGCCGCGCGCGGTGGAAGAGATCAGGAGAGGGCCGGCGGCGCCGGCCCGCTGTGCGTGCGGGAAGCGGAGGGCTCAGACTTTGGCGAGGGCCTGGTCCAGGTCGGCCAGGATGTCGTCCGCGTGCTCGAGCCCCACGGAGAGCCGCACGAAGTCCGGGGTCACGCCGGCGGCCTCCTGTTCGGCGGGGGTGAGCTGGCTGTGGGTCGTGGAGGCCGGGTGGATCGCCAGGCTCTTGGCGTCGCCGATGTTGGCCAGGTTGCTGAAGAGCTCCAGGCCGTCGATGAAGCGGCGGCCGGCGTCGGCTCCCCCCTTGACCCCGAAACCGAGGATCGCGCCGTAGAGGCCCCGGTGGTGGTACAGTCGGGCCAGTTCGTGGGTGGGGTGGCTCGGGAGGCCGGGGTAGCCGACCCAGCTCACCTTGGGGTGGGACTCCAGGAAGCGCGCAGCGGCCAGGGCGTTCTGGGAGTGGCGCTCCATGCGCAGGTGCAGGGTCTCCAGGCCCTGTAGGAAGAGGAACGAGTTGAAGGGGCTCACGCACGCCCCGGTGTCGCGCAGCCACTGGACGCGGGCCTTGAGAATGAACGCCACGTTGCCCAGCCCGGGGAAGTCGCCGAAGGTCTCCCAGAACCGGAGGCCGTGGTAGCTGGGGTCGGGTTCCGTGAAATGCGGAAACTTCCCGTTGCCCCAGTCGAAGCACCCGCCGTCGACGATGACGCCCCCGATGCTCGTGCCGTGCCCGCCGAGGAACTTGGTGGCGGAGGAGACGACCACGTCCGCCCCGTGGTCGAGGGGGCGAAGCAGGTAGGGGGTCGGCATGGTGTTGTCCACCACCAGGGGCACCCCGGCGGCGTGGGCCACGTCCGCCACGGCGCGGATGTCCAGGGTGTCCAGCTTGGGGTTGCCCACGCTCTCGGCGTAGAAGGCCCGGGTCTTCTCGGACACCGCCCGCCGGAAGTTCTCCGGATCCCGCGGGTCGACGAAGCGAACCCGGACCCCCATCTTGGGCAGGGTGTACTGGAACAGGGTCCGGGTGCCGCCGTAGAGGTGCTCGGAGGCCACGATTTCGTGGCCTGCCTCTGCGATGCTCAAGAGGGCGAGGGTTTCCGCCGCCTGGCCGGAAGCCAGGGCCAAGGCCCCCGTTCCCCCTTCCAGGGCCGCCACCCGGTTCTCGAACACGTCGGTGGTGGGGTTCATGATCCGGGTATAGATGTTGCCGAACTCCTTCAGGGCGAAGAGGTTTTCAGCGTGCTCCGCGCTCCGGAAGACGTAGCTCGTGGTCTGGTGGATCGGCACCGCCCGGCTGCCGGTGGTGGGATCCGGCGTCTGCCCGGCGTGTACGGCGGCGGTTTCAGGCTTCCACTTCATGGGGAACCTCCAGGCGGTGTTGTTGACACGTCAGGTTGGCAACGTCTACGCGGTATTGCCCGCAAAGTCAAGACGATGTGGCTCCCTGGATCCACCACCCGTCAGGAGAGCGGAGCCGGGAAGCCCCTCCGCTCCGCCCCGCAATCCGCGATATTCGGACGAGGCGTTGGGGAGGAAGCGGGCTTGGCCCATCGGTCGAGGCGGTACGGGGCTGCGCTCCACGGCTCCCCGGCCCCGCCCGAAGATGTGACGGTGGATGCTGGGCTCGAGGGGGTCCAGCGCCTTGCAGGAGAAGGCCACCCTGGGGCAGAGTCGGGGGCGCCGAATCCGCTGATCCCAGGGAGACCCCCGTGCCCGAGGCCCCCCGCCCCGACGCCACAGAACCTGCCAGCCCGGGCCCGCCCGTTGTCGGCCGCTTCGCCCCTTCTCCCACGGGCCCTCTGCACTTGGGCTCCCTCGTTGCGGCGGTGGGGAGCTACGCCCTGGCACGCCGCGCCGGAGGCCGGTGGCTCCTCCGGATCGAGGACCTGGACGTCCCCCGGGTGGTCCCCGGGGCGGCAGACGACTTTCTGCGCACCCTGGAGGCCCTGGGCTTCCAGTGGGACGGGGAGGTGGTGCGGCAGAGCCGCCGGGCGGAGGCTTATCGGGAGGCACTGGAGCGGCTGCAGGCCCGGGGGGCCGTCTACCCCTGCGGGTGCTCCCGTGCCGAGATCGCACGCGCTTCCTCGGCGCCCCACGGGGAGGAGGGGCCTGTCTACCCCGGAACCTGCCGAGACGGGTTGGGGCGAGGCAGGGAGGTCCGGGCCCATCGGGTGCGGGTGGGAGGGGAGCCCGTGCGGTGGCGGGATGCGGTCTTCGGGGCGGCCGCGGTCCGTCTGGCCGCCGCGTCGGGGGACTTCGTGATCAGGCGGGCCGACGGCCTCTTCGCCTACCAACTCGCGGTGGTCGTGGACGACGCGGCCGCCGGGGTCACGCAGGTGGTCCGGGGTGCGGACCTCCTGGGTTCGACACCCCGGCAGGTGCACCTGCAGGGGCTCCTGAGCCTTCCGACCCCCGCTTATGCCCACCTCCCCCTGGTCACGGGACCCGGCGGGGAGAAGCTCAGCAAGCGGGACTGCCCCGTCTCCCTGGCCCTGGGCGCGGGTCTGGGGGCTGAGGGGAGCCCCCTGCTCCTGGCGGCCCTGCGCTTCCTCGGCCAGGCACCGCCCCGGTTCCTCGACGGCGCGCCCGGGGCCGAGGTGCTGGCCTGGGCCGCCGCCTCCTTCGACCTTCGGGCCGTGCCGCGCACGCCGGGACCCTTCCCTGCCGCCTGATCTCTTAGGCCCCCGGCCTGCCCTTACTGCCCGAACTCCTCCCCGTAGTCCTGGAGGGCCGCCTCCACCACCCGCAGGGCGTGCCCCCGGGGGTACACGCCTTCCACGGTGAGGGTCGACTCCTGTCCCGGGACGAGCTTGTAGGTGCTGAAGTAGTGGCGCAGCCGCTCCACGAGGACGTCCGGGACGTCCGAGAGGTCCTCCGCGCGGCCCCAGACGTTGTCGTTTTGGAGCACGGCGATGATCTTGTCGTCGGCCTCGCCCCCGTCGAGCACCTGGAGGCCCCCCACCACGCGGGCGTTGAGGATCACCTCCGCCCGGGCGATGGGCCGCTCGCTCAGGACGCAGATGTCCAGGGGGTCGCCGTCCCCTCGGACGGCCCCCGGGCAGAGGGCGCCGACCCTGCGGCCGCAGTAGGTCCGCGGCACGAACCCGTAGAGCGCCGGCGGCTGGGAGGAGCTCCGCTGGGGCCGGTCGACGCGGAGGTAGCCCGTGACCTTGTCAACCTCGTACTTGACCAGGTCGAAGGGCGTGATCTCGATGTACGCGTGGACGAGCTCGGGGGGCGCCGCGCCCGCCTCCAGCCCGTGCCACGGGTGGGGACGCCACCGGAAGAAGGGGGACGGAAACGGCATGGTGGTCTCCTGAGGCGGAGGGGAAGGACGAGAGAAGAGGATCCGCGGGGCGGCGCGTAGGGAGCAGTGTACCCGTTCAGAAACGAAAGAGCCGGGGCATCCGCCCCGGCTCTTCAGAAGGTCTCTTCGGTGCTTCGGCTCAGGCCTCGTCCTCCGGGACGCACGCACCCACCGGGCACACCTCGGCGCAGGTGCCGCAGTCCACGCAGGTGTCCGGATCGATCACGTACTTGTCGTCACCCTCGGTGATGGCTTCGACCGGGCACTCCTCGACGCAGTCTCCGCACTTCTCGCACTTGTCGGTGATCACGTAGGACATCTTGCTTCCTCCGTCAGGGTTTCTGGGCGCTCCGCCCGGGGTCGGGCGGCAGCATGTCCCATCCCTGCGCGGCCTGTCAAGGGACAATTTCCCCCTCGGAAACCGTGGATGCGTGCTTTTTCCTCTGGTCGTGCTTGAGCATTTCCTCGGTGCGCTCCCGAGCGCGGGCCTCGCGCTCCCCGATCGCCGCCTTCTCGGCGAGGAAGACCCGGAACCACCGCGTGGCGTCCTCGAAGAGCGCCGGGTCCCTCTCCTGCACGGTGTAGAGCCGGTTCGTGTCGAAGAGCCGGTCCTCGCCCTCGTACTCGGAGTAGAGGGTCTTGAAGAGCTCCTTCACCGCGGGCCGGTCCTCCGGGATCAGCTCGAGGAGCAGCCGCAGGTCCTCCCGGCGCGATTTCCTCTGCTCGTTGAGCTCCAGGGCCTTGATGTTGTCCGCCCCCACGCAGGAAGCAGCCGAGGGGCACCACTTGGCGCACCCCAGGTCCATGCGGTCATTGAACACGATCTCGCCGCACCCCTTGCAGCGGTGCTTCACCTCGTCCTTGAAGAACTCCAGGGGCTTGCGGCACTTGGGGCACTCCACGTCGAAGATCGCGTCGAAGCCCCACTGCTGGGTGTCTTGGCCGGGGCACTTGGACATGGTCTCACCTCCGTCGAGGGTCAGGGTCTGACACGATGATACACCAGAGCGGTCAGGGTTCCTTGACGGAGGTCAACCGACGGCGATCCCCTCGCGTTTCGTCACTCCTCCGCCGGCCCCTCGGCCACGGCCTGGAGCGCCCCCTTGTCCAGGATCTTCACGAAACGCCCCCGGACCTGCACCCACCCCGCGTCCTGGAACTTCCGCAAGGTGCGCGACAAGGTCTCGCTCACCGTACCGACCTGGCTGGCCAACTCCCCCTTCGTGATCTCCAGGTCCCAGAAGTCCCGCCCCTTCTCCCGCGCGGTGTTCAGGAACCAGCGCGCGACCCGGGCGGAGACGTCCTTGAGGGAGAGATCCTCGATGCGGTCTGCGAACTGCTTGAGGTACCGCGAGAGGGTGGCGATGATGTTCAGGCTGATGCCGGGCTCGTCCTGCAGCAGGGCGAGGAAGGGGGCCTTGGGCAGGAGCAGGGTCCGGGACTTCTGGAGCGCCTCGGCGTAGGCCGGGTAGCCCCCGGGCATGAAGACCGCGGCCTCCGCGAAGGCCTGCCCCGGTCGGACGACGTGGAGGATGTGCTCCTTGCCGTCCGGGGAGAGCTTGTAGATCTTCACCCGGCCGCTCAGGAGCACGAAGATGCCCTCCGCGGGCTCCCCCTCGCGGAAGAGCACGTCCCGCCGCCCGTGTTCCACCACCCGGCAGATTTCCTGGATCCTCCGAAGCTGGGTTTCCTCGAGGCCGGCGAAGAGCGGGATCGACCGGATCTCTGAGGCGTCGGCGGGCATGGGCTGTCTCCGGTGAGAAGGGGAGGGGCCCTTTCGGGCCCCCGTGGGTCGGCCGAAGGAAGGCGCGGCTGCCCCTTCTTTGCCGAATCTCGGCCCCGTGTCAAGGGACGGGCCGGACCTGGACCCACCGGCGGGTCGGCGAGCGGCGTCCGGGAGCCCCTGCGTTGCGCCCCGCAATCCGCGATATCCGGACGAGGCGTTGGCGAGGAAGCGGCGACGCCCCGCTTCACCCGTTTCTGCGGGCTTGGGCGCATCGGTCGAAGCGGTACGGGGCTGCGCTCCACGGCTCCCCGACCCCGCCGGAGAACCTGACGGTGGATTCTGGTGGGGCGGGGACGGGCTGGGCCTGGATCCCCCCTCTCGGCGGACCCCGGGTGCCGGGGCCCCGGCGGCTTGCCCCCCGCGGACCCGCTGTGCTGTAATGTGCTCGGGCGCCCCGGTACGCGAGGCGCCTGGACCTTTCTTGCCCCGGAGATCGAAGACGTGTGGACCCCCGACTCCCTCGACTACGAGGGCGCGATCTACCGCCCGCCCAGCGAGGCCCGCTCCATCATCCTCCAGGCCACCGTAGGGTGCTCCCACGGGCGGTGCACTTTTTGCCCGAGTTATCAGGAGAAGCGGTTCCGGATCAAGGAGCGTGCCACCGTCGAGGCCGATCTGCGCAAGGCGGCCCGCCTCTTCCCCCAGGTCAAGCGCCTTTTCGTCGCCGACGGGGACGCCCTCATCCTGCCCATGGAGCACTGGCGCTGGCTCCTGCCCGCGATCCGGGAGCACCTGCCCTGGGTGCAGAGGGTGGGCGCGTACGCCACGGCGCGCGCCGTGCGGAAGAAGACCGACGAGGACCTGGCGTGGCTGCGGGACAACGGCCTGCGCATCCTGTACCTGGGGCTCGAGAGCGGGGACGACGAGACCCTGCGCTACGTGAAGAAGGATTCGGACGCCGCCCAGATGGTGGAGGCGGGCCGCCGTGTGAAGGCTGCCGGCATCACGCTGTCGGTCACCGTACTCCTGGGTATCGCGCCCCCGGGGGGCAGCCTGCGCCACGCCCGGGAGACCGGCCGCGTCCTTACGGCCATGGACCCCCAGTTCGTCGGTGCCCTCTCCGTGATGCTGTGCGAGGGCACCGAGATGGCGGCCCTCGCCGCCCGCGGGGAGCACCCCGTCCCCGGGCCTGGGGACCTCCTGGAGGAGCTCCGGGAGATGCTGGCCCACACCGAGCTCTCGGATGGGAGCTTCATGGCGAATCATGCCTCCAACTACCTGCCCCTCACGGTCCGGATGCCCGAGGAAAAGGCTCAGGCCCTGGCATTGCTCGACGGCGCCCTGGCCGGCCGCGTGGCCCTGCGACCCGAGGCCCACCGGGCGCTGTAGAGGGGGGCGGGGAGCAACGCGTAATGAGCAGAATCCAACCCGCAATGAGCAGCGAGCAAATTCCCATGACCGAGTTCCACCGTTTCACCGGTACGGAGGGCTATGTGGCGTCCCGCGCCCTCCAGGACGCCGTCAACGTGGCGCTGGCGCTGGAGCGCCCGCTGCTCATCAAAGGGGAGCCCGGAACGGGCAAGACACTGCTGGCCCACCACGTCGCCCGGGGGCTGGGGATGGATGTCCTGGTGTGGAACGTGAAGTCCACCACCAAGGCCCGGGAGGGGCTCTACGTCTACGACACGGTCGCCCGCCTCAACGACGCCCGGTTCGGTGACGGGGACGTGCGCGACATCGGGCGCTACATCAAGCTCGGCCCCTTGGGCCGCGCCTGCGCCAGCCCAGAGCGTGTGGTGGTGCTGATCGACGAGGTGGACAAGGCCGACATCGAGTTCCCCAACGACCTCCTCCACGAGCTCGACCAGATGTCCTTCGAGATTCTCGAGACCGGGGAGACGGTGCGGGCGGTCCGGCGCCCCGCGGTGATCATCACCTCGAACTCCGAGAAGGAGCTCCCTGACGCGTTCCTGCGCCGGTGCGTGTTCCACTACATCGACTTCCCGGACGAGGCCCAGATGCGCGCCATCGTCGAGGTGCACTTCCCCGGCCTCCCCGAGCAGCTCCTGACGGCGAGCCTGCGGGTCTTCTACTCCCTGCGGGAGGTGACGGGGTTCCGGAAGAAGCCCTCCACCTCGGAGCTCCTGGACTGGATCCGGGTCCTGCTGGCGAGCGGGGCTCGACCGCCGGAGCCGGAGGAGGGCCTCGAGGCGGCCCCCTTCCTCGGGGCCCTGGTGAAGATGCAGGAGGACGCCGAGACCCTGGCCCGCCACACCACCCGCAGCGCCGACCCGCGCACCGCCGGGAGGCGCTACTTCCGGTGAGGGGAGACTCGGTTCCCGAGGGTGGTACCCTGACCCCTGCCCCCCGACCTCGCGCATGTTCCTTCCGTTCTTCCACGCCCTAAAGGCTCTCGGGGTGCCGGTCACCCCCACCGAGTGGCTTGCCCTCATGGAGGCCCTGTCCAAGGGGCTCCACCGGGAGAGCCTGCAGGACTTCTACCATCTTGCCCGGAGCCTCCTGGTGAAGGACGTGGTCCACTACGACGCATTCGACCAGGCGTTCGCCCACTGCTTCCGCGGGGGGGAGCTGCCCGACGAGAGCGCCACCAAGGACCAGATCCTCCAGTGGCTCAAGGACCCCCTCACCCCCTTGCAGCTCTCCCGGGAGGAGATCGCCCGGATGGAGGGCCTCACCCTGGACGAGCTTCTCCGGGAGCTCGAGGATCGGCTCCGCACCCAGGACGGCGCCCACCACGGCGGGCACCACTGGATCGGGACCGGGGGTACGAGCCCCTTCGGCGCCTTCGGCAGCCACCCCACCGGCATCTCCTTCGCACCGGAAGGCGGCGGCGGCGGCGCCGTGCTCCAGGCCTTCGCCCGGCGCTACCGGAACCTGCGCAGCGACCTCACCCTGGACGTGCGGCAGATCGGGGTGGCCCTCAAGAAGCTCCGGGACCTGCGCAAGGAGGGCGAGGAGGTCCTGGACGTGGAGGCAACGGTGGAGCGAACCTGCCGCAACGCCGGGGAGATCGACCTGGTGTTCGGCCGGGAACGGGAGAACCAGGTGAGGCTCATCCTGGCCATGGACACCGGCGGGTCCATGGAGCCCCACCGGGAGCTCTCGGAGCGGCTCTTCTCCGCAGCCCACGGCCTCAACCACTTCAAGGACTTCCGGGCTTTCTACTTCCACAATTGCGTGTACGAGAACCTCTACACCGACCTCGCAGCCGGGGAGTTCGTGCCCACAGCCGATGTGGTGCGGGAGTGCGCCGGCACCTACCGCCTCGTGGTGGTCGGAGACGCCTCCATGGCGCCCTACGAGCTCCTGATCCCCAACGGCACCTTGGAGCGGTACCGGACTACGATGGTCAAGGGGATCGACTGGCTGCGGATGCTCGCCGACGCGTTCCCCAAGCGGGTGTGGCTCAACCCCTTGAAGGAGTCGTCCTGGGGGTACACCGACACCGTCGAGACCGTCGGTCGCCTCTTCCCCATGTTCCCCCTCACCCTGGAGGGCCTGGACCGGGCGGTGAAGCACCTTCTGTGATGTCGCTCCGGGACGGAGGACGGAGGACGGAAGACGGGGGGCGGGGACCCGGCACATTTCCGTGGTATCCTCGAGGGAGACACGCGGGGGCGGGCCGGGAGGCCGGCCGGTCGGGGAGGTTCGGGTGCGACGCCGCATCTATCTGCAGCCGGGGGACGTGGTGTACCACCAGGGGTACCGCATCTGGGGGCAGGGCCGGGTGGTGGAGGTGCGGACCTCGGTGCTCGAAGGGGGGCCGGCCTTGGTGCGGATCGCGTTCCAGGACGGCCGGGAGCGCACCTTCTTCAACGATCTCGACGAGCCCACCTGCTGCTACTTCATGGGCATCCGCTTCTGCGACCGGTAGGCGGGGGGTCCGAAGGCTCACGCCGCCCCGGGGCACGCTTGCGGACTCCCCATCCTCGAAACCGATGCCCCTGGCCGGGCCCGGCCGGCGGCAAGCTCGGCGTCTCCCGAACGATCTCCGCTGGGGCTCTTCGAAAGGCGGCGGAGGGAAGGCTCCCAGGGGGCGGAGGAAGCCGTTGGACGGACCGCGCAGCCTCGTCAACGCCTGGAAGCGACGGGGTGTGTTCGCCTGCACCCACGACGCCCACGAGGACTTCGAGGGCAGCGTGAGCCCCCATCACGTCCTGCGGGAGAAGCGCTGCTACCCCCAAGGATGCCTGTACTTCCGGTGGCGCTGCCGCCGGCTCGAGAAGGGGCAGCCCTGCAAGCGGAAGTTCACGGCCGCCGGCCGCCTGTGCCGCGGCTGCCGGGAATACGAGGAAGAAAAGGTCCACCAGCAGCCGCGCCTGCTGTTGACGCCGGGGGAGTGGTACGCGTTTCGCCGGGAGCTCGAGGAGCTCGAGGACTGGTTCGACCGGACTGCGGGGCGCGAGGTGGAGGTGAGCGCGGAGGTGGTGGCTGTGAAGCCCTCCTTCGTCCGGGAGGTGGATGCGGGAAGCCGCATCCGGTTCCGCGGGTTCCTCGCGGTGCTGCGCGACGCGTACCTGGGCCGGACGCTGCTGCGTTCCCCCGTCTACCTGCGCGCGTCCCGGGGCGTGCAGGAGCGGCACGGGCTGCGGGCGGGCGACGTGCTGGACTTTCGCGCCACGGTGCGGGAGGACCGGGGCCGCCTCGTCCTCGACCGGCCCCGAGCCCTGGAGGTGCTGAGCCGAGGCCCTGGGGAGGCGTGGACCTTCTCGGCCGGCCTGGCGGCGAAGCACTCGGCCACGGCCTTCCGGCGCCAGCCCGAGCGGTGTCTCCTGTGCCCGGGCGGAACCCTCCTGGACGTCCACCAGGAGACGCGGGACGGGGTGCGGCACTACCGCCGGCTCCTGTGCCTCGAGGGAGCCCCGGAGCCCGGGGTGTGCGCGGCCTGGGGCGACGTCTCGGCGGTCTGAGGCGGCTCCTTGCCGTGTTTTCGAAAGAGCAGCCGAGCAGCGCCCGTCCGAGGGGCGCCAGGAGGTCCGGATGATTCCCTGCGATCCCAGCCTGCGGGTCCGCCTGCTCGAGGCGGCCCAGGAGCTCGCCGCTCCCGACCTCCTGATCCGCGGGGCGCGGGTGTGGAGCCCTTTCACCGGCGAAGTGGCGGCGGCCGACATCGCGGTCTGCGGGGACCGGATCGCCAAGGTGGGGCCCTGGTCGGGGCCGGTGGGGGAGGGGACCCGAATCCTGGAGGCGCCCGGCCAGGTGGCCGTGCCCGGCTACGTGGAACCCCACACCCACCCCTGGCCCTTCGCAAACCCCCTGAGCCTCGGGGAGGCCGCCGTGTGCCGGGGCACCACCTGCCTGGTCTACGACGATCTCCTCCTGCACCTGGCCCTGGGGCTCGACGGACTCGAACGCCTGACAGAGGCGATTTCCGCCGCCTCGCTGCCCCACGTCTTCTGGGTGGCGCGCATGGCGTCCCAGTCCCGGTTCGAGGGGGAGGAGAAGGTCTTCTCCCGGGAGGCCGTGAGCCGGCTCGTGTCGCGTCCCCACTTCCTGGCCACGGGGGAGATGACCCGGTGGACCGACTTCCTGGATCCGCGCCACACGCCCCGCCTCCTGGAGATCGTGGAGACCGTTCGGGCTCTCGGGAAGTTCTGTGACGGTCACACCGCAGGCGCGAGCTCGCGGCGGCTGCCGGCGCTCGCCGCCGCGGGGCTGCGCTCGTGCCACGAGGCGATCACTGCCGACGAGGCCTTGGACCGCCTGCGCCAGGGCCTCTGGGTTCTGCTTCGAAACTCGAGTCTGCGGCTCGATCTGCCGGCCCTCCTGCCGGCGCTCGACCGGACCGGGTTCGCGGACCGGCTCGCCTTCACCACCGACGGTGCCAAGGCCCACCACGTGGAAGCGGTCGGGCTCACGGACCACCTGGTCCGCGTGGCCTTGGAGGCGGGGGTGCCGGCCTCGAGCGCCTACCGGATGGCCACGCTGAACCCGGCGACCTTTCTCCAACTGGACCAGGATCTTGGGGCCATCGCTCCCGGCCGCGTAGCCGATATAAACATTCTGTCTAAATTAGAAGACCCGACCCCTGGATGGGTGGTGTGCCGAGGCAGGGTCGCGGCCCGGGACGGTGAGCTGTTGCTCCCGGCCCCCAGTGAGGCCTTCGACTGGGAGGGTCTCTACCGGGGAGGGGAGGCGAAGGCCCCCCGCTGGGGGGCTGAGCTCTTCCTCCTCCCCGAGGGTGCCCCGGACCCCTTCCCGGCGGCCCGACTGGTCAACGCGGTGATCACCCGGGAGGAGCCCGTACCCCTGGCCCGGCGAGGGGCGGGCCGCTGGCCCCAGGGCGATGACCTCCACGTCCTCGCCCTCACCGACCGTTCGGGCCACTGGGTCACCCGGGGTGTGGTGGCCGGGCTCGCGCCCGGGCTGCAGGCCTTGGCCGGCAGCTACACCACCAACGGCGGGATCGTCGTCCTGGGCCGGACCCCCGAAGCCATGGCCGAGGCCCTGGAGTTGCTTGCGGGGCTCGAGGGGGGAGGGGGTCTTGTGGTGATACCGGAGAGCGGGGAGACCGCAGCATTCCCTCTTCCCCTGGCCGGGATCCAGATGGGCGGAGCGTTCGGCCCGGCGGCCCGTGCCGCGCGGGGGTTCCAGGAGGCCATGGTCGCGTGCGGTTACGACCACTCCGACCCCAACTACACCCTGCTCTTCCTCTCCTGCGACTTCCTGCCCGACCTCCGGGCCACCCAGGCGGGATGGGTCCGGAGCAAGACGGGGGACGTGATCCTCCCGTCACAGACGCTGGGGTGACGTGAGGGGAGCAGGCCCCGCCGGGCGCCGGCGGTCCGCCCGCACGGCGGGGCGGCGGAGGACGGGGGTACGGGCCGGCCTCCTGGGGGACGTGGCCCGGCGATACCAGGAGCGGGTGGTCCTGCCCCACTGCGGCCAGTGCCGGCGGCCTTGCTGCGGCCTCGACACCCTGGCCCTGGAGCTCACCTGGGCCCGTCTCCGGGGGGTGTGGGGTTTGAAGGCCCCCCGGGCTTCATTCGACCGCGCGCTGGCGAGGGGGGAGGGACCGGAGGAGATCCGACCCCAGGACGGGCTCTACTACGCCCACGGCCGGGTCTGCCCCGCCTACCGCGGCCGACGCTGCGCCGTCTACGGCACCCCCCTGAAGCCGCCCGGCTGCTCCGAGTTTCCCGTCTACGAGGACGACGGGGGGCTTCTGGTCGACCTCCGGTGCGAGGCCGTGGATCCGGGCTCCCTCGAGGGGGACTTGGCCCGAGCCCTGGGACCGGGTTATGCCGTCACCCGCACCGAGGACCCCGCGTTCTCTTTCCTCGTGACCCTGCGGGCCGTGCGCCGTGACGGGTGAAAGGTGCGTGTGTAGAATGCCCGGGTCGTTTTCCATGCTCCCGCGAGGCCCCCAGTGATCCCGATTCGCGACACCATCCCGAGCCGGCGCGTTCCATTCGTGATGTACGGCATCATCGCGTGCAACGCCCTGGTGTTCTTCTACGAGCTCGGGCTGAGCCCCCGGGAGCTCCACCTTTTTCTGCACCACTACGGGATCGTCCCGGCCCGCTATTCGGACCCGGGGATCGCGGCGCACTTCAGCCTCGTGGACCAGGCGGTGCCCTTCGTCTCGTCCATGTTCCTCCACGGCGGCTGGCTCCACATCCTGGGCAACATGTGGAGTCTGTGGATCTTCGGGGACAACGTGGAGGACTGGTTCGGCCACGTGGGGTTTGCGGTGTTCTACGTCCTGTGCGGGGTGGCCTCGGGGCTCCTGCACCTGTTCTTCAACTGGGCCTCCCCGCTGCCCACCATCGGGGCCTCCGGGGCGGTCGCCGGGGTGATGGGGGCCTACTTCCTCCTCTACCCGCGCGCCCGGATCCTGACGCTCGTGCCCATCTTCTTCTTCATCACCTTCATCGAGCTCCCGGCCTTCGTATTCCTGGGCCTGTGGTTCCTGCTCCAGTTTCTCAGCGGGACCGCGGCGGCGGCGTCCGGCGTCGCCGGGGGGATCGCGTGGTGGGCCCACGTGGGTGGGTTCGTCGCCGGTGCGGCCGCGGTGTTTCTGCTCGGCGGCGCCCGTCCCCGAAAACTTCGAGGCAGGCGGCCCACGATGAAGCCGTTGTGGGACAAGGTGGATCAGTATTGGTGAGCGGGGGTGAGGATACCGCCCGGCTCCTGGTGTGCGACCGCCGGGGGCGGATCGTAGAACGGCCCGGCCTCGGTCTCGCCGGTCAGGTGGGCACCCGGTGGGTGCCGGTCCCGGAGGAGGACCTGGCGCCCGTCCCGGAGGGGACCAAGGTCTTCTTCCTGCCCGAGAGCCGGGCGGTGGGGTGGGACGCCGCCTCCGACCGTCCCCGGGTCGTCCCGGGCGCCCGCGCGGTGGCCGCCATGCTCCAGGCCGGGTACACGCGCACCCATCTGCCGGCCGCCTCCTACGCCCCGGCGGGCCCTCCCCGTTACGGCTGCCACGGGTACCTGCCTTTGTGGGCGTACGCGGCCGTGGGGTGGAGGCACGGCCGCATGGTCGCCGCGGCCTTCCGCGTGGACCCCATGGACCACTCGGAGACCTGCCACTACGACGACCGGGAGATCGCGCCCCGCGTGGCGGAGCGGGTTGCGGCCTTGGGTGGCAACCGCCTGGTCCGGCACCTTTCCCGCTGCGCCCTCGAGTACCACTGCTTTGCCGCCAAGAACTGGTTCATGGGGCGCTGGGAGGCTCCCCTTCCCACGGCCCCTGCGTGCAACGCGCGCTGCGTGGGGTGCATCAGCCTCCAGCCCGCCGACTGTTGCCCCGCGTCTCAAGACCGCATCGCCTTCGTGCCCTCGGTGGAGGAGCTGTGCGAGGTGGCGGTGCCGCACCTCGAGCAGGTGCCCCGGGCCATCGTGAGCTTCGGACAGGGGTGCGAGGGGGAGCCCCTCCTGGTGCAGGAGTCGCTGGAGGCTTCCGTAGGGGCTTTCCGGGCGCGAACCGGCCGGGGGACGATCCACCTCAACACCAACGGGAGCCTCCCGGGGGCCCTCCGGGCGGTGGCCAGGGCCGGGCTCGACTCCGCGCGGATCAGTCTCAACTCCGCCCGGGCTGAGACCTACCTTGCCTACTACCGCCCCGTCGGGTACCGGTTCGAGGACGTGGTGGAGTCGGTGCGCGTGGCCGTCGGCGAGGGGCTCTACACTGCCTTGAACCTCCTCGTGTTTCCCGGAGTGACCGACCAGCCTGGGGAGGCGGACGCGCTGGAGCGGCTCGTCGAGGAAACCGGCCTCCACATGGTTCACCTCCGGAACCTCTCCATCGACCCGCGGCTGTACCTGGAGCACCTGCCCCCTGCCGTGCGCGAGGGCAGGGGGGCCCTGGGGCTGCGCAGCCTGGCCGTGCGCCTCAAGCGCCGCTTCCCCCGGCTGGACCTCGGCTACTTCAACCGCCCCCGGGAGGACTTCGGCAGCCCCCTGGTGGACGAGCTGGGATGGGCCCGGGAGGCCCTGGCGGCCCAGCCGGCGGGGGGGGAGCCGTGATGCGCGGCGCCTTGAAGGTCCTGGCCTACGGGTGCCTGGGCTACGGCCTCCTGGTGGCCCTGGTCTGGTGGTTCCAGAGGAAGATCATCTACTTCCCCATGGGCACGCCTCCAGCGGCTGCCCAAGTCCTCCCCGGAGCGGGGGACGTGGGCATCGCGACCCGGGACGGCCTCACCCTCGGGGCGTGGTTCGTCCCTGCGCGGGGGGGAGCCCCCAAGGCGGCGGTGCTCGTGTGCAACGGCAACGCCGGGAACCGGTCCCATCGAGCCTCCCTGGCCGAGGCTCTGGCCCGCCGGGGGTACGCGGTGCTGCTCTTCGACTACCGGGGCTTCGGGGGGAACGGGGGTACGCCGTCGGAAGCGGGGCTCCTGGAGGACGTCCGGGCCGCCCGAGCTCGCCTCGAGGAGCTCGCCGGCGGGGCCCCACTGGTGCTCTTCGGGGAGTCCCTGGGGTCGGCGGTGGCCCTCGCCGAGGCCGTGGAGCGCCCTCCGGCGGCCCTCGTGCTCCGCTCGCCCTTCTCGTCCCTGACGGCCCTGGGCCGCCTCCACTACCCCTTCTTTCCCGTCGGGTGGCTCCTGCGGGACCGCTACCCGTCGCTGGCGCGGGTGGCGCGGCTGGCGAGCCCCCTCTTCGTCGCCGCCGGGGAGAGGGACCGCATCGTCCCCCTCTCCGAGAGCCGGACGCTCTTCGAGGCGGCCCCGGTGACCGAGAAGCGTCTCCTGGTCCTTGCCCGGGCAGATCACAACGACTTCGAGCTCCTGGCCGGGCAGCGGCTCCTCGACGAGCTCGACCGGTTCCTGGAAGAGGTCCTCGAGGCCACGGCGGTCCGGTCCGGGGACGGCTGACGAGGGCCGCTCCGGCACGAGGGGCCGCCCCGACGGCCCGGGAAAGGGACGGGCGCGAATGGATTCCCACCCCTGGCTGTTCGCCTTCGGGCTCACGGTGTTTGCCGGTCTCGCCACGGGCATCGGCAGCGCCTTGGCGTTCTTCGCCCGGACGACGAATACGCGGTTCCTCTCCCTGGCTCTGGGGTTCTCCGCCGGCGTGATGGTGTACGTGTCCTTCGTCGAGATCTTTCCCAAGGCGGAGGAGGCGCTCACCGCCGGGCTGGGGGAGGTGTGGGGGGGCTGGGTGACCGTGGGGGCGTTCTTCGGGGGGATCGCGCTGATCGGGGTGATCGACCGGTTGGTCCCCAAGTACGAGAACCCCCACGAGATGCACGCGATCGAGGAGATGGAGCAGCGCCTCGAGGCGCTGCCGCGCGACGAGGCCCACGACTTCGCAAAGCTCCGCCGGATGGGAATCCTCACTGCCCTGGCCATCGCCGTCCACAACTTTCCGGAGGGGTTGGCCACCTTCACGGCCGCGCTGACCGATCCGGCTCTCGGCGTCGCCATCGCCGTCGCCGTCGCCATCCACAACATCCCGGAAGGGATCGCGATCTCCGTGCCGATCTACTTCGCGACCCGGAGCCGCCGGAAGGCGTTCGTGCTCTCCTTCCTCTCCGGCCTCGCCGAGCCCGTGGGGGCCGTCGCGGGGTACCTGCTGCTTCTGCCGTTCCTCGGCCCGGCGACTTTGGGAGTGGCCTTCGCGGGGGTGGCGGGGATCATGGTCTTCATCTCCCTGGACCAGCTCCTACCCGCGGCCCAGGAGTTCGGGGAGCACCACCTCTCGATCACCGGCTTCGTGGTCGGGATGGCGGTGATGGGGCTGAGCCTCCTGCTCCTGGGGTAGGCAGGCCGGGCCCGGACATCCCCTGGAAAAAAGGTTCGTCCGGGGGATGACCGGGTACTGGTGTCAAGGGACGATCGGGTGGGCCCGACCACGGAGGCGGACGGCCGCTCGACGGGAGCAGCCGCTTCGGGAGCCGCGGTGTCGCGAGGATTCCGGATGCGGCGCGGGAGCGCACCGACCGTGCAGCCCGGCATCGTCTGCCGGAGTGGGCGGGCCCACCCGATCGTTTGCCGGAAGAACCCAAGAAGCTCCCCCCTCCCTGGCTCTCCGGGATCTCGGCAGGGCGGGGCTTGCCCCGCCGGCCTTCGCTTCATCCCCCAGGGTGACCGAAGGTCACCGGCAACTCAGGAAACGTCGTCGTAGGCCACGAGGACCACGTCTGCGGCGGCGTCGCGGACCGGGATCAGGGCCTGGTAGGCGGCGGAACCGTACCACGCCCGCACCGCCCCCTGGTCGGGAAAGCGAAGCACCACGACGAGATCGTGGCCGAGCTCCCCGGAGAGGACCGCGGCCTTCCGGCCCCGGAACACCACCTCGCCCCCGAACGGGGCCAGCGTGCCCGGAACCTGCCCGACGTACTCCTTCCAGAGCTCCGGGTCGCGGACCCGGATGTGGCCTACGAGATGCGCGGACATGGCACCTCCGAAAACCGCGAGTCGCCTACGCCCCTCCCACCCGGTCCGGGGTGTCCAGCCCCTCCAGTCCCCTGCACGGTCCCAGGATCTCCCGCAGGACCACGCCCCTGCGAGCCTCGTGCCGGGTGAGGAGGGGCCGCCTCCGCCCGGGCCCCCGGGCCGTCTCCGCCGCCGGCCCAGGAGCCATTGCGGTCCTGGGCGGCGCCGGGGCAGGGCGGCGCGGGGGCGCCGGAACCTCAACCGGGGGAGGGGCCGCCGGCTCGGGAAAGGGCTCCGCCTCCCGGGGCCACGGCCAGGGGAACCCCTCTTCCTTCATCTCCGGCGGGAGCTCCTGCGGCGCGCGCTCCTCCATGCGCTTCCGAAGGATCCGCATCAGGTGGCTACCCAGCGCGAAGACCAGGAAGACCAGTAGGAGGAAGAGCTGCTCCATCGCCATGCGCCCCTATCTCTTCTTCGTCGGGGGCTGGGGCTGGGAGTCGGGCTCGGTGCCGGCGATGGACTCCCTCATGGTGGTGTCGGCCTGGACGTTCTTCAGGCGGTAGTAGTCCATGATCCCCAGGTTGCCCTGGCGGAAGGCCTCGGCGATGGCCTTGGGCACCTCGGCCTCGGCCTCGACCACCCGGGCGCGCATCTCCTGCTCCAGGGCCACCGCCATGGCGCGGCGCTCCTCGGCCTTGGCCTGGGCGATCTGCTTGTCGGCGTTGGCCTGGTCGATCTGGAGCTTGGCGCCGATGTTCTCGCCGACGTCCACGTCGGCGATGTCGATGGAGAGGATCTCGAAAGCCGTGCCGGCGTCGAGGCCGCGGGTCAGGATGTTCTTGGAGATGTGGTCCGGGTTCTCGAGCACGTCCTTGTGGCTTCCGGCCGAGCCGATGGTGCTCACCATGCCCTCGCCCACCCGGGCGATGATGGTCTCCTCGCCGGCGCCGCCGACGAGCCGGTCGAGGTTCGTCCGCACGGTCACCCGGGAGACGGCGATGAGCTGGATGCCGTCTTTCGCCACGGCCGCCACCCGGGCGGTCTCGATGACCTTGGGGATGACCGACATCTTCACGGCCTCGAGCACGTCGCGGCCGGCGAGGTCGATGGCCGCCGCCCGGTTGAAGGGCAGGGCGATGTTGGCCTTGTCCGCCGAGATGAGGGCGTTCACGACGCGGGTGACGTTGCCTCCCGCCAGATAGTGGGCCTCCAGTTCGTTGATCGAGATTTGGAGCCCGGCCTTGACGGCGCTGATCCGGCCGGTGACCACCACCGAGGGCGGGACCCGCCGGAACCGCATCCCCACGAGGGTGAAGAGGCCCACATAGGCGCCGGAGGACCACGCCGCGAGCCAGAGGGGCACGGGAATCAGGTAGAGGAAGAAGGCGATGGCCGCTAGGACCAGAATAAGGAGACCGATGGTCCCCAAGGCGCCCGTGTCGACCGCAATCATGTCTTGCTCCCTTCCTTCGGGGGCCGAAGCCTGCGCACAACGACCCGGTTTCCTTCCACGCGGACCACCTCGATGGGTTGGCCCGCATCAATGAGCTCGCCTTGGGATACCACATCCACCCGCTCACCGTCGATCTCGGCGATGCCCGCGGGCCGGAGGGGCGAGAGGCTCACCCCCTGTTTGCCGAGCCAGTGGCGGTCTGCCTCCGGGGCCGAGCCGAAGCCGGCATTGACCGGGAGCTCGGTGTCCAGCACCAGCCGGCGGCCCAGCGGCAGCTTGGGGAAGACCCGCAGCAGCACCAGAGATGCGCCGATGGCGAGGAGCAGGGAGACCGCCACCCGGCCCGCCGCCGCCACCACCGCGTTCCAGGTCGCTCCCGCCCCCACCAGCGTGAGCCCCAGGCCGGCCACCAGGGCGACGATGCCCAGGACCCCCGCCACCCCGAAGCCGGGCAGCACGAAGACCTCCAGCACCAGCAGCGCGATCCCCAGCGCCGCCAGAAGGAGCTCCTCCCACCCCGCGAGCTGCACCAGCCAATGGCCCCAGAAGAAGAGGGCGAGGGACGCGATGCCCACCGCTCCCGGCACGCCGAAGCCGGGGGTGCGGATCTCCAGCAGGATCCCGAGGATCCCGAGGCTCATGAGGAGGGAGCTGACCACCGGGTGGGTGAGGAACCGCACCAGGTTCTCCGCCCAAGTGGGGGAGGGGCGGCGCACCTCGGCCCCGGTGAGCTCCAAGTGGGCCAGGAGAGCCCCCAGACTGTCGGCGCGGGCGTCCGCGACGCCGTGGACCAGGGCCTCCTCCGTGGTCAGGGTGAGCAGTTTCCCGGCCTCCACGAGGTCGGGCACCTCCACGTCCGCGTCCACCATGGCCTCGGCGATGAGCGGCGGCCTGCCCCGGCTCTCGGCCGTGGCCCGAAACTCCTTGCGCACGTAAGAGACGGTCTTCTCCCCGACCGGCTGGGCCTCGGCGCCCGGGGCCCCGACCGCCACCGGGGTCGCCGCGCCGATGGTCGAGCCCCCCGCCATGACGATCTTCTCCGCCGCCAGGGCGATGAGGGCCCCGGCCGAGATGGCCCGGTGGTTGATGAAGGCCACGGTGGGGATGCGCGCCTCGAGCAGGGCGTCGCGGATCAGGACGGCGGCGTCGAGCCGGCCCCCGAAGGTGTTGATCTCGAGGACCAGGGCCGAGGCCTCCCGGTCGGTGGCTTCCGTCAGTACCCGGCTCACGAAGGGCGCCAGCCCCAAGTCGATGATCCCCTCGATTTGGGCGACGTAGACAACCGGCCTTTCGGGGGCCGCCTCCGGGGCATCCCCGACGGCCCGGGAACCGCCGATGAGGGCCAGGGCAATCCCCAGGAGGAGCGCCCCGGCGGATGCCCGGCGGACGGGTTTCCGCCTTCTCCCCCCAACACTGCGGACGGGCTCCGCTGCCTGCGGCTCGCTCACGTCGGATCCTTCCCCTGCAGTCGTGGAAATCCTGAGGTCTGCAACGACAGTCCCTTCCGTGTCTCAGCCGGGTCGGGGCCGGGCCGTTGGAGGGGTGGCCAACGACGCAATTTTGTCACGGGATTCCACGCTAAGCAACTGGGCGCCCGCCCGACCGTGGTGGATCCTCGGGCCCGGGGCGAACCGGGGGAAGGGGGCGACACGCCTCCCGTGGGCGAGGAGCGGGCCGCAGACGCTCAGGCCCCAGACAGTTGGGGCCAGGTCTTGTAGTTTTGTGTATATGTGTTTTGTGGCGGATAAATGTTTTCTTGATGAAAGACACGCTGGAGTGTAGCGGCACAGTGCCGGGCCGCCTTCATGCGAGCTCGGCAGCGTTCCGACCCGTCCGGCGGTCGTGCCGGAGGTGAACCGACCTTCCCACTTGGTGCCGCTCGGTGAGCTCCTGGAAAACGGTGGGGTCCGCCGGGGGGCGGGCAACGAACCGGAGGCCCTTGTCCGTCCTCCCGTAGAGGACCCCGTACCCCGGGGAGCCGTCCCTGCCGTGGACGATGGTGTAGGTCTCGATCGTCCCCGTTCCCGTGGGCTCGGGCGCCACGGGCACGGGTTGGGCGCCCGTCGGGGGCGCCAGCGCGTCCTCGGTGTCCTGGGCCCCGGGGTCCGTGTCCCCCGGCGTCGCCCCGTAGAGACCCGCGGCGTGCTTGTGGAGGAACCAGCCGAGGGCGGTGACCATCCCGTTCTCGCGCGCACCCGCCGCGATCGCCTCGCACAGGGTGGCGATGGCGTGCAGGCTGTAGTTGTTTCCCGGCCCCCCGAAGAACCCCAGCCCCCCCGTCAGGGTCAGGGGGCGGGGGTCGCCGCCCGAGAGGCGGAGCATCTTCCGGGCGATGGTCACCGAGGAGGGAAAGCAGCTGTAGAGGTCGAAACACTCCACCTCGCCGACCTCCATCCCGGCCCGGCGCAAGGCCCTCTCGGCCGCGGCCGCCAGCGCCGTGCTGCCTGTGAAGCTCGACTTCTCCACCAGAAAGCGCTGTCGGTCCACGGTCCGGCTGCCGGCCAGGAAGTAGACCGGGCGCCGCCCGCCCGAATCGGGGCGGGCCCCTCCCTCCTCGGCCGCGAGGAGGACGGCGGCACCCAGGTCCACGCTCACCAGGGAGGTGAGGAACTTCGTGTAGGGAAAGGCGATGGGCCGGTTGGTCCCTGTAGGGGTGACAATCTCTTCCGCGGTGCGCGGGGTGCGGGTCCAGGCGTTCGGGTGGGAGGCCGCCACCCGGCTGAAGGATGCCCACAGGTCCCCCAGCTGCCGCAGGTAGCTGTCCCGGTCCTGTCCCGACTCCGCCCAAAGGGCCGTCTCGAACAGGGGGAACCCGTGGACCGGGAGCCGAATCCCGTGACGCTCCTCCAGGGGGGTGGCCCCGACGCGGTCGTCGTCCCCCGCGTCCTCCGGAAGCCCCTGGAAGAGCTGGCTCTCGCCGGCGGGTCGGCCGCGCCGCGGGTAGTAGGCTTCCGCCCCGGCCACCAGGACCCTGTCCAGCTCTCCCCGGGCAATCATCCCGGCGGCCTGGCTGACGAGAGCCTGGGGGGAGTTGCCGCCGATCCCGGACACCCGGGTGCAGCGGGGCGACGCCCCGAGCGCTCGCGCCAATTGGGCGGCTGCGTCCGGATAGGAGCGGCTCATGGGCTTCACCACCACCACGGCGTCCAAGCGCCTCAGGGCGTCCCGGGAGCCCGAGACGTCCGCCGCCCGGCGGGCCGCCTCGGCCATCAGCCCCAGGGGGTCCAGGAGCCCCTCGGTCTGCTCCTTTCGCTGGGTCACCTGCCCCCAGCCCGTGACCCGGACCCTGCGCTTCATCGCTCGGCCGCCTCGCCCCGTGCCTCGGGGCTACCGTGCCTGCCCCACCGGACACGCGGCCTGACAGGCCCAGCAAGAGTAGTAGATCCCGGTCATGAAATTCTGCCACAGGTCGAGGGACCGCTGGCCGGCCAGCAGGCTCTCGCGCTCGTCGGCCGTCGCCCCGGCGACGTCCGCCAGGAACCCTCGCCAGGCCCGAAACCCCCCGGCGGCGAAGATCCGGTCGCCGCACGCCTTCTTGTTCACCCGGCCGTCGCCGGTGAGGGCCCCCGCCGGGCACGCCTCCACGCAGCGGCCGCAATGGGTGCAAGGGCTCTCGGCCAGGGGCGGGGTCGCCTCGACCCCGGCGTCCACCAGGACTCCGGCCAAGCGCACCGCCGTGCCGTGGGACGGGGTCACCAGGAGTCCGCAGTCCCCCCCGCCTCCGAGCCCGGCCTGGACCCCTGCCTCTCGCCAGTCCACCGGGCCCCGCATGCCGTTCTTGGGCGGCGCCATGTCGATCGGGAGGAAGCCGGGCACGGCGACCGCCCGGTGGCCCCGGCCCTCGAACCACCGCACCAGGGCGTGGGCCGCCGCGGCCACGGCGTCGTAGGTGTGGCGGGTGTCGAACTGGGCCACCTGGACGTTTTCCGATGCGATCGCCGCCCGCCCGTGGGGCGCGGCCACCACCACCACGTGGGACGCTCCGGGGAGAATGCATTCGATCTCCTCGCGGTTTCGTGGCAACGATGCCACCGGTGCTGCGCCGATGAGGGGGGCACCGCTGCGCGCGGCCAGGGTGTTGAGCTCGGAGATGGGGATCATGGGACATCTCTCCTTCTCGGTGGGACCCGGTACCCGAGGAGTCTTCGGAGCCCAGTAGTTTGTCGGGTCCGACTCACGGGGGCTCAATCGTTCCTGCAAGCGCAAGCTTGCCCGAATCGGCCCGGCGCAGCACCACGGGCTGGCCCGACCGGGGGTAGACGCCCGTGAGCGCCGTGATGTTGACCTGATGGGTGACCAGCACCAGGGGCTCGCCCAGAGGCTGGCCGGCGAGCCACTCCCGGAGCGCGCGGGTCTGCTCCGCTCCGCGCTCCGTACTGGCAAAGAAGGAGCTCAGAGCGGGGAGCTCCGTCACCGGCCCGAGCCCGAGGAGCCGCGCCGTCTCCAGACAGCGGCACGACTGGCTGGAGAACACCCGGCCGACGGGATGCCGTTGGCGCGGAAGCGCGCCCCGATCCGCTCCGCCTGTGCGCGGCCTTCCTCCGAGAGGTTTCGCTGCGTGCCGCAGTCGCCGAGGGCGAACCCCGGCGGGTCCCCCGTGCCCGGCGCGACCGCGTGCCCTCCCGAGCGCAGCGCCGCCCAGAGCTCCGGCTCCGCTTCCGCGGCACCAGGGGCCGCGCGGAGCAGGCAGGCCAATGCCGCCGCGCCGAGCGCCCCCGCAACCTTCAGGTCCGGACGTGACACGAGTTCCTCCGACGCCCCGCGCTCACGGCACCGCTCGCCCACTTCCTCCCCGAATGACGCGAAAGCGGTTCTGTGGGGCCAGAAGCTCCAGCGTCACGTCGCGCGGCCGGCGCCCGTCCAGTGGGCTGCAGGGGGTCTCTGCCAACCGCAGGGACCAATCGAAGAGACTCAAGTCAGGCCTCTCGTTCCACGAGACCTTCAGCATGGCGGCGAAATCGTTCAGGGTGCCCAGCACGCTGCGGCTCCGGGTCGGCCCGAAGGCCATCGGAATCATCCGCCCGCGTTCTCGGTCCGCCGCGTCGGATGGAACACCAAGCTCGGCAAGGATGTCGCCCACGAGCCGTGGAAACTGGGAGGGGAAGTCCCGGAGCCACCGGGCCGAAGCGACCACAGGAAGCCGGCTCCGCTCGCTGACGCAAAGGAGCACGTGAGCGCCCTTCAGGAAGAGGATGTTCGCGTACCAGTCCCCCAGAACATTGTCCCCCGGCGGCGGGTCCGGGGGGCGTTCCACGCCGAAGCGTTTCAGGAACTTCGCGGTGCACCGCAGAGTTGTCACCCCACCTCCTCGGCCGTCTTCCCCCGATCCTCTGCAATCGCCCGGAACTGTTCCACCGCGGCCTCCAGGATCTCTGCCAGGTGGTCGGGCCGGTGGAAGGCGAACACGTTGCGCGCCCGGGGCTCCGGGTCGAGCCGGTGGGTGACTCGGGTCTCGACGCCGGTGGATTGGTAGTGGAAGGGGAGCGGCCGGTGCCAGGCCGGGAGCGCGGCGGGCAGACCCTCGGTGTACTTGCGGGACTGGACCTCGACGCCGGAGAGGGTGGCGCCCGCCTTCTTGGCCTCGATGACCCCGGCGGCCTTGCCGTCTACGTACAGCAGATAGTCGGCGGTGCCGTGGCCCGGCGCCAGAGGGAACTCGCGGAGGGCGACGCCCCGGCCGGCGTGGATGTTCGCCGCCTTGGCGTCGAAGACCTGCCACCCCGCTCTTGCCAGCAGGGCGTCGATGGTCTCTCGCGCCCTTGGCTCGGGATGGGGCGCCAAGAAGTCAGACCCGCCTTTTCAACATCCAGACGCGACCCCCTCGTCTCGCATGGTTGCCGGTTTCCGTCGTTCGGACATCGGCTCTTGGCGGGAACGACGGTGCGGAAACCCTTCTACCTGTCGTCGGTCCCCGGCGTCAACGGAAGGTGCCGTCCACGGAAGGCGCCGTCCAGGATCCGGCACCTACGTTGTGGGCGGAGTCCAGGAGCCCCTTCGCTTCGGCCCGCAGTCCGCGAGAAGGTCGAGCGTGGGCGAGGTGAATCGCTCCCTCCGCAGACAGGTGAGGCCGTCGGAGGCCGCCTGTGCGCCGTGCCCGGCGCACAAAAAAGCGGGCCCCTTGCGGGGCCCGCTTTCCGGTCGCCTGTGGGGCGTGCCGTCAGACCGGACGGACGTTCGAGGCCTGGGGGCCCTTCTGGCCCTGGGTGGCGTCGAACTCCACGGTCTGGCCCTCGGTGATGGTCTTGAAACCCTCACCCTGGATGGCGCTGAAGTGCACGAAGAGGTCGGCCCCCCCGTTCTCGGGGGTGATGAAGCCGAAGCCCTTCTGGTCGTTGAACCACTTCACGGTGCCTCTTGCCATGGTACTTCTCCTCTTTCTCGGGATGTCTCATCCCATGGTAGTGCAACTGCGATGGTCAGAGAATCCAGAGCGAGGAACCGATCCTGACGCCTGTATCTTCCATCCAATTGCTTCCGCGGCGCGTCATTGCGCCAAAATCAAAACAGGGAGAGGACTCGGTCGCCTCTCCCTGTTCGGGTCTGCACACCGGAGCTGCCCTCGCGCGCCTTCCTGCGACGCGCCGATTCGTGGGATCATAATCCGAAGTCGGCCCGGCCACAAGAGGAAAATCTTCGCGTGTCGGGAGAATGGTCGCCGAGGGGAAGAGGTGGCGGGGGAGGATTTCCCCGTGCGGCGGCGCGGCGGTGTCCAGGATGCTGGGGGGCCTTCACTCGCGAAGGAGGGGCTGGTCGTTCATGAACGGCACCCGCTCTGCAACGTGGCAGGCCCGGCAGGCCGCCCCGGCCTCGCGCAAGGCATCGACCGCCGCGCCGGCGTCTTTCCTGGCGAGCGCCTGGTCGAGGGCTTCCCAAGGGCGGCCGAGGAAGATCGCCTCGGCGCTCGGCCGCCTCGCGGGCCGCTTCATCAGGCCGTTCTCCACGGCCGTCGCGATCTTGCCCCAGTGGTAGTGCGCCAGCTCGAGGTTGCCGTCGCGGACCGCCTGGCGGACGTGCTCGAAGCGGAGGCCGGTCTCCAGCATTGCGCTCGAGAAGCCGCCCAGGTAGTGCTCCAGCCGCTCGACGCGCGTCGTCTCGTCGGCGCCGGTCAGCCAGCGGGAGTCCGTCGCCTTCGTGACGGCCCCCACCGCCGCCGCGGAAAGTCCGAGGAACGTGCCGGCGAGCAGCCAGGTTGGAGTTCTCATGGGGGACGTCCTTCCGGTGGGAAGCGGGGACGACGCCGTTCGGTGAATGCCCCTGGGGTCCGACCGGCTTCCCAGGGTAGGGCGGGACAGGGGGGAGCGCAAGTCGTCCCCTGCGAAGGCGGGAGCCGGAGGGTGGGGGATGCCTGGGTGGATTGACAGGGGAGTGCCTTGGGGTACGGTGGGGAAGGACGCGCCGGGAGGCCGGCGGCGGACGGAAGGGATGCCCGGTGGGCGAAGGGAACAGATGCGAAGGTTTTCTTGGAGGGGTTCGCGACAGTCCTCGGGCTCCGCCGTGATCTTGGCCGGCGTTCTCCTCGCCGCGGCGGTGGAGGCGGTGGCGGCCGCCGACGTGTACCGCAGCGAGCTGCACGCCTTCCGGGTGGAGGTGGTGGTGCGGGGCCTCGAGCACCCGTGGGGCATGGCGTTCCTGCCCGACGGGAGGCTGCTGGTCACCGAGCGGCCGGGGCGGCTGCGGATCGTGGTCGACGGGGCCCTGGACCCCCGCCCCCTGGAAGGTCTCCCCCCCGTTGCCGCCCATGGGCAGGGGGGGCTGCTGGACGTGGCCCTGCACCCGGACTTCGGGCGCAACCGCCTCGTCTACCTCTCCTATGCCGGGGCCGAGCGCGGAACCCTGGGCAGGCAGCTTCTCGGGACCGAGGTGGCCCGGGGCCGCCTGGAGGGCCACCGGCTCGCCGACGTGGAGGTGATCTTCCGCGCGGAGCCCAAGACGCCCGGAGGCCGCCACTTCGGCTCGCGGCTGGTGTTCGACCGTCAGGGCTACCTCTTCGTCACCCTGGGCGACCGGGGGGAGATGGACCGGGCCCAGAGGCTCGACGACCACGCCGGCTCCATCGTCCGTCTCCACGACGACGGGCGCGTTCCGGAGGACAACCCGTTCGTCTCCCGACCCGATGCACGTCCCGAGATCTACACCTACGGCAATCGCAACGTCCAGGGGGCGGTCCTCCACCCCGACACCGGCGTGCTCTGGACCCACGAGCACGGCCCCCAGGGCGGCGACGAGATCAACGTGGTACGGGCCGGCACCAACTACGGCTGGCCCGTCATCACGTACGGTGTGAACTATGTCACCGGCACCCGCATCGGTATCGGGACAGAGAAAGAGGGGATGGCGCAGCCGCTTCTCCATTGGACCCCATCCATCGCGCCGTCGGGTATGGCCTTCTACGACGGCGAGCGGTTCCCGCGCTGGCGCGGCCACCTCTTCGTGGGCGCCCTGCGGGGCGAGCACGTGGTCCGCGTGGAGGTGGAGGGGGAGGAGCGGGTCGTCCGGCAGGAGCGCCTCCTGGAAGGGGTGCTCGGCCGGGTGCGCGATGTGCGCAGCGGCCCCGACGGCTACCTCTACCTCCTGACGGACCACCCCGCCGGGGTGCTCGCCCGGCTGGTGCCCGCGGAGGGCTGAGACCCCGTGGAGATGCCGTCGCGAGCGGGCAGCAGTGCAAGGCGCGCGCTCGCCTGCCTGGCGGCCGGGCTGGTGGCGGTCCTCGGCCCCAGGGGTCTCTCGGCAACCGAGATCCTGCTCCCTCCCTTCTTCTCCGTGGAGGCAGATCTGCTCGAACGGGTGGGCGACGGGCAGTTCGGCACTCTGTTGGAGGTCCATCTACTCCAGTACGGTGTCGACCCGACCTGGCGGGCCGAGTGGGCACGACACCGCTACGAGGGGAGCGGGTTCCTGATGCAGTACGGGTCCACCAGCGGCACCCGCCTGTACGTGGACGCGGAGATCGGCCTTCACCTTCCTCTCACGGACCGTCTCGGGGTGGGGTACGAGCGCCGCGAGTGGGAGGATGGCCGGTTCGAGCTATTCGACGAGCGACTGAGCGCCCACTGGTTCGTGACGGACGACTGGGCCGTCGTCGCCGCCGGGTGGCCGGCCCACCGGAAAGACGAGGCGTCCTTCGGACTGGGCGCCCAATGGGGATCCAGCCGGGACCGGTGGCTGCGCCTGGTCGTGCTCGACGAAGCCTTCGTCCACGAGCGCAAGGCGACCGGGGAGACGAGCTTCTCCAAACGACCGATCCGATACTTGGCGGACGGGTATCTGGAGCGAGGGGCGCTGGTCCTGCACGGCACCGCGAACTTGGGGGAGCCCTACCGGGCCGTGAACCGGCCCGAAGCGGCGGGAGAGCCGTCCTACCGGGGGGAGGGGCTTTCCGCCTACGGGACCCTGGGTGCCGAGCTGCGGGGCACGGACCGTGGCGTGGGCCTCCTGGGCCGGTTCGTCGTGGAGCGCCTCGCGCAGACGGAGATGCCGGTCGATGGCGAGCCCGCAAAGCTCGGGATGACGCGGGGCTGGACCCTGGTCCAGGCCCATGCCTGGCGCCGCCTCGGTCTCTGGGGGGGCACGGGGCTCCTGGGGTACGCGCGCCAGAGGGACGACCACGAGACCCCGGCGGAAGAGGGAACCTACCGGATGGACCAGGGGCTCTTCGGCCTCGAGGGGGCGTACACCGGGTGGGATCCCCTGGAGGTTCGCGCAGGCTACCTGGGAAGCTATTCCCGGATGGTGCGGCGGGTCGAGGCCGCGGACCCGGACGTGACGCCGGCGTTGGAGGGCCGAAGCCGGGAGGGGTTCGCCGACAAGGTCCACCTGAAGGTCCTGTACCGTTTCCGGCCGCAGGTTGCCCTGGAGGCCCTGATCTCGAAGGAGGTCACGGGGGGCGGTTTCGGGGGGTTCGCGATGAAGGCCCTGGCGGTCTTCTGACGAGGTGCTGAAGAGCTCCCTCCCAGGGTTTTTCAGCCACGGGTCGACTCGCCCCGTCTCGGGGCTCGCCCTTCGGGCGTGCCGACGGCGCGACCGATTCCCCTGTCCAGGGGTCTCGTCTCGGGGACGGCCCCTTCGAACCCTCACGCAGGCTGCTTGTTCAGCAACGTGCGTGCAGGAAGTCCCGGCGGCGCACGGCCCACCCGCGCAACACCCGCAGGCAGGCAGGAATGGACGTCCAGCGCAAGCGCACCTTCTACGACCCTTTCCCCGATTACGGGCGGCCCCGTCTGCGGCTGCCGGCCGACCGGCGCGAGCGGCTGCTCCGACGGCTCGCGTTCCTGTACGGGGAGGCCCGCGCGAAGGAGTGGCTTCCCGAGCTCGAGCGCATCCTCACCGTGCACGTCGCGCACAAACCCCCGGAGATGCACGAAAAGGAGAGGGGCTACGACCCCGCCGAGCGGTTCCACCAGGAGCACGAGGTCCTGATCACCTACGGGGACTTGGTGAAAGGGCAGGGGGAGACGCCCCTCTCGGTGCTCCACGACTTCGTGGTCGCCCTCTACCCGGAGGCCATCAATACCCTCCACCTGCTCCCGTTCTTCCCATACTCCTCGGACCGGGGCTTCGCGGTGGTGGATTTCCGCCGGGTGGACCCGCAGCTCGGCTCCTGGGAAGACATCCGCCGGAAGAAAGCCTGTTACGACCTGATGTTCGATGCGGTCCTCAACCACTGTTCTTCCCAGAGCGAGATGTTCCTGGAGTTCCGGAACGATCACCCCGACTACCGGGAGTTCTTCATCGCCTTCGACTCCCCCGACGACCTGACGCCGGACCAGCGGCGCAAGATCTTCCGGCCGCGGACCAGCGACATCCTCACCCGTTTCGACACCCTGAGCGGGCCGAAGTGGCTCTGGACCACGTTCTCCGCGGACCAGATCGACCTCAACTTCCGCAACCCGGCGGTGCTGATGCAGGTGATCGACAGCCTGCTCTTCTACATCCGTGGCGGCGCCGACCTGCTCCGGCTGGACGCCGTCACCTATCTCTGGGCGGAGCCCGGCACCGAGTCGGTGCACCTCCCCCAGACCCACGAGATCGTGAAGCTGGTTCGCGACGTGGTGGACGCCGTGGCCCTGGGGGTCGCCCTGGTGACGGAGACCAACGTGCCCTTCGACGACAACGTCTCCTACTTCGGCGACGGGTCGGACGAAGCCCACATGGTCTACCAGTTCACGCTCCCCCCCCTGGTCCTCCACGCCTTCTACCGGGAGGACGCGACGCTGCTGACCCGGTGGGCCGCCCAGGTGCACCCCCCTTCCGACCGGGCGACCTTCTTCAACGTCCTGGACACCCACGACGGCATCGGCCTCGTGGGGGCGAAGGGGTTCCTCCCCCCCGGCGAGCTAGGCTTCGTCATCGAGACGGCGCGGGCGCGGGGGGCCTACGTCTCGTACAAGAGGACGGGGGAGCTCGAGGAGGAGCCCTACGAGATCAACTCCACCTGGTGGAGCGCCCTCGACCCCGGGGCTGGGGAAGAACCCCTGAAAACCAAGGTGCGTCGGTATCTGGCCACCCGAGCGGTGCCCCTGGTGCTGCAGGGGGTGCCGGGGATCTACGTGCACGGGGCGCTGGGAAGCCCCAACGACCACGAGGCGGTGAGGCGAAGCGGGGTCAAGCGCGACGTGAACCGCGGGTTCGTCGACGCGGACCGAGTGCGGGCCGACCTCCAGGACCCCCACTCCAAGCTCTCCCTCCTCCACCGGTGGGGAGGGCGCATGGCGCGCACGAGGGCCGGCCTGCGAGTCTTCCACCCCAACGGCCGTCAGAGGGTCCTCAGTCTCGCCCCCCAGGTCTTCGCGGTGTGCCGCTCCTCCCCGGAAGGGGACGAGCACCTGCTGGCCCTCATCAACGTGACCGGCGGCCCGGTGGCCCTCGCGGTCCCCCGAGAGAAGCTGCCCGAGCGGGCGGCCGCCTGGCGCGAGCTCCTCAGCGGCACCCACCTGACGGCAGACGCCGAGGCGCTGCGTGTGCCCCTCGAGCCCTACCAGGTGGCCTGGCTGGTCCCGGCGGCCTAGGGGCTCACGGGTCCGGGAGAAATGACCCGAGGAACGGGGGTTGGTGCACCGTTTCCCGGTGGGGCGTCGAACGGCGGAGGCACCTTCCGGATCAGCGCCCGTAGGCCGAGAGAAACACGTCCACAGCCCCCCGCACGATGTCATGCAGCTCTTCTCCCCCGGGGAGGGCGGCGCCGATCGACATGGTGAGGTGGCCTTTGAAGATGATCATCCCGAGAAAGAAAGCGGCCGCTCTCCCTGGGTTCTCCACCCGCAGCCTGCCCTCGTCGGTCTCCTTCCGGAAGTAGTCTGCCAGCCCCTCCATCGTGGTCTTCGGCCCGGACTCGTACCAGAGCCGTGCGAGGCTCGGGAGGGGCTTCGCGTTTGCCACCGCCAGCCGGTACTGGTTGATCGCGTTCTCGGAAAGAGCCAGTTCGGCGATTCCGTTCCCGATCCGCGTCAGGGCGTCCCTCGGGGTCGTCTGCAGCGGGGCAGCGAGGTCGATCTCACGGAGCATCTCGCGGGCGAGCGCCTCTACCACGGCCTTCATCACGCCTTCCTTGCTCCCGAAGAGCGCATACAGGGTCGACTTGGATCCCCCCGACACCCGGATGATGTCGTCCACCGTGACGGTCTCGTATCCCCTCTCCACGAACAGGGCGTAGGCCGCCTCGAGCATGGCCTGGCGGCGCCTCTCGCCTGCCGCGTTTCCGGGCGCTCTCCGCTCTTTTCTCCTTGCCAAGGCGGTTCCTCCTGTTGTCGGGAAGTGCTTCGCTGCCCCCCGGCCGGGCCTGCCCCGGTGGAAGGCCGGGTCGCCGGGTACCGTACCGTACGGAACGGAAAAGAGTGGGTCAAGGGGGCGCCGGGGAGCGCCGGCGAGCCCCATCGCCCTGCTCGGGTTCCGTGTCGTGTTCGACAGCAAGAAGATGGTTCTTCCGGTAAACGACCGGGTGGGCCCGCCCACTCCGGCAGACGAGGCCGGGCTGCACGGTAGGTGTTCTCCCCCGCCGCGTCCGGAATCCTCGCGACATCGCGACTCCCGAAGCGGCTGCTCACGTCGAGCGGCCGTCCGCCTACGTGGTCGGGCCCACCCGATCGTCCCTGGACACGAGTACCCGGTCATTTCCCGGATGAACCAAAAAGATCCATTGACACCATGGGGAACTGTACCGTACAGTCCCCTCTAGACAGTACTGTACCGTACAGTATTGAAAGGCAGTCGTCGAGGCGCGCCCCAGGAACGCCTGCCGGATCCCCCTGGCTGCCTTCGTCCCATCCCGGGTGGCACGAAGGGCAGGGGGAAAGGCCCCCCTGTGCTCAACCGTGAGAGGAGTGTGACATGCCTACCGTCCGAGCTCTGTTCTTGAGTGTCTTCGTCGTTGCCGGCCCCTTCCTCCTCGGGTCCGCCCTCGCGGGGCAACCAGACGGCGGTCCCCCTGCCACCGCAGCCCTGCCCGCATCCCTGGACGCCCTCTACCCACCGCGGGCAGAGGGTCCCGTCTACCTCCTCGGGATGCTGACGCTCGAGGAGCACTTCTCCGGCATGTTCACCGATCTGATGGAAGGGGACTTCGAGGGAGCCAGGGGAGGTTTCGCCGACTTCGAGGCGCAGTACCAGAAGGTACGCAGCATGGTGCCGGCGTGGGAGGCCTACTACCCGTTGGATCCGGTGGAGCGGCTCGAGGCCGCCTTTCGCGGTCGGGAGGCGGGGCCGGTCGTTTCGGCCCTGGAAGAAATCGGCGGTGCCTGTCATCGGTGTCACGTGACTGCGATGGTTCCGGTACAGCAGAGGTACCACTGGGGCGATTTCGGCGCCCTCCGGGTCCAGGACCCGCCCACCGGGGAACCCGCCCCCTACGCGGTGCTCAAGAAACGCCTTTCGGCCAATCTGGCGGGAATTCGCGCGGACCTGAAGCAGGGGCAGAAGGAACAGGCGATGGGCCACGTCCGGGAGCTCCGGGCCCGCTTCCAAGAGCTTCAGACCTCCTGCCTGGCCTGCCACGGAGGGCCCAAGGATGACTATGTCGGCTCGGCGACGCAGGCCCTTCTGGAGCGGCTGACGCGCGCCGTGGGCGACCCGGGGCCGGCCTCCGAGGAGGTGAGCGGGCTGCTCCAGAGCCTCGGCCAGGAGAGCTGCGCCGGGTGCCACCGGGTCCACCTCCCCGCCGCAATGGCCCGAGGGCGGTGAGCGGCCGGCGGCTCCGATTCGGCGGCTGCCTCCTCATCACCGACAAGCAGCGACCGTGCTCGACCGAGCGTCCCCGGCCGGGCCGCCGGAAGGGGTGGCGGCTCCGGTCGAGGACCGGGCCGGCTAGGCCGTCTCCCCCGAGTGGAGCTTCTTCCAGAGCTCGGCCAGGCGCTCGAGCCGGCGCATGACCTTTGCGTTGACGCTGCCCTCGGGGTAGTTGCCGTAGGGGTCCTCGTCCCCCGCCGGGAGGCCGGTGAGCAGCTCGAGGGCCTCGTCGACCGTGGCGACGGGGTACACGTGGAAGCGCCCCTCTTCCACCGCGGTCACCACCTCGCGGTCGAGCATGAGGTTGCGCACGTTGGCCTGGGGGATCACCACCCCCTGGGTGCCCGTGAGGCCCTTGACCTTGCACGTCTTGTAGAACCCCTCGATCTTGAGGTTCACCCCCCCGATGGCCTGGATGCTCCCCCGCTGATCCACCGAGCCGGTGACCGCCAGGTCCTGCCGCAGCGGCACTTCCCCCAAGGCCGAGATCAGGGCCAGGAGCTCTGCCGACGAGGCGCTGTCCCCCTCCACCCCGCCGTAGGACTGCTCGAAGCACAGGGTGGCGGCGAAGGCGATGGGGAAGCGCCGGGCATAGCGGGAGCCGAAGTACCCCTGGAGGATCAGCATCCCCTTGTTGTGGATGCGGCCCCCCAGGTCGCTCTCCCGCTCGATGTTCACCACACCTTCCTTGCCCAGGAAGACCTTGGCGGTCACCCGCGAGGGCTTGCCGAAGGCATAGTCCCCCAGGTCGTACACCGAGAGGCCGTTGACCTGGCCGATGGCCGAGCCGTCGGCTTCGATGACGATGGTGCCCTCCTCGATCAGCCTCCCGATGACCTCTTCCAGGTAGCTGTTCCGGCGGATCTTCTCGGCTACGGCGCGGTCCACGTGTCCGGCCCGTACCACCGCCGCTTCGTCCCCCCGGGCCCAGTGGTGGGCCTCGCGCACGAGGTCCACGATCTCCTGGTGATGGCTGGCGAGGCGCTCCTGGTGCTCGGCCGCCCGCAGGCCGTGCTCCACCACGCCGGCCACGGCATCGCGGTGGAAGGGCAAGAGGCTTTCCTCGGCGCACTGGTGAGCCACCAGGAAGGCGTAGCTGAGCCGGTTCTCCTCGGTCAGGGGCATGTCGTCGGAGAACTCACCCTTGACCTTGAAGAGCTGGGCGAAGTCGTCGTCGTAGTACCGCAGCAGGTAGTAGAGCCAGGGGGTGCCCACGAGCACGACCTTCACCCGGGCGGGGATCGGCTCCGGCTTGAGGGTGGTCGTGGAGATGAGGCGGAACTGCTCCCCGATCTCCTCGATCCGGATCCGGCGGTCCTTGAGCACCCGCTTGAGGGCATCGTAGGCGAAGGGGTTCAGGAGCAGGTCGCGGGCGTCGAGGACCAGGTAGCCTCCGTTGGCCCGGTGGAACGCTCCGGCCTTGACGAGGGTGAAGTCGGTGGTGAAAGCCCCGAGTTGCACGTGGTGCTCGATGCGCCCGATGAGGTTGTGGTAGGTGGGGTTCGACTCGTGGACCACCGGGGCGGCCTCGAGCCCCTTGTTGTTGACGAGGATGTTGACCTGATAGCGCTTGGTCCGGCTCTCCGCCACGGCCGCCCGGAAGGGAAAGGGGAGGGAGGGTCCCTCCTGTCCCCCCGACCGGAACTCGTCGAGGTTCTCGATGACGTCCTTCTCCACCGCTTTGAGGTAGTCCACCACCCGGGAGAGGGCTGCGTACTTCGCGACCAGGGCCTCGATCTCGTGGCCGACGGCGGAAAGCGCCACCCGGCGCTCCAGATCCTTCAAGGTCTCCTTGGCCCGGTCGTCGATGTCCTTGACCGCCTCGATGGTGGTCCGCAACTTCGCCTGGAGCACCTCCCGGGCCTCGCGCACGGCCTGTTGCTCTTCGGCGGGGAGTTTCTCGAAATCCTCCTGGCTCACCGGCGAGCCGTCTCGGGTGTAGATGAGGGCGAGGCCCTCGGCGCTGCGCTGGACGAGGAACCCGTGCTGGTTGGCTAGGTTCTCGAGCTCCCGAAAGACGGCTGCCTTCTCCTCCTGGGCCGCCTTGACGACACTCGCCTTCTCCTTCTCGTACCCATCCCCGGAGAATGCCTTGGGGATCTCGGCCAGGAGGCTCTTCACCAAGGCGTCCATGTCCTGCCGGAGGCCCTCCGCGCTGCCCGCGGGCAGGTCGAGCGACAGGGGTCGCTCCTCGTCCTCGAAGTTGAAGACGCAGACCCAGTCCTCCGGCACCGGGCGATTGCCGGCTGCTTCGCCCAACAGGTCGAGCACGGTGGTGCGCTTGCCTGCCCCCGGGTGTCCGAGGACGAAGATGTTGTACCCTTGGCTGTCCACCCCGACCCCGAACTCCAGGGCCTGCAGGGCCCGCTCCTGGCCCAGGGGCTTGCGCTGAGGGGACAGGTCCGCGGTGGTCTCGAAGGGGAACTGGTCCGGATCCACCCTGCGCCGAAGGCGCAGGGGATCGAGTCGGGTGGGCATCAAGGCCTCCTCCCGGAGAGGGGAACGAAGAGAGCCCATTGTAGCGGGCCGCGGGCCGGTTTCAAACCTCCCGTGTCTTTGCATTCCCGCGGCAACCGGGTAATGTGAGCCCACTCCTCGCACCGGACCCGGAGGACCCGGCATGGACGTTCCCGGCGGCTGGAACCTGACGTACGTCGATGAGCAGTTCTCCCGGTGGAGGGCCGACCCGGGGAGTGTCAGCCCCCAGTGGCAGGCGTTCTTTCAGGGATTCGAGCTGGGGACGGCCCGCCCGACCTTGGAGGGGGGCGGGGAGGCGTTGGACGCGCAGGTCCTCCAGGCCAGGGCGGATGCCCTCATCCACCGATACCGGGACCTAGGACACCTGCTGGCCTGCCTCGACCCGCTGTCCGTGTGCCCCACCTCCCACCCGCTCCTGGAGCTCGAGGCCTTCGGGCTGAGCCCGGAGGACCTGGAGCGCACCGTGTACGCCCCAGGCCTGGGCGAGGGAGACCACACGGCGCTGGGAGACGTGGTGCAGGCCCTCCGCGAGACCTACTGCCGTTCGGTGGGTGTGGAGTACACCCATTTGCAGGATCCCGAGGAGCGCCGGTGGATGCGCGCCCGGATGGAGCCGGGGCGGAATCGGGGCCGATTCTCCCGGGAGGAGCGCAGGGAAGTCCTCCGCTGGATGGTCCGTGCCGGCCGCTTCGAGGAGTTTCTGCACAAGCGCTATCTCGGGCAGACCCGTTTCTCCTTGGAGGGCGGCGAGGTCCTGATCCCGCAACTGCGCTCCCTCGTCCGGGGAGCGGCCGAGAGAGGTGTACGCCAGGTGATCCTCGGGATGGCGCACCGGGGCCGCCTCAACGTGCACGTCAACCTCTTGGGGAAGGGCTTCGAGGAGGTGTTCTGCCAGTTCGAGGCCACCTATGACCCCGAGGAGGTCCCGGGGGGCGGGGACGTGAAGTACCACAGCGGGTACATGGGGGAGGTGGAGACCGGCGCCGGGAAGGTGCGGATGATCTTGCCGGAGAACCCCAGCCACCTGGAGGCGGTGAACCCAGTGGTGGAGGGGGTCGCCCGAGCCCTCCAGGACGGGCTGGGGGAGGGTGGCGGCCGGGCGGTGCTCCCGATTCTCATCCACGGGGACGCGGCGTTCCCGGGGCAGGGGATCGTGGCCGAGACCCTCAACCTGGCCCAGCTCCCGGGGTACGCCACCGGCGGCACGGTGCACATCGTCCTGAACAACCAGATCGGGTACACCACCCTGCCCGAGCACGCCCGCTCCACCCGGTACGCCACGGACGTGGCAAAGATGCTCATGGTGCCGATCTTCCACGTCCAGGGGGAGAGCCCGGAGGCCGTGCTGCACGCCACGACGATCGCGCTGGAGTATCGTCTCGAGTTCGGAAAGGATGCGGTCCTCGACCTCGTGTGCTACCGGCGCCACGGCCACAACGAAGGGGACGAGCCCTACTTCACTCAGCCTCTCCTCTACGAGCGGATTCGCGACCGGCCGCCGGCCTACGAGCTCTACGCCCGGGAGCTCGCCGAGGCGAAAGTGGTGGAGGCCGGGGAGTTGGAGAGCCTCCGGGCCGAGGTGGACCAGGAGTTGGACGCAGCGTTCGAGGCGGCCCGGTCCGCGGCCTGCACCTGGACACCTCCGGAACCGTGGGACGGATGGGAGCGCAGCGAGAATCGCCACAGCTGGGAGCCCGTGGCGACGGCCCTTCCCGAGGAGGAGCTCCGGGAGCTCTACCGGGCCGTGGCCCGGGTTCCGGAGGGTTTCGCGCTCAACCCCAAGCTCCGGAGGATCCTCGAACGGCGGGAGCAGGCGGCAGAGGAGGAGGAAGGGGCCCGGCTCGACTGGGCGGCAGCGGAGGCCCTGGCCTTCGGGAGCCTCCTGGTGGAAGGAACGCCGGTGCGCCTCAGCGGCGAGGACAGCGGCCGGGGCACCTTCAGCCAGCGCCACGCGGTGTGGTTCGACACCGAGACCGGCGAGCCCCGGGTGCCCTTGAACCACCTGCGGGAGGGCCAGGCCCGGTTCCAGGTCTTCGACAGTCCCCTCTCCGAGGCCGCGGTCGTGGGCTTCGAGTACGGCTACGCCGCGGTGAGCCCGCAGGCCCTGGTCCTGTGGGAGGCCCAGTACGGAGACTTCGCCAACGGCGCCCAGGTCATCATCGACCAGTTCCTGGCCAGCGCCGAGGCCAAGTGGCAGCGGCCCAACGGGCTGGTGCTCCTCCTGCCCCACGGGTACGAGGGCCAGGGTCCGGACCACTCCACGGCCCGCCCCGAACGGTTCCTGCAGCTCTGTGCGGAGGAGAACCTGCAGGTCTGCCAGCCCTCTACCCCCGCTCAGTACTTCCACCTGCTCCGCCGCCAGGTGAAGGCCCCGTGGCGAAAGCCCCTCGTGGTGCTCACCCCCAAGAGCCTGCTCCGCCACCCGGAGGCGGTCTCCCCCCTCTCGGCGCTGACGTCGGGCGGCTTCGCGCCGGTGTTGGACGACCCCGATGCGGGCCGGCCCTCGGCGGTGCGCCGTGTGCTCCTGTGCAGCGGAAAGATCTACTACTCCCTCGCGAAGCGGCGGAGCCAGGTCGATGCGGCCGGCGTGGCGCTGGCGCGCCTGGAGCAGCTCTACCCCTTCCCGGAGCAGGCCCTGGAGGAGTTGGCGGCCCGGTACGGCCGCGCGACCGAGTGGCTCTGGGTCCAGGACGAGCCGGTCAACATGGGGGCCTGGACCTTCGTCGCACCGAGGCTCCGAGCCGCCCTCGGGCGCGAGCCGAAGTTCGTGGGGCGCGCCGAGGCGGCGAGCCCGGCGACGGGCTTCTCCTTCCTGCACCGGGCCGAGGAGGAAAAGCTCCTGGCCGAGGCCCTCCCCGGCAAAGAAGAGGGCTCCGCCGGGGGGGGTGGGAAAGCCAAGGGCAAGGGCGGAGGTGCGAAGTCCGGGGGCGGCGAAAAGAGGCGAACGTCGAAGGAGTAGACAGGCCGACGAAGCCCGCGGCGGGAGGAGTTCGATTTCCGCCGAGCGGCGAGGGAGGGAGAGATGGCAATCGAGATCCGCGTGCCCGAGGTGGGGGAGTCGGTCCAGGAAGCCGTGCTGGCCGAGTGGTTCGTGAAGGACGGGGACGCCGTGGAGAAGGACCAGGCTCTCTTCCTCCTGGAGACCGACAAGGTGACCCTGGAGGTGCCGGCCGAAGGGGCGGGTGTGGTGCGCCTCACGGCCTCTGCGGGCGAGAACGTCCAGGTGGGTCAGGTGGTGGGGACGATCGAGTCCGGAGAGGTGGCGAAGGGGGAGGAGGAGCGAAAAGAAGGGAAGAGTGCGGAGAAAGAAGGGAAGAAGGAGGAGAAGGAAGGGAAGACGGAGGATGAGGAAGGGAGACGGCGGGAGGTCGGGTCCCGGGCCGAGGCCGTATCGGAAGAGGCTCCGGCCCGGGAGGAGGAGGCCGGCTCCGCGGGGGAGGCTTCGCCGGAGGGCCGCGAGGAGCAGCAGCTGACCCCCTCGGTGAAACGGCTGGTGGCCGAGAAGGGGCTGGACCCTGGGGAGATCCCCGCCACCGGGCCCGGGGGCCGGCTCACCCGCAACGACGTGCTCCTGTACCTGGAGGAGCGAGGTGGGAACAGGGCGAAGGAGCGCACCCCCGGCGAGGAGTCGCCCCCGGAAGGGGACGCTCCCCCAAAGGGGGCCCCGGCAGCCCCGGACACCGGCGAGGGTACCACCCGCAAACGCCTCAGCCCCATCCGCCGGCGCATCGCCGAACGCCTCCTGGAGGCCAAGCGCAGTACCGCCATGCTCACCACGTTCAACGAGGCGGACCTGGGCGCGGTGATGGAGCTGCGCCGCAAGTACAAGTCGCCGTTCACGGTGAAGCACGGGGTGGGGCTCGGCATCACCTCCTTCTTCGTGATGGCCGCGGCCCAGGCCCTGCGGGCGTTTCCCCAGGTGAATGCCTTCATCGAGGGGGACGAGATCGTCTACCACGACTACGTGCACATGGGGATCGCGATCGGGGCCGAGCGGGGCCTGGTGGTGCCGGTGATCCGCCACGCCCAGCGCCTCGGCGCGGCCGCCATCGAGAAGGCGATCGCCGAGTTCGCCGACAAGGTGCGGGAGAACAAGCTGGAGCTCTCGGACCTGGAGGGGGGCACCTTCACCATCACCAACGGCGGCGTCTTCGGGTCGCTCCTCTCGACCCCCATCCTGAACCCGCCCCAGAGCGCCATCCTCGGCCTCCACAAGGTGGAGCAGCGGCCCGTGGCTGTGGAAGGGGAGGTGGTGGTGCGGCCCATGATGTACCTGGCCCTGAGCTACGACCACCGGATCATCGACGGCCGCGACGCCGTGCAGTTCCTGGTGCGGATCAAGGAGCTGATCGAGGCGCCCGAGCGGCTCTGGCTGGAGGTGTGAGATGGCCGGACCGGACTTCGACCTGGTGGTGATCGGGGCGGGCCCCGGCGGGTACGTGGCGGCCGCACGGGCCGCCGCCCTGGGGATGAAGGTGGCCTGCGTGGAGCGGGAAGAGCGCCTGGGCGGGGTGTGCCTCCGGGTGGGGTGCATCCCGAGCAAGGCGCTCCTGGACTCCAGCGAGCTCTACGCCGCGGCTCGCGAGCGGCTCGCGGAGCACGGGGTCGGGGTCGGGAAGGTGACCCTGGACCTCGCGGCCCTCCGGGCACGCAAGGACCGGGTGGTGGCCGAGCTCACGGACGGCGTGCGAAAGCTCCTGGAGCGGGGCGGGGTCGAGGTGGTGCGGGGGGTGGGGCGGCTCGCCGGCCCGGCGTCCGTGGAGGTGAGCCCGGGGAGGGGGAAAAAGAAGGCGGTGCTCTCGGGCCGTGCGGTCCTCCTGGCCACGGGGAGCGAGCCCGTGGACGTCGGCGCCTTCCCGGCGGACGGCAAGCGCATCGTCACCTCCACCGAGGCCCTGGACTTCGACGCCGTGCCCAAGCGGCTCGGGATCGTGGGCGGTGGGTACATCGGCTTGGAGCTCGGCTCGGTCTGGGCGCGCCTGGGCAGCGAGGTGACCGTGATCGAGGCCCTGCCCCGGGTCGCGGCAACGGCCGACGGCCAGGTGGGCCGGGCCCTGGAGCGGAGCTTGAGAAAGCAGGGACTGTCTTTCCGGCTGAAGACCCGGGTCGTGGAGGCCAAGGCCTCCTCCCGGGGGGTGAAGGCCGTCCTCGAGGACGAAGGGGGGAAACGCGAGACCTTCTCGTGCGACCGCCTCCTGGTGGCCGTGGGGCGCCGCCCCCTCACCCGGGGCCTGGGGCTCGGGGAGGCGGGGATCGCGCCCGACCCTCGGACGGGCCGGATCCCGGTGGACACTTCGTACCGCACCCGGGTACCCACGGTTTTCGCGGTCGGCGACCTGATCGACGGGCCCATGCTCGCCCACAAGGCGTCGGCCGAGGGTGTGGCGGCGGTGGAGGGACTCGCGGGGTTGCCCGGCGAGGTGAGCTACGATTCGATACCCTCCGTCATCTACACCCACCCCGAGGCGGCCAGCGTGGGGCTGACCGAGGAGCAGCTGAAGGAGCGGGGGATTTCCTACCGGTCCGGCACCTATCCCTTCGGCGGCAACGGCCGGGCCCGGTGCCTGGGGGAGACCGAGGGTTTCGCCAAGGTCCTCGCCCATCGGGCCAGCGGCAGGCTCCTGGGGGTGCACATCGTCGGCCCCCGGGCCTCGGACCTGATCGCCGAGGCGGTGCTGGCCGTGGAGCTCGGGGTCGGCGCCGAAGCCTTGGCCCGCACGGTCCATGCCCACCCGACCTTCCCCGAGGTCCTCATGGAGGCGGCCGCCGCCGCTGCGCGGAGCGGCTAGGAATACAAGGGGACCCGACACGGGCGCGTCCCCTGTCTGCGGAACGGACCGCCGGCCTTCGAGCCGGCCTACAAGTCGCTCAAGGTCCTCAGGAAGGCGACGATCGCCGCCTCCTCGTCCGCCGTCAGGCGCAGATTCCCCAACTCGGCGGTGTTCACGTTGTCGGAGACCTCGGGCGCCGGCCAGCACTCCTGGGCCAGGGCGTCGGCCTCGGTGGTGAGGAGGTCGGGGCAGGAGGGTTTGGCGTCCCGGGTGTTGTAGAAGTGGACGATGCCTTCGAGACTCTTGAAGTAGCCGTTGTGCCCGTATGCCTTGACGTCGGCCGGATCGGGCCGCAGGTCCACGTTTCGCAGGGTGGGCACCTTGTGCTTGCCGTAGTTGGCTTCGGCAAACGGCGCGTAGTCCGGGCGGCTGGCGAGGTAGGCGCCGAGGCCCAGGTCGACCCAGTCGTACCCGAGGGGATTGAACTCGGCGTTCTCATAGACGGAAGTTCTGGTGCAGAAATCGTCTAACCTCCTTGAATAGCTGAAGGTT
>JAWSUI010000018.1:0-65120 GCA_033551855.1 Deferrisomatales bacterium
CGTACCTCGTGTGCCGGGTGGGCCGCCGGCCCCCAACTCCCCCCACCCCGATGCCTCCCCGCCGCCCGGAGTCCCCACCCCACCGCCCCACGGCCGACGCGGCGTTCCCGGGCCGCAGGAAGGTATCCCGAGCCCTCCCGCAGGGGAGACGGTGCATCTCGCCAGGAAAGGGCCTTGACTCTGCCACAACATATTGGGGTATGATCCGCCCAGCCCACTAAATCGTGTATTTCAGGAGGCGGTCATGCCCAACTCCGCGGCCCGCGTCATCCCCATGGAACGGCGCCCCTCGTTCTCCGCCAACGCCCTCACCGTTCTCGAAAAGCGCTACCTGCGCAAGGACGCCGAGGGAAAGGTCCTGGAAAAATCTCAGGAGATGCTTGCCCGGGTCGCGAGAGCCGTGGCGGAGGCGGACCGCCTCTACGCCCCGGACGCGGACGTCGAGCGCACGGCGGCAGACTTCTACGACCTCATGGCCCGCCTCGACTTCCTCCCGAACTCCCCCACCCTGATGAACGCCGGCCGGGAGCTGGGCCAGCTCTCCGCCTGTTTCGTTCTTCCTGTCGAAGACACCATGGAGAGCATCTTCGAGGCGGTGAAGAACACGGCCCTCATCCACAAGTCCGGGGGGGGCACCGGCTTCAGCTTCTCCCGGGTCCGCCCCAAGAACGACCTCGTGCGCTCCACGAGCGGGGTCTCCTCCGGGCCCATCAGCTTCATGAAGGTCTTCGACACCGCGACCGAGATGATCAAGCAGGGGGGCACGAGGCGGGGGGCCAATATGGGGATCCTCCGGGTCGACCACCCGGACATCCTGGAGTTCATCTCCGCCAAGTCGGACACCTCCGTCCTCACCAACTTCAACCTCTCGGTGGCCGCAACCGACGCCTTCATGGAAGCGGTGGAGGCCGACGGCGACTACGACCTGATCAACCCGCGGGACGGCACCCCGGCGGGCAGCCTGTCGGCCCGGCAGGTCTTCGACCGCATCGTCGAGGAGGCCTGGGCCACGGGGGAGCCGGGCCTCGTCTTCATCGACCGGATGGACCGCGACAACCCCACGCCCCACCGGGGGCGGATCGAGTCGACCAACCCCTGCGGCGAGCAGCCGTTGCTGCCCTACGAGTCGTGCAACCTGGGCAGCATCAACCTTGCCGGCATGGCCCGGGACGGGGAGGTGGACTGGGACCGCCTGGGGCGCGTCGTGCAGCGGGCCGTGCACTTTCTCGACAACGTGGTCGATATCAATCGCTATCCCCTTCCCGAGATCGGGGCCGTGACCCGCGGCAACCGCAAGATCGGCCTCGGCGTCATGGGGTGGGCGGACCTGCTCTTCCGCCTGGGGGTCCCCTATGGCTCCGCCGAATCCCTCGAGCTGGCGAAGAAGCTCATGGGCTTCGTGGACCGCGCTGCGGCCGAGGCCTCCGAGGGCCTGGCCGCCGTCCGCGGCCCCTTCCCCCACTTCTCGGGCTCCACCTACGACCGGCCCGGGGCTCGCCCCGTACGCAACGCCACCCGCACCACCATCGCCCCCACCGGGACGATCTCGATCCTCGCAGGGTGCTCCTCCGGGATCGAGCCCCTCTTCTCTCTCGCGTTCGTTCGCCGGGTGATGGACGGCACCGAGATGCTCGAAGTGAACCCGGTCTTCGAGGAAGTGGCCCGCGAACGCGGCTTCTACACCGAGGGGCTTCTGCGCCGGGTCGCCCGAGGGGAATCGATCCGCGGGATGTCGGAGGTTCCCGAGGACGTGCAGCGGGTCTTCGTCACCGCCCACGACATCACCCCCGAAGACCACATTCGGATGCAGGCCGCCTACCAGACGCACACGAACAACGCCGTCTCGAAGACGGTGAACTTCCCCCGTTCCGCTACCCGCCAGGAGGTCGCCGAGGTCTTCTGGCTGGCCCACCGGCTCGGCTGCAAGGGGGTGACCATCTATCGGGACGGCAGCCGTGAGGGACAGGTGCTCTCGAGCCCGGCCCACCCGTCGTCCAAGGCCCATCCCCCCACCCCGCCGGAACGCCGGAAGCGGGAGCGCCCCCGCGCTCTGGCGGGCACGACCTACCAGATGCAGACCGGCTGCGGCCCCCTCTACGTGACGATCAACGAGGACGACCAGGGGCTGTTCGAGGTCTTCACCACCATGGGCAAGGCCGGCGGGTGTGCGGCGAGCCAGTGCGAGGCCATCGGCCGGCTGGTCTCCCTGGCGTGGCGCTCCGGGGTGGATCCGCTGCCGGTCATGCGGCAGCTCCGGGGGATCTCCTGCCACAAACCGTCGGGCTTCGGTCCCCACCGGGTTCTGTCCTGCGCGGACGCCCTGGGTATCGCGGTGCACACCCACCTCAACCCGGGGGCAGAAGCGGAGAAGCACGTGGTCCTGGGCGGGGCGTGCCCCGAGTGCGGGGATGCCGTCGAGCACGAGGAGGGGTGCGTGCTGTGCCGGAGCTGCGGGTATTCGGAGTGCGGGTAGGGGCGGCGCGGCAACGTAGGGGCGACGCCGCGGCAATGCAGGGGCGACGCATGCGTCGCCCCTACGGGGCGAACAGGGCCTCCACGTCTGCCTCGGTCAGGGTCCCCCCCCACGCCCGTTCGGACCGGACGAGGTCGTCGGTGAGGCGGCGCTTCCTCTCCTGGAGGGCGAGCACCTTCTCTTCCACGCTGCCCTTGGTGATGAGCTTGTAGGCGAAGACCTTCCTCGTTTGCCCGATACGGTGGGCTCGGTCGGCGGCCTGGATCTCGACGGCCGGGTTCCACCAGGGGTCCGCCAGGATCACGTAGTCCGCCCCGGTGAGGTTGAGCCCCGTTCCGCCCGCCTTGAGGCTCACCAGGAACGCCTTGACCGAGGGGTCTTCCTGGAACCGGCGGACCCTCTCCTCCCGATCCCGGGTGTGGCCGTCCATGTAGAGGTGCGAGATCCCCGCCTCCTCGAACCACCGCCGCAGGAATCCGAGCACCTTCACGAACTGGCTGAACACGAGCAGCCGGTGCCCCTCTTCCACCACTTCGGCCACGAATCCCCGAAGCAGGTCGAACTTGGCCGAGGGCACACCCTCACCTACGCCCCCCGGCAGGGTGCTGGGGAAACTGCAGGCCTGGCGGAGCCGCAGCAGGGCTTCCAGGATGGAGAACCTCGCCCTGTCCAGGCCTCTCTCCCTGACCTCCCCCAGAACCCGCTCGCGGCTTGCACGCAGGAGCTCCCGGTAGAGGCGCTCCTGTTCCTCGCCCATCTCGCACCAGAGGACGTGCTCCACTTTCTCCGGAAGCTCTCGGGCCACCTCGGACTTGAGTCGCCGGAGAAGGAAGGGGCGGATGCGTTGGCGCAGGGTGTCCCGTGCCGACTCGTCGCCCTGGAGGATCGGTTGGGTGAAGGTGCGGGTGAAGCCCCTCTCGGTACCCAGGAGGCCGGGGGCGAGGAACTGGAAGTGGCTCCAGAGCTCCCCCAGATGGTTTTCCAGAGGCGTGCCCGTCAGGGCGAGCCGACACCGACCCCCCAGCCGGGCTGCGGCGCGGGCTGTCTGGGTCGCCGCGTTCTTGATGGCCTGGGCTTCGTCCAGAATCACGTAGTTCCAGGCCACGGCCGCCAGAAGGGTCACGTCCCGCCGGAGCACGGCGTAACTCGTCACCACCAGGTCGCTGTCCTCCAGCAGCTCAGCCCGTTCCTTGCGCTCCGCCCCGGTGTAGCGAACGACCCGCAGACCCGGGGCGAAGCGGGCGGCCTCGGCCTCCCAGTTGGGCACCACCGAGGTGGGCGCCACGACGAGGTTCGGGCCACGCCCCTCGTCTGTCTCGGCCAGGAGCACCGCCAGCGCCTGGACCGTCTTTCCCAAGCCCATGTCATCGGCGAGCACACAGCCCAGCCCCAGGCGGCCCAGGCGTCTCATCCATCGGTACCCGTCCACCTGGTACGGCCGCAGGGTGCCGCGAAACCCGGGCGGAGGCGGGAGCTCGGCGTCGGGGGCCTCGGTCGGGACGGCCCCCGGCCAGAGCGCCGCCGTCAGCCGCTCCCACGCGGGCCGTCCCTCCACCTCCCAACCGTCCGCGGCCTCCAGGGCCTGCCGCACCAGTGGGGCCAGGTGCAGGGGAAGCCGCCGGCCCCGGGGGTCGAGCCCCTCGAGCGCACCCCCCAGCCGCTCCGCCCACTCCCGGGGCAGGACGGCATGCCCCCCGTCCCCCAGGCGCACGTAGCCACCCCCGCGCCGCAGGGCCCGGAAGAGCTCCCGGCTCGGGATGGGCTCCCCGTCCGCCTCCGCCTCCAGCTCCAGCTCCAGCCAATCCTCCGCCGCGAAGAGCCGCACCCGCAGTCCCTGGGCGGCCCGCGTCACCCGGTGCCGCCGAAGGGCGTCCCGGCCGAAGACCTGCCACTCCCGGCTGAGGGCCTCCAGATCCCCACGGACGAAGTCCAGTGCCGTCTCCCCCTCGATCTCGAACCGGCCCGCGTCGGCGACCCGGAACCCCAACTTCCGCAGGCGCAGTGCGCAGTGGAACTCTGCCTCCAGGTCCCGCCGCAGCAGGGTGCGCTGGGCCCCTGCCCCTACCGGCACAACGGGATCGGGGTTCTCCGCGGGAACCTCCACGTCGCCGTATGCGAACCGCAGGACGGCCACCAGGGCGCCCTTCTCCTCGGTGAGGTAGAGTCGGGGACAGGCGGTCTCCCGGACCAGCAGCGGGCGGCCCCCCACGTCCCCCGCCTCCACCCCGATGCCGCGGCCCTCGAGCTCCGCCACGAAGGAACCGAGAAACGCGGGCACATCCTCCTCGGGAACCAACGGCGGGTGCTCTGCCAGCCAGCCCAGGGCCTCCGGGTCGTCGGGGCCGAGCACGGGCCGCAGCTCCCCCGCGTCTTCCACCCACGGAGGCCGAGACGAGACGACGCGCGCGGCGGTCGGCTCCCAGGGGGAGCCGTCCATCTCGCGCCAGCCCGGGGCGAGCTCGAGGCCGCCGGCCCGGTGCTCCAGCCCCACGGTGAGCCCCACGGGGCGCACCGAAACGCTCGCCGGCGCCCGATCCGAGGCCCAGTGGACCTCCCTTGCGCGGGCCAAGGCCCGCAACACCCCATCCGCCCGGGCCTCCCCGATCTCCACCGCGCCACCGCCGGCCGGACGGGGCACGGTCTCCGCAGGGGCGACGGCGGCCACGACCCGTTCGTCCTCCCGCGTCAGGCAAGGGGGAGGGGTCTGCCGCAGGCTCTGGTAGGTGAGGATCCTCCCCCGCCCGAGACCCCGGGTCGTGACCCGGTGCAGGCGCCAGGACAGGACCAGGCTCCAGGAGGCCCTCTCTCCGCGGCGGAGCTCGACCCAGTGGGCCACGACCTCCTGACCCGGCACCGCCACGGGGTGGGAGCGAGGGGGTGCGAGAGCACGGAGGAGGGACCGCCAGTCGCCGGGCCGGGAACCGGACGGCCGGTCCTCGTCGGCCCACTGCCGCACCACCGCCAGCACGTGCCGACAGGGCCAGGAAAGGCTCGGGCAGTCGCAGCGGGCGTCGAGACGGGTTGGCAGGATGGTAGCCACCACCCGGTGGGGGGAACCCTCTGCCTTGCGCCGTCCCACCAGACCCTGGAGGACGAGGCGCCCCGGCAGCGCCCGCTCCTCCGTGACCCGCACCGCGCCCTCCCGACAGAGCGAGACCCCCAGGAAGCGTTCCTCCCGAAGGGCAGCGCGTTCGAAGGCGGCAAGGATCTGTCGGGGCTGGGTCCAGTCGAGCTTCATGGCGTCCGAGGGGGGAACCGGGAAAGAGGCCAGTCCGTGATGATAGGCCAGGCAACCCCCGGACGCCAAGCCGCCGACGCTTGGTTTTCCCGCCCGTGAATCGTACTGGGACGAGAGTCGCGTCAAAGTCGGGGGCGGGGCCTTCCTGGAGAGCGGGCAAGCGGCCTTGGAACGAGGCCGTGGGCGCACCGAAGGGCCGCAGGGCCGCTCGAAACCGCCTCGCGATCACTGCGCGCCGGGGTCCTGCCCGCCGGAGGGAAGGTTTCGCGCCGAACGCACGCGGAGAACCGATCGCTCGCGGCAGAAATCGGTCGCCGTCCGGAATGCCCCTCCGACCCGCCCGGCTTCCTTCGGGGCCGGTGTTTCACCTTCCGGAAGAAGCTCCTTTCCGTCTCATCCGGGAAACGGTCGGGTGGCTCCGCCCACTCCGGCAGAAGCTCCCGGGCAATCCCGGCCGCGCCCCCCCCACCCCGTTGCGGGTGGCGGCAGGGAAGAGGCAGCCCCCGAGGACCCCCGTCGTCGAACGACCGTGCGCCTGTGGGGTCGAGGCCGCCCGGCCGTCCGTGTACGCGAGGACCCGGTCGTTCCCCGGAAGAACCTCTTTTCACGCACACCCGGTCCGGTAGAATGGCCTCATGCTCGTGCCCACCCTCCGCCCGCTGCTGTGGCTCCTGCTGGCGTGCCTGCCCTGCACCGCGGGGTGCGCTCGTCTCGTGGACGGGTTCCTCTACTCCCCGGAGCGCATGCTCACAGGGGCGCCCGGCGCGGTGGGTCTGCCGTACGAGGAACTGCGCTTCGCCGCGGAAGACGGCCCGGACCTGCACGGGTGGTGGATACCCGGGCGCAGGCCCGGTCCCGCCGTCGTCTTCTTCCACGGGAACGCCGGCAACGTCTCCCGCCGCCTCGACATCCTCCGGCGCCTTCACGACCGCGTGGGCCTGGGCGTCCTCATCTTCGACTACCGGGGGTACGGAAAGAGCTCCGGGTCACCGTCGGAGGAAGGTCTGTACGCCGACGTCCGGGCGGCCCGTGCCCTGGCCCGGACCCGGGGATGGGACGGGGGGGGATTGGTCCTCTACGGCCGCAGCCTCGGGGCCGCCGTGGCCCTGCGTTCCGCCGTGGAGTCCCCTCCCCTGGGGTGCGTGCTGGAAGCCGCCTTCACCTCCCTGGAGGACCTGGCCCGGCTCCACTACCCCGTGCTCTCCCACCTGCTGATGCCCTGGGTGCGAGGCCAGTACCCGAACCTCGCGGCGGTCCGGGGGCTCTCGAGCCCCGTGCTCTTCCTCCACGGCGACCGGGACACGATCGCACCCATCGGCATGGGCTGGCGCCTGTTCGACGCCGCCCCGGGGGAGAAGCGGTTTCGCACCCTGCTGGGCGCGGGCCACGACGACGCGCCCTTCGTGGGGGGAGACGCCTACTGGGAAGCGTGGGAGGATTTCCTGGAGCTCCTCGCCGGGGAGCGGGCGGCGCAGGGGCAGGCCACCCCCGCACGGTACGGGCTCTGACCCGCGCCGCGGCCCGGGCAGGGGGACGGGCGGGCCTGCTCGAACGTTTGCCGGATGAGCCCGAAAGGAAAGGTCTTCCGGGGAAGGGCGGGTGGCGTACCCGAGGACGGCCGGGTGGCTCCGGCGGTTTCCCGGATCAGCCGAAAGGAGGGGGCACGGGGCGCAGGGTCAGTGGGACTCCGCCAGAAACCGACCGATGAGCTCCGCGGAGTCCCGCTCCAGGTTCAGGAAGTAGACCGCCAGGCGGTACTCGCTGACCCCGGCCATCTCGGCCTGCGGCTCCACCCGCACGACCACCCCGTCGCACTCCACCCGCACCGCATCGCGGGTGGCGAAGGGAAGCTCCACGGTGACCTTCAGCTTGGCGAAGGCCGGCACGTAACGCGGGCTTCTGCAGTACAGGCCCCTCGTGGAGATGTTGATCGACTCGGCCTTGACGCCGTCGGCGCCGTCGTGCACCACCCGCAGGGGCACCGTGCGCTCGTAGCGCGGTTCGCGGCGCCTTTCGTGGTCCTTCGAGTCCCCTCCCTGCTTGTCCATCGCTCCCCTCCTTCGAAACGAACCCCCTCTCCTAGCCTGCTGCGGAAGGCGCTTCCCGCACCGCCGCGAAGTCCCGGATCAGCCGGTAGGTGGTGTCCCTCTGGGCCGGGCGGAAGCCGGCATCTGCGATCAACTCCACGATCCGCCCCTGCTCGAGCCGAAATCGGACCCCGGCCGCCGCCACCACGTTCTCCTCGAGCATGGTGGACCCCAGGTCGTTGGCCCCGAAGCGCAGAGCCACCTGGGCGACTTTCTCCCCCTGGGTCACCCAGGATGCCTGCACATTGGCCACGTTGTCGAGTACCAACCGTGAGACGGCCAGAACCCGCAGGTACCGGACCGCCCCCGCGGGCCGCGCGCCCGTGGCCCGGCCGAGCTCCGTGTGGGTCGGCTGGAAGGTCCACGGGATGAAGGCCGTGAAGCCTCCCGTGCGGCCCTGGAGCTCTCGGACCCGCAGCAGGTGGTCCACGATGTCCTCGTCGGTCTCCGTGGACCCGAACATCAGGGTGGCCGTGGTGGGCATCCCCAGCCGATGCGCGGCCTCCATGACCGCCGCCCACTCCCGCCACCCGATCTTGTTGGGGCTGATCTCCCGCCGCACCCGGTCCACCAGCACCTCGGCCCCCCCCCCGGGGATCGAGTCGAGGCCCGGCCGGTGCAGCCGCTCCAGGACACCCTCGACGGAGAGCCCGGAGAGACGGGTCAGGTGGACGACCTCCGCCGGCGACAGGCTGTGGTTCTGGAGTCCGGGGAAGGATCTCTTCATCTCCCGGAAGAGCTCCTCGAACCACTCCAGCGGAAGGTCGGGGTGCAGCCCCCCCTGCATCAGCACCTGGGTTCCCCCGAGCTCCACGAGCTCCCGGACCTTGGCCAGGATCTCCCCGTGGCCGAGCACGTAGCCCTCCGGATCCCCCGGCGGGCGGTAGAAGGCGCAGAAGCGGCACTGGCACGTGCACACGTTCGTGTAGTTCACGTTCCGGTCCACCACGAAGGTGACGATCCCCTCCGGGTGCAGGCGCTCCCGCACCGCGTCCGCCCGGCGCCCCAGGGCCAGGAACTCCTCGTCCCGCAGGAGCCCCAGGGCTTCCTCGCGGCCGACCCGGCCGACAACCCCGTGAAGGGACGCCCCGGCCCCCGTCACCGAGCCCCCCTCGCGCACCACCCCTCAGCCCTCTCCATCACGCCCCTTCGTCCCCCTCCCCCGACCCCCGTCCCGCCCCCCGTCCCGCGTCACCGCCCGATACAGCGTATCCCGCTCCACGGCCACCTTGCCCGCCTCATGAATGAGCGCCACCAGGTCGTCCCGGCCCATGGCGCCCCGGCTCGTGGCCCCGGCGTCGTGGGCGATCCTCTCCTCCACGACCGTGCCGTCGAGGTCATCGACCCCGAAGTGGAGGCTCACCTGGGCGATCTTCTCCCCGAGCATGACCCAGTAGGCCTTCACGTGGTCGAAGTTGTCCAGGTACAGCCGAGCGGTTGCCAGCGTCCGGAGGTCGTCGAACCCGGTGGTCGCGGCACCCGTGGCCAGGTCCGAGTTCCGGGGCTGGAACGCCAGGGGGATGAAGGCCTGGAAGCCCCCGGTGCGATCCTGCAGGTCCCGGAGCAGGCGCAGGTGCTCCACCCGATCCTCCAGGCTCTCCACGTGGCCGTAGAGCATCGTCGCGTTGGCACGAAGCCCCAGGCCGTGGGCCGTCTCCATCACCTCGAGCCAGCGCCGACCGGAGCTCTTCTCGGGACAGATCCGCTGCCGGGTCTCCTCGCCCAGGATCTCCGCTCCTCCCCCGGGAAGGCTCCCCAGCCCGGCCTCGGCCAGGGTCTCGAGCACCTGGCGCACCGGCCGGCCCGAGAGGCGGGCCAGGTGATCGATCTCCACGGCGGTGAACCCCTTGACGTGGAGGGCCGGGTGGCGCTGCCGGATCTCCCGCAGCACGTCGGCATACCACTCCAGGGGGAGGTCCGGGTGGAGCCCCCCCACCATGTGCACCTCGGTCGCCCCGGCCGCTTCCGCTTCGGCCGCCCGGTCCAGCACCTCCTCCCGAGTCAGGGTGTAGGCGCCGTCCTCGCCCGGGCTGCGGCTGAAGGCGCAGAAACGGCAACGGTTGACGCAGACGTTGGTCGGGTTGATGTGCCGGTTGACGTTGTAGAAGACCCGGTCGCCGTTCCTGCGTCGATTGGCGAGGTTCGCAAGCTCCCCCACGGCCAGGAGGTCGTCGGCGCTCCAGAGCGCCAGGGCGTCGGCCTCCGAAAGGCGCTCGCCCGCCGCCACCTTGCGGCCGACGGCGCCGAGGGGGGGCAGCCCGGTCACAGGCCCACGTCCACCAGGGTGGCGACGAACACCACCACGCTGATCACCCCGTTCATCGAGAAGAAGGCCGCATCGAGCCGCGAGAGGTCCCGGGGGGTGAGGAGGGCGTGCTCGTACAGGAGAAGGGCTGCGACCGCCGCCACCCCGAGGGCGTACCACAGGCCCAGCCCGAAGAGGGGAATCTGCAGGGCGAGCAGCACCACCACCGCGGCGTGGAGGCGGCCGGCCAGCTTCAGGGCGCGGCCGCGGCCCCACCGCTGCGGCACGCTGTGAAGCCCCGCCCGCCGGTCGAAGTCCTCGTCCTGGAGGGCGTACAGGACGTCGAACCCGGCCACCCACAGGAGCACCGCGAGCCCCAGGGGCACGATGCGCCAGCTCCACTCACCCGTCACCGCGATCCAGGCGCCCAGGGGCGCCGCAGCCAGCGCAAGCCCCAGCAGGTAGTGGCACAGGGTCGTGAACCGCTTCGCATAGGGGTAGAGGAAGAGCACGGCCAGGGCCAGGGGGGAGAGCGCCAGGCACAGCGGGTTCAGCGCCCAGGCCGCCAGCACCAGGAGCGCTGCCCCTCCCAGCGCCAGAACCCAGGCCTCCGCGGGCCGCACCGTCCCGGCCGGGAGGTGCCGATCGGCGGTCCGGGGGTTTGCGGCGTCGATCCGGGCGTCGGCGATCCGGTTCCAAGCCATCGCCGCCGTGCGCGCCCCCACCATCGCGGCCACGATCCAGAACAGGGTCCAGAGCCCCGGAATGCCCCCGGCCGCCAGCACCATCCCCGTCAGGGCGAAGGGAAGGGCAAAGACCGTGTGGCTGAACTTGATCATCTCCAGCAGGGTCCCCACCCTGCCCCAAGCTGCCTCCCTCATGCGCCGTGCCTCGTCTCCCCCAAAAACCCCGCCTGCCGAAAGACCGGTGCTCTTGCGCTCTGTGCGGGCGGCACCCGCCTCCTCTTTGCTCCTCCCCCCTCAAGAAGGAGGAGGTCGCGACAACCCATCCCCACCCTCGCCCTCCCCTGGGAGGAAAGAAGGTTCATCCGGTAAACGACCGGGTGGGCCCGCCCCCTCCGGCGGACGATGCCGGACCGCACGGTAGGTGCGCTCCCGCGCCGTATCCGGAATCCTCGCGGTATCGCCGCTGCCGAAACGGCTGCTCCCGTCGAGCGGCCGTCCGCCTGCGTGGCCGGGCCCACCCGGTCATTTCCCGGAGGAACCGGAAAGAAGAACCTGGGGCCGCGTGCACCGCGGAGGTCTCACGCGGCGCCCGGCCGTCGGGTCGCCGGCAAGGGATCCGCGGGAGGGGGGAACCCACACGATCCGGACCAGAGCCGAAAAACCGCACCGAGTATACGACGACGGCCGAGGTTCGTGAAAGAACCTCCGCACCCTGGATCCACCGGCTGGTCGGCGATCGGAGTCCGGGAGCCCCTGCGTTCCGCCCCGCAATCCGCGGTATTTCGAAGAAGTGCCCCACCAGTCCCCGGGGCATGGGCGACGCTCCCGTGCAACATCGTTCCGGCCTGACGCCCACGGAACCCGCCTGGGGTTCTCTCACAGGCGCACACACCGCGCCGGAATTCCGGGTCAACCCCCAAACGGCCCACGACCTCGCCCGCAGCCGGCCGATCACCCGGGTGGAGCCGCTACCGCCGTCGGATGAGAAGCCTGGGGCGCGCAACCGCGGCACCCAGAGCGGAGCCGGATCGGGGGTTCTCTCTCCACCCTCCGGGCCAACGAGCCGGGCACCAGACGACGAGGAAAGAGCGAAATACGCCTGCTAGGCGACACAGGCGGTGGCGACATCATCCGGGATCGGCTCGTAGATGTCCCCAGAGAAGGGCTTGAAACCTGCCGGCCAGAGGGAAGTCAGGTTGCAGAGCAACCGAAGCTGGAGCGGGGCTGGCGCAGGGTTCACCCGCTCCACGGCGACCGACAGGGTGCTCCCCGCCTTCTCCCAGATCCCGTGAAGGTCCTCGGCAAGGTAACGAGGACAGTAACCCACCGGGTAGACGTCCCGCTCGCCACGATCACCCGTTCGAAGCAATAGCGCCTTAGGGTCCTTGGGGTTTTGCAGGTCGTGCATCAGGAAGAGGCGCTCCCCCGGCTCTAACCGCTCGACCCTCTCGATGGACGCCTCCGGCAGGTGCCGAAGGCCGTGGACCACGAAATGAATGTGATACCTCGCCTCCTCATCGGGTTCGGGGCACGGATACACCTCGAGGCTGTCCGTGGCGCGCCGGCCGCCGCTTCGCGCCAACAAGACAATGGGGTCGTCTTCGTCGTCCGGCACGTTCAGCCATCGGACGAACTCGCCATACTCTGGCCGACTTCGAGGAGGAAGCCGGTTCGTGAAGAGGGGAAAAAGGTTTGCCGCCTCGTACACTCGATCGAAGGAAGGGAACCCGGCCAGCCGATCGAACCCGGCCTGTTTTTCCGCCCTCAGTGCGCCGACCAAGTAGACAAACTGGTAGACCCCAGCTTCCCGCGTCAGCCGCCCCACCGGGAACCAAGCGCGATTCGCCGGATCCTGCCAGGCGACAAATAGGGTGTTCATCGGTAACCCTCGCCAATCTTCGCAATGCGTTCACGGCTTGCCCGAAGCATCTCCAGCGCGAACTCGACACCCACCTGCGAGATGCGATCACCAGGGATGCGATCCAAAATACCACGAATTTCCACAAGAGAGGCTGTTCGGATACCGTGCGCGCCCAATAGGAACAGGCTGCCGGGTGCTCGCGGGCAGCCTCCCGGAAGGCGTCAAGGGTGCTCAAAGGCTTCCGGTCCGTCTCCCGGAGAAAGAGGGCCGATGACGCCTTTGACGCGTAGCCGGCAACCGAGAAGCGCTCATCGCGCGTGGTCAGGCGCGCCTTCCGTCGCTCGTCGGACTCGTTTCTCCCGAGGCTGGAGGCGTGGTCGAACGTCGGTGCCAGATGTAACCCAAAGCGCGGAAGGTCTTCCTCCTCCTTCACCACCAGGAGACCCCAGTTCTCGTGATGGCGATCCGTGTTCCCGATCCACGCGTCCAGCGCGAGGTAGCCCAGAAAGACATCCACGGCACTCACCACGCCGGAGGGGCGCTCCCAGCCAAAGGGCGGCCGGAGCCTGGGAGCGGAGAGAATCCGGAGCACGCGCTCCACGGTATGCTGCGGCACTCGGCATAAGGCACGGGAGCCTGGAGCGGGTTCTGGATAGCCCTCGACGAGGAGCCCCGAGAGCTCATTGCCATGCACGAGGCTTCCCTTCTCGGGGACGAAGCGAGGCGTCACCACCCCCCGCTTTCCGGCCCACGTGGCCAGTTCATAGCGGGCGTGTGGCAGCCCCACCAAGGCGCAGCGCTCGGCGGCCACTTTCTCGGCCCAGTCTTCTCCGGTCCCCTCTCGTACCGCCTTGAACAAGCACTTTCCCAGCCCCGGATGCCAAAACCAGAACTTCTCCTTGCTGCCCATCTGTTCCAGGCTGAGGGGGGCGTCCGCGGGGACTTCGACGACCGGGAAGGGCTCAGTCACCCTTGCCCCTGATGGCGAATTCAACGGTCACCACTTCACACCTCCACCACCGTCTCCACCGCGCCCGGCCGCCACCACGTTCAGTCGGGCAAGGATCATGTCCTTCGCGAACGGGGCGGGGAACACTCTATATGCCTCTGGTCAGGCGGAAAATTCTGCTGTGATTCTGCTGTGATTACGGGTTGTCTGGAATCCGCCTGTCTTGCCGGCGCAGGATGACCTCCGCGGCACGGGGTTGCCAGCGGGTCGGCAATCCGCGCCTTCGACGAACTCGGCCCCTGATCGTGATCGTCGCCTCGACGTCCTCCGCCCGCGTGCGGCACGGCCGAGTCCATTACGCCTCAGCTAGGCGGCCGGGTTCGGTGGGGCCCAGGATGGTCTCCCTTCGGGGCCTGTGTCGACAGGTTGCGTCGCGGGCGGTCCCCGGGCCGGTGCCTCGCTACCCGCACCGCGACGGTTCGGGATTCCCCGGGGCATGGGCGACGGTGCACCGGCGTGCCCTCGTGCCGACACCTGACGCGGGAGCTTCCGGGTTTTCTGTGGGTGCAAGAAACGTCGGGTTCTCGCGCAGTGGCGCAGAGGCGCCGGGAACGACAAAGAACTCCTCCGCGTCGCAGCGGCTCTGCGCGAGATCGTTCTTGCCTTTGATGGACCCACTGAGTTTCCGGAAGGGCCCTGGCGCGGTCCGGTCGTCGAGCGTCGCACAGCCCTTGAAACGTCGAACATCGAACACCGCACGGCCCTTCCACCCCCGTCCCCTCACAGATACCCCAGCAACCGGTACCCGGCATACCCGAGGTACTCGTGCACCGCGAGGGTGGAGAGCTGCAGGGCCCACACCTGGGGCACGTAGTCGAGGGGGGTCCGGCGCAGGGGGGTAGCCCGGTAGTCCACCGGGTAGGGGATGGGCTCCAAGCCGGCCTTGCGGAAGCATCCCACGGCCCGGGGCAGGTGGAAGGCGCTCGTGACGAGGAAGAACCGTCCGATGCCCCTCTCCCGCAGGAGAGCGGCCGTGAGCTCGGCATCCTCGTGGGTGGTGCGGCTCTCCTCCTGGAGGAGGATCACCCCGGGATCCACCCCCATCTGCCGGGCAAAAGCACCCAGGAGCTCCGCCTCCGAGGCGCCGGGCAGGGAGGGGTCACCGCTGCCCCCCGAGATCACGAGCCACCGGGCGCGCCCCTCCAGCACCAGGCGGGCGCCCTCGATGATGCGCTCGGGACGGTCGTGGAACTCCACCCGCTCCAGGCTCGAGCGGGCCAGGTCCACGGTGCCGGCCAGCACCACCGCCGCCTCGGCACGGCTGTCCCGGGCCGGCACGGGGAAGGCCCGCTCGAGGGGGACCACGAGCCGCTGCGCCACGGCCCCGCTGCCCAGGGCGGCCAGCAGTCCCAGGGCCAGGAGGAGGAAGAAGCGGGAGGTCCAGGGGGCCCTCCAGGAAAGGAGGAACCCCAGAACCAGCAACCAGCAAGCGACCGCCAGGGGCATGCCCACGGCGGTCAGCAGCTTGATCACTTCGAAGGGCACGGGACCTCGCCCCTCAGGCCCGCCCGGCGCTGCCCAGCACCTTCTCGTTCTTGTGCTTGAGCAGCTTCACGAGCTCGGAGCGGGCGGCGCCCAGGTACTTGCGGGGGTCGAACTCCCGCGGGTTCTCGGCCAGGTACTCCCGGATCTTGGCGGTAATGGCGAGCCGACCGTCCGAGTCGATGTTGATCTTGCACACGGCGCTGGCGGCGGCGCGGCGCAACTGCTCCTCGGGGACCCCCACCGCCCCGGACAGGTCGCCGCCGTGGGCGTTGATGAGGTCCACGTACTCGGGCACCACGCTGGAGGCCCCGTGGAGCACGATCGGAAAACCGGGGATCCGCCTCTCCACCTCCTCCAGGATGTCGAAGCGAAGGGGCGGCACCTCCTCCCGGCTCTTGAGCTTGAACTTGTACGCGCCGTGGCTCGTGCCGATGGAGATGGCCAGGCTGTCGACCCCGGTACGGCCCACGAACTCCTCCACCTCCTCGGGCTTGGTGTAGTGGCTCACCTCGGAGCTCACGTCGTCCTCGATGCCGGCCAGCACCCCCAGCTCCCCTTCCACGGTGACGTCCCTCTCGTGGGCGTAGGCCACGACCTGCTTCGTCAGCGCCACGTTCTCCTCGAACGGGTGGTGGGAGCCGTCGATCATGACCGAGGAGAACCCGCTCTCGATGCAGGACACGCACAGCTCGAACGTGTCGCCGTGATCCAGGTGCAGGCAGATGGGAATTGGGCTCCCCAGGTCGCAGGCCATGGCCACCGCGCCCTGGGCCAGATAGCGCAGGAGCGTGGCGTTGGCGTACTTGCGCGCCCCGCTCGAGACCTGCAGGATCACGGGGCTGCGGGTCTCGGCGCAGGCCTGCACGATGGCCTGGAGCTGCTCCATGTTGTTGAAGTTGTACGCGGGGATCGCGTACTTCCCTTCCATGGCTCCGCGAAACATCTCCCGGGTGTTGACCAGTCCGAGCTCTCTGTAGTGGACCGCCATCGTGCCCTCCTTCCCAGAGGTGAAATGGGGCGCTTCCGGGCAATGACGGATTCCGGTACCCGAGGACGGCCGGGGGGGTCCGACGGCGCAGGCGGACGGCCGCTCGATGAACCGGTCCCGGTCGGGGTCCGTAATCCTTTCGGGTGTTCCGGAGCACCCGAGGGCTCGCAAGCGTCGGGTCGCCCGGCACCGGCCCATCCTAGCGGATCGGACGGGCCGTTCCAACCTCGCGCCGCGGCTGCGGGCGTCACTCCGTCCAGAGGGGGAGCCCGGTGGCTTCGTCGTGGCCCCGGTGGAGCTCCTCCCCGTCCAGGACCTCGACCGCGAACTCGCACGCGAAGACCCGCGTGCCCGGGGCCAGGTGCCCGCCGAACGCCCGCCCCTGGGCGTCCCCCAGGGTCACGTGGGCGTGGACCATAGGCTCCCCGTCCCGCAGGGAGACGTTCCCCAGCAGGGCGAGGATCTCCAGGTCGGTGTCGAACTCCAGGTAACGGTACTCGAAAGCTCCCTGGTCGTAGTACCCGACCCGGGCCCTCTCCACGGCCCCCAGGGCCTCCACCCGCCCCAGCCGCACCCCCTCGCGCCTCACGAAGGCGGTCAGGCACTCCAGCAGGTCGTCTCCCCTGCGAAGCCTTCCCATGAGAACCTCCCGGACGCGCAGCCTTCGGACCATCGTCTCCCTCCTGTCGTGAAGAGGTTGATCGGAGCGGGAACCTACCACTGCCGGCCCGCGGACACAAAGGCCCCCGGCCGCCGGAACCCGGCCCTTCCGGAAACTCAGCGGGGCAATCCAGGGCAAGAACGATCTCGCGCAGAGCCGCAGGGGCGCGGAGGAGTTCTCCGTCTTTCCCGGCGCCTCTGCGCCACTGCACGAGAACACGACGGTTCCTCGCCCCCACGAAGAACCCGGAAGCACCCGGTCCCCCGCTGGGCACCGTTTCGAACGGCAGCGGATTGCGGAGCGAAACGCAAGGCCCCCCGACTGCGCTTTCCCGGGGGATCGAGACCCCGGGCCCAGAATCCACCACCACAGTGTGAGGCGGAGTCCGGGAGCCCAGGAGTGCAGCCCCGCACCGCATCCACCGAATCGACGAGGCCGGGGCAAACGGGTGAAGGCCGGCGCACCGGCGACTGCGGGGACACCTCTTCGTATGACCGCGGATGGCGGGGCGAAACGCAGGGGCTCCCGGACTCCGCTTGCCGACCAGCCGGTGATTCCAGGGGGCCGGGCCGCCCCCTGTTGCACGCCCTCGGGGATACGGTACTCTCTGCGACCGGGGACCAACCCCTCCAGGAGGAGAGATGGACCTGAGAACCGATACCGCGCTGTGCACCGACCTGTACGAGCTGACAATGGCGGCCGCCTACTTCCGGCGGCGGATGTTCGGGCCGGCCACCTTCAGCCTGTTCATCCGGGAATACCCCCCGAACCGGGGTTTCCTGGTGAGCGCCGGGCTGGAGGACGTGATCGACTACCTGGAGCGGTTCCGCTACTCCCAGACGGACCTGGAGTACCTGGACAGCCTCCGACTCTTCCCGCAGGATTTCCTGCGCTACCTGGAGGGGATGCGGTTCACCGGCGACATGGTCGCCCTGCAGGAGGGACGGCTCTTCTTTCGCGACGAGCCGATCCTGGAGGTCACGGCCCCCATCATCGAGGCCCAGGTGGTGGAGACCTTCATCCTCAACGCCGTCAACCTCCAGACTTCCATCGCGACCAAGGCCGCGCGCTGCGTTCACGCGGCCCAGGGCCGTCGGCTCGTGGACTTCTCCCTCCGGCGCACCCACGGCCCGGAGGCGGGCCTGAAGGTGGCCCGGGCGAGCTTCCTCGCCGGGTTCCACGGCACGAGCAACGTCCTCGCCGGCAAACGCTACGGCATCCCGGTGGCGGGAACGATGGCCCATTCCTTCGTCACCAGCTTCGAGGACGAGACGGAGGCCTTCCGGGCCTTCGCCGAGGCGTTCCCGGGCAACACGGTCCTGCTCATCGACACGTACGACACGGTCGCGGGCGCGCGCAAGGCCGCCGTCGTGGGGCGGGAGATGGCGGCCCGGGGAGAGAGCCTGCGGGGGGTCCGCCTCGACAGCGGGGACATGGCGGCCCTGAGCCGCGAGGTCCGGGGCATCCTCCGGGAGGCCGGCCTGGACGGGGCTTCCATCTTCGCGAGCGGGGGGTTCGACGAGGGGAAGATCGCCCGGGCCCTCGCGGCGGGCGGCGAGATCGACGCCTTCGGCGTGGGGACGAAGATGGGGGTCTCGGCCGACGCGCCCTACACCGACATCGCCTACAAGCTCGTCCAGTACGACGGTCGGCCCGTCCTCAAACTGAGCGCGGGCAAGAAGACCCTCGCCGGAGCGAAGCAGGTGTTCCGGGCCGCCGAGCGGGGAGCGCTCCGCGGCGACACCATCGCCCTGCGGGGGGAGGAGCTCCCGGGGGAGGCCCTCCTGCGCACGGTGATGCGGGGCGGGCAGCGGCTGGGTCCGCCGGACGCCCTGACCGACGTCCGGGAGCGCTTCCGGGAGGAATTTTCCCGCCTTCCCGAGCCTCACAAGCGCCTCGAGGCCCCGGCGGAGCTCCCGGTCCACCTCAGTGCGGCTCTCCGGGAGTCCCAGGAGAAGGTGATCCACGACGTCCGGGAAAAGGAGCTCGGGGAGAGCTGACCCGACCACGACCGCCGATCAGGAGCCCCCGTGAGCGAATACCCCCGTGAGCTCGCCCCTGGCCTCTGGGCCCTAGGCGACCGCTACACCAACCTCTACCTGGTCCGGGGCCGCCGCTCCTGTGCCCTTCTCGAAGCCGGCATCTCCGCCGGAGTGGACGCAGCCATCCGGCAACTGGAAGGGCTCTCGGCCTCGCCGGACGTCCTTGTGGTGCCCCACCCCCACCCGGACCACGTCACCGGCCTTCCCGGCCTGCGTGCCCGCTACCCGCGCGCCGAGGTGCTGGCGGGCCCGGGGGCGCAGCGGTTCCTGGAGCACCCCCGCACCGCCCGGGCCGCCCTCGAGGACGACCGGCACCTGTGGGACTTCTACCGCCGCGCGGGGCTCACCCCCGGACGGCCGCCCCTGGAGACGCCCCCCTCCCTGCAGGGTGCCCGGGTCGTCCCTGACGGCGAGGAGCGCGACCTCGGAGGGCTGACCCTGCGGTTCCTCGCCATCAGCGGCCACGCCCCCGGGCAGCTCGCGGTCCACGTCCCGGAGGTGGGCGCCCTCGCAGTCTCCGACGCCCTGGGGTTCCGGTTCCCCGAGCGCGGATTCCTTCCCGTGTACTTCACCTCCTACGCCGGTCATCTGGCGGCGCTGGACCGCCTCGAGGCCCTGGGACCCCGGATCGTGTGCCCGGCGCACCTGGGGCCCTTGGTGGGGGAGGCGGCGCGCAGGGTATTCCCAGAGGCCCGGGAAGCCGCCCGGGGCCTGGCGCAGCGGATCCGGCAGAACCGCGCCCGCCTCGACGAGCTTGCCGAAGAGCTGTTTCGGGAGGTGTACGCCGACGAGTTCCTCATGTACACCGAGGCAAACATCCGCACCTGCGTCGCTCTGCTCATCCGGCGAAGTCTCGAGGAGCCGCGGCCCCCCCCCTGAAACCGGCTCCCCCAAGAGGCGTGACCCGCCATGTGGGTGACGATCGGCACGCTGGCCGGCGGCTTGGGGCTCTTCCTCCTCGCCGTCGCGATGATCACCGACGGCCTCAAGCTCGCCGCGGGCAGCGCCCTGCGCGACATCCTGGCCCGCTACACCAGCACCCCGATGCGCGGGGTCGCCTCCGGGGCCCTGGTGACCGGCCTCGTGCAATCCTCGAGCGCCGTGACGGTGGCCACGATCGGCTTCGTCAACGCCGGTCTCCTGGAGCTCGGGCAGGCCCTGGGGGTCCTCTACGGCGCCGCCATCGGCACCACCGCGACCGGGTGGCTGGTCGCAGCGGTCGGCTTCCAGCTCCAGATCAGCACCCTCGCCTACCCCCTCGTGGGGGCGGGCATGCTGGCGCGACTGCTGGGGCCCTCCACCCGGGCGGGGGCCATCGGGGAGGCCGCTGCCGGTTTCGGGCTCTTCTTCCTGGGGATCGACGTGCTGCGCGCCGCCTTCGGCGACGTCGCCGGTCCCCTGGACTTCGCCAGCCTGTCCCCGAAGGGCCCCTTGGGCCTTGCCGGCTTCCTGGGCGTCGGGTTCCTGATGACCCTCTTCACGCAGTCCTCCAGCGCCGCCGTCGCCCTCACCCTCACCGCGGCCACCACGGGGATCGTGGACTTGACCGGCGGCGGAGCCATGATCATCGGTGCCACGGTGGCGACCACCTCCACCTCGGCGCTGGCGGCGATCGGAGCCACCCCCAACGCCCGTCGTGTCGCCGCGGCCCACGTGGGGATCAACAGCGCCAACGCCGCCACGGGATTTGTGCTCCTCCCCTCTTTTCTGTGGCTGCTCTCTGTCACCGGAGACCCGCTCGGGCTCCGGCAGTCGCCGGCCCTCGCACTGGCCGGGTTCCACACCGCCTTCACCGTCGCGGGCGTCCTGCTCCAGTGGCCGGCGAACCGGCGGATGACCCGTTTCCTCTCCCGGCGCTTCCTCACGCCGGGGGAGCAGCTCGGCCGGCCCCAGTACCTGGACGCCAACGTCCTGTTCTCGCCGGTCCTGGCCGTCGACGCCTTCGCCCTGGAACTGCGGCGTATGGCCGAGCTCGCCGGGAGCCACGTGCGGGCCACCCTCGGCGCCGAGGCCGCCTCCCGCCGCACGCTGACCGAGCAGCGCGAGGGGCTGCTGCGGCTCGTCCGGGCGGTGGAGCGCTTCGTGGGGCAGCTCGAGGCGGAACGGATCACCCAGGCGGTGGCCAAGCAACTGCCGCTGGTCCTGCGCATCTCGAACTACCTGGCGGAGGTGGCCGACCTGGCACGGGAGATTCAGGAGGGAAGCGCCGACGTGGAGGCCCTCCGGGAGACGCCGCTGCGAACCGAGATCGACGCCTACCGGGGGGCCGTGCTGGCCTTCCTCCTCCGCTGCGACCCCGGGGCTCCCGGCTTCCGCTCCGAGGAGGTCCAGGCCGACTACGAGGGCTTGCGGAAGGGCTGGAGAAACCTGAAGACCGCGCTCCTGGAGGCAGGGGTCCGCCGGCTGGTCCCGGTGGGCCGGCTCACCCCCGCCTTCGACGCGCTGCGCGCCATGCTGCGCATCGCGGAGCGTTCCGCCAGGGTGGCCTCCCGCATGGCAGAGCTGAAAGGCGCCCTGCCGGGGGCGGAAGCCGAGGCCGCTCCCCCGCAGACGGCCGACGGGGCGAGCTGAGTGGTTGCGGTGGGCGGTGCCCACCCTACGGGTCCATCGCCGAGATCGGGGGCCCGATGGAAACCCACACAGATCGAAACAGAACCAGAATTCCTCCACGTCTCGGCGCCTCTGCGCGAGATCGTTCTTGCCCTGGATTGACCCACTGGGTTTCCGGAAGGGCCTCCCGGCAGAGGCAGCGCCCCGGTGTGTGGCTCCCGGACTCCGCTCGCCGACCAGCCGATGGATCTAGGGAAATCGTACGACTTGACGCCGTCCTCGGCCCTCTGATAGCGTCGCGCGGTTTTCCGGATGCGACCTGCAGCCGGTTTTCCCCGCTCCTCGCCCTCACCGCCGGAGGACTTGCCGTGAAGAAGACGACGCTCCTCGCCCCAGGCCCCACGCCTGTGCCCCCTGACACCCTGCTGGCCATGGCCCGGCCGATCATCCACCACCGGGAGCCGGAGTTCAAACCCGTGTTCTCGGCGTGCCGGGAGGGTCTGCGCTACCTCTACCAGACGGAGCGGGACGTGGTGATCCTGGCGGCGTCGGGGACGGGCGCCATGGAGGCCGCCGTCACCAACTTCCTCCGGAAGGGCGACAAGGCCCTGTACGTCAACGGCGGCAAGTTCGGGGAGCGGTGGGGGAAGATCCTCAAGGCCTACGGCTGCCGGGGCGTGGAGCTCAAGGTGGAGTGGGGCTCGGCGGTGGACCCGGAAGACGTGCGCCGGGCCCTCGACGCCGACCCGGCCATCCGGGCCGTCTACGTGCAGGCGAGCGAGACCAGCACGGCGGTGGAGCACCCGGTGGGGGCCCTCGCCGCCATCACCCGGGACCGACCCGACGTGCTCCTGGTGGTCGATGGCATCACCGCCGTGGGCGTCTTCGCCCTTCCCATGGACGCCACCGGCATCGACGTCCTCGTCACCGGCAGCCAGAAGGCCCTCATGCTCCCCCCGGGCCTCGCGTTCATCGCCTGGAGCGAGAAGGCCGAGGCCTTCCTGGGCACGTCGGACCTCCCGCGGTTCTACTTCGACCTGCAGGCCGAGCGGAAGAAGCAGCAGGAGAGCCAAACCGCCTGGACCCCGGCGGTCAGCCTCGTGGTGGGCCTGGCCGACGTGCTCCGGCAGATCCGCGAGGAGACCCTCGAGGGCGTGTTCTCCCGCACGGCCCGGCTGGCCGATGCCACCCGGGCGGCGGCGCTGGCCCTGGGCCTCGAGCTGTACGCGCCCGACAGCCCCAGCGACGCCTGCACCGCCGTGAAGATGCCCCCGGCAGTGGACGGGCAGGCCCTCAAGAAGGCCCTCCGCGAGCGGTTCGGGATCACCGTCGCCGGCGGGCAGGATCAGGCCAAGGGCAAGATCATACGGATCGCCCACCTCGGGTACGCCGACACCTTCGACGTCGTCACGGCCGTGTCGGCCCTGGAGATGGCCCTCCTCGGTCTCGGCCACCCGGTGGAGCTCGGCACGGGGGTGCGGGCCGCCCTCCAGGTTCTGGGGGGGGATGCGCGATGAAGCGGGTCCTGGTCAGCGACAGCCTCTCGCCCCGGGGCATCGAGATCCTCCGGGCGGCTCCCGAGCTCCAGGTCGATGTCCAGACGGGCCTCAAGCCCGACGAGCTCAAGGCCGTCATCGGCAACTACGACGCCCTGGTGGTGCGCAGCGCCACCAAGGTGACCGAAGAGATCCTCGAGGCCGCCGGCAACCTCAAGGTCGTCGGCCGCGCGGGAATCGGCGTGGACAACGTGGACGTGCCCGCGGCCACCAAGCGGGGCGTCGTGGTCATGAACACACCGGGCGGGAACACCGTGACCACCGCCGAGCACGCCCTGGCGCTCATGATGAGCCTGGTGCGGTACATCCCCCAGGCCACCATCAGCATGAAGGCCGGCGTGTGGGAGAAGAAGAAGTTCGAGGGCCACGAGCTGTGCGGCAAGACCCTGGGCGTGGTGGGGCTGGGCAATATCGGTTCCATCGTCGCCGACCGCGCCCTGGGCCTCAAGATGAAGGTCCTGGCCTATGACCCGTTCATCAGCCAGGACCGCGCCGCGGAACTCGGCGTGGAGCTGACGGACCTCGACGGGCTCTTCCGGCGGGCCGACATCGTCACCGTCCACGTGCCGCTCCTCGAGGAGACCCGAAACCTGATCGCGGCAGAGGCCTTCGAGAAGATGAAGGACGGCGTGTACCTGGTGTGCGCCGCCCGGGGCGGGATCGTCGATGAGGCCGCGCTCCTCGCGGCCCTGGAGAGCGGCAAGGTGGCGGGGGCTGCCTTGGACGTCTTCCAGAAGGAGCCGCCGGGGCTGACCTCCCTCGTGGCCCACGAGCGGGTGATCTGCACCCCCCACCTGGGCGCCAGCACGGTGGAGGCCCAGGAGGCGGTCTCGCTGCAGGTGGCGGACCAGATCGTCGATTACCTCGTCACCGGCACGATCCGCAACGCCATCAACGTGCCGAGCGTCCCCTCGGAGATGCTCGAACAGATGCGCCCCTACCTGGAGATGGCCCGGAACCTGGGCCGCCTGCAGGCCCAGCTCGGCGCCGCCGCGCTGAGGTCGGTGGAGCTCGAGTACTCGGGCAAGACCGCGGAGGGCCGAACCGGGCTCTACACCGCCGCGGCGCTCGAGGGCCTCCTGGCCGCGAGCCTGGGGGGGAGGGTGAACCTGGTCAACGCCCCGGTGGTCGCCCGGGAGCGGGGCATCCGGGTGGTGGAGACCCTGGCCCGCGCCGGGGAGGACTACTCGGCCCTGATCCGCCTGGGGGTGGAGACGGACTCCGGCACCTCCATCCTCGCGGGAGCCATCTTCGGGAAGCGGGAGCCCCGGGTGGTGGAGATCGACGGCATCGGCATCGAGGCCATCCCCCAGGGCCACCTCCTGGTCTTCTGGAACTACGACCGCCCGGGACTGGTAGGCAGCATCGGCACCACCCTGGGCAAGCACGCCATCAACATCGGCCAGCTGGCGTTCGGCCGGGAAACCGTGGGCGGCCGGGCGGTCACCGTGGTGAACATCGACAGCCCCGCGGAGGAAGCCGTCCTGCAGGAGCTGCGCGGCCTGCCCAACGTGATCAGCGTCACCCAGGCCTTCCTGTGAGGGCCGGGGCGCTCGGGACACCGGCGTGACGCCGTCCGCCCCAGAGCCGGACCCGCGGGGCCGGCGGTCCGGGCTCCATCGGGAGCTCCCCCCGGGGCTGGGCGACCTCCTGCCCGAGGCGGCGGGGCAGTTCTTCTCGCTGCGCCGCAAGCTCCTGCTGGCCATGGGCCGGTGGGGCTACCGGCCGACGGTGCCCCCGCTCCTGGAGCACGCGGAAGTCTTCTCCCGGGCCCAGCCCGACGCGGCCGACGAGGCAGCCTACTACCGCCTGGTGGACCGGACCACCGGTCACGTACTGGCCATCCGTCCGGACTTCACCCCCCAGATCGCCCGGATGGCGGCGTCGCGCTTCGCCCGGGCGAGCCTGCCCCTGCGACTCTGTTACGAGGGACCGGTGGTGCGCCACGTGCAAGCCCAGAAGGGCCGCAGCCGGGAGCTCCACCAGGTGGGCGCCGAGCTCCTGGGGGTCGTCGACCCCGAGGCCGACGCCGAGGCCATCGCCCTGGTGACGGCGCTGCTGGCCGAGGCCGGGGTCGGCGGCTTCAAGGTCGACGTGGGCCAGGTGGAGTTCTTTCGCGGGATCCTCCTGGGGTGCGAGCTCCAGCCCGACCGCGTGGACCTCCTGGTCGGCAGCGTGGCCCGGAAGGACCTGAGCGAGCTGCAGGTGCTCCTGGAGGACCTGCCCGTCCCCGACGGGAAGAAGCGGCTCCTCGCAGAGCTCCCCCTGCTGGCCGGCGGCGTCGAGGTCCTCGACCGGGCATCGGCGCTGGTGGAGTCGGACCACAGCCGCTCTGCGCTGGAGAACCTGGCACAGGTGGTGTCCTACGTCGAGATGCACGGGCTCGCGCACCACCTGACCATCGACCTGGGGGAGCTGCGGGGGATCGACTACCACACCGGGGTGATCTTCGAGGCCTTCGTCCACCCCCTGGGAACGGCCCTGTGCCGGGGCGGCCGGTACGACCGGCTGCTCGCGCGCTACGGCCTCGACCTCCCCGCCACCGGGTTCTCCCTGGACCTTCTGGCCGTCACGGAGGCACTGCGGCTCCAGGGCGCCGCGCCCCCGCCGCCCTCCGGGGTGTTCATCGTGAACTTCCGCGCGAGCCGCTCACAGGCCTTGGGGCTCGCGCGCCGACTGCGTTCCCGCTCGGTGCCGGCGGCCCGCGACTTGACCCGGCGCCCCCTGGAGCACTCCCTGGAGCACGCCCGGGAGCAGGGCTTCCGCTGGGCTGCCGTCCTCGGGGGCGAGGGGTGTTCCGAGGACGAAGCGGTGCTCGTGGACCTCGGGACCGGAGAGCGCCGCGCACTGGCCCTGGACGAGCTGCCGCGACACACCGCAGAGGAGTGAACCGATGCCCAACGTCGTGGTCGTCGGCGCCCAGTGGGGCGACGAAGGCAAGGGCAAGATCGTCGATATCTACAGCCGCGATGTCCGGGGGGTGGTGCGCTTCCAGGGCGGCAACAACGCGGGGCACACCCTGGTGGTGGGCGGGGAGAAGGTCATCCTGCACCTGATCCCGTCGGGCATCCTGAACCCGGGGACCGTGTGCTGCATCGGGAACGGCGTCGTCGTGGACCCCCAGGTCCTGCTCGGCGAGATCGAGGGGCTCCGCAAGAAGGGGAAGTTCCCTGGGGCCCAGGGGCTGCTCCTCTCCGACGCGGCCCATCTCATCCTGCCGTGTCACAAGGCGATCGACGCCGCCCGGGAGGCCCGGGCCGGGGGCCGCAAGATCGGCACGACCGGAAGGGGGATCGGCCCCTGCTACGAGGACAAGGCGGCGCGTCGCGGGATTCGCGTGGGAGACCTCCTCCACCCCCGGGCCCTGCGCGAGGCCGTGCGCCAGCTCCTGGACGAGCGCAACTGCCTCCTCACCCACCTCGGTGCCCCGACCTTCGACACCGACGAGGTGGCCGACGCCCTCGTAGCCCAGGGCGAGGCGCTCCGGCCCCACATCGGGGACGTCTCGGCCCGGGTCCACGAGTGGCTCGCGGCGGGTGAGAACGTGCTCTTCGAGGGGGCCCAGGGCACCCTGCTGGACCTCGACCACGGCACGTACCCCTTCGTCACCAGCTCCAACACCCTTGCCGGAGGAGCCTGCACGGGGGCCGGCGTGGGGCCCCGGCACCTGGACGCGGTGATCGGCATCACCAAGGCCTACGCGACCCGCGTGGGGGAAGGCCCCTTCCCTTCCGAGCTCCACGACGCCACCGGGGACCGCCTGCGGGAGCGCGGCGCCGAGTTCGGCTCCACCACCGGGCGGCCGCGCCGGTGCGGCTGGCTGGACCTCGTGGCCCTTCGCGACGCCGTGCGCCTGAACGGCCTCACCGGCCTGGCCGTCACCAAGCTCGACGTGCTCCAGGGGCTGGACGAGATCCGGCTCTGCGTCCGGTACGACCTCGACGGCGCCCGCATCGACCGGGTCCCGAGCCGCGCCGAAGACCTGCTGCGGTGCCGGCCGGTGTGCGAGGCCCTTCCCGGCTGGGACGAGAGCACGACGGGCGCCAAAGCCCTCGACGACCTGCCCCCAAACGCCCGCCGGCTCCTGGACTACGTCGCCGACGCCACGGGCTGCCCCGTGGTCCTCGTCTCCGTGGGCCCCGGCCGGGAGGAGACCGTGGAGGTCCTGAACCCCTTCCGGCCGTAGGATTTCTCTGGGGCCTCCGCGCCCATCTCGGGGCATCCCCCGCCTTGACGGTGCGAAAAACGCCGCGGTATAAGTTCCCCCTGGAATCCGTGGGCCGTTAGCTCAGTTGGTAGAGCACCTGACTTTTAATCAGGTGGTCGCAGGTTCGATCCCTGCACGGCTCACCAGAAAGAACAAGGGTCTGGGCGATGCGCCTAGACCCTTTCTTCGTCCAAGAAGCCCTTTGGGTAGCACTTTGGGTAGCAGCTGGGTGGGTCCACCTTGCTGTCTGGGCTCCTGCTACCCGCCCCCTCCGAGCCAGAGAGAGAAGTGCGTTGTGGAAACGGTCGCGTCCAACACGGCGGGCCTCCTCTCGTGTGTTCGCCGCCGGAGCGGGGGAGTGGACCGGTCGTTGGGTGGAGTCGCTGTCGGAGCAGTCTGGGGGGGTCTCTACAGGCTCGGGCTCGGCCCGAGCGGCCCGAGCCCTTTCCATGGCCGCGCGATACCGACGCCCGCTCCTACGCTCCGCAGTGTGAATGTCCGACCGTGTCGACAACCCTGCACCTCCCGTGCGGTGCGCCCGTAGAAGAGGACCGCGGCAGGGCGGTACGGAAACAGCCTTTTCGGGCTGCAGACCTTAGCCGCGGAAGTCGAGGGCGCGTGGGGAGAGGCCAGGAGCACCACCTCCTCCAGCTGCCACAGGCGAGCGGGTGCCGAGCCCTCCCGGTAGGCGGCAGAGAACAGAACGTTGGCGTCCAGGAAGACGCGGTCCACGGACTACGGCCGATCGTGGGGGATCGCGGCGGGGTCCAGGCCCATCCGGCGCACCTCGGCCACCGCCTCCTCGTAGTCCTCGTCGTCCGCGGCGTTCTGAAGCAGGAACTCTGCCTTGCGCTCTGGGGTATAGCCATCCGCTCCCCGCCTTCCCCAGGATCTTCATGCACGAGGCAGGAGACGGTCGGTGCTGGTTTCCGGGCCCGCTTCGCGTTCCGCTTCGTTGCCCCGGCGTCTACGTTCTTCTCCAGCTCCTTGACCGCAGAGGCGTGTTCCAGGTGTGCGTCGGCGAGCCCGGTCGCGGGGTAGGTGTCGAACTGCATCCGTTTGGGCTTGCCGTCGAAACGATACACGAAGACCCAGGTCTTCCTCCCCGTGGGAGCCACGCGGAGCCCGAACCCTGGCCGCCCATCCTCCCGGACTTCATAGCGGGTCGCCTTGGGATGGAGGGATCGGACCACCTTGTCGGTAAACACCATGACCGCGTCCTCCGTCTCGAGTGCTACCCATCCGCTACCCAGTTTGGCCGAGATCGTCGAAGGTGCGGATGTCGAACCGGCGAAGGGCCGTCTTCCGGACCTGCCACTCGATCCGCCAGACGTCGCTCTCTCGGCGCCGAAGGACGAAGAACCAGACCTTGTGGCTCTTTTCGGCGATCTCCGCAACCTTGTCGTAGACGCGAAGGACGACGTTTCCCTTGCCGAAGGTGAACGTCTGGACCTTGCCGTTCTCCCGGTGCTGGCTGTCCTTGGTCGCGCGGGTCGTGAAGGCGTCCTCGTCGAAGTCGACGACGGGCAGGAGGTAGTCGAAGCAGAAATCCACCCGCGAGAGCCCCTCGCGCTGGTCACGCTCGAAGCCGACGCTTCGGGCCCAGGCGAGAAACTTCGCGTGCAGGAGATAGCCGGACTCTCGCCAGAGGGCTTGGCTTCGGAAGGTGACGAAGAAGTTCGGGCGGTTGTGGGGCCCGCACTCGATGGTGAAGTCGCCGTTGCTCAGAACGTAGGGGTAACCGGACTTCGAGCCGCCGGCCTGGACGAGAAACTCCCCCTTGCCGCACGCTACCGCCACGGCTTCCCGCCCCCTCCCCTGCGCCGCTCGTTCCTTGCCCAGGGACACCGCGTCGAAGAAGTCGGCGTCCGGCCGGCCGGTCGGCTGCAGGTAGTAGGCGCACTGGACCGTGTCCAGCCGGTCGTTTACCGGAAGAACCCCGTTCTCGAGGATATCGTCGCGGGGAGAAGGGGCCGGGCGCTGCGGCTGTGGGGACACTTCTCCTGCAGGCCCGCGAAGTCGACTTCGCCCCCTGCTCCGACTTCTTCCTCGACACCTTCGAGACCTTCCGGACCCAGGGACGCGGAGCCCTGAGCTTCACCGACGCCGCCATCGTCACCGCGGCTCGGCGCCACGCCCCCGGCTATGTCGCCGCCTTCGACGCCGATTTTCGCGAAGTAGGGGGAGTCAACGTCGTGCCGAGCCCGTGACTCCGGGGGAAGCCGCAGGGGGGCGACCGGGGGTGCCGGACCGTGTCCACCAGAGACCCTCATCCCTCACGGGGACCCCTTGCGAACGGTTGCGGGCCGCCCGGGGCGGGATCGCTCCTGGTCCGTTCCCCGTGCGCGAGGCAAGGCCGGCGCTGGGGTTGCGGCGTTCCCTGGAGCGTCGCAGTCGCAGGAGGCCGTACCCGTACGATACGGGCTACAGGGGCCTCTCTCCCGGAGGGGAAGGTGAGCCTTTGGGGGCCGGGCCGGCGGGGTGGATCCTGTCGTCCTCCTCGAAGACGGTCTCGAGAGCCCGGGAGAGCTCCTCGGAGGCCCCCTCCGGGTCCTGGCCTTTACGGACCCGCTCGAAGCACGCCTCGAAGCGCCTCCGGGCCTCTTCGGAGAGCGGCGGGAGCAGCCGCCCCAGGTCGTCGCGGCAGTTCAGGTCGTCGCGGCGGGCGTGGGCGCGGTTGGACACGAGGAGCCGGTGGAGGCGGGCCCTCCCCAGGGCCACGTGGGGAAAGTTCCGGTTCCGGGTGGGACCGGCCACTAGCTTCTTCCCCCCGAGGGGGATGGCGGCGATGGTGACCTCCACCAGCCGGTTCGCGCCGAGCCAGCCCACCGCCGCCCCGATGCCGGCCCCCACCAGGGTGCCGAGCAGGAGCGAGGCGCCCCCGAGGGCCGCGTCCAGGGTGCCGCCGATCACTGCGCCCCCCCCGGCCCCCAGAGTCGCGAGCTGCGCGCGCTTCAACCCGAACCGGAGCCACGTCTCCTCGGAGAAGAGGTCCTCCTCCAGCAGGTCCAGGGGATCCTCCACCCGCGGGACGCGCACGTGCTCGTACACCCCTTCCACCCGGTCCCGGCACCGCCGTTCCAGGTCTCGCAGCGCGTCCCGGTACCGTTTCTCGAGGGCCGGCTTCTCGGGCTCCGCGTCCGCATCGGCCGAGAGCGTCTTCGTCACGGTGAGAGTGAGCATCTCGGTGAGCGTCCCGCCCACCAGGCGGGCCGCCCGGGCCCGGCGCTTCCCCCGCTCCCGCCCGAGGACCGCCGCAGCGTGCTCCAGCGGCTCGCGCCACTCCTCGTGGAGGTGGCCGAAGGTGCGCAAGAGCTCGACCTGCTTGTCGAACTCGGCCGTGACCGCGTCGAACACCCGCACCACGTGGAAGTACTGCCCCAGCGCCTGCCGCCACTCCTCCACGTGGTCGGCCCGCCCGATGGGGTTGATCAGTGCCATCCGGGGCCGCCCGGTCCAGCGCAGGATCTCCATCTCGGGCTCGTACTCCGGGCCGTAGGGCACCGAGCCGTCGACGACGTACAGGATGCCCGCGCCCTCGACCACCGGCGCGAGGAGCTCCCTCTCGTCGGGGAACTGCCCGGTGGCTTCGTGGGTCCGGACGAAATCCCCGACGACCTCCGCCCGCCGGGCCGCCGTGGTCTCCTGCCGGCGCATCCAGTCCAGGGCCCCCCGGGCCCGCTGGAAGCCGGGGGTGTCCACCAGGGTGTAGAGCACGGTGCCGTCCACCTTCATGGGGAACGAGCGGCACTTGACCGTGGTGCCCGGGACGGGCCCGATAGCGACCGAGTCGTCGTGGGCGAGGGTCGCCACGATGCTGGACTTGCCCTTGTTCGGGTGCCCGAGCACGGCGAAAACGGGGGCCGAGGCGGTCACGGGCCCCCACCCAGGGGACGAACGGAGAGCCAGGGGTCCCCGACGGCACGCACCCGGGTGCGCCACTGGGCCACGTCCGCTTCCAACGGCGCGGACAGGCCGCCTGCGTCGCCCCGCCCGACGGGGGCGACCACGATGGGCCGGCCCTCGCCCAGGAGCCGGCGAAGGTCCTGGAGAAAGTCGAGAAACTCCAGGAGGGCCGGCTCCCAGGCCTTGACGACGATGGCCACGGCGCCCCCCCCCCGCGGCGCCGCGATCTCGTCCGCGACCCGCCGGTCGTCCTCCAGGGAACCGGACCCGCCCGCGTGGCGGGCCGCCTCCGCCCGCAGGCCCAGCTCCCGCAGGAGAAGCTCGCCCAGAACCGGGTCCGGGGCATCCACCTGCCCCCAGTTGACGAGGGTGCAGGGGCGCTCCACCCGGGGCGGGGTCTCCTCCCCGGCGCCCCAGGGGGGCGCGAGGGGCTCCGCGCGCCCGGCCTCGGGCTCCTCCGCCTGGGTCCGCACGAGCTCGCTCCCCAGGCGGTCCCGCACGTCCTGCGCGTCCGGGACACCGAACAGGGCGGCGTCCACGGCGCAGGCGTAGCGCCACCGGGCCACGGCCCAGAGGGCGACCCGGAGCCCCAACCCGTAGAACGCCAGGGAACCCAGGAGGAAGGGCCACCAGCCCCCCAGGACGGCGGGGTCCCCGCCCCCGGGCCCGGCGTGGGGGAGGACCCCCTCCTTGAACCGGAAATAGCGCGTCGCATCGATCAGCTCGAGGGACGGCCTGCCCTGGGGGAAGAGCCACGCCCACGGGGCCGAGAGCGCCGTGGTCAGCCGGTGCAGGTAGCCGGCGTCGAACGCTAGGGTGGTGCTCCAGGAGAAGGCGAGGTCCGAGAAGACGATCAGGTAGAGGCACGCTGCCAGCGCCCCCGCGTTGAACGCCACGGCAAAGCCCTGGGCGGCGAAGACGACGGCCCACTTCTGGACCCGGCCGAACAGTTTCCGGTGGGCCGCCGCTCGACCCAGGGCGGCCTGGGCTGCCTGCCGGTACTCGGCGGGGAGGAAACGGTCCGTCAGCCTCAGGAGTTGGCCGGGGCTCAGGAGGGGCAGGGCCTCCTGGAGAGCCCTCGCCCCCGGCAGCAGGCGCAGGACCACCGGCGGCAGGAGCGCCAGCCCCAGGGCCAGGGCCAGGGCGAGCTGGAGCCCGACGAACACGGCCAGCACGCCGATGACGTTCACGGGCTCGGTGCCGTCGTACCGCAGCAGGACCCGGAGCGCCCCGGCCCCCAGCACGAAGCCCGCCGCGGCGAGGAGGACCTGGGCGGCCCGCTGGACCGCCGCCGCCCGGCGCCCGATTTCGGGGGGCTTCCGGACCTCGTCGAGCCACGCCAGGAGCTGGGCGCGGGCACTCAGCCCCCGGGGGGCGAGCCGGCGTCCGATTGCCCGGTCCCGGCGGCGCAGCTCCACCTCGTCGCGGTCCGCGTCGCGCCGCAACTGCACCAGGAAGTCGATCAGGTGGTCGAGGCGGGGCTTCTCCATCCGTCTCCCTCGCCGAGCCTCGGCAACGCCGGCGGGGGCGCCCGCGCCGCGGCCCGGGGGGAAGCATAGGGACCCGAGGCACCCCGGGTCAATGGCGCCCCGGGCAAGGACGGCGGCGTGGGGTCTGGGACGGGGCGGTCGACGGCGGGGCGGGGAGCAGGGATTCTGGATCCTCCCCGCGCCCCGTAAGCGCCCAATCAATCCTCTGGGGGTGAATATTCACCCGCCCAGTTGCGGATAGAGGGGGGGACGTAAGTGAAATCGTGCGTTTCCCCCAGGACCAGAGGGGGGGACGTAAGTGAAATCGTGCGTTTCCCCCAGCGGTTGCGGTGGGCGGTGCCCACCCTACGGGCCCATCGCGGAGGTCGGGGGCCCGATGGGAACCCACACAGATCGAAACAGAACCATCCTTTGTCTTTCCCGGCGCCTCTGCGGCTCTGCGCGAGAACGCAATGGTCCTCGCACGCACAGAACGCCCGGAAGCTTCTGTCGACGGCCCCCGCGGCTTGCATGCCGGCCCCCCGCAGGGTATAAGCCTTGACCCCCCGCGCGCTTTTCACCGGGCCGGGGCCGCACGAGAACCGCTCACCCCCAGGAGGTACCCGTGGCGCACCAGTACATTTACGTGATGAAGGGCCTGTCCAAAGTCTACCCGCCCAACCGGGAGGTCCTCAAGGACATCTGGCTCTCCTTCTTCCCCGGCGCGAAGATCGGCGTCCTGGGCCTGAACGGGTCCGGGAAGTCCACCCTGCTCCGGGTCATGGCCGGGATCGAGACGGACTTCCACGGGGAGGCCTGGCCGGCGGAAGGCACGCGGGTCGGCTTCCTCCCCCAGGAGCCCGAGCTGGACCCCGGCAAGACGGTGGCGGAGGTGGTGGACGAGGGGGTGGCCGAGACCCGGGCGCTGCTGCGCCAGTTCGACGAGATCAACGCCCGGTTCGCCGAGCCGATGGAGCCGGACGAGATGGAGAAGCTCCTCGCCGAGCAGGGCCGGGTGCAGGACGCCATCGACGCCGCCGGGGCCTGGGACCTGGACCGGACCCTCGAGATCGCCATGGACGCCCTGCGCCTGCCCCCCGCCGAGGCCGGCGTGGCCAACCTCTCGGGCGGCGAGCGCCGGCGGGTGGCCCTGTGCCGGCTGCTCCTCCAGCAGCCGGACCTCCTGCTCCTGGACGAGCCCACCAACCACCTGGATGCCGAGTCGGTGGCGTGGCTCGAGCACCACCTGGCCCAGTACCCGGGGACCGTCGTGGCGGTCACCCACGACCGCTACTTCCTGGACAACGTCGCAGGGTGGATCCTGGAGCTCGACCGGGGCCGGGGCATCCCCTGGGAGGGCAACTACTCGTCCTGGCTGGAGCAGAAGGAGAAGCGCCTGGCCCAGGAGGAGAAGCAGTCCTCCGCCCGCCAGAAGACCCTGGAGCGGGAGCTGGAGTGGATCCGCATGGCCCCCCGGGCCCGCCACGCCAAGGGCCAGGCCCGCCTCAACGCCTACGAGAAGCTCCTCCAGGCCGACACCCAGGGCAAGGTGGAGGCCGGGGCCATCGTGATCCCCCCGGGCCCCCGTCTGGGGGACCTGGTGGTGGAGGCCGAGAAGGTGAGCAAGGCCTACGGCGACCGGCTCCTCTTCGAGGACCTGAGCTTCCGGCTCCCCAAGGGCGGCATCGTCGGCCTGATCGGGCCGAACGGGGCCGGCAAGACCACGCTCCTGCGGCTGCTGACCGCCCAGGAGACCCCCGACGGGGGGGTGCTGCGCATCGGGGACACCGTGGCGATGGCCTACGTGGACCAGAGCCGCGACGCCCTCGCCGGCGAGCGCACCGTCTGGGAGGAGATCACGGACAAGGCCGACTTCATCGAGCTCGGCAAGCGCAAGGTGCCCTCCCGGGCCTACGTGGCGGCGTTCAACTTCAAGGGCGCCGACCAGCAGAAGCGCGTCAAGGACCTCTCCGGGGGCGAGCGCAACCGGGTGCACCTGGCCAAGCTCCTCAAGAGCGGGGCCAATCTCATCCTCCTCGACGAGCCCACCAACGACCTGGACGTCGACACCCTGCGGTCCCTCGAGGAGGGGCTGCTGGAGTTCGCCGGCTGCGCGGTGGTGGTCTCCCACGACCGCTGGTTCCTGGACCGGATCGCGACCCACATCCTGGCCTTCGAGGGCGAGAGCCGCGCCGTCTGGTTCGAGGGGAACTACCAGGAGTACGAGGCGGACCGGAAGCGGCGGCTCGGGGCCGAGGCCGACCAGCCCCACCGGATCCACTACAAGAAGCTCGTGCGCTGACGCCCCCCGCCCCGGAGCTTCCGGGTCTTCTGTGTGCGCGAGGAACCATCGTGTTCTCGCGCCCCCCTTCTTCTCGCACTTGCAGCAATTCGGGACTATGCTGCTCCCGGTTCGGGTGGGTTGAGATCGCCCGCCCCCGGGAGCCCCACGAGGTGACGCCATGACCGGCAGCTACGAGTTCGAGAGCACCAGAAACATCGACCGCCTCGCCCACGCCTGGGTCGGGCGGGCCACCCTTGGCCTCTCCCCCGCCTCCCTGCTCCTGGCCTACGCCGACTGGGCACTCCACTTCGGCTTCAACCCTGGCAAGCAGGCGGAGCTCTGGCGCAACGCGGCAGAGAAGTCGTTCCGCTTCGCCCTGTACGCCGCCCAGGCGGCCGGCAACCCGGAGACCCCCCCCTTCATCGAGCCCCTGCCCCAGGACCGGCGCTTCCACGACCCCGGCTGGAAGACCTGGCCGTTCAACGCCCTCCAGCAGGGCTTCCTGCTGAGCGAGCAGTGGTGGCACTACGCCACCACCGGCGTGCGGGGCCTGTCGCGGCGCCACGAGAACATCGTCTCCTTCGCCGCGCGCCAGGTGCTGGACATGTGTGCCCCGTCCAACTTCCCGTGGACGAACCCGGAGGTGCTGCGCACGGCCTGGCAGACAGGCGGGGGCAGCCTGGCCCAGGGGTTCGAGAACTGGGTGGAGGACGAGTGCCGGGCCCTGGCCGGGGAGCCCCCCGTCGGCGCGGAGGTGTACGAGGTGGGCCGCAACCTTGCGGTCACCCCGGGAAAGGTCGTGTACCGCAACCGCCTCATCGAGCTCCTCCAGTACGAGCCCGCGACCGACGAAGTACAGGCCGAGCCGGTGCTCGTCGTGCCCGCCTGGATCATGAAGTACTACATCCTGGACCTCTCGCCGGAGAACTCCCTGATCAAGTACCTGGTGGGCCGCGGCCACACGGTCTTCACCATCTCCTGGAAGAACCCCGGGCCCGAGGATCGCGACCTCGGCCTGGAGGACTACCGGACCCTGGGGATCGGGGCCGCCCTGGAGGCGGTGGGGCGCATCGCTCCGGACCGGAAGGTCCACGGGGTGGGCTACTGCCTGGGCGGCACCCTGCTGGCAATCGCCGCGGCCGCCATGGCGCGGGACGGGGTCGACCGGCTGCGCTCCCTCACCATGCTGGCCGCCCAGACCGACTTCACCGAGGCCGGCGAGATCATGCTCTTCATCGACGAGAGCCAGATCACCTTCCTCGAAGATGTCATGTGGGAGAAGGGGTACCTCGACAACCGGCAGATGGCCGGGGCGTTCCAGGCCCTGCGCTCCAAGGACCTCATCTGGTCCCGCGTGGTGCACGACTACCTGCTCGGCGGCCGCACCTCCATGAACGACCTCATGGCGTGGAACGCCGACGCCACCCGCATGCCGTACCGGATGCACGCGGAGTACCTGCGCAAGCTCTTCCTGAACAACGACCTCTTCGAGGGGCGCTACCGGGTGGGGGACCGCCCCGTGGCCCTGAGCGACATCCGGGTCCCCATCTTCCTCGTGGGCACCGAGACGGACCACGTTGCGCCCTGGCGCTCCACCTACAAGCTCCACATGCCGGCGGACACCGACGTGACGTTCGTGCTGACCAGCGGCGGGCACAACGCGGGGATCGTGAGCGAGCCCGGCCACCGCGGCCGGTCGTTCCGAATCGCCACCCGGCGGGAGGGGGACCCCTACATCGACCCGGAGACGTGGCGCGAACGAACCCCGGTGCAGGAAGGGTCCTGGTGGCCCGGCTGGGCCGAGTGGCTGGCGGAGCACTCCACCGGCCCCGTCCCGCCGCCCCCCCTGGGCCTTCCGGGGTCGCCGCTCCTGGGGGACGCGCCCGGGACGTACGTGCTGGTGAAGTGAAGCCGCGCCGGCGCGGCGGGCGTGCAGGGGGGGAAGGGGCCTGCGCGGGCTAGCGGAGCTCCAGGTGCTCCCGGACCAGGCGGGGGAGCACTTCGGCTCCGGTGATCCGGTACAGGCCCTGGCGGAGCTGGTCCACGATCACCCCGACCACGTCCTCGCGGATGTCGGGGGCCTGCAGGGCCAGGGCGCGGGCCCGCTGCACCTCGAAGCTCTGCCCGGAGAAGGCCACCTGGTCGGCCGGGCCCGCGGCCGGGGACGGCCCCTGCGCCGCAGCAGCTCCCTCCCGGCGCCGCGGGCCTTCCACCGCGGTGACCGGCTTCGTGTAGACGTCGGAAATCCTCACCGTCTCCCCTGTCGTCGAGGTGACCGAAGCCCTGCGGTTTCAGCCCTCGGCGTGATCGAAGGGCGTGGGCAGCTCACGCAAGACACGATAGACCAGGCGCGGGCGTCCGTCGAGGGGATTCACGGTGCGCGCTCAGCCCGGACGCGGGGCGGGGCCCCCGTCCAGGGCCGCCCGCATGTCCCGCAAGAAGAGCCCGGCGGCGTGCGCGGCCGGCTCCCGCCGTTCCCCTCCCAGGGTCTCCAGGAGCGCGCTGCCCACGATGACGCCGTCGGCAGCGGCCGCCAGGGCTCGGGCCGCGTCCGGCCCCGAGACCCCGAAGCCCACCAGGGCCGGCAAGTCCGTGTGCCGCCGCACCCGCTCCACCAAGCCCGCCACCGCCTCGGCGGCGGGCCGCTTCTCCCCCGTCACACCGGTCACCGCGACGCAGTAGACGAACCCGCGGCACACGGCGGCGATCTTCGGGATACGGGCTTCCGGCGTGGTGGGGGCGACCAGGAAGACCGTGTCCAGCCCCTGGGCCCGCGCCGCGGGGACGAGCTCCGCCGACTCCTCGGGCGGGAGGTCCACGACCAGCACCCCGTCGGCGCCCGCCGCCCGGGCCTCCCGGGCGAAGGCCTCCGGACCGAAGGCGAGCACCGGGTTGAAGTAGGTCATGAAGAGCACCGGCACCGAGAGCCCCCGTGACCGGGCCCAGGCCAGGTCCTCCAGGAGGCGGCGCACCGACGCCCCGCCCGCCAGGGCGGCCGCGGACGCCTGCTGGATCACCGGCCCGTCCGCGGCGGGGTCGGAGAAGGGGATGCCCACCTCCAGGGCATCGGCGCCCGCCGCCTGGGCCTCCAGGAGCAGCAGCCGGAACGTGCCGCGGTCGGGGTACTCCCCCGTGAAGAAGGGGACCAGCAGCTTCCGGCCCCGGTCGCGGGCTGCCCGCAGGGTCTCCTCGAGGCGGCTCACGCGTCCCCCCCCTGCATCCGGCCCAACACCGTCGCCAGGTCCTTGTCCCCGCGACCCGAGAGGCTCACCACCACCGCCCCGTCCTCCGGCAGGGCCCGGGCCACCTCCCCCACCCGGGCCAGGGCGTGGGCGCTCTCCAGGGCCGGCAGGATCCCCTCGGTCCGGGCCAGGCGGTGGAAGGCGGCCAGGGCCTCCTCGTCCGTCGCCGAGAGCACCCGCACCCGCCCCGAGCGGGCCAGCCACGCCACCTCCGGGCCGACCCCGGGGTAGTCCAGGCCCGCCGAGATCGAGTGGGCCTCCGTGACCTGGCCGTCGTCGTCCTGGAGGAGGTAGGACTTCTGGCCGTGGAGCACGCCGACCCGCCCGCCCAGGATGGCCGCCGCGTGGCGGCCGCTGCCCACCCCCTCCCCGGCCGCCTCCACGGCGACGAGGTCCACCGGGTCGTCCCGAAAGGCGGTGAAGATCCCCAGGGCGTTCGAGCCGCCCCCGATGCACGCCACCACGGCGTCCGGGAGCCGCCCGAGGGCGGCCAGGCACTGCTCCCGGGCCTCCTCGCCGATCACCCGCTGCAGCTCCCGCACCATCAGGGGGTACGGGTGGGGCCCGGCCACGGAGCCGATGACGTAGAAGGTGTCCGCCACGTGGGTCACCCAGTGGCGGATCGCCTCGTTCATCGCGTCCTTGAGGGTGCGGCTCCCCGACCTCACGGACACCACGCGGGCCCCCAGCAGCCGCATCCGCTCCACGTTGGGCGCCTGGCGCCGCACGTCCTCCTCCCCCATGAACACGGCGCACTCCAGGCCGAAGAGCGCCGCCGCGGTGGCGGTGGCCACCCCGTGCTGGCCGGCCCCGGTCTCGGCGATGACCCGCCGCTTGCCCATGCGCCGGGCCAGGAGGACCTGCCCGAGGGTGTTGTTGATCTTGTGGGCCCCCGTGTGACACAGATCCTCCCGCTTGAGGAAGACGTGCGCGCCCCCGAGCTCGGCCGTGAGCCGGCGGGCCGGGGTCAGGGGCGTGGGCCGCCCCACGTAGTCTCCCAGGAGGCGCCGGAGCTCCCCCCGGAAGCCCGGGTCGGCCTGCGCCTCCGCCAAGGCCTCCGCGAGCTCCTCCAGAGCGGGCATCAAGGTCTCGGCCACGTACCGCCCGCCGAAGGGACCGAAGTGCCCCCGGTCGTCCGGGTACGGGTACGGGTACGGGTACGGCTGCACGCTGCTCATGGCACCTCCGAACGGCAAGGGCGTTCCGGGTGAAGGGCGGTTCGATGTGAAGGGCTGTTCGATGTGAAAGGCGGTTCAAGGTTAAGCTGTTCTGGGTTCAACATCGAACGTCGAACAGATTCCAACGTCGCACAGGTTCTAACATCGAACATCGAACGGTTGTTCTGCCCTCCCCCAGCCCCCGTCAACCCCCCTTCGCCCTCCGGATGAACTGCCGCACCCTCTCCGGGTCCTTGACGCCCGGGGACTCCTCCGTGCCGGAGCAGCAGTCCACCGCCCAGGGGCCCACGCGGCGCACCGCCTCCGCCACGTTCTCCGGGGTGAGCCCGCCCGCCAGGACCACGCGGCGAGAGCGGCACGCCTCCACCGCCCAGGCCCAGTCGAACGTCCGGCCCGTACCGCCCTCACCGGTGTCGAGGAGCACGGTGCGGACACCCGGGTACCGCTCCAGGAGTGCCAGGTCCTCCGCCCGGTTCAGGCTCACCGCCTTGAGGAAGGGCACCTCGAGCTGCCGCAGGTAGGAGAGGTCTTCCCCCCCGTGGAGCTGGGCGAGCCCGAGCCCGCACTCCCGGACCAGGCGCCGCACCTCCGCCGGGGGCTGGTCGCGGAACACCCCCACCGCCGTCACGAAGGGGGGAAGCTCTTCCACGGCGCGGGCCGCGACCTCGGGGTCGGCCCGCCGGCGGCTCCCGGGGGCGAAGACGAAGCCCAGGGCGTCGGCCCCCAGCTCGGCCGCCCGGAGGGCGTCGTCCCGCCGGGTCAGGCCGCAGATCTTCACGCGCACGGAGGCGGGGCGGCTCACCGCTCCGGACTCTTCCGCACGAAGCGGCGCAGGGCCGCCCCCGGGTCGGGCTCCCGCACCAGAGCCTCCCCGATGAGGAACGCCCGGGCGCCGAACCGGGCGAGCTCGTCCAGGTCCTCCGGCCGGCCCAGGCCGCTCTCCGCCACGGCCAGGGTGCCGGGCGGGCACCGGGGCAACAGGTCCCGGCTCACCTGCAGGTCCACCCGGAAGGTGCGCAGGTCCCGGTTGTTGACCCCGATGAGGCGCGCACCGCATCCGGCCGCCAGCCCCAGGTCCGCGGCGTCGTGCACCTCCACCAAGGGCGCGAGGCCGGCCTCCCGGGCCAGCTCGACGTACCGGGGGGTCTCGTCCCCCAGGAGCGCCGCGATCAGGAGCACCAGGTCCGCCCCCGCCGCCCGCGCCTCCCAGACCTGGTAGGGGTCGAGCACGAAGTCCTTGTACAGCAGCGGCAGCGAGACCGCGGCCCGCACCGCCTCCAGGTCCGCGACGCTCCCGCCGAAGTGGTCCGGCTCGGTCAGGACCGAGACGGCCAGGGCGCCGGCCTCCTCGTACTGCCGGGCCAGGGAACTCGGGTCCAGCTCCGGCCGCAGCGGCCCCTTCGAGGGGCTGCGGCGTTTGATCTCGGCGATCACCGGCCGGCGGGCGGGCGGCAGGGCCGCCAGGGCGGCGACCGGGTCCCGGGCCGGGGCTCGCGCCAGGGCCCGCTCCCGCAGGGCCTCCAGGGGCTCCCGGGCCCGCGACTCCTCCACCCGCCGCCTGCGGGTCCGGGCGATCTCGTCCAGAACGGTCATCGGTTCGTCAGCTCCGCCAGGCGCCGCAGCTTCTCCCGGGCCCGGCCGTCGTCCACGGCCTCCGCGGCCAGGCGCACCCCCTCGGCCAAGCCCGGCGCGACCCCCGCGACCGTCAGGGCCGCCGCCGCGTTCAGGAGCACCACGTCCCGCCGAGGCCCCGCCTCCCCGGCGAGGACTTCCCGCACGAGGGCCGCGTTCTCTTTGGCGTCCCCGCCCCGGATCGACTCCGCCGGGGCCGCGGCGAGCCCCAAGTCCTCGGGCCGCACCTCGTACTCCGTCACCGCCCCGTCCCGGAGCTCGGCCACGTGGGTGGGCCCCGTGATCGTCAGCTCGTCCAGTCCGTCCTCGCCGTGGACCACGAAGGCCCGCCGGCTCCCCAGGCGGCCCAGGACCGCGGCCAGCATCCCGGTGAGCTCCCGCCGGTAGACCCCCAGCACCTGGCACGAGGCGCCCGCAGGGTTCGTCAGCGGCCCCAGGATGTTGAAGATCGTGCGGATCCCGATCTCCCGGCGCACCGGAGCCACGTGCTTCATGGCCGAGTGCAGGAGCGGCGCGTAGAGGAAGCCGATGCCGATGGTCTCGATGCACTCCTGCACCCGCTCCGGCGTCACGTCCAGGTTCACCCCCAACGCCTCGAGGACGTCGGCGCTCCCGCAGCGGCTCGAGACCGCCCGGTTGCCGTGCTTGGCGACGCGGACTCCGGCGCCCGCCAGCACGAAGGCCGTGGTGGTGGAGATGTTGAAGGTCTGGGTGGCGTCTCCCCCCGTGCCGCAGGTGTCGACAATGGTCTCGAGGTCCACGTTGATCTCGTCCCGGTCGATGGAGACCACCGGGGCGGACCGCGGTCCCACCCGGATCGGCGTGGCCCGCTCCCGCATGACCCGGGCGGCACCGGTGATCTCCTCCACCGTCTCCCCCTTCATCCGGAGCGCCGTCAGGAAGGCCGCCATCTGGGCCGGTGTGGCCTCGCCGCCCATGATCGCCTCCATGGCGTCGATCATCTCCCCCTCGGTCAGATCACGCCGCTCCACCAGCTTGTGGATCATGTCTTTCAGCAAGGCAGCTCTCCGTTGGCCAGTGAGTGGTGACCGTCGTCTGTCTTCCGTCCTCGGTCTTCCGTCCGCCGTTGTCCGTCCCTGTCGTGGGCCGGGGTCCGGTTGATTCGTTTGATTCTACTTCGTGTGATGAGTTGGGTTCGTTAGATCCGGCGTACCGCTCCAAGCCATCGACCCAACTGCCGAACCGCTAAACCGGTCCGACCAGCTTCTCAACCAATCAACCCAATGAAACCAGATTTTCCTTGCCCCCAAGACCTCGAACCTCGAACAGCTTCCAACCTCGAACACAGGGTTTCACACCGGCACCTCCAGGAAGTTGCGCAGGATGTCCATCCCGGCCGCGGTCAGGATCGACTCGGGGTGGTACTGGAGGCCGTAGAGCCGGGCGTCGTCGGCGGCGATCCCCATGATCTCGTCGTCCTCGACCGTCCAGGCCGTGCGGCGGAAACGGGCCGGCAGGGTGCCGGGCCGGATCACCAGGGAGTGGTAGCGCGTCGCCTCGAAGGGGTTGGGGATGCCCCGGTACAGCCCGGTGCCGTCGTGGTGAACGGCCGAGACCTTGCCGTGCATGATCCGCTTGGCCCTCACGATCTCCGCCCCGAAGGCGTAGCCCATGGCCTGGTGGCCCAGGCACACCCCCAGCAGCGGCACCCGCCCGTCGAGCCGCCGGATGAGCTCCACGCTCACCCCTGCCCCCGAGGGTTCGCCGGGGCCCGGGGAGACGACCACCCTCTCCGGCCGCAGGCGCTCGACCTCCGCAGCGGTGATCTTGTCGTTGCGGAACACCGTCACCTCCTCCCCCAGAATCCCGAAGTACTGGACCAGGTTGTAGGTGAAGGAGTCGTAATTGTCGATCATCAGCAGCATTGTAGATCCAAGTTTACGGTTAAAAACTGATGGATGCCAAATGGTTGCTTGGTATTATTTGGTTTATTTGTTTAATTGGTTTGATTGGGTTGATTGGTTTTACAGCTGGTTCGATTGTTTTGACAGGTACCTGAAACTAGTCAGTTCAGTCATCAAACGAATCAAATTAGACAAACCAATTAAGTTAAACCAATTGAACCAATCAACCCAATCAAACGCCTCCGTCCTCCGTCCTCCGGACAGTCCCCCGTCACCCCCCCTCCAGCCCGGCGGCGGCCACGCGCAGGGCGCGCCGCAGGGCTTCGGCCTTGTGCAGGGTCTCCTCGTACTCCCGCGCGGGGTCCGAGTCGGCGACGATGCCCGCGCCGGCCTGCAGGTAGACCCTGCCGCCGTGGAAGACCATGGTCCGGATCGTGATGCACGTGTCCACGTTCCCGTCGAACCCCAGGTAGCCCACGGCGCCGGCATACGCCCCGCGCTCCCGGGGCTCGAGCTCGGAGATGAGCTCCATGGCCCGGACCTTGGGCGCCCCCGAGACCGTGCCTGCCGGAAAGGCGGCACCGAGGGCCTCGAGGCCGTCCACCCCTTCCCGCAGCTCCGCCGAGACCGTGGACACCAGGTGCATCACGTGGGAGTAACGCTCCACGGCGAAGGACTCCTCGAGCCGAACCGCCCCCGGCCTGGCCACCCGCCCCAGGTCGTTCCGCCCCAGGTCCACCAGCATCACGTGCTCGGCCCGCTCCTTGGCGTCGGCCAGCAGCTCCGCCTCCAGGGACGCGTCCTCGGCGGCGGTCGCCCCCCGGGGCCGGGTGCCCGCGATGGGGCGGACCACCGCCCGGTTCCCCTCCACCCGCACCATCACCTCCGGGCTCGCCCCCACCAGGGTCTCCTCCCCCATGGCCAGGTGGAAGAGGTAGGGGCTCGGGTTGAGGGCGCGCAGCGCCCGGTACGCGGTGAAGGGGTCGACCGCGCAGGGCCCCTCGAAGCCCTGGGAGAGGACCACCTGGATCGCCTCGCCGGCGTGGACGACCTCCCGCGCCCGGAGCACCATGGCCTCGAAGAGCTGCCGCGGGATCACCGGCAGGACCTCCGGGGGCGGCCGGCGCGGCGGGAACACCGCCCCCTCGGGCAGGGGTCGGCGCAGGCGCGCCAGCACCCCGTCGATCGCCTCGCGGGCCCGGTCGTAGCCTCGCCGCCCTTCACGGGAATCGACGAGCACGAGGACGTCGAGGGTCTTCCGCACGTTGTCGAAGGCCAGGAGCTTGCGGGGGGCGAAGAGACGCAGGTCCGGGAGCCCCGCGGGGTGCTCGGGCAGCCGCGGGATCTCCTCGAAGAGCCGGGCCGCACCGTACCCCAGGTAGCCCACCAGCCCCCCCGCCAGCCGGGGGAGCCCGGGCAGCCGCGGGAGCCGGTGCTGGGCCAGGAGCCCGCGCAGGGCCGCCAGGGGGGCGCCGGACCGCTCCAGGTCCTCCCCCCGCCGGACCCACGTCTCGTTGCCCCGTGCCTCCACGGTCAGGAAGGGGTCGAACCCCACCAGAGAATAGCGGCCCCACTGGGTACCCCCCTCCACGCTCTCCAGCAGGAAGGACCAGGGACCGGCAGCGGCCTTGAGGTACGTGCTCACCGGGGTCTCCGTGTCCGCCGGGACGCGCCGCACCACCGGCACCAGGGGGTAGCCCCGCGCCAGCTCCTCGAAGGTGCTCCGATCGGTCGTCATGGGTCCTTCCCGTGGGCAGAAGACGTGGCTCGGTCGCGATCTGGGCGGGCAAGCGGGCGTGGGCGGCACCCGCCCCGTTTGCTCCTCCCCCTTCCACGGCATGGGCGCCAACTTTGCGGAACAGCCCAGCCCCGAAAGCGCCCTCTCCCTCAGGGAGAGGGCTGGGGTGAGGGTGGGGTGGGGCCCGTAACCACCTGACATCGAGCGCGACGTTGACAACCCATCCCCACCCTTGCCCTCCCCTTGAAGGGGAGGGAACCGTCGGCTCCGCCCCCAAGAGGCAAAGCACGCAACAACGTCAGGGGGCCGCGGTTCGGTTCCCGCGGCCCCCTGCCCTCAGACAGAAAAACCGCGGACGGTGTGTGGGCCGTCCGCGGCTCGTTGCTCTCGACACGACACGCCGGCGGTCAGCCCCTCCTCACGGGCCACCGCCACCACCAACCGGTCTGCAGGCTCGGTTCACGACGCATGGCCGGTACGCTACCAGAAGCCCCCGGGGCGGGTCAACGCCCTTCCCGGGAGCTTCCGTGGCTTCTGTGGGTGCGAGGAAACACCGTGTTCTCGCGCAGGGGCGCACCAGAGGCGCCGGGAAAGACATCGAATTCCTCCGCGTCCCAGCGGCTCTGCGCGAGATCGTTCTTGCCCTTGATGGACCCACTGGGTTTCCGAAAGGGCCACTTCCCGAGCCCGAACCCGCCGCCCCCTGCCGGGCAGGGCCCGGGAGCCCGTCAGCTCCACGCCACGAGCCCCAGGTCCCAGGGTCCCGCCAGGTTGGGGTGGTGGGGCAACACCCGCACCGCGTACCCCACCTTCCCGCTGCGCTCGCAGGGGACCTCGCCCAGGAAGTCGTGGGTGCCGTCCTCCTGCACCGCGTCGTAACGCAGGGTGCGACGCGACGCCTCCCCGAGCCCCCCAAAGGGGTCCAGGCGCCCGTAGTAGAGCTCGAGGAGGACGTCCTGGGGATCCAGGCCGTTCAGCGCCACCGTGCACCGCACGGCAAACTCCTCGCCCACGTGCATCTCCCGCTGGTCGTCCGCCTCCACCGACACCACCCGCACCCCCGGCCAGGCCGCGCGCACGCGCTCCTTCCAGCGGGCCAGCGCCCGGGCCGCCTGGAAGCCGCTGCGGCTCAGGCGGCTCCAGTGCTGGAGCGCCGGCAGGTAGAAGTGCTCCGCGTACTCCCGGATCATCCGGTTGGTGTTGTAGACCGGCGTGAGGCGCCCCATGGAGTGCTTCATCCGGCTGATCCAGCCCCGGGAGAGGCCGTCGTCCCCCCGCTGGTAGAACAGGGGCACCACCTCCTCCTCCAGCAGGTCGTACAGCGCCCGGCTCTCCACTTCGTCCTGGGCCGCCGGGTCGTCGTACTCCTCGCCGCGGCCGATCGCCCAGCCGACCTCGCCGTCGTAGGCCTCGTCCCACCACCCGTCGAGCACGCTCAGGTTCAGCCCGCCGTTGGCCGGCACCTTCATGCCGCTGGTGCCGCAGGCCTCCAGGGGCCGGCGGGGCGTGTTCAGCCAGACGTCGGCGCCCTGCACCAGGTAGCGGCCGATGTTCACGTCGTAGTCCTCCAGGAACACCACCCGCTTGCGGAGCTCCTTCTTGCGGCACTGGTGGATGATCTCCTGGATGAACCGCTTCCCCTCGTTGTCCGCAGGGTGGGCCTTGCCGGCGAAGATGATCTGCACGGGCCGCTCCGGGTCGTTGAGGATCCGGGCCAGGCGCTCGGGGTCCCGGAAGAGGAGGTTCGCCCGCTTGTAGGTCGCGAACCGCCGGGCGAAGCCGATGGTGAGCGCCTCGGGGTCCAGCACCTCCTCGGCGTGCTGGAGCTCCTGGGCCGGGGCGCCGCGGCGGTGGAACTGCTCCGTGAGGCGCCGCCGCACGAACCCCACCAGCCGCTCCCGCAGCCGCTCCTTGGCCCGCCACAGCTCGTTGTCCGGGATCTGCCGCACCCGGCCCCACATCTCCTGGTCCAGCGGCTCGTCCACCCACTGGGGCCCCAGGTAGCGCCCGAAGAGCCGGGCCATCTCGTCGGAGAGCCACGAGCGCACGTGCACGCCGTTCGTCACGTGGCCGATGGGCACCTCCGCCACCGGGATGCCGGGCCACACGCCGGCCCACATCTTCCGCGAGACCTCCCCGTGGAGGCGGCTCACGCCGTTGCGGTGGGCACTGAGGCGGATGGCCAGCACCGCCATGGACAGGGGCTCCCGCGGGTCCGCCGGGTTCTGGCGCCCCAGGCCCAGCAGGTCCTGCGTCCCGATCCCGAGGGAGCGCACGTAGTCCCCCAGGTACGACTCGACCATCTCGGGGGGGAACAGGTCGATGCCGGCGGGCACCGGGGTGTGGGTGGTGAAGACCGTTCCGGCACACACCGCCTCGAGGGCCTCCCAGAAGCCGAACCCCGTACGCTCCATGAGCAGGCGGATGCGCTCCAGCCCCAGGAACGCGGCGTGGCCCTCGTTCATGTGGCAAACCGACGGGTCGATGCCCAAGGCGTGGAGCATCCGCACACCGCCGATGCCCAGCACCAGCTCCTGCCGGATGCGCAGCTCCAGCCCCGGCCCGTAGAGCTGGTAGGTGATCGCGCGCTCCGCGGGCCCGTTCTCCTCGAGGTTCGTGTCGAGCAGGTACAGGGGCACCCGGCCCACCTGGAGCTTCCACGCCTGCACGAGGATCCGGCGGCCGTGGATGGAGAGCTCCACCCGGGCCCGCCGGCCCTCGGCGTCCAGCACCGGCCGCACCGGCATGTTGTGGAAGTCGTTCTCCGGGTACACCTCCTGCTGCCACCCGTCGTGGGTGAGGTACTGGTGGAAGTACCCCTGGCGGTACATCAGCCCCACCCCCACCATCGGCAGCCCCAGCTCGCTCGTGCTCTTGAAGTGGTCGCCGGCCAGGACGCCCAGGCCGCCGGAGTAGATCGGCAGGCACTCGTGCAGCCCGAACTCCATGGAGAAGTAGGCCACCTGATGCCCCTGGAGCTCCGGGTGGGCCCTCTGGGCCCAGGTGGGCATGGCCAGGTAGCGCCCCAGGGACTGGGCCACGTGGTCCAGGTGGGCCAGGAAGACGTCGTCGCCCTCCAGCGCCTTCAGGCGCTCCTGCTCGATCAGGCCCAGCATTTGGACCGGGTTGTGGTACGTGGCGGACCACAGGTCGTGATCCATCCTGCGGAAGAGATCCACGGCGTCGGGGTTCCAGGTCCACCAGAGGTTGTTCGCGATCTCCTGCAGCGGCTGCAGCCGTTCGGGAAGGCTGGGCACGACGGTGAAGGTGCGAAGGTGGCTCATGGGCCAGGCTCCTGTGCGGGAGGGGGCTTCCGGACCGTCCCTACCTACCACCCCCGCCCCGGAATCGCAACGGCCGGTGAAAACCGAGGACGGAAGACGGAGGACGGAGGACCGGTCCTCCGTCCTCCGTCCTCCGTGGTAGGATGGTGCCTCCCGGGACGCCCGGCCCCGGGGGGAGACGTCGATCGTGCCGGGTCGAGACGGCGGGCTGCGGCGCCCGCCGGGGAGAGGCGTCGATGCCCCGCCACTGGCCCCTGACCGATAGCGTCGTGGAGGGGGACTTCCGGATCTTCCGGCTCCGGCGCGACCGGGCCGTGAGCCCCCGCACGGGGGCCCCCCACGACTTCTACGTCCTCGAGACGCGCGACTGGATCAACATCATCCCGGTCACCGACAGCGGTGACGTGGTCATGGTGCGCCAGTACCGCCACGGCGTCCGAGAGGTCACCCTGGAGATCCCCGGCGGCATCCTCGACCACGCCGGGGAGGACCCCCAGGAGGCCGCGGCCCGGGAGCTCCTCGAGGAGACCGGCTACCGCCCCCGTCAGATCGTCCCGCTCGGGGCGCTCCAGGCCCAGCCCGCCATGCAGGACAACCTGCTCCACACCTACCTGGCCCTGGGCTGCGAACGGGTTCGGGAGCCCGACCCGGACGCCGGCGAAGACCTGCGGGTCGTCACCTTCCCCCTCCGGGAGGTCCGCAGCCGCATCGCCGCCGGCGAGATCCGCCACAGCCTCGTCGTGGCGGCCTTCTACCGCTTCGAGGCCTGGCGGGGCTTCCGGGAAGACGACCTCGGCGGCGAACGGTGAAGCTCCTGGTGCCCTGGTACAGCCGCACGGGGACCACCGGCCGCGTGGTCCGGGAGACCCGGGCCGTCCTCGAGCGCCTCGGTCACACCGTCACCGACGTCGCCATCGTCCCGCGCCGGCGCCTTCCCTACCCCCTCTGGCTCCTGCTCTCCTTCCTGCCCGGCTCCCGGGTGCCGGTGGCCGGGGGCTCCCCGGACCCCGCGGCCTTCGACGGGTGCCTTCTCGCGCTGCCCAAGTGGACCTTCTCGTGCCCTCCGGTGAACGCCTACCTGGCCGCCTGGGGCGCCCGCCTTCCCCCGACCGCCGTCGTGGTCACCTGCGGCGGCTGGGACCAGGACCGCTACCTGCGGGCGCTGCAGCGCCACCTCGAGGGGGGGGGAACCCTCGTTCGCGGGGGCTGTGCGGTCCGTCGTCGCCACGTGGAGGACGGGTCCTTCGCGGAACCCCTGGCGGAGTTCCTCGGCCGCGTCTTTTCGGCTCTTCCGGGGAATGACGGGTCGCCGTGACCGCGGCCGGCCGCGGCCGGCTCTTCCGCGCTCCGAGCCGTTGCCGCGTGAAGCCTCCCACCCGCCAACGCGATCCGCGGACCGCGACGGGGCACCGCCGGCGGGCGACGGTCAGGACCGAGTTGCCCGTGACCATCGGGGCACCCCGGGGATGAAACGCCGACCGGCCGCGGGCCGGTCGCCCTCACCCCAGGCCCCTCCTCTTCGGTCTCCACTCTTGCGCCAGCTTCCTCGCCTGCTCCATCTGGGTCGGTGTCAACGCTCGGGACAGCAAGCGGCAAGCCCTGAGCGCCTTCGCCCTTTCCTCGCCGCTCATACGAGAGGCCGCAAGGTCGTACCACTCGTGGGCCTGCACATAATCCTGCGGCACTCCCTCGCCTGTGGCGTACATGTACCCAACGTTCCGCTGGGACGGCGCGTGCCCTTGTTCCGCGGCGTCCCGGTACCAGTTGAGAGCCTCGGTGTCATCGTGAGGCGTACCCTCCCCCGCGGCAAACATGCTGCCAAAAAGGTATTGCGCTTCCGGGAGACCCCGTTGGGCAGCCCCGTGCAGACACCGAACCGCAGCCGTCAGCGGGTCTGGCCGCTTCGGGCGTTTGACGCCCCTGGTTGGTCCACGTTCCTCAACCCGCGTCACCGGCTGGCCCCGAGTATGGGGGGCTCCCGTCCGCACGTCCGGATCGTCGTGCAGTGAACGCATTTCCCCCCGGCCGAGCATCCGGCGCGAGATCCCTCGCCCACCCTTTCGGGGAAAGGCGCAAGACTCCCCGGGCACGGGTGACGTTCGGTTCAGCGGCGCAGAAGCCAGACAAGGAGCGAGAGGAGAACGGAGAGGGCTAGGCAGGTCCCCAGGGGAAGGTACAGGGAGAACCCGGGGCGTCGGATCACCATGTCCCCGGGGAGTCGGCCCGGAAACGGCAGCCTCTCCCCGAAGAGCACGAGCACCCCCGCCAGCGCGACGGCCAGCCCCAGGACGATGAGGAGCTTGCCGGCAGGGATCACGGGATCTCGCGGGGCCTGGGGGGGGCGTAGCGCTCCGCCTCGCTGTACAGGCACCCGCAGTAGGTCTGGCGGTAGAGGCCGAGCTCCTTGGACGCCTCGATCCCCTCGACCCAGCCGTCCCGCCAGTCGCGGTAGAGGAAGGGCACCCCCGCCTCCGCGCCTGCGGCATCCCCGATCTCCCGGATCAGGTCGTGCTTCTGCCGCCGGCTGTACAGCAGCGTGGTGCTGAACGCCTCGAACCGCCCCCGGCGCGCCAGCAGGGCCACCCGCCGGAGCCGTAGGTGGATGCACACCCGGCAGCGCTCCCCCTCCCGGAAGGCCACGCCCCGCAGCCACTCCCGGGGGTCGTACCCCGGGTGGGGCAACAGCCGCAGGTGCTGCTCCCCGGCGAGCTCCTCCAGCGCCCCCCGGCGGCGGTCCCACTCGGTGTACGGGTGGATGTTGGGGTTCTCGTAGACCCCGAGGACCTCCCGCCCCTCGGCCCGGAGCCTGCGCAGGGGCACGATGGTGCACGGCCCGCAGCAGGTGTGGAGCAGGGTCTTCACGGGGCGCCTCCCTCACGGATCGCACCCGGACCACCAGACCCGCCGCCCCCCACCTGTGGGAGCGGTCTCCCGGCCGCGACCTCGGCCCCCCGGCTTCCCTCCCCTTCAAGGGGAGGGCGAGGGTGGGGATGGGTTGTCATACAGGGGGAGGAGCAGAGCGGGGGCGGGTGCGGCCCGCATGGATCGCAACGGAGCCCCGCCGCCTCGCGCCTCACGGCGACAGGGTCTCGGCGGCCCGGCGCAGCCCCGGGTGCCCCGACCGCCGCAGGATCTCCCGGCTGAGCTCCCCGACCCGCGCCTCCTCGGCGGACCGGTGCTCCTCCGGTGCGTGGTAGGGGTGCTCCAGCCGGCAGAAGCGCACCAGGTGCACGTACTCGTGGGTCAGCACGGAGACCAGGACGTCCGAGAGCTCCACGTCTTCCCGGCGGCGGGCCAGGTGCAGGATGTTGTGGTCCTGGAGGCAGATGCGGTAGTGCGGGCACAGGCGCTCGCAGCGCAGCAGGCGGCCTGCGCCCTCCGGCTCCACCCGGAACACCCGTCGGATCTCGGCCAGGCGCCCGTCGGTCAGCAGCTCCGCGTCGCGCAGGTCCCGCCGGCTGAGGATCCGGTGCGCGGTGCGCCGAAACCAATCGTCCGCCAGGGCGAACCGCTCGCCGGTGAGCTCCTGGGCCAGGGGAACCGCCTCCGCCAGGAGCCGCAGCTCTCGGGGGTCGAAAGCGTCAGGGTGCCTCACGGGCATCCTCCGAAGCGACCGGGTCGGCCACGAGCCGATGCAGCGTCCGCACCAGCTCCTTCCGGTCCAGGGGTTTGACCAGGAACGCGTCGGCCCCCGCCCGCAGGCCCCGCTCCCGGCTGTCCAGGCACGAGACGATGGCCACCGGGATGTTGCGGGTGGCGGGGTCGGCCTTGAGCTCCCGGAGGACCTTCCAGCCGTCCATCCCCGGCAGGAGCAGGTCCAGGGTGATCGCCGCGGGCCGGGTTTCCCGGGCCAGCCGCAGGCCCTCCTCTCCTCGCGGGGTGAGCACGGACGTCATCCCTCCCGCTTCCAGCACCTTCTCGATCAGCTCCAGGGCGGAGGGGTCGTCCTCGATGACCAGGACCCGGGGCCGTGCCCCCGAGATTTCCGCCGGGCGGGCTCCGTCCATCGGGAGCTCCGGGATCCATAAGCGGAAGCGGCTTCCGGAGCCCGGCTCGCTCTCCACGCCCAGCTCCCCGCCCAGGAGCTCGATCAGCATGTGGCACAGGGGCAGCCCCAGCCCCGTCCCCCGGTACTCCCGGGCGTGGGAGGGGTCCGCCTGGAAGAACTTGCTGAAGATGCGCCGCCGGTCCTCCGGGGAGATGCCGATGCCCGTGTCGGCGACCTCCACCGAGAGACGCCCGGGTTCCTGGCGCACCGAGCACACCACCTTGCCCTCGTCGGTGAACTTGACCGCGTTGGCCAGCAGGTTGATGAGGATCTGCTTGACCTTCTCCCGGTCCGACACGAAGGCCCCCACCCCGGCGGCCAGCTCGGTGGAGAGCTCCAACTGCTTGCGGTAGGCCAGGGGGTTGACCGTGTCCATGGCCTCCGCCACGAGCGCCGCCACGTCGAAGGGCTGTGCCTCCACCTCCATCCGGCCGGCCTCGATGCGGGTCATGTCCAGGATGTTGTTGATGAGCTTCAGCAGGTAGCGCGACGCCGCCAGGATCCGCTGGAGGTCCTTCTCCTGCTCCCCGGAAACCGTCCCGTCCACCCCGTCCAGCAGGAGCTCGGTGTACCCGATGATCGAGTTCAGGGGGCTGCGCAGCTCGTGGCTCATGTTGGCGAAGAACTGGCTCTTGAACATCGCCGCTTCCGCCACCTCGTCGTACTGGCTGCGCAGGCGCCGGTGGGCTTCGGCCAGCTCCATCGAGGTGCGCCGGATCTCCTTCAGGTGGAGGTCCTGGTAGGTGTCGCTGAACCGGTTGATCGCCTCGTCCACGGTCCGGTCCACGATCTGGAGGGCCTCGACGAGCTCCTCCCCCTCGAAGGCGCCGGCGACGAGGGGGTGGGTGATCTCCCGGAAGACGGCGAACGCCCGCTGCACCTCGGAGAGGGGAAACTGCAGTGGAAAGCGCTTCTGGGCGATCTCCTGGACGAAGGCCGCCATGGGCCCCCAGTCGCCGCTCCCGAGGACGGCCAGGTAGGAGGCCACGGCGCCCTCCGTGGTGGCCTCGAGCTCCTCCGTGGTCCGGGCCTTGTAGTGGGGCCCCACGTTCTCCCGGAGGATCTCGACAAACTGCCGCCCCAGGTCCTCGCGCACGTCCCGCAGGATCTCGAAGAGCCTCCTCGAGACCGGGGAGACCGGTTTCCTCACCATGGCGTCCCGCCCTCCCGGCCCCCCCGCGACTCCCGTTCCATAGCACGCCGCCGCCCCGCCGTCGAGTGGTTGCGGTGGGCGGTGCCCACCCTACGGGTCCATCGCCGAGATCGGGGGCCCGATGGAAGCCCACACAGATCGAAACGGCACCACTCTTTGTCTTTCCCAGCGCCTCCGCGCCTCTGCGCGAGAACGCGATGGCTCCTCCCACCCACAGAATACCCGGAAGCTCCCGTGCCGTCCCCCCGGGGCAACCCGAGGGCACGCGGCTCACTCCCGGTGGTCCGCCTCCACCGCGGCCCGGACCTCGTCGTAGATCCCCGGCATCGCGGCCTCCACCCGGTTCCAGTTGGGGATCGAGGGGGCCCCCAGGGGATTCTCCAGGAAGTCGTCCCCCGCCCGCTCCAGGGCGCGGCCGAACCCCTCGGCCAGGGTGTCCTCCCCGTGGCGGTCGTAGGCCAGCCCGTTCAGGGCCGAGAGGTCGGAGAAGCGCCCGATCGCGTCCTGGGCGCAGCGCAGGTACGCCGCCCGCAGGCTCAGGAAGAAGGAGGTGGAGAGCGTCAACCCCTCGCTCGCCAGGGCCTGGAACAGGGTGGAGGCGATCTCCCGGCCCATGCGCATCAGACCCGCGGGCTTCGGCGCGTCGAGGCCGGGGTCCTGGTGCTTGTGCTCGTAGTCGATGCCCAGGTCCGCCTGGCACACCCGGCGGGTGGCGTAGTTTCGGTACACCTCGGCCAGGGTCCCGACCTCCAGCCCCCAGTTCGACGGGATGCGGTTCACCCGGGCCACGTCCGCGTCCATGCAGAACTCCCCGGCCAAGGGGTACCGGAAGCTGTCCAGGTAGGTCAGGAAGGGGGTGTGGCCCAGCATCTTCCCCAGGGCCCGGAGCAGGGGCGTGACGAAGATCCGCGTGACCCGGCCGTGGAGCCGGTCCGTCACCCGGGCGTAGTACCCCTTGCAGAACTTGTAGTCCAGCGTCGGGGCCACGATCGGGTAGGCGAGGCGCGCCAGCAGCACCCGGTCGTAGGTGAGGATGTCGCAGTCGTGGAGCGCGATCGCCCGCACCGCCTCGTCCCCCAGCACGTACCCGTACGCCAGCCACGCGGAGAGCCCCTTGCCCGGCTGCCCGAGGTACAGGTTGTTCTCCCGCATGCGGGTCTTGAGCTCCGTCAGCCGCGGGCCATCGACCCACAGGATGCGGACCTTCTGGGGCAGCCGCGCGAAGAACTCCCGGGCGTGGGCGAACTCCGCCGGCCCCGCGTCCCCGAGGCTGACCACCACCTCCCGCAGGTAGGGGATGTGCTGCAGGTGATCCAGGATCGCCGGGAGCGCCTGTCCCTGGAGCTCCGAGTACAGGGACGGGAGCACCAGAGCGAGGGGCCGGTCCTCGACGAACCGTACGAGCTCGGCCTCCATCCGGGGCACGTCCCGCGGCCCGAGCTCCTGCAGGGTCGTGATCACGCCGTTCTGAAAGAAATCCGCCATCCCATCACTCCTTGTCCTCGTCAAAGGCTGTGCGATGTTAAAGGCTGTGCGATGTTTTACGTTAGAAGCGGTTCGACGTTCTCACCCGTCACAACCTTCCCATCCTCCCGCCAAGGCTCTTCACGTCGAACATCGCACATCGAACGTCGTACGGATCTCAACATCGAACCGACTCCAACCACTCCAGCACCGCCCGGCACCAGCCCCGGGGCCCCACCCCCTCCACCGTGCGGACCCCGGGGGGCCGGGGGGTCAGGTGCCCGCCCCCCGGGCGCTCCACGAGCACGCCGTCGCCCGCCTCCCGGAGCATGGGCAGATCGTTCTCGCTGTCCCCCAGGGCGAGGGAGGCGATCTCACGCCCCCACGTGCGGGCGGCGGCGTCCAGCAGCCACCGCACCGCCCTGCCCTTGTCCGACGGGCCCACCAGGTGCCAGAACCGGCCGCCCCGGGTGAGGCCCAGGCCCCGCCCGGCGAGCCAAGACCGCGCCTCCTCCACGGAACGAGGTGCCGGCTCCGGCTCCCAGAGGAACGGCTCGTCGAAGTCCCGCTGCCGGGCCAGCCGGGCCTGCCGCAGGGGAAGGCCGGTGCAGCTCGAAACCTCTGCGTCGTCCATGTCCCCGAAACCGCGCAGGCCCTGCCCGTACCGGCCCCGGAGCTCCCCCAGGGCCTCCCGGAGCTCGCCGTACGCCGCGCCGAACACCCGGGCGGGAAGCCCCGCGAAGCGCTCGGGGAAGACCGGTTCCAAGGGCCCGCCGCCCGTGAGGAGCACGGCCCCCCCGTTCTCGGGGATGAAGGGGCCCGTCAGCCCCAGCCGTCGCTGGAGCCCGAGGATCTCCCCGCGGGTCTTCGACGAGCACAGCACCAGGGGGACGGCCGCCTCCCCCAGCGCGTCCAGCGCCGGCCGCGCCGGCTCGTAGTCGTAGGTCTCGTGGTCGAGGAGCGTGCCGTCCAGGTCGGTGAACACCAGCCCGGCGGGCCCCCCGGGAATTTGCGGGCACACGGATCGCCTTCCTCCCCTTCGGGTGCGTCCCTCTATAGCAGTCGTCCCCGCCCCCCGCAAGCCGACCCGGCCCGGCACCCCCCGTCTCACCCCGCTCGGGCCTGAAGCTGGAAGCCAAGAGCGGGAAGCCGGAAGCGGGGGACAGGCCCCAACTCCCGCCTCCGTTGTCGGGGTTTCACCCCGAACCCCGAACCCCGAACCCCGAACATCGAACAGTTGTTCTGCCGTCCTCTATCCTCTGTCCTCCGTCCTCCGTCCTCCGTCTTCCGTCTTCTGTCCTCGGGGCCGTCCTCCGCCCTTTGCTCCCCGCAGTCGGTGGCGTATCCTCTCCCCCGGGGAACGTCCCGTCCGCCTGCGAGGATCCCGTGCGCCCGACCCGAGCCCTCGTCGATCTGACCGCCGTCGCCCGAAACGTCCGCGCGCTCCGGGGGCTTACCGCCGCGGGTGTGCGCCAGATGGCGGTCGTCAAGGCGGACGCCTACGGCCACGGCGCGGTGCCCGTGGCCCGGGCGGCCCTCGGCGCGGGCGCCGAGTGGCTGGGGGTCGCTCTCGTGGAGGAGGGGGCGGACTTGCGGCGCGCGGGCATCGAGGCGCCGATCCTGCTGCTCGGGGCCGCCTTCCCGGAGGAGGCCGCCGACGCGGTGGGCGCCGGGCTCACGGTGGCCGTGTGCGGGCGCGAGACCGCCCTGGCCCTGGACCGGGCGGGCGCGGCCCAGGGCCGCACCGCGGCGGTGCACGTCAAGGTGGACACCGGCATGGGGCGGCTCGGGGTGCCCCCCGCCGAGGCCGCGGCTTACACGGAGTGGCTCTCGGGCCTCCCCCACCTCCGCGTCGAGGGGCTGTTCTCCCACTTCTCCGCCGCCGACGAGGCCGACCTCTCCTTCAGCCGCGCCCAGCTCGAGGAGCTCTTGGGGGTCCGGCAGGCCTTGGCCGCCCGCGGGCTGCGCCCCCCCCTCTGCCACATCGCGAACACCGCGGCCGTCATGGCCCTGCCCGAGAGCCACCTGGACCTGGTCCGGACGGGGATCGGTATCTACGGGCTCCACCCCTCCCCCGAGACCCCCCGCACCGCCGACCTGGAACCGGCCTTGCGCCTGACCACGCGCGTCGCCCACGTGAAGGACGTCCCCGCCGGCACCCCCCTCTCTTACGGCCGCACCTTCGTCGCCCGGCAGCCCAGCCGCATCGCCACCCTGCCGGTGGGCTACGGCGACGGGTACCCGCGCCTGCTCTCCAACCGGGGACAGGTCCTCATCGGCGGCCGCGCGGTCCCCATCGTCGGCCGCGTCTGCATGGACCTGATCCTCGCGGACGCGACCTCCGTTCCGGAAGCCCGCGTGGGCGACGAGGCCGTGCTGATCGGCCCCCAGGGCGACGCCTCCATCGGCGCGGACGAACTGGCCCGCCTCGTCGGCACCATCCACTACGAGATCACCTGCAACATCGGCAAGCGCGTGCCAAGGGAGTACAGAGGTTAGGAGCTGTTCGAGGTTATTGGGTCCTCCGGACCGCGCGCTTGCGTCCGCACGCACATCGTCCTATCATCCGCCGGCCGCGGGTGACCGGGGATTTCCCCCCTCTTCCCCACCTGCACAGCAACGGAGGGTTCCCATGCGAAGCGCACGGCTGGCCGCACTGTCCTTCGTCCTCGCCCTGGGGCTCGCCGGGCCTGCCCTGGCCCAGGACGTCATCAAGATCGGCTTCGTGATCCCCCTCACCGGAGACATCCCCAAGGTAGGCGAGGCCTCCAAGTTCGCGGCCGAGATGCTCCGGGAGGACGTCAACGGCCAGGGAGGCCTCGAGGTCGGGGGCAAGAAGTACCGCCTGGACTTCCTCTACCAGGACAACGAGTCCAAGGCCGAGTCGGCGGTCACGACCGCCCTGAAGCTGATCGAGCAGGACCGGGTTCTGGCGCTCGTCGGCCCCCAGTCCTCCAAGCAGGCCGTCCCCGCGGGCCAGGTGGCCGACGACAACGAGACGCCGATGATCTCCCCCTGGTCCACGAACCCCGACACCACCGCGGACCGACCCTGGGTCTTCCGGGCGGCCTTCCTCGACCCCTTCCAGGGGCCGGTGGCCGTGGACTTCGCCACCAAGACCTTCGGGGCCAAGAAGGCCGCGGTGCTCTTCGACCTCTCCAACGACTACTCCAAGGGGCTCGCAGAGATCTTCAAGGCCGACTTCGAGAAGAAGCAAGGCGCGGGGTCCGTGGTCGCGTTCGAGACCCACGGCACCAAGGACCAGGACTTCAGCGCCCAGCTCACCAAGATCATCGCGGCCCGGCCCGACTTCCTCTTCGTCCCCAACAACTACAACCAGGTGGCCCTCATCGTCCCCCAGGCGCGCAACCTCGGGTACCAGGGTCCGTTCATGGGCTCCGACGCCTGGGGCTCCGCCGAGCTCATGACCCTGTGCGGCGACGCCTGCAAGGGCCAGTACTTCTCCACCCACTACGCGGCGGCGGGGGCCACCGGGGCGACCAAGGATTTCATCGAACGGTACCGCACCAAGTACGGCTACGTGCCGGACGACGTGGCGGCGCTCACCTGGGACGCCACCCGCTTGGTGCTCCAGGCGATCCAGGAGACCAAGGGCCTCACGGGCAACCTGAAGCGCGACCGCAAGGCCGTCCGCGACGCCATGGCGGGGATCGCGGAATTCGACGGGATCACGGGCAAGATGCGCTTCGACGCCGAGGGCGACCCCATCAAGTGCGCGGTGGTGGTGAGGATCACCGACACCGGCGAGTTCGCCTTCACCGAGTCGGTCTGTCCGTAGGCCCGGGAACGGACCGCAGAGGAACAAAGGCGTGGAGACGCCCCCACGACGGCTGTCGGGCGGGTGTCTCCGCGTCCTCCGCGCCCTCCGCGTCTCCGCGGTTCCATCGTCCCGTCGACGCCGCGCCGCACCGAAGGGAAACGGCCCGTGTTCGAGCTCCTGATCCAGAACCTCCTGAACGCCCTCCAGTGGGGCAGCTTCTACGCCCTCATCGCCCTGGGCTACAGCCTGGTGTACGGGGTGCTGCTGCTCATCAACTTCGCCCACGGCGACGTCTTCATGGTGGGCGCCTACATCGCGTTCTTCGTGGCCACCTTCTTCCTGGGCTCCTTCGGGGTCATCCCGGGGCTGCCCGGCTGGGCTGTGCTCGCCGCGACGATCCCCCTCACCATGGTCCTCACGGCCTGCGTCGGGGTCTCCCTGGAGCGGATCGCCTACCGGCCCCTGCGGCGCAAGGGGGCCAACCGGCTCTACGTCGTCATCACGGCCCTCATGTGCGGGCTGATCCTCGAAAACGGCAACCTCGCCCTCCTGGGCGCGAGCCGCCGGCGCTTCCCGCCACTGGTCGAGGAGACCGTCTACACGGTGGGCGGGGTCAGCTTCACCAACCTGCGCCTCGCGGTCATCGTGGCGGCGATAGCGGTCTTCGCGCTCCTGCACACCGTCGTCACCCGGACCAAGATCGGCATGGCCATGCGGGCCATCTCCTACGACAAGTTCGCCGTGCCGCTCATGGGCATCCCCATCGATACCGTCATCGTGTTCACCTTCGTGCTGGGGTCCTCCATGGCCGGCCTGGCGGGCATCCTGTTCGCCATGTCCTACCCGGTGCTCGACCCGTACATGGGGGCGCTGATCGGCTGGAAGGCCTTCATCGCCGCGGTGGTCGGCGGCATCGGCGACATCCGCGGGGCCTTCCTCGGCGGCTTCCTCCTGGGGGCCGTGGAGATCATGGTGGTGGCCTTCTTCCCCTCCACCTTCCGGGACCTGCTGGCCTTCACCATCCTGCTCGCCATCCTCTCCATCAAGCCCACCGGCCTCTTCGGCGTGGCGAAGACGACGAAGATCTGAGGACGGGGGACGGGGGACGGGGGGAGAATGCGTTTGATTGGTTCCATTGGTCCCATTGGTCCTATTGGTCCTATTGGTCCTATTGGTCCCATGGGCCCGGCAGTCGGCCCGATGGGTGAGACCGGTTCGCCGCATCAAACCAATCAACCCAATCAAACGAATTGAACCAATATAACGAAACCCCCCACACCGAACACCGAACATCGAACAGGTTCTCAAACATCGAACAGGTCCTAAAACGTCGAACAGCCCCTATGAAACACCTCTCCACCCCCGCCGCCCTGGCCGCGATCCTCGCGGTGCTGGTCTTCCTCGCCCACACCGGCGCGATGGACCAGTACACCCAGACCGTGCTCATGTTCATGGGGGTGAACATCATCCTGGCGGCGAGCCTCAACCTCGTGAACGGCTACATGGGCGAGTTCTCCTGCGGCCACGGGGGCTTCATGGCGGTGGGGGCCTACGTCTCCTCCGTGCTCACGGTGCTGCTCTTCACCTCCGACCGGGTCTTCGGCGCGCCGCTCCTGCCCCCGGGCTGGGCCTTGTTCGGCTTTCCGCTGGTCCTGCTCGTCGGCGGCGCCGCGGCCGCGGTGGCCGGGCTGGTGGTGGCGATCCCGTCGTTTCGCACCCGGGGCGACTACCTGGCCATCATCACTCTCGCGGCCAACTACATCTTCATCAGCGCCATCGAGAACATGGACACCATCGGGGGTCCCCGGGGCTTCATGGGCATGCGGCGGGTGGTCAATACCATGGGAGAGACCCTGGGGCTCCCGTGGATGCTCATCTGGGTCTTCGTCTTCACGGTAGGCACGATCTGGGTGCTGCGGCGCTTCGTCTACTCCACCTACGGGCGGGGGGTCTCGGCCGTCGCCCAGGACGAAGTGGCGGCCGAGATCATGAGCGTCAACACCAACAAGATGAAGATGATCGCCTTCATGCTCTCCTCCGGGCTGGCCGGCATCGCCGGGGGGCTCTTCGGCCACATCGTGGGCTACGTCAACCCGGGCTCCTTCACCATCCTCAAGTCCACCGAGGTCCTCGTGATGGTGTACCTGGGGGGCATGGGCTCCCTGAGCGGCTCGGTGATGTCCGCCATCCTCTTCACCCTGCTCCTCGAGGCCCTGCGGCCCCTGCAGATCATCAAGTGGATCGTGGTCCCCCTGCTCCTGATCGTGCTCATGCAGTTCCGGCCCGAGGGGATCCTGGGCAACCGCGAGTTCTCCGACGTCTTCCCGCGCCTGCGGCGCCTGTACAGCTTCAAGTAGCGCGCGGAAGAGGCGTGGGACGGGATGCCAGGATGGACGGGATGAACAGGATCGGCAGGATGGGGGAACGCCCGTCGGAACCCCCCCCGCGGATCGAGGCGCGCGCCGGGGCGGCTTCCGGACCACCCCGTGAAGGGGGTCATCCCGTCCATCCCGTCATCCCGTCCAAGACCCCCTGAACGAGCCCATGCCCACCCTCGAGATCCGTGGCCTCACCCACTACTTCGGCGGCCTGTGCGCGCTCTCGAACCTCGACCTCGCGGTGGAGGAGGGGCAGCTCTTCGGGCTCATCGGCCCCAACGGCGCCGGCAAGACAACCGTCTTCAACCTGGTGAGCGGGTTCTACCGCCCCACCCAAGGCGAGGTGCTCTTCCAGGGCCGGAGCACGGCGGGCCTCAAGCCCCACCAGGTCACCGCCCTCGGCATCGCCCGCACCTTCCAGAACATCCGGCTCTGGAAGGACATGACGGTGCTCGACAACATCCGCATCTCCCAGCACCACCGGCTCGGGTACGGGCTCCTCGACACCCTGCTGCGCACCCGCCGCTACGACCGCCGGGAGCGGGAGCTCGAGGAGTACGCCCGGGGGCTCCTCGAGGTGATGAAGCTCTCCGCCGTCGCCGCCGAGCTCCCCAAGAACCTCCCCTACGGGCTCCAGCGCAAGGTGGAGCTGGCCCGGGCCCTCTCGGTCCAGCCCCGGCTCCTCCTCCTGGACGAGCCCGCCGCCGGCCTCAACAGCTCCGACGTCGAGGAGCTCATCCGCCTGGTCCAGTGGATCCGCAAGGAGTTCGACGTCACCATCTGGATGATCGAGCACCACATGGACGTCGTCATGGAGCTGTGCTCCCGCATCACGGTCATCGACTTCGGGCAGACCATCGCCGAGGGGACCCCGGAGGAGATCCAGAGCAACCCGGCCGTCATCGAGGCCTATCTCGGGAACGCAGAGATCTGATGCTCTCCGTCGAGAACCTGCGGGTAAGATACGGGGCGGTCGAAGCCCTCCACGGCATCTCCTTCCACGTGGAGGAGGGGGAGATCGTCACCCTCATCGGCGCCAACGGCGCGGGCAAGAGCACCACGCTCCTGAGCATCTGCCGCATCCCGCCCCCCGACGGCCCCCGGGTGGTCGAGGGCGAGATCCGGCTGCGGGGCAAGAGCCTCCTGCGCACCGAGGCCCACCGGGTCGCGGCCGAGCACAAGACCGCCCTCGTGCCCGAGGGGCGCCGGATCTTCGGCAACCTCACCGTGCGGGAGAACCTCGAGTTGGCCACCTACGCCCGGAGGGGGGACCCCCGGGTGCCCCGGGACTACGAGCGGGTCTTCGAGCTCTTCCCCCGGCTCGCGGAGCGCGCCAGGCAGCGCAGCGAGTCCCTGAGCGGGGGCGAGCAGCAGATGCTCGCCGTGGGCCGGGCGCTCATGTCCGGGTGCACCTTCCTGCTCCTCGACGAGCCCTCCATGGGCCTGTCGCCGCTGCTCAAGTACGAGCTCTTCCGCAACCTGAAGCGCCTGAACCGGGAGGACGGGATGACGATCCTCCTCGTGGAGCAGAACGCCAACCTGGCGCTGCACCTGGCTCACCGCGGCTACGTCCTCGACACCGGCGACATCGTCGCCCAAGGCACGAGCGAAGACCTCCTGGGCAACCCGGAGGTCAAGAAGGCGTATCTGGGGGGGTAGGGCGGAGGAGGTCCGGCTCGAAGCACAGGGTGGCGAAGTGGTCCTCCACCGTCTCGGCGCGGCGGATGCGCTCCACCGAGCCGTCGGGCCGCAGCAGGAGCTCCTGGGGGCGCAGGCGCCCGTTGTAGGTGAACCCCATGGCGTGGCCGTGGGCGCCGGTGTCGTGGATCACCACCAGGTCCCCCTCGTCGATCCGGGGCAGCGGCCGCTGCACCGCGAACTTGTCGTTGTTCTCGCACAGGCTCCCCACCACGTCCACCACCGTGTCGGCGGGCGCGCCCTCCTTGCCGTGCACGGTCACGTGGTGGTAGGCGCCGTACATCCCCGGCCGCATCAGCGCCGACATGCACGCGTCCACCCCCACGTACTCCCTGTAGATGTGCTTGTGATTGATGGCCCGGGTCACGAGCACCCCGTGGGGGCCGGTCATGAACCGGCCGCTCTCCATGAAGAGCCGGGGCACGTAGCCCTCCTCCGCCTCGAACTGCACCAGGAGCGACGCGACCTCCCGGCCCATCCACTCCAGGCTCAGGGGGCTCTGGTCCGGGCGGTAGGGGATCCCCAGCCCTCCCCCCATGTTGAGGAAATCGAACCGAAAACCAAGGGCACCGGTCACCAGGCGCGCCACCGAGAGCAGCATGAGCACCGTGTCCACCATGTACTCGGCGTTGAGCTCGTTCGAGCACACCATGGTGTGCAGCCCGAAGCGCACGGCGCCCCGGTCCCGGGCCTGCCGGTACGCGTCCACGATCTGGTCGTGGGCCACCCCGTACTTCGACTCCTCCGGGTGGCCGATGATGCGGTTCCCCGTGCGCCGCGGGCCGGGGTTGTACCGGAAGCTCACGAGCTCGGGCATCCGGGGCACTTTGGCGACGAAGCTGATGTCGTCGAGGTTCAGGATCGAGCCCCCGTCGGCCAGGGCCGCCTCGAACTCCTCCCGGGTCGTGTCGTTCGAGGTGAACATGATCTCCTCGCCCCGGGCGCCCACCCGGCGGCTGAGGAGCAGCTCCGGGATCGAGCTGCAGTCGAACCCGAACCCCATGTCGCGCATGACGGCCAGGATCGCGGGGTTGGGCAGGGCCTTGACCGCGTAGAACTCCTGGAAGCCCTTCACGCCGGCGAACGCCCGGCGCAGCTCCGCGCCGGTGCGGCGGATGCCGACCTCGTCGTAGAGGTGGAACGGCGTGCCGAAGTGCTCGGCCGCGGCTCGCAGCACCGGGGCCGCGCGGTCCTGGAAGTCGCGGGACATGGGCATCGGGTCCACCTCTGTTGGGGTGTGGCGCAGGGGCGCGGCGGTGGAGGATAAAACAGCCCTTGCCGGCCGCGCAAAGAAAAGCCGCGAGCCGGGGCCGCCTCTCGGCCGGGGAGGCGCCCGGTCGGGCGCTCGTCAGTCCGGGGTTTCCGGGGGGCCCTTCCGGAAACTCAGTGGGTCAACCAAGGGCAAGAACGATCTCGCGCCGAGCCGCTGGGGCGTGGAGCAGTTCTTTGTCGTTCCCGGCGCCTCCGCGGCTCCGCGCGAGAACCCGATGGTCCCTCGCGCCCACGGTACCGGAGGACCAAACCTCGAACCTCGAACCTCGAACCTCGCACATCGAACCGAACCTAAAACCTCTCCACCAGCTTCTCGATCAGGTAGCTCGACTCCCGCATCGCCTGGTCGCCGAAGGGGCCGAACCACGAGGCCACCCGCCGGAACTCCGCGCAGAACCCCTCCTTGTCCCCGGCCTCCACCATCGCCAGGTTCTGCGCCACGCTCTCCAGGTAGCCGCGCAGCAGCTCGCGGCGCTCCGGGGTCGCGAAGAGGATCTCCGCGTACAGGGCCGGGTCCTGGGCGAAGAGCCGCCCCACCATCCCCAGCTCCAGCCGGTAGATGGGGCTCGAGAACTCCAGGGTCCGGGCCAGGGGCACCCCCTGGCGGCACAGGAACTGCCCGAAGGCGAAGGTGGCGAAGTGCCGAAGGGCCTGCACCACCCCCATCACCTCGTCGTGCTCCTCGGCCGTGGCCTCCACCAGCACCGCCCCCCAGGCGGCGAGCTGGTCGAGCACCCACCGGCACGCCGGCTCGTCCCGCCCCGGGGTCACCACCACGATCTGCTGGTCCATGGTGGCGGTGGTCGGCCCGAACATGGGGTGCAGGCCCACCACCGGCCCCGGGTGGGCCCGGAGCATCGCGTCCAGGGGGGCCGCCTTCACGCTCGTGATGTCGGCCAGCACGCACTCCGGCGGCAGGTGCGGACCCAGGCGGGCCGCGGCGTCGGCCGTGGCGTCGATGGGCACCGCGAGCACCGCCAGGTCCGCCCCCGCGGCGAGCTCCGCCACGCGGTCCCAGTCCTCCCGCTCCAGCACCCGCACCTCGTAGCCCGCGGTGCGAAACCACCCGTGGAGCCCCCGGCCCATGCTCCCCCCGCCCCCCACCAGGAGCACCACGGCCCCGGGCCGGACCCCGCGCACCGCCAAAGACCGGGACTGGGCCACCCGCGAAGACCGCAGGAGGCGCCGGAACACGTCCTCCACCAGGTCCGGGTCGAGGCCCGCCCGGCGCCCCTGCTCCCGGCGGCGAGAGATCAGGTCCTCCTCCCGGGCCGGGTGGTACAGGGGCAGACCCCGGGCGCCCTTGAGCTCCGCCACCTGGGCCACCAGGTCCCTCCGCGCGGCCAACAGCTCCACCAGCCGCGCGTCCACCGCGTCGATCCGCCCCCGCAGCCCCTCCAGCTCGTCCATGGCGCCCACCCGTCCCCCCTCGCAACCGCCCCCGCCCCGAACCCAGAGCATACCGCATCGCGCCGCCGGCAGGAAAACACGAGGGGACGTCCTTACCTTGTTACCTTTTTTCGGGGGCCGGCAGGGCTCGCACATGCCCTTCCCGGGTTGACGAGTACCACTGTTTGTGGCTTACAGGCAATACTGTTCACTTTAACATGACCACCGTGGGGTGGACGACCTGCGGACCT
>JAWSUI010000019.1:0-61529 GCA_033551855.1 Deferrisomatales bacterium
AAAATAATAGGGCCGTATCCTGGTTACATGCAACTACCTAACCGGACAACACTGAAAAATTCCGTAAGGGTTGGCGCCTTCTACCCCTTAGACCTTTACGAAAAGGTCCCTGCCAGATGCGCGTGTTTGAGCCATTTCCGAGGGGTCCGGGAATTGCTGATAAGGAAATGAAGCGCCTTGACGAGCGTGTAGGTCTTTCCAGCACCGGCACCGGCTTCGACGAGGAAGCTCTCTTTGCGCTCCAGGCAGCCATATACTTCGGCGAGGGCTTTACGGCTGGCCTCTTCGGCCGGGTTCAATTGTTCCACGATCTCAGTCATCTTGAGTCGCCGCTGCTTCGGGGACCTCGACCGGGGCCATCTGGACGATCGCCTCATCCGCGTCGGGAATGCAACCAGCCGCCAGCCATCTCAATCCGTCCAGGATATAGCCGGGCGCGGTCCAATTCCTCTCGTCGATAGCGTATTTGAGGGCGAACTGGGACTTCTTGATCTTGTCGAGCTTGTCCCATGCCCACTGGGCCTGCTCTTCGGGCGTGGCACCTTGGATACCGAACATCGCCGGATTCGCCAGCATGAAAGCGTCCTCGAAAGTGCGGCCGCACGGGCCGCCTTCGGCCTCAGGCCTTTGAAAGGCGATGCGCCGGAGTTCCTTGACCTTGTCCTCGTCGTCCTTCGTCAGAAGTGCCTCGGGTGAGCAATCGCCGTCTCCGAACCAAGTGTTGAGACAGATGTTGCTCGTGGCTGTTCCCTCATGCACCGGACAGGCGGCGCCGCCGGCGGCGACGACGGCGTCCAGATCCGTGATGATGAGGGTCCGAAGCTGCAGAAAGTCGAGAAGGTCAAAGAATATGTGTGCGTAGGCGCCGCCGACTTCCATAGTCGTCATGTACTGGCTGGACAGCTTCGGCGCATCGGGTTCTGACTCCTCCAGCTTTTCGATGATCACTGGCAGCAGCAGCCGCTCGCTGGTGCCCTCGATCAAAATGGCCTTGTCGGCGAAGAACAGGTCGCAGCGAGTCAGCGTCAGATATTGGTGGAGAAACCTTCTGTGGTCTTCCGGCGTTTCGCGCAGCCCTTCGCGCAGGTCCTTGATCTCGGTCTGGCGAACGCCGCCAGCGGCGGTCGGGAGGAAATACCGGATTGCCTCGAAGCCGGCGGCGTTTGCGACGTGGGAGGAGTGTGTCGATACAATGAACTGAACCGGCCAAGGCAAGGGTGCGTCCTCCTGGGCGCTGAGCTGTTGAGCAATCTTCGATACCTGGCGGATGAACACTTCCTGCATCTGGGGGTGCAGGTGTGCCTCGGGTTCCTCGATAAACACAAGATGGACGCCAGGTGCGGTCGGTTCCGCTCTAAAACTGCGATAGAAACTGACGATCCGAAGCAGGATGAAGATGAGATTACGTATCCCGAGCCCGGTATAGGACTCCGGCAGCAGAATTCCATGATAGCCCGCGTATCTCACCTTGGTGTGGCGTGAAAGGAGGCGCTCTACGTCGAGCGTTGTCTCCGTCTCCAACTCGGAACCGTCGAGGCCGGGATAGCCGAACGTGTGCAAAGTCGGCATCAGCTTCCGCAGCTCTTCCTTAAAACCACCCTCGATCGTTTGCTGAATGTCGCGCACGGCCTCTTGCAAAGATTGAGCGATGGCTTGGTCAGCTTGGTCGGCAGTTGGCGATTTCGCGGCGGTGAAGAGACCTTCCAGAATTTTGGCCAAGACGTCGGGGTCTCTCGACGTGTCGTCGTCGAGCCCGCGTTGGGCGTTCACGAAACCCGTCTTCAGGAGTGCCCGGAGCGCAGTCACGGTCATCTGCTTGCGGTTGGTAGCGTCGTTGGGGTCTTCGGCCAAAATGCTGGCGCCGAAGAGAGCGGGTACGCGCTCGCGGAGCAGTTGGAAGAACGCACGCCGGTCCTCGGCGGTCAGGTCTCCTGCCGGCTGATCGGCGAAAAGCGACTCGATGGCGCCGTCACGCAACTCGTAGCGCGCCACGACGAGGGCTTCGTTGCAGTCGGGGTCGAGGTCGATGACGAAGTCGCTGAGAGGGCCAAGCTCGGGCTGTTCCGGATCGTATCGGAACAGGAGTCGCAGCTCGATGCTCGGAATCAGAGCGCGAACCTCATCGTCTTGCTGGCCCGCGTTCTTGGCCTCCAGCGCTTCGCAAAAGCCGTCATATGAGGCGTTCGAGAAATCTTCGATCTGGAACTTTGGGTTCTGATCTACGAGAAACCGCCGGATGACCTCCGAAAGCGATGTCTTACCGCTGTTGTTGCGGCCGACGATGAGAGTCGTTTGCTCCTCAAGCACCAGTTCCACGTCGGCCAGAAGCCGGAAGTTTTTGACTCTGACTTTATGGATGTGCATGTTGGCCCTTTATGGTCGATTACATTCTTACCACATAACTAATAGGGTTGTATCCGGAACGCCGGCAACGGGAATCCTGAGGACGCCGGCCACGGTTCGGGGCCGCGGTCAGGTCCGGGGCGGCAAGGGCCGACATTCCGGATACAACCTGTTGAGCGAAGCCGCTTGGCCGACGTCGCTCGACGCCGGTCGTTGATCTTCTATGGGGTTTGGTTTCGCGGGCAGGAGGGCCCAGGGGGGAACGTGGGGACGCAAGATGGGGTGAGGGACGACGGTCTGCGGCCCCGCTGGAAAGATCGATCTCGAAACCACGCGGAAGTTGGATCGCACGGGCACCCCCTTGGGGGTGTTTCTACCTCGTTTCTCGCCCGGATGCCAGAGCTTCCCTCGGGGTTCGGGAAGACGGGCGTGGAGGTCGGCAGCTCGGGAAGGATGCCCGCTCTCGCGGAAACCCGGGCGGACCGTCCGGCGGGGGTCAGCGCCGCTTCAGCCCCAGGTGCGCCGCCACGTCCGCAGCGGAAGCGGCCAGCGCTACCGGCCGGTTCACCAGGTCCTCCCGCGGCTCGATCTCGTACTCGGGTCCCAGGGTGCCGGCGAAGTACGCCTCCTGGAACCCGGCGAACTTGAGCTGGTGGCTGGTGGAGTCGCACACGTACGTGCCCTCCTCTCCCACCAGGCCCGTCCGAAGGGCGTGGCGCAGGCCGGCGATCGCCTCCCCCCCCTGGGTGCACACCACGTGCCCGTGACGGTTGGCCGTCAGCATCCCCTCCATGATCTCCTGCTCGGTGACCTCCACGCACTCGAACCGCTCCCGGTAGTGCTCCTCCACCAGGTCCCGCACCTTGGGGAAGGAAACCGGGTTGCCGATCATGGCGGCCTGGGCCACGCTGGGCCAAACCGGTACGGGGCGGTACTCCCCACTGCGCCGCCACAGGGCCACCGGGTTGGCGTGCTCGCTCTGCACCCCCAGGATCCGGGGAAGCTCGTCGATCACCCCGAGTCGCCACAGGTCCAGGAATCCCTCCATGAGGGCCGTCACGTTCCCGGCGTTCCCGATGGGCACCACGACCGTGAGCCCCTCCACCCGCCAATCGAGCTGCTGGGCCACCTCGAAGGCGAAGGACTTCTGGCCGTTGATGCGGACCGGGTTCTTGGAATTGAGCAGGAAGACCTCGTAGCCCTCGGCGAGCTCCTCCACGAGCCGCATGCAGTCGTCGAACACCCCGGGAACCTCGAGGACCGCCGCCCCGCTCCCGAGGGGCTGGGAGAGCTGCTGGGGGGTGACCTTCCCCTGGGGGAGCAGCACCGCCGACTTCACGACGCCCTTCGGGAGGTAGGAGAGGTATAGAGCCGCCGCCGCCGAGGTGTCGCCGGTGCTGGCGCAGATGCCGAGGACCGCGGCCGGCTTGTGGACCTTGAGGTAGTGGTGCAGAAAGCTGATGGCGCTCGCCATCCCCCGATCCTTGAAGGAGGCGGAGGGGTTCTGCCCGTCGTTCTTCACCAGGAAGGGGGCGCCGACCCAGGCCGCCAGCTCCGCATTGGCGCGCACCAGGGGGGTGTGCCCCTCGCCGAGGTAAATCACGTCCTCCAAGGGGACCCAGGGGAGGACCAGCTCGTGGAAGAGGAAGACCCCCTGGAGCCCTTCCACCCGGGCCGCTCGGCGCAGGTCGAACACCCGGCGCCACTCCTGACCGGTCCTCGCCCGCAGGGCCTCGAAACCCTGGTCCACCACCCGCAGCAGGCTCCGGCAGGCCGGGCAGGTGTAGAGCAGGCGCTCCAGGGCGAAAGTGTCCCCGCACCGGATGCACTGGTAAGCCATACGGGCCTCGTGGCGGGGCAGGATGTCGATGCCCGTGAGGGCCAAGAGCTCGTCGGGTCGCACGGGTGCCTCCTCCGGCGTCGGCGGTGGGGGGCGCGGCAGGGCCGCAGGATGCTGCGCCGGGGGCTCGAGGTCAAGGGCGTTCGCGGACCCGGCGGGGACCGCGGAAGGCCGGCCCGGCTTGCACCCCCGTCGGCGATGCGCTAAGAAGGTCTCCGGGAAGAGGCTCTTCCGGGAAACGGCCGTCGGTCACGCCCCGGAGGACCCCGGCCGGGCTCCGCAGCGAATCCGAACAGGGTGCCGAAAAACGCTGCCCTCCCCGGGTTCTTCAACAGCCGTTTCTCGGGGACGGCCCCTTCGAACCCTCACGAATCACTACGCTATTCCAGCGCCGTGATTCGGCGCCCCCTCCATGGGGCGCACGCTGGCTTCGTTTCCGGCAGCCTGCCGAGGCGGCTTCCACAAGGGACTGGGGATAACCTGTGGACGACCTTGGGGACAACCTCCGGGGACCTTTGGCCGGCGGCCGTTCTGCCGAGAGCGCACTTAATTTGTGCATTGAAATTTTCAACATGAAATCAACAACTTACACATGATGCTGGATTCTCGGGGCTTTCTCGCGGCCGGGCGGCGGGGGCCCGGAACCCGGGCCCCCGCCGACACCGCAACGGGGAGAGATGCCGATGCTCAAGGTCACCTACCACGGTCACGCCTGTTTCTTCCTGGACAGCGGATCACACCGGGTCATCATCGACCCGTTCCTCAGCGGCAACCCCACCAGCAAAGCGGGTGTGGAGGACTTCCCCGCCCTGGACGCGATCCTCGTCACCCACGGCCACGCCGACCACCTCGGCGACGCGGTGGACCTCTCCAAACGCTGCCGCGCCCCCATCGTGGCGCCCTTCGAGCTGGCGGCGTTCTGCCAGCGCCGCGGCGCCACGGTGCACCCGATGCACATCGGCGGGAGCCACCGCTTCGAGTTCGGCCGGGTCAAGCTGACGATCGCCCACCACGGCTCGGCCTTCGTGGACAAGACGGCCGAGTACACCGGCAATCCGTGCGGGTTCCTGGTGGACCTCGGGGGCCTCACGGTGTACCACGCCGGGGACACCGGGCTGTTCTACGACATGAAGCTCATCGGCGACATGAACGCCATCGATCTGGCTCTGCTCCCTATCGGGGACAACTTCACCATGGGCCCCGAGGACGCAGCGCAGGCCGTGGAGCTCTTGCACCCTCGGTTCGTGGTCCCCATGCACTACGCGACGTTCGACGTCCTGGAGCAGGACGCGACGGGGTTCGTCGAGATGGCCCGCGGGCTCGGGGCGGAGGTGGTCGTGCTGGCCCCCGGACAGACCCGGGAGTTCCCCTGAGTGGAGGCTCTGTACCCCTGGGGGCTGCGTTTGGCGGCTGCGGCTGCGGCCGGGTGGGGTTTCACGCTCGCGTGGAGGGGAGGCTGGCCGCGGGGGTGCCTTGCGGTCCCCGTGGGGGCGGCCCTCGCAGCGGGGATGTGGCGGACCGCCCAGACGGGGCGACCGCCCCTCACGGGCCTCCACGAGACGACGCTCCTCCTGGGAATCCTGCTCGTGGTCACGGCCGCACTGTTCTGTGTGAGAGGAGGCCACGGGCGGGCATACGGCCTGTGCCTCCTGGGGGCGGCGACCCTCTGGGCGGTCTCGTCGGCCACCAACCCGCGGCCGGCCCCCGACCTGCCGGCACTCCAGACCTGGTGGTTCGAGATCCACGTGGCCACCTCCTTCGCCTCCTATGCCTGCTTCGCGGTGGGTGCAGCCGCGGGTCTCGTGCACCTGGCGGGGGGGGAGCGGCCGGGCAACCGCGGCGTGCTCGAGGCTGCCAACCGCTGGGGCTTCGCCTGGTTCACCTGGGGGATGGTGAGCGGCGGCATCTGGGCCTACCTGGCCTGGGGCACCTACTGGCTGTGGCACGTCAAGGAGCTCTGGTCGGCGATCGTGTGGACCTACTACGCCGGCCTCATCCACCTGCCCCACATGGCCGGGTGGAGAGGGCGGCGGCAGTCCTGGGCCAGCGTCGTGGGCTTGGGGCTAGTCCTCTTCACCTACCTCGGCGTGGGGCTGCTGATGCGCAACACCCACCAATTCTGACCCCATGAGGCACCGGTGAAGCTCGCCCTCCGCGTCCTGGCATCCCTCAAGACCACCCTCGTCCTGGTGGGGATCCTGGTCGCCCTCTCGGCCTGGGGGTCCCTGGCGATCCAATTCCGGCCCGGGGACTACGCCGCCATCGAAGACAGCATCCTCTGGGAGTGGCTCCGCACGACAGGGGCCGCGCGGCCCGGTGCGGCATGGTGGGTGGCCTCGCTGGCCGCGGTAACGGCCCTCCTGGCCGTGAACACCGGGGTGTGCGTCGTCCAGAGGCTCGACCGCCACCGCCGGTCGGGGCGGATGCCGGCCCGCGCCCTCTTCGCTCACCTGGCCCACCTCGGTTTCCTGCTGGTGCTCGGGGCCCACCTGGTGGGCGCGGTGACCGGGTTCCGATCCGACGGGCACGCTGCGTTCCCGGGCCAATCCTTCTCCGTCGAGGAGAGGCCCGGCTGGACGTACCGGGTCTCGGACGTCCGCGTGGACTTCGCGCCCCAGGGCTACCCCCGGTTCCTCGAGGCGGAGGTGGAGGTCCGCGAAGGGGATCAGCTCCTCACGGGGGAGGCCGTGCGCGTGAACCAACCTCTCCACGCGCGGGGGGTCGCGGCCTACCTCAAGGCCGCTCAGCCCAGCCTGCGGGGCTGGCACGTGGTCCTCCCCGACGGCCGGCCGCGCCGGATGGAGCTCGGCCGCCCCACGCCCCTGGGGGAGGGGACCCTGACCTTGCTCGACTGGACCCGCACCCCGGACCGGCGGATCGCCGTGCGGGTTTCCTGGGAACCGGACGGCGCGCCCCGCGCCCACACGCTGTGGCTCGCCCCCGCCCCGGGGCAGCCCCTGGGCCTCCCCTCGGGTCCCCCGGCCCGGTGGGGGGACATTGCCGTTGATACCCTGGGGATCTTCGATATAAGGTATGACCCCGGTGCCGGACTGGCCCTGGCTGGGTCGGCCCTGCTCAGCCTGAGCCTGATCCCCCTCCTCTGGCGCGGGCGGCGGCACGAACCCGCCCCGGCGCCGCCCCACGGGACCGATGACGCCTGCTGACCGAGACCGCCCCGCGACCCCCTGGTCCCTGGATCCCGCAGCGGCCAGGACCCTGGTCGAGCACAGCGTGGTGCGGGACCTGGACCGCTCCGGGACGGCCCACTTCCTGGTGAAGGTGCCCGACCTCGACAAGGCGATGCAGGCGGAGTTCGGGGTGGAGATCGAGCGGGAAGAGGACGGGTGCGTCGCCGTCTCGGTGCTGCTCTACGACATCCCCACCGAGCCGGTCACCTACGACCTGCGGTTCTACCCGGATTCCGCCGAGGACCTGCGCTTCCTGTACAGCCTGCTCGACTCCGGGCAGTTCCGCCTTTACCCCTGCGGCCAGCAGGGGAGCCGATGGAACGTGGGGCCGGCCCAGACGTTTCGCCTGCCCACCAACGCCCTGCTCCGCCTCAAGCACTACTCCCTGACCTGGCCCGCCAAGGAGACGGGGCCCGAGACCGCCGGCCAGGAGCCGGCGCCTCCGGCGGCGCCGCGGGCGAGCGATCCACGCGACACGGTGATCCGAAAGCTCAAGGAGCAGGTGCAGGCCCTGCGGGCCCAGATGCAGGAGCGCGACAAGCGGATCATCGAGCTGGAGGACGAGCTCAACGCGATCAAGAGCAGGGGGCGGGAATACCGGCTCTCGGGGGACCGAAAGCCCTGGTGGAAACCCTTCTGACCCATCGACCGACGCCGGGGACAGGGGGGACCCTTCGCCCCCGCGGCGGTGCGTTCCAGCACCCGCCACCCCATCGTGGGACGGAGCCCGGGCGCCCCGGAGACCAGCCCCGTGCCCCGTCGACCGACCCGACGAGTCCGGCACGCGCGTGTGAAGGCCGGAGCACCGAGGCCTGCCGGGACACCCCTTCGAATGGCTGCGGATGGCGGGGCGGAACGCAAGGGCTCCCGGATCCCGCTTGCCGACAAGGCGGGGAATCCTGGGCGTTTTCCAGCTCTTGACACGCCCGGTGCCGCCCGTATAATGGCGCCTCTTTCAGGGCGGGGTAGCTCAGCTGGCTAGAGCAGGGCTCTCATAAGGCCAAGGTCGGGAGTTCGAGTCTCCCCCCCGCCACCACGAACGCCAAGGCCCCGCCGCGCTGCGGGGCCTTTTCGCGTCTCCCCCACCGGGTCCTCCGTCTTCGGTCCTCCGTCCTCCGCCCTCCGTCTTCTGTCCTCGGTCTTCCGTCTTCCGTCTTCCGTCCTCTGTCCTCGGTCCTCGGTCTTCGGTCCCTACAGCCCCAGGGCTTCGGCGACCAGCACGACCACCGTGTCCGTGAGGCGCGGCCGTCGCTCCTGGATGTGGACGACCCGACAGATCCGGTCTGGGCTCCGGCAGTCGGAGCACAAGCCGGTCTCGGCACAGGGGGTCTGGAAGGAGAGGCGGCGGGCGTTCGGCGGAGAAGCCCACGCGCGCACCCGGGCCACGGCTTGGTGGACGTCGTCCGCCAGCTTGTTGGCTCCCGCCACCGCCACGACCTTGCCGGGGCCGAAGGTCATGGCCGCGACCCGGTTGCCCGTGGCGTCGATGTTCACGAGCTTGCCGTCCAGGGTCACGGCGTTGGCGCCGGTCAGGAAGACGTCGCAGGTGAGCTGGCGACGCATCACCGCGACCCGCTCCTCCGGCTTCAGACCGGGGGCCCCGTGGATCAGGCACTCCCTCCCGAGCTCTGCGAGCCGCTGGGGAAGCCCCAGCTCCACCAGGGTGACGGAGCCGCCGAACCCCACGGTGCGCGCCTCCCCCACCTCCTCGAGCACCCGCGCCACTGCCGACTCCCGGTCGGCACAGCGCGCAACCCGAAAACCATTCTTCTCCAGGGCCTCGGCGGCCACGCCCAGGCGCTTGCCCACTTCCCACGCCGCCCACTCGTTCACGTCGGTCCTCCTCCCGCAGCGGGGCCCGGGGCCCCGCACACATCGTCTACCGCAACGAACAGCCGCGCCAGGTCCCCCGGCTCCGAGAGTCGGTGCCCTCCCCCCTTCACCAGGGTCAAGGTCACGTCGCCGCCCTCCAGGGCCTCTGCCAGCCGCAGGGATAGCTGCCAGGGCACCTCCCGGTCCGCCAGGCCGTGGAGGAGCCTCACCGGGCACCACAGGCCGATGGGGCCGCCGAGCACCCGGTGCCGTCGCGCTTCCCCGAGAAACGACGCAGTCACGGGGGTGGGCTCTGTCCCGTAGGGGTTGGGGAGCCAGACCACCCCCCCCTCGGCGAGGCTGCGGCGCGCGTTCGCGTCCAGGGCCGGCTCGATCAGCTCCTCCGTGAAGTCCGGGGCCGCCGCGACCCCCACCAGACCCCGTACCCGCTCCGGTCGGGCCAGGGCTGCCCGGACCATGAGCCAGCCCCCCATGCTGGACCCCACCAGGACCACCGGCCCGCGGGCGACCTCGTCCATCACCGCCAGGGCGTCCTCCAGCCAGCGCCCTAGCGTCGCGTCGCGGAAGCGACCTTCGGAGGCCCCGTGCCCGAAGTAGTCGAAGCGCACGTAGGCCCTGCCCCGGCGGCGGCAATGCTCCCCGAGAGCGAGGGCCTTGGTGCCCGTCATGTCGGAGGTGAAGCCCCCCAGGAAGACCACGGTGGGCTCGGCGCCCGGCTGGGCGCAGTAGGCCAGGCAGGTGCCGTCGGGCAGGGGAAGGGACCGGACGCCCCCCGCGTCAGAGCTCATAGAGGGTGTCGTCCACGCGGGGCCGCAAGTAGCGCCTGCGAAAGCCCTTGAGCCTCCCCTTGGGGGCCTTCCCGCTTCCCGCCTCCGAGAAAGGGTCCTCCTGCTCCAGCAGGTCCCCGAGCTCCTCTTCGACCGCGTCCGGGTCTTCCCCCGCCTCCATCCGCCGGATCGCCTCCTCCATTCCGGGACCCAGGTCCATCCCCATGGCCCCGTAGAGCTTTCGCATCATGCGCGCCGCTTGGCGGGGGTCGTCCTCGTCCAGCCCGTCGGCCTCGGCCGCCAGGGCCTCCATGGCCTGCTCCATGCGGGCCTCGTCCAAGTCGGGCAGGCCGCCCTCCTCGGACTCCTTGCGGCCCCTGGAGATGGCGAACAACGACACCTGCCGCTCGAGATCGGGGCGGCGGCACGCCGGGCAGGCGGGCCGCTTGTCGGTGTTCACCCGGCGGGACAGGAAATTGAAGATCGCGTGGCAGTCCGGACAGTAGAACTCGTACACGGGCATGGGAGACCCTCCGAGACGCGGTCCGCCCCCCACCCGGGGGCTGCGACCGCGCTAAAGATCGGTCGCCCGGGGCTCGGTGTCAAGGAAGCGCCGACACCACCCGCACGGGCTGGCCGGGGCGCACCCGCTCGTTGCCCCGGACGATGACCGGGGCGTCCGGAGGCAACGCGCCCTGCACCGCCGCCCGGTCGCCCTGGTACCCCACCACCTCCACCGGGACCTCCACGGCTGCGCCGTCCACCACGGCGTAGACCAGGGTGCGCATTCCCCGGGGGACCAGGGCGTCGGTAGGGACCAGGAGCTCGCGGCGGGACTCCCCGAGTTGCAGCACCACCCGCGCGGTCATCCCCGCCCGCAGCAGACGCTGGGGGTTCTGGACCTCCACCTCCACGGGAAACGTGCGCGCCTGGGGATCCCCCGCCGGGATGACGGCCCGGATCGACCCCTGGAACTCCGTTCCCCCCAGGGCGTCGAGCCGCACCGGGACCACTTGCCCCTCCGCGACCTCCACGATGTACTGCTCGGGCACCGGCACCCGGACGAGCACGGCCGCGAGGTCGGCCACTCGTGCCACTGGGCCCCCCTTGGGGACCCACTCGCCGACCTCGGTGTGTTCCTCCACCACGACCCCGTCGAAGGGCGCCCGGACCGTCTGGCGGGAGACCCGGTCCTCCAGGAGCCGCACCGCCGCGTGCGCCTTGGCCACCCGCTGCTCCCACACCTGGGCGTCCCGCCGGGCGGAGTCCAGGGCTTCCTGGGGCGCCACCTGCTTGCGCACCAGGTCCTCGGCGCGGGCCCGATCCGCTCGGGCCTTCTCGAGCTCCGCCTCCGCCAGCCGCGCTTCCGCCCGGGCCGACTCGAGCTCCTCGTCCAGCTCGGCGTCCCGGAGCACCACCAGGACGTCGCCCTGGCGAACCACGCGGCCGCGGCGCGCCTCCACCTGCCGCGCGAGGCCGGCGACCTCGGCAGCCACCAGGCTCTCGGCCCGGGCCTGCACCGACCCCACCAGGGACACCCCGGGCTTCACCAGGCCCATCTCCACCGGGGCCGTCACCACGAGGGCCGGAGGGGGGCCGGGCGGCTTGGGGGCGTCCTGCTGGGCATTCGACGCTGCCGCTTGGGCGATCAGGACCAGGAGGGCGGCGGCGGCCTGGGCCCCTCTCACCGGATCTCCCTCCACTGGCGCAGGGTCTCTGCCTCCTCGGGGGTGAGGCTCGCGCCACGGGCGACCATCGCCTCGAGCACCCGCGTCCACTGCTCGGGCGTGAAGTGGCGGGCGTCGAAGCGCTCGGCGGTGTGACACACGGTGCACTTCTTGTTGAGGACGGCCAGGGCCCGCTCGGACAGGTCCTCGCGCTGGGCGATGGAGAGCGTCGTGCGGCCCTCCGGTCTCCCCTCCTGGGCCGCCGGGCCCCCCGCCACGGCGAGAGCCCCTCCCATCACCGCCGCCATGACACCGATCGACCGGACGAGCATGTTCTCCTCCCTCGGTAAAGGCGCCGCAGAGGGTTTTCAGCGTACCAGAGGCACGGCCCGGGGAAAAGCACGCCGCCCCGGCCGGCATTCCCCACCCGGCACGTGCTCGGGGTCGGGGAGCCCCTCCGCTCCGCCCCGCAATCCGCGATATCCGCACGAGGCGGTGGCAAAAAAGAGGCCCTTCCGGAAACTCAGTGGGTCAATCCAGGGCAAGAACGATCTCGCGCAGAGCCGCGGGGACGCGGAGGAGTTCCTTGTCTTTCCCGGCGCCTCTGCACCACTGGGCGAGGGCTCTTTTCCGGACCGCGTGGGTAGTCCCGCTGTATCGGCCTTGGCTGCGAAGCTGGCCGAGGGCCGGCGGAGGAGTTCTTTGTCGTTCCCGGCGCCTCTGCGCCACTGCGCGAGAACAGGATGGTTCCTCGCACCCACAGAAAACCTGGAAGCTCCACGAAAGCGGGTGCGCCCCGCTTCACCGGTTTTTGTGGGCTTGGGCCCACCGGTCGAGGCGGCACGGGGCTGCGCCCCACGGCTCCCCGACCCCGCCCGAAGATCCGACGAGAGATCTGGGCTCGGCCTGGGTTCTCGGCCGGATCAAGTTCGCGGGGAACGCGGACGATCCGTATCCGCGAGAAGTGGCGGACAAGGAGGTCCCCATGACACACGGCATCGGCATCACGGGTTCCGCCGCCCTGGCGCGGCACCTCGAGGCCCTTCGGCACCTCGACCCGGCGCACGGGAGCCCGGCCCACCCCCTCCCGGCCGAGGAGGCGCCCCAGCGGAACCACGCCCCCAGGGCCGTGTCGGGCAGCGAGCACCCGGGAGAGGCCCAACTCACCCAGCGGAACCCAGGGGGGAACGGCCGCGGGGAGCCCGGCAGGGGCCCCCGCGAGGAGCCTGCGCCGCCCCCGGCACCCCGGCGGGAGACGGGACGTCTGCTGGACATCCGGGCCTGACCCTCCCGGGGAAAGTCCGGTGAGCGCCCGAGCCGTTCTCAGCCCCCTCCGGCCTCCCCTCGAAAGGCCGGGTGGCGCTGGGCCGCGAGGTTGACCAGTCCGCTCGCAAACTTGCCGTAGGAGACCCCTGCGACCTCGGCCGTGTAAGCGAGGCTCGTGTCCGGGCTCAGGTCCGCGTTGGGGTTCACGTCGAGGACGAGGCAGGCGCGGCCCAGGAGGCGCAGGTCGACCCGGGCATAGTCACGGCACCCGAAGGCCCGGTACGCGCGGCGCACCACCTGTTCCACCCCCAGCCGCTCGTGCCCGCTCAGCGGGGCAGGCACGCGGAGCTCGATCTTCTCGTAGTGGGCCGACCCCGGGGTGAATTTCGAGTCGAAGGTGCACAGGCGGTCGCGCACATCCGTGAAGTAGCTGAAATCCATCTCCGCCGCGGGCAGCACGTCGATGGAGCCGTTACCCCACGCGGTCACGTGGAGCTCGCGGCCGTCGATGAACTCCTCGACCAGCGCAGGCTGCCCGAAGGCCTCCCGCACAAAGGCCACCCGCTCCGCAAGCTCCCCACGGTCCAGGACCACCGACTCCCGCGAGATCCCGACGCTGCAGTGCTCCCGGGCCGGCTTGACGATGGCCGGGAACCGCTCCCACGGCTCCAGCACTGGGGCCTCCCCGTCCCAGCACCGCCACCGGGGGGTCGGGATGCCGAAACGCTCCAGTCTCGCCTTGACCCGCCGCCGGTCCCAGCAGCGTTCCAGGACCTCGGCCGGGGATCCGGTATAGGCAAAGCCCAGCCGCTCCAGCATTCCCGCGACCTGCGCCTCGCTTCGAGGCACCCCGGGCAGCTCCTCGCACCAGTTCACCACCACGTGGTCCTGCGGGCAATACCCGCCGAGGGCGCCCGCCAGGTCCTCATCGCGCACGGGAACCGGTATCACGGGGTGACCCTCTGCCCGGAGCCCACCCGCCAGTTAGTCAACGGCCCGGGCAGCCTCGGCCGCCTCGGATGGGGTCCAGGCCGGGTCGTCGTTGTGCAGGAGAAGCACCGGTATGTCTGTTCGCCACCTTCGTCCGGCCACCGGCGGCCCCTCCCTGGGCAAGGCAAAGACACGTCGTCCCCGAGCGGGGAAATGCCGTCGGGTTCACTCCCCTTAGAGGAAATCGGCGACGAGGTCAAAGGGAAAGGCCTCGCAACGGAAAGGCCTCGCATTCATCTCAAGGTCATGATCGAACCCCCCCCGGAACCGCGCTGTCGCCCGAACGTGACAGGGGCTGCCGACCTGTCGGGCACCTTCGGGCTGGTCTGAACGAGCGATTCCGAGATCGACTCCGGACCCGAAGGCGCTCCAGGGGCCCCCACCCGACAGGAAACCCGGGACAGTCGACGCCGGGCAGTCCCCATGTCCACCCTCGCCCCGGATCTGCTATCCTCCCGCCCATGCGCGACGTGGAGCAGGTCGTCCGGTCCATTCTCGGGAGCCGCAGCCTCGGCCCCTGCGTCACCCATCACGAGGTGCTCGACGCGGTGCCCGCCGCCTTCGGGCGGTGGCCCGAGGCCGCCCACCCCGACCTCGTCTCGGCGCTCCGCGCCCGGGGCATCGAGCGGCCCTACACCCACCAGGCCCGGGCGGCCGAGCGCGCCTTCGCGGGCAAGCCCTTCGTGGCGGTGACGCCGACGGCCTCGGGCAAGACCCTCTGCTACAACCTCCCGGTGCTCTCGGCGCTCCTGGCCGACCCGGGGGCCCGGGCCCTGTACCTCTTCCCCACCAAGGCTCTGGCCCAGGACCAGCTTGCCGAGCTCCACGGCCTGTCGGAGCGCCTCCCCCGTTCACTGAAGGCCCAGACCTACGACGGCGACACCCCCCAGGACGTCCGCCGCCGGGTGCGGGAGGAGGCCCAGGTGGTGCTCACCAACCCGGACATGCTCCACACGGGCATCCTGCCCCACCACCCCCGGTGGGCGCGGTTCTTCTCCGGGCTGCGCTACGTGGTGGTGGACGAGATGCACGTCTACCGGGGCATCTTCGGCTCCCACGTGGCGAACGTCCTGAGACGGCTCCAGAGGGTGGCCAGGTTCCACGGTTCGGAGCCCGTGTTCCTGCTGTGCTCCGCGACGATCGCCAATCCCCGGGACCTGGCCCAGTCCCTGACGGGGGCGGAGGTGGAGGAGGTCACGGAGTCCGGCGCCCCCCGGGGCCGGAAGCACCTGCTCCTCATGAACCCCCCGGTCCTGGATCAGGCCCTGGGGGTGCGGGGTTCCCCCGTGACCCTGGCCCGGAAGGTGGCGGGGCGGTTCCTGCGGGCCGACGTGCAGACCATCGCCTTCACCCGGAGCCGGCTCCAGGTGGAGGTGCTCACCCACTACCTCAAGGACCGGTTCGAGAAGCGACCGGACCGCCGGGGGACGATCCGGGGCTACCGGGGCGGCTACCTGCCCAACCTCCGGCGCGAGATCGAGGCGGGGCTCCGGGACGGAACGATCCGGGGGGTGGTCTCCACCACGGCCCTGGAGCTCGGGGTGGACATCGGGCAGATGGAGGCCGCGGTGCTGGTGGGGTACCCGGGGAGCGTGGCGAGCACCTGGCAGCAGGCCGGCCGCGCGGGCCGCCGGGCCGGGGCGAGCGCCGCGGTGCTCATCGCCTCGAGCCTGCCGCTGGACCAGTACGTGGTGACCCACCCGGAAGCGGTGGTGGGCCGGGCACCGGAGCTGGGGCTCATCGACCCGGACAACCTCCACGTGCTCGTCTCCCACATCCGGTGCGCGGCCTTCGAGCTCCCCTTCGAGGAGGGCGAGGCCTTCGGCGCCCAACCCCTGGGGGAGATCCTGGCCTACCTGGAGGAGAAGGGGGTGGTACGCCGGGCCGGGGCGCGCTGGCACTGGACCGAGGACTCCTACCCCGCGGACCAGGTGGCCCTGCGCACCGCCGAGCCCGAGAACTTCGCCGTGGTGGACGTGACCGAGGGCCCGCCCCGGGTGATCGCCGAGGTGGACTTCGAGAGCGCACCCACGACGATCCACGAGGGGGCCATCTACATGGTGGAGAGCCGGCCCCACCACGTGGACCGCCTGGACTGGACGGCGCGGAAGGCCTTTGTGCGCCGGGTGGAGACGGAGTACTACACCCAGGCCGTCACCTCCTCCAAGGTGCGGATCCTCGAGTCCTTCGCCGCAGGGACGGGCCCCTGGGGCGAGGGGGAGTGGGGGGAGGTGCACGTGCTCACCCACGTGCCCGGCTACAAGAAGCTCAAGTTCTACACGGTGGAGAACATCGGGTACGGGGAGGTGGACCTGCCGGACCAGGAGATGCACACCACCGCCGCGTGGTGGACCTTCGACCCGGGGCTCGCCGAGCGCCTGGGGCTGCCGCCCTGGGCCTTCCTGGAGGGCCTGGCGGGGGTCTCCTACGCCCTCCAGCACCTGGCCGCCCTGCGGTGCCTGTGCGACGTGGGGGACCTGGGGCGCGCCCTGGGGGATCGGGAGGGGCGCTGGAGCTTCGCCCTGACCGCCGGCGCCGCGGGGGGCCCCCGGATCGCGGGCGAGGGGGCCGGGGAGGAGGGCCCCCTGCGGCCGACGGTCTTCCTCTACGAGCGCTACCCCGGGGGAAGCGGGCTCGCCGAGGGGATCCACCTGCGCGCCCGGGAGCTCCTGGCCGCCGCCCTGGAGCTCGTGGCGGCCTGCCCCTGCGAGGCCGGTTGCCCCTCCTGCGTGGGCCCCGCCGGGGATTCCGGCGAGGGGGCCAAGGCCGCGGCCTTGGCGGTGCTGCGGGCAGGGACGGCGTCGTGAGGGAGCTCCGGGAACGGCTGCAGCGGCTGGGACGGGAAGGGAAGGCCGGGGCTCCGGAGGAGCTCCGCGCCCGACTCGACCGCCTGTTGGGGGCCGGCCGGGTGGTGCCCGCCGCCCAGATCCCCCCTCCGGCACCCGGGACCCCGGCGGCCGCCGTCGACCGCTTCGTCCCCGGCCGGCGCAGGCAGGCCCCCTCGGGCCCGGCCTTCGTGGCGGAGTGGACGGCCCCGACGGGCTACCTCCACGGATGCGTCCCGACGGTCGAGCTCGGGACGCTCCCCGGACCCGGGGCCCGGGCCCTCTTCCCCGAGCACCTGGGCGCGTTGGCGAACGCCTCCGAGGTGGCCTTCCTCGACACGGAGACGACGGGCCTTGCGGGGGGCGCCGGGACCGTGCCGTTCCTGGTGGGGGTCGCCCGCTGGGTGCCGGGCCGGGGCTTCCGGGTGGCCCAGCTCTTCCTGGAGGAGCTCGATCGGGAGCCGGCCCTCCTGGAAGCCCTGGCGGAAGAGCTGGCGGGGGTGCGCTGCCTGGTGACCTACAACGGCCGGGCCTACGACGGACCCCTCTTGGAGAACCGCTACGTCCTGAACCGCCGCCCCTGGCCCTTGGCCGGGGCGGCCCACCTGGACCTCCTCCACCCGGCCCGCACCCTCTGGCGGCGGGGGCACCCCGACTGCCGCCTGGCCACCCTGGAAGCCGGCATACTCGGCCACCGGCGGGTCGGCGACGTCCCGGGCGCCGAGATCCCGGCCCTGTACTACGGCTACCTCCGGCGGGGGGCCGACGAGGGCCTGGCCGCGGTGTTCCGCCACAATCGGGACGACCTCCTGAGCCTGGCCGGCCTCCTGTGGGCGGCGGACACCGCCCGCCGGACCCCGGCCCTGGGCCTGGGGCTCCTCCACAGCCGCCGGGGACGGCGGGAAGCGGCAGAGCCGTTCCTGGAAGCCGGTCTCCGTGAGGAGGCCCTGCCGAGGAGGGAGCGGGAACGTGGCCTGCGGGAGCTCCTCGCCGCCCGGAAGGCGGGGGGGCGTTGGGACGAGGCGTTGGAGGCCTGCGCCGAGCTGCGTCGGCTGCGACCCACCGACCCCTTCCCCGCAGTGGAGGCGGCCGTCCTACTCGAGCGGCGGCGGCGGGATCCGGCCGCGGCGCTGGCGCTCGTGGAGAACGCCCTGGAGGGGGGACCCTGGACCCCGGCGGACCGGGAGGCGCTGGAACGCCGCGGGGAACGGCTCAGGCAGCGGGTTCGCCGCCTCCGGGGGGCTTGAGCCCCGGCTCCTCCGGAGGGTCGGCCGGCGGCAGCCGCACGCACACGCGGGTCCCCGTGCCCACGGCGCTCTCCGCCGAGAACACCCCCCCGTGGAGCTCCGTGATCCGGCGGGCCAGGGAGAGCCCCACACCCAGGCCCCCGCCGCCGGCCTTGGGTACGAAGCCCCGGAGAGCGGCGTCGAGGACCTCCGGCTCCATGCCGGCGCCCGTGTCGGAGACCACCACTTCCACTCCTCCGTCCGCTGCGCGCTGCACGATCACCGACACCTCCCCCTGGTCGGTGTGGCGCACCGCGTTCTCCACGAGGTTGAAGACCACGTTGCGCAGCGCCGCGGCCTCCCCCAGGACCGGCGGGCACCCGCGCTCCAGCCGCAGCACCACCTCCACCGGCTTGTCCGCGGCGAGGCGCCGGCCCGCCTCCACCACCGACTCGGCCACGTCCTCGACCCGGATCCGGTCGATGCACAGGAAGCGCCGTTGACTTTCCAAGCGGGCCAGCTCCAGCAGGTTCTCCACCAGATGGAGGAGGCGCGCCCCGTTCCGGCGGATGGTCTCGATGTCCCGCCGCTGCTCCGGGGCGAGCTCGCCCTCGATCCCGTCCAGCAGGAGGTCCGCGTACCCGATGACCGCCTGGAGCGGCGTGGCGAGCTCGTGGCTGATCCCCGCCATGAACTCGGTCTTCACCTGGTCGCTCTCCTGGGCGGCTCCCAGGGCCACCTGGAGGTCCGCGGTGCGGGCCGATACCTGGGCCTCGAGGTTGCGGTTGAGGGCTTCCAGGTCGGTGCGCGCCCGGGCCAGAGCCCCGATCATGATGTCGAAGGCGCCCAGGAGCTCGCCCCACTCGTCGGTCCTGCGCAGCCGGCTCCGGGCCGTGAGGTCGCTCCGCCCGACGGCCCGCACCAGGCGCAGGCACTCCGCCAGCGGCCTCTCGAAGACCCACCGGAGGAGTAGGAGCAGGGGAAGCGCGGCGGCGGCGAGCACCAGGAGGCCCCCGGCCACCGCCCTCCCGGCGAGGCTGAGCACGTGGCCCTCGATGTGGGAGACGTCGGTCTCCACCTCGAGCACGCCGAGCAGGCGTTCCCCGGCGGTGTGGCAGCCGGGGCCCAAGCAGTCGGGCTCCGTGTGGATCGGCGCGTACAGGCGCAAGGTTTCCCCCTCGCGGTGCAGGCAGGGGCCGGCCTCCGCGGAGAGATCCCGGGAGTCGGGGTGGCAGGCGGTGCAGCCCTGTCCGGCCAGGTCCAGGTCCGGGGCCTCGCCACCGAGGGGATGGCGGTACTCGCCCCGCCCGTCGTAGACGCGAATCCCTCGAACCCCGGCCTGCTGGGAGACGGAGTCCAGAATGGCGTCCACGTCCTCCCGGCTGAAGGTCAGCATGGCGTGGCGCGTGGCCCGGCGCACGGTGTCGGCGAAGGCCACCGCGTAGTTCTCGGACTCCTTCCAGAGGTCCCTGGCTGCCAGCCTCACGACGGCGATCGAGGACACCGTCACCACGGGCAGGAGACACAGGACGCTGAGGATCGCGATGCGGTAACGCAGCGGCAAGGGCGCTCGCTCCTTCCGGTTCCGGGGGGGGCGGAGCAGGGGCAGTCTACCACGTCCCGGGGCCGAAAGAGCGCACCCCTCGTCCCTCGCCCGGCCCCGGGGCCTCGCCGGGAACGGGCCGCGCAGCGGGAGGCGGCACCGGCAGGGTCAGGGGAGCGGGCGGTCCGTGTGGGCCCGGTCGGTCATCCGCAGCGCCTCGGCGGGCCGCACGACCAAGCGGTAGCGGACCTGGGGGACGTCCTCCGACGCCAGGCCGTAGCCGTCGAGAACGGCATCGACGCTCTTCTCCTCCACGGTCCCGACGAGTTGGACCCCGTCGGGGCCCAGGCCCACCGCGAGGGCCACTCTGCGGTTGGCATCGAGGTTGGCGAGGGTCCGCGGGCACAGCCAGCCCCGGAACAGCACCCCGCCCGACGCCTGCCCTTCCACCTCCCCGACGGCCAGGTGGGGGACCCCCCCTTCGTCAGCGGTGGCCAGGTAGGCGGTCTTCCCCTCCAGGGACGCCGGCAGCGATCGCGTCATGGCGCTCTCTCCTGGGATTCCCTGGATTCAGGCCCCGACCAGGAACCGATCCGGGTCCTCCAGGTTTCGGACGACGTTCCCGAGGAAGTGCTGGGCGGTGGCGCCGTCCACCACCCGGTGATCGAAGGTGAGGGACAAAGGGAGGGTCTTCTCGACCTTCAGGGCCCCCGCCACCGCCACGGGCCGGTCCGCGGCGCGCCCGAGCCCCAGCAGGGCCGCCTCCGGGGGATGGAGTATGGGCGTTGCGTAGAGGCCGCCGATGGCTCCGTAATTGCTGACGGTGAAGGTGCCCCCGCGCAGTTCCTCGAGCCCCAGGGTGCGGGCCCGGCCCCGGGCCGAGAGGTCCTGGAGCTCGCGGGCCACCTCGAGGACCGACTTTCGGTCCGCGTCCCGGACCACCGGGACCAGGAGCCCGTCCCGAGTCTCCACGGCCACGCCCACGTGGTAATAGCCCTTGAGGACGACCTCCCCCGCCTCGTCGTCGTACGCCGCGTTGAGCCACGAGTCCCGCTTCAGGGCGGAGACCGCGGCCTTGATCACGAAGGGCAGGAGAGTCAGGTGCACCCCGAGCTCCGCCGCCGCCGCCGCCTTCTCCTTCTGCCAGATGTGCCACAGGAGGCCCACCCTCGCCTCGTCCGTGGTGGTGACCTGGGCCGCGGCACCCAGGGAGCGGACCATGGCCTCCGCCACCTTCCGCCGCACCCCCCGCAAGGGCACCCGCTCCACCGGGCCCCAGGCATCCTCGTCCGCTCGCCCTTCGGGGGGGGTCACTTCCCGGCCCGGCCGACCCCGGTCGGCGGCTCGGCGGAGGTCGGCCTCCGTCACCCTGCCGCCGGGCCCGGTACCCCGAAGGGCGTCCGGATCGATGCCGAGCCGACGTGCCAGGATCCGGTCCCGGGGGAGGATCGGGGCCCTGGCCCGCGAGAGCGGTCCGGGCGTCACGCCGGGGGTCACGCCTCCCGGCGGGGCCTCCGCGTCGTCCGGAGCCTCCTCCAGCTCCCCCACCACCCCCACCGAGCCGCGGGCCACGGGCACCGAAGGGGGCTCGGCCCGGGGGGGAAGCCCGTGCCGGGGGCGGCCCCCGGGGATCGGGACGTCGGGCACCCCGGCGTCCTCCCGGTCCCCGGGGGATGGAGTGGCCTCAACGGTCCCCTCGCCGTCCTCGTCGATCACCGCCAGCACCTCGCCCACGGGGATCACGTCGCCGGGGGCGCCCCGGGTGGCGCGGACCACTCCGGCCACGGGGGACGGGAGCTCCACCACCGCCTTGTCGGTCTCCACCACCACGAGGGTCTGGTGGGCCTCGACCACGTCGCCGGGCCGGACCTTCCACTCCACGATCTCGCCTTCGGCGATGCCCTCTCCCACATCGGGAAACCGGAATTCGAATGGCATGGGTCGGTTGTCCGTTGTCGGTTGCGGGTTGGGGATCCGATGGGACCTATGGGGCACATGGGACCTATGGAACAGGGGCGAGGCCGAGGTTCGCACCCCCGTCACGCGTCACTGGTCGCGCCTCAAAACGCCGTGGCCCTCCTCACGCCCGCGGCGATCCGCTCGGCGCCGGGCAGGTAGTGGTGCTCGAGCTTCGCCAGGGGCACCACCGTGTCGAACCCCGTCACCCGCACGACGGGGGCCAGGAGGTGGACCAGGGCCTCCTCCGTGACCCGGGCGGAGAGCTCGGCCCCGAGCCCGCAGGTGCGGGGGGCCTCGTGGGCCACGACGACACGGCCCGTCTTCACCGCCGAGGCGACGACCGTCTCGGCGTCGAGAGGCGCGAGGGTCCGCAGGTCGATCACCTCGACCGAGACTCCGTCACCAGCCAGGAGATCCGCCGCAGCCAGGGCTTCGCGGACGAGCGCCCCCCAGGCCACCACCGTGGCGTCCGACCCCTCCCGGACCACCGCTGCCTGCCCGATGGGCACCAGGAACTCCTTCTCGGGCACTTCCTGCTTGATGGCGCGGTAGATCCTCTTGGGCTCGCAGAAGACCACCGGGTCCGGGTGCCGCAGCGCTGCCGTGAGGAGGCCCTTTGCATCGTAGGGGTTCGAGGGCGTCACGACCGTGAGCCCGGGGGTGTGGGCCAGAAGGGCCTCGGGGGCGTCCGAGTGGTGCTCGGGGGCGTGGATCCCGCCCCCCCAGGGGCAGCGGAGCACGAGACGCACCGGCCTGCCCCCCCGGGTCCGGGTCCGGTAGCGGGCGATGTGGTTGCAGAGCTGGTTCAGCGCCGGGTAGAGGAATCCCTCGAACTGGATCTCGGGCACCGGAAGCATGCCGCCGAGGGACAGCCCAAGGGCCGCACCCACGATGCCGGCCTCCGCAAGCGGGGTGTCCACGACCCGTTCCGGTCCGTACTTGTCCTGGAGGCCCTCGGTCACCCGGAAGACGCCTCCCTCTCCCCCCACATCCTCCCCCAGGAGGACGACCCGGTCGTTGCGGGCCATCTCCTGGTCCAGGGCGAGGTTCAGCGCGGACACCAGGTTGAGCCTAGCCACCGGAGGCCTCCTCTCCGAGGAACTGCAGGAACGCCTCTTTCTGGCGCCGCAGATCCGGCGGGAGCTCGGCATAGGTGTAGTCGAAGATCCCTGCCGGGTCGGGCTCCGGCAGGGAGTAGGCCTCGGCCACCGCGCGGTCCACCTCCTCCCGGACCGAGGCCTCGAGGGCCACCTCGTCCTCCTCGGACCAGAGTCCCCGGCCCTCCAGGTACCGGCGCACCCGCAGCAAGGGGTCGAAGGCCCGCATGCGGGCCACCTCGGTGTCGTCGCGGTACCGGGTGGGGTCGTCGGCCGTGGTGTGGGGACCCAGGCGGTAGGTGAGCGCCTCCACGAGGGCCGGACCCTGCCCCGACCGCGCCCGGTCCAGAGCCTCGCCCACCGCGCCCAGCACAGCCAGCAGGTCGTTGCCGTAGACCTGGATCCCCGGGAAGCCGAAGGCCACGGCCTTCTGGGCGATGGTCCGGGCGGCGGTCTGGCGCTTCCGGGGCACGCTGATGGCGTACTGGTTGTTCTGGCAGAAAAAGACGGTGGGCGTACCGAAGACCCCGGCGAAGTTCATGGCCTCGAGCACCTCGCCCTCGGAGGTGGCCCCGTCCCCGAAGTACACCAAGACCGCCGAGGCCTCCCCGCGCAGCTTCATGGCCCAGCCGAGCCCCACGGCGTGCAGGGCCTGACTCCCCACCGGGATGGAGACCGGCAGGACGCGCAGCTCCTCGGGCCACACGCTGCCCCGCTCGTCCCCGATCCAGTACCGGTATAGCGTGGCCAGGGGCACCCCGCGCAGCCACATGGCCCCCGTCTCCCGGTAGGACGGCACGAGCCAATCGGATGCTCCCAGCGCATCGGCCGCCAACTGGCACGCCTCCTGACCCTCCATGGGCGCGTAGGTTCCCATCCGGCCCTCCCGCTGGAGCTTCAGGGCCATCCGGTCGGCGGCCCGGATGGCGTGCAAGCGGCCGTAGAGGCGGCGGACGCGGTCGTCCGTGACCGGGGGGCGGAGCGACTCCTCCACCCGACCGTCGGCGTCGAGGATCTCGAGCCTCTCGCCCCTCAAGGGATCGAAGCGCTCCAGGTACATGGGCTCTCCCGAGCGGCGCAGGTTCCCTGCCGCGTCACCCGACAGGGTAGCGTTTCATCCGAGCGCGTCAAACCTGTTCGGAAAACCGATTCCCTTGCAGCGGAGCCCGGTGCCGGTATGGTTCCGAGGTCCGCGTCCCCGGTCCCGCGGGAAGCGCCCTCACCCCCCGCGCATCCGTCCACAGGAAGGGTCCATGCCCGACATCGCCCGCATCCGGAACGCCCTGGGGGTCCTCCGGGCCCACCTGCCGCCCTCCCCCCTGCTCCTCTCGGAGCACTTCAGCCAAGTCACGGGGGCCCAGGTCTACCTGAAGCTGGAGAACCTGCAGCGTACCGGCTCCTTCAAGGTGCGTGGGGCGCTGTTCAAGCTCTCCCGCTGCCGGGAGGGCGTGGGCCCCAAGGGGGTGGTCGCCGCCTCCGCGGGGAACCACGCCCAGGGGGTGGCCCTAGCCGCGAAGTGGGTGGGCGTGCCCGCCACGGTGGTGATGCCCCGGGGGGCCCCGATCTCCAAGCAACTCGCCGCCCGGGGCTATGGGGCCGAGGTCCTCCTCCACGGGCGCTCCGTGGCCGAGGCTCTCGAGAGGGCCGCGGAGCTCGCCGCGCAGGGGTACACCTTCGTGCACCCCTACGACGACGAGGACGTGGTGGCCGGCCAGGGGACGGTGGGGCTCGAGATCCTGGAGCAGGTGTCGCGGCTCGACGAGATCTGGGTTCCGGTGGGCGGCGGCGGGTTGATCGTGGGAATCGCGCAGGCGGTTTCCTGCAGGCCCGGGGTGCGGGTCGTCGGCGTCCAGTCGGAGGCGTGCCCCTCTGCCCTCTTGGCCCTGCAGGCGGGGCGTCCGATGGATGTGACGCCGGCCCGCAGCATCGCGGACGGCATCCTGGTCTCCCGGGTCGGCACGGTCACGTATCCGGTCCTGGCCTCTTCGGTGGCGGAGGTCCTCCAAGTGGCCGAGGACCGAATCGCCATGGCCATCGTGCAGCTCCTCGAGAAGAAGAAGGTGCTGGCGGAGGGAGCCGGCGCCGCCGCTCTGGCGGCCCTCCTGGCCGCCCCCCCCGACAGGGTCCGGGGGAAGCGGATCGCCGTGGTGGTGAGCGGCGGGAACGTGGACCTGAACGTGCTCGACCGCATCCTGGAGCAGGGCCTCATCCGTACCGGCCGCATCCTGCGCTTCGCCGTGGTGCTCGACGACGTGCCGGGCTCCCTGGGGACCCTGCTGTCGGTGGTCGGCGAGGAGCAGGCCAACATCCTCCACATCTTTCACGACCGCCTCGGTGTGGACCTGCCTCTGGGCCGCACCCGGGTCGAGGTGAGCGTCGAGACCCGGGGGGAGGACCACATCGACGCCCTGTGCCGTGCCCTCTCGGCACGGGGGTTCGCCGTGGAACCCCGGGGCCTTCCTTGTGGCCCGGCCCGGTAGGGATCGACGCCCCCCCCGCCCCCCCCCGGAGACCCGAGAAGGAGCAGGGAGTCGGGGCGAACTCGGGCTGCGGTGAGAGCCGCGAGAAAGTTCCCCTCGGGACCGGGAAACACCGATTTCAGTCGAGCTCCTCTGCGGGACAACCGGTCAACCTGTGGATAACTTCCGTTGACTTCCCAAATGCGCCCGTGAGGCAAGCGCTTTTCGGCCCACACCGCCAAAAAAGCCTTCCAAATCAACATTCCCGTTGAGTGCACAAGATTTCATCGCCGACGGGGCAACCCCCGAATGGCCGGGGATGGCCGCCGGCCTCCCCAGGGTTTCCCACAGGTTATCCACACCGCGCTGTGGAGGGGGACCCCTGGTCTAGCGGATGAGGCGCCGGCGCATGCGGGCCACGGCCAGGGGGTAGAAGACCCCTGCAAAGACCGCCAGGTAGAGCAGGGGGAACCAGAGCCCCGGCTCCGCCCGCCCCAGGGCCAGGGCCCGGACCAGGGAGACCAGGTGCGTGAGGGGGAAGACCTGGGCGAAGGCCTGGGCCCAGTGGGGGAGGGACTCGAGGGGGAAGAAGGTGCCGCTGAAGAGGAACATCGGGGTCACGAACAAGAACACCGGGAGATTGAACACCTCGATGTTGGGCACCATGCCGGTGAACCACATCCCGACGCACCCGAACGCGGCGCCGCCCAGGACGGCGAGGGGGAGCACCAAGAGGACGTGGGGGTAGGCGACCAGGCCGAAGGGGGTGAGCACCCCGAGCATCAGTGTCGCCGCGATGAGGGACTTCGTCGCGCCCCAGAGGATCTCCCCGGTGATGACGTCCTCAAGGGAGAGGGGGGTGGCGAGCATGGCCTCGAAGGTCTTCTGGTAGTACATGCGCACGTAGGACGCGTAAGTGGTCTCGAAGAAGGCGTTCTGCATGATCGCGATGGCCAGCAGCGCCGGGGCGATGAAACGGACGTAAGGCACCGTCTCGCCTCGGTAGGTCACCTCGCCCACCAGCGCGCCCAGCCCCGCCCCGAAGGCCACCAGGTAGAAGAGCGGCTCCAGGAGGGGCGGCAGGAAGCCGATCTTCCAGGTCTTCCGGTAGACGGTGAGGTTTCGCTGCCACACCCTCCGGAGACGCCAGGACACGTCGCCCACCGGGCTCCTCATTCCCGCAGCCCTCTCCCCGTGAGCTTGAGGAACACGTCTTCCAGGGTCGCCATGCGCATGACGCACCCCCCCGTGCAGTGTTCCTCGGCGATGCGGTGGAAGACGGCGTCCCCGTCCTCGCCGTAGACGAAGAGACGGTGTCCCAGGTCCTCCACCGCCAGCCCCTGGGTCGCCAGATACGCGCGGAGGGCGTCCCCCGGCTCGGCAACCTCGATGACGTACCGGCCCACGTGGTCCCGGATGAGCTGCGAGGGCGTTCCTTCCACCAGGATCCGACCGTGGTCGAGGATCACGAGCCGATCGCACAGCCGGGCCGCTTCTTCCATGTAGTGGGTGGTGAGGAGCACGGTGAGGCCCCGGTCCCGAAGCTCCTCCACCTTTTCCCACACCTGGTGGCGGGCTTGGGGATCCAGCCCGGTCGTGGGCTCGTCGAGGATCAGGAGCTCGGGCTCGTTGATGAGCGCCCGCGCCAACACCAGGCGCCGCATCATGCCCCCGGAGAGCTCGATCACCCGGGCGGTGCGTCGGTGGTCGAGGGCCATGAAGCGAAGCAGCTCGTCGGCGCGACGTGCGGCTCGGTCCCGTGGGAGGTCGAAGTACCGGGCGAAGACCGCCAGGTTCTCCTCCACCGTCAGGTCCGGGTCGAGGTTGTTGTCCTGCTGGCAAACCCCCACCCGGGCGGCCACCTCCCGGCGGAAGGTCGCCACGTCCCACCCGAAGACCCGGAGGCTGCCGGCGGTGATCGGGCTGTAGCCGTAGGTCATGCGAATGGTGGTGGTCTTGCCGGCCCCGTTGGGTCCCAAGAGACCGAAGCACTCCCCCCGCCGCACCCGATAGCTCAGGCCGTCCACCGCCCGAAGCCCCCCGAAGGACTTCACCAGGCCCTCGGCCTCCAGCACCACCTCTGCCGGCGGCCCCGCTTCCGGGCTCCCCGGGACACGGGGAGCGCTCAGCACGGCAGGCGCTCCTCCCTGCGCCGAGGGACGGATGCGCCGCGGTGGGCCGCTCGGGCAAGCTCCCACGACACGAACGGCGGGAGGGGGGGCCTCACCGCCAGGGCCGGCGGCCGTACCGGGGATCGTTCCACCAGGGGTACCAGGGGTCGTGGGGCCACCAGTACGGGGGCGGCGGGGTAGTCGGCTCCTTCCAGAGGTGAATCTCCCGGCCCTCGAGGGTCACGTACCGATAGGGCGCCTCCCCCACCAACTCGGTTTCGGCGCCCAGGACCCTTCCGGCGACGGTAACGCTTCGGCCCGGGGCGAACAGGACGGGGTCGAGGTACTCGGCGAAGCGCACGAGGAAGCGCCCACCGCTCGGGGCCTCCGCCCGGGGGGACTGGCCAAGGCCGAGGGGCCGATGGAGGACGAGGATCACGGTCCCGTCCGCGAGGTTGCGCGTCTCGATGATCTCTCCCCCAAGGATGACGGTCCGGTTCAGCAGGGTCTCGGGACGCTGCCGGAACTCCTCGAAGGGCCCCACCGGCACGGCCTCCCGGCGAACCGGGGCCGAAACGACGGCGCACCCCTCCACCGCCACCGCAGCCAAGAGGAGGAGGGACCACCGTTTCACCACTCCTCCTCCCGCCCTTCTCGATCCCGAGGGCCGGCCTCCTCGGCCTCGGACAGGTCGGGGCGGACCCATTCCCGATCCACCACGGCCCGCACGGCCTCCAGCACGCGGCGCGGCTCGACCCCGGCCGGGGCGGTCCGGAGTCCGCTCCAGTGGGCTTCGGCTCGATCCAGGCAGGCCGCCGCCCCCCGGGCATTGCCCCGGTCCCTGTGGAACAAAGAGGCACAGACCAGCACCCACCCCTGATAGAGCTCCCGCTCGACCCCCTGGGCACGGTGCCACAAAGCCTCGAACCCCTGCTGTGCCTCGTAGTATCTCCCCTCGCGAAACTTCTCGAGGGCCTCCCCGTAGAGACTCGTCGCCTCCACCATGGCTCACCCCGCGCCCCCCGGCATCTGACCATCGTATCACCCGATCCCCGGATCGGCCAGGAAGGCGGCCCCCCGGAATTCTGGCTCATCCGGGAAATGACCGGGTACTCGTGTCCATGGACGATCGAATGGGCCCGACCACGTAGGCGGACGGCCGCTCGACCGGAGCTGCTGCTTCGGGAGCCGCAATCTCGCGAGGATTCCGGATGCGGCGCGGGAGCGCCCCCACCGTGCAGCCCGGCATCGTCTGCCGGAGTGGGCGGGCCCACCCGGTCGTTTACCGGAAGAACCAGATTTTCGGGCGGGGTCGGGGAGCCGCGGAGCGCCGCCCCGTGCCGCCTCGACCGATGGGTCCAAGCCAGCAGAAACGGGTGAAGCCGGGCGTACCCGCTTCCTCGCCAACGCCTCGTCCGGATGTCGCGGATTGCGAGAGGGGAGCGGAGGGGCGCCCCGACCCCGAGCACGTGCCAGGCGGTGGATCAGGGATTGCCTCCCCGGTTGGAACCCGGCCCGGGATGAGGTACGCTTGCGCCTCCACCCCTCCCGCGAGGGCGAGGCCATGGCGAGCATCCGGGAGTTCCTGGAAGGGCAAGAGGACCAGATGCTCCACCCGAAGGCCGCGCGGTCTCGGGATTCACGCGGCCGGGTGCGGGAGGAGCCGGAGTGCGACATCCGGCCTCCGTTCCAGCACGACCGGGACCGCATCCTCCACTCCAAGGCCTTTCGCCGGCTCAAGCACAAGACCCAGGTCTTCCTGGCCCCCGCGGGCGACCACTACCGGACGCGGCTCACCCACACCCTGGAGGTGAGCCAGATTGCCCGCACCCTGGCCCGGGCGCTGCGCCTCAACGAGAGCCTGGTGGAGGCGGTCGCCCTGGCCCACGACCTGGGGCACACGCCCTTCGGGCACGCCGGGGAGGCGGTGCTCAACCGCTTGAACCCCAAGGGTTTCCACCACGCGGCCCAAAGCCTGCGGGTCGTGGACCTGCTGGAGCGGGGCGGGGCGGGGCTCAACCTGACCTGGGAGGTGCGCCAAGGGATCCTCTTCCACACGAAGGGCAAGGGCGACATCCTGCACAGCGACGCATTCCTGGAGGCGCAACTGGTGCGCCTGGCGGACCTGATCGCGTACCTCAACCACGACGTGGACGATGCCCTGCGGGCCGGGGTCATCCAACGCAACGAGATCCCGGCCGCGGTCCGCCGGAGCCTGGGGGAGACCCACAGTCAGCGGATCGATACCATGGTGCGCGACGCGATCCGGGAGACCCTGCACCGGGACTGGGAGCAGGTTGCCCTCAGCGCCGACGTCCATGCGGCGGTACTCGCCCTTCGTCAGTTCCTGTACGATCGGGTGTACGAGAACCCCCAGGTGCACCACGACTTCGTCAAGGCCAGCAAGGTGCTGGAGGAGCTCTACACCCGCTGCGTCCAGGAGCCGGAGTGGTTCCTGGACGGCCTGGCCCAGGGGATCCCGGGGGAGCCCTTGGAGGCCCTGGCCACGGACTTCGTGGCCGGCATGACAGACCGCTATGCGCTGACGCTCTATGAAGACGTGTTCATGCCCAAGCCCTGGAAGGTTTTGTGACACCCCCTGTTCAGGTTTGGCCGCCGCGGTCGAAAAGTGGAGACGACCGCGGGGCAGGCCTGGGCCCCCCGCGGCGCCCCGCGGGGGGGCCCCGAGACCCTCACTGCAAGCCGGGAGGTCAGCATGCCTAAGAAGCTCCTCGTCGTGGACGACAGCTCCACCATACTGGAGGCGGTCCGCTACGCCCTGACCGGGGAGGGTTGGGCCGTGTCCGCGGTCTCATCGACGGAAGAGGCCCTCACGGCCCTGGAGGAGGAGCTCCCCGACGCCGTGCTGTGCGACGTGAGCCTGGGCGAGGGAGATGATGGATACGAGGCCTGCCGTACCCTGCACGCCGCCCTCGGGGGAGCCGAGGTGCCGGTCATCCTCATGGGCAGAACGGTGAGCGAAGAGCTGGCAGCTTCTGCGGGGGCCGCGGTCGTCTTGAGCAAGCCCTTCCAGTCCCACGAGTTGGTGGACACCCTGGAGTACGCCCTGCAACACCCCGCCCTGGAGCCTCGGGAGGACGAGGGGTTTGCCATCGAAGGGCTTCCTCCGAGCTCACGAGCACTCGATCCGACGCCCACCGCCTCGCCGTCCCCGGGAGATGTAGAGATCATCGACCTCTCCGACGACGAGCTCACGGACGTGGACTGGCTGGAGGACTTGGAACCCCTTCCCCCTGCCGAGGAGCCCGGCGAGGATTTCGCGGACCTCGGAGTCGGGGCGGAGGAAGCGGCCGCGGCATCGTCGGGGGCCGCGTGGGGAGAGCTGGAGTGGGACCCCGGTACCGCGATGAAGGACTTCGGGTCGCGCCCGGCGGCCCCCGGAGGGAAGGACCCGGAGGTTTCCGAACCCATCGAGCTGCCCCTCTGGGACCGGGAGGGTGCCGCGGCAGTGGAATCCCACGCGGAGCCCTCGGCGGCCGAAGGGGGAGCGCCAAGGTCGGTGGCGGAGGAGCTCCTGCAAGGACTCGGCCTCGGCCCCACAGTCTCCGAACCCGGGGAGCCGGACGAAGAGGATCTCCTGGGAGACATCGATCTGGAGGGTTGGGCCGAGGAGGGCCGAGGTCCTGCCCCGACCCCGGAGAGGCCGCTGGAGGAAGTCTTCGAGGCCAGGGGCGAGCCCCCGGAAGAAGCAGGGGAGCGTGGAGCCGGCCGGGAGCCCTTCGGGGAGTTGGAGCTGCCGGAGGACCTGCTGGGGGAGCTCCCCCCCGAAGGGGAGCCCGGGGAGTCGGCAGGGACCGAGGACTCGGAGGAGGGCGTGCCTTGGGCAGAGGTCTTCCCGAGCGCCGCGGGGAGTGCGGACGAGCAGCCCCAGGGCGATCCGACCTGGGCAGAGCCACAGCGGCCCCCCCTCTCCTCGATCCCCTGGGATCTCGAGGCCACGGAGCCGGAACCCATCGCAGCCCAGGTGGCCGAGGGGGCAGCGGATGCGGTGCGCCGGGCCCTGGAGGAGAGCCTCTCCGCAGAAAGACTTACCCCCCTGGTGACCGCTGTGGTCGAGAAGGCGGTTTGGGAGGTGGTGCCCCCCCTGGCCGAGCGCCTCATCCGGGAAGCCATCGAGAAGCTCCAGAGGGAGCCTCCGGACGCCGCGTAGGGCACAGGGCAGGGGGCGAGAGCGGAGAGAAGCGGACAGGAACCTCGAGTTCCCCAAATCCACCGCCACATGTCGGGCGGGATTGGGGAGCCGTGGAGCGCAGCCCCGTACCGCCCCGACCGACCGGCCCAAGCCCGCAGAAACGGGTGGAGCGGGGCGTACCCGCTTCCTCGCCAACGCGTCGTCCGGATGTCGCGGATCGCGGGGCGGAGCCGAGGGGCTCCCCGACCCCGAGCACGTGCCAGGCGGTGGGTCTAGGAGGTCCCAGAATCCACCGCCAGATTGTGGGACGGAGTCCGGGAGCACAGGAGTGCAGCCCCGCACCGCATCCGCCAACCCGACGAGGCCGGCGCAAGCGGGTGAAGACCGGCGCACCGGGCACTGCTGGGGTACCTCCTCGAATTGCCGCGGATTGCGGGGCGAAACGCAGGGGCTCCCGGACTCCGCTTGCCAACCAGCCGGTGGACCCAGGGGTCCCCACGTGCTTGCACCCCACCCTGCCCGTCCGTAGACTGGCGTCCCCTTCGACGTCAGCAGGGCGCCCCGGGGGCGCCCCACACCGAGGACCCGCGATGAGCACGCCCACCCAGCCTGCCGGCCCGGCCGAGCTCGGCCCCTACGACCCCCACCCCATCGAGGAGAAGTGGTACCGACGTTGGGAGTCCGGCGGGGTGTTCCACGCCGACCCTTCCTCTCCCCTGCCGCCATACTCCATCGTGATCCCCCCGCCCAACGTCACGGGCAATCTGCACATGGGCCACGCCCTCAACAACACCCTCCAGGACGTCCTGATCCGCTACAAGCGCATGGACGGATGCGAGGCCCTGTGGATGCCCGGGACCGATCACGCGGGCATCGCCACGCAGAACGTGGTCGAACGCATGCTCGCCCAGGAGGGCGGCTCCCGGGAGGCCCTGGGCCGTGAGGCCTTCGTCGCCCGGGTGTGGAAGTGGAAGGAGGAGTCGGGGGGGACCATCATCCGTCAGCTCCGGCGGCTGGGGGCCTCCTGCGACTGGGAGCGGGAGCGCTTCACCATGGACGAGGGCCTCTCCCGAGCAGTGCGGGAGGTCTTCTGCCAGCTCTATGACGAGGGCCTCATCTACCGGGGGGATTACATCACCAACTGGTGCCCTCGCTGCCAGACGGCCCTGTCGGACCTGGAGGTGGAGCACGAGGACACCCGGGGCCGGCTGTGGAACCTGCGCTACCCCTTCGCGGACGGCTCGGGGGCAGTGCTGGTGGCCACAACCCGGCCGGAGACGATGCTCGGCGACACGGCCGTGGCCGTGCACCCGGAGGACGCCCGCTACCGCGGCAAGACGGGCAGGATGCTCCTGCTCCCCCTCGTTGGCCGGGAGATCCCGCTGGTGGCGGACGCCGCGGTGGACCCGGCCTTCGGCACGGGGGCCGTGAAGGTCACCCCGGCCCACGACCCCACGGACTTTGCCATCGGCCTGCGCCACGGCCTGCCCCTGGTGGCTGTCATCGGAAAGGACGGCACCATGACCCCGGAGGCGGGCAAGGCCTACGCCGGTCTCGACCGCTACGAGGCCCGGCAGAGGGTGCTGTCGGACCTCGAGGCCTGCGGGGCCCTGCTCGGGGACGAGGCCCACGCCCACGCGGTGGGGCACTGCTACCGGTGTCACACGGCCATCGAACCCCTGGTGTCCCGCCAGTGGTTCTTGCGGGTGCAGCCCCTGGCGGAGAAGGCCGTGGCCGCCGTGCGGGAGGGGCGCACCCGGATCGTGCCCGCCCAGTGGGAGAAGACGTACTACCACTGGATGGAGAACATCCGCGACTGGTGCATCTCGCGGCAGATCTGGTGGGGGCACCGCATTCCGGCCTTTCACTGCGCCGCCTGCGGCAGCCTGACGGTGGCCCGGGATGACCCCGCCGCGTGCCCGCGCTGCGGGTCCCTGGAACTGGAGCAGGACACCGACGTCCTGGACACGTGGTTCTCCTCGGCCCTGTGGCCGTTTTCCACCATGGGCTGGCCCGCGCGCACCCCCGAGCTCGCCAAGTTCTATCCCACGAGCGCCCTGGTCACGGGCTTCGACATCCTCTTCTTCTGGGTGGCCCGGATGATGATGATGGGCCTGAAGTTCATGGGGGACGTGCCCTTCCGAGAGGTGTACATCCATGCCCTGGTCCGGGACGAGCAGGGCCAGAAGATGTCCAAGAGCAAAGGCAATGTGATCGATCCCCTCGAGGTGATCGACCGCTACGGGGCCGACGCGTTCCGGTTCACCCTGTGCGCGTTCGCGGCCCAGGGGCGGGACGTCCGCCTCTCCACCGAGCGCATCGAGGGCTACTCGCGCTTCGTGAACAAGATATGGAACGCCGCCCGGTTCGCCTTGGGCAACCTGGACGACCTCGACCCCGAGGCAGCCGAGGTGCCTTTCGACCAGCTGCTGCCCCAGGACCGCTGGGTCCTCACCCGCCTGCGGGCGGCGACGGCGGAGGTGCGCCGCAACCTCGACGGATACGAATTCGACAAGGCCGCCGGCGCCGCCTATCAGTTCCTGTGGCGGGAGCTCTGCGACTGGTACATCGAGATGGCCAAACGCCCCCTTCACGGAAGCCCCGAGGGGACGGCGCGGCGGGGCACCCAGCAGACCCTGGTGCGGGCCTTGGACGCCACCTTTCGGCTCCTGCACCCCTTCATGCCCTTCGTCACCGAGGAACTCTGGAGCCGTCTCCCCTGGCCGGAGCTCCTCGGGAAACGGCCGGACTGCCTCGCCCGGGCTCCCTTCCCCCGCCCCGAGGACCTTCCCGCCGACGAGGCGGCAACCGCCCGCGTGGAGCTCCTCCAGGCCGCCGTATCGGCCGTCCGGAACGTCCGCGGCGAGAGCAACGTGCCGCCTTCCCGGAAGGTCACGGCCATCCTCCAGGGAGACGAGGGGGTGCTCTCGGTCCTGCGCGAGGAGGTCGAGGGGCTGCGCACCCTGGCCGGGATCGGCGAGCTGCGCTTCCTGGCCGCAGGGGCCCCCAAACCCGAGCAGGCGGCGGTGGCCGTGGCGCCGGGCCTGGAGATATTCCTGCCCCTGGCGGGGCTCCTAGACCTGGGGGAGGAGGAGCGCAGGCTCCGAAAGGAGATCGAGAGGGCGGAGGCGGAGTGGACACGGCTCGACGCCAAGCTGGGGAATCCCCACTTCGTGGATCGAGCGCCGACCGCCGTGGTGGAGAAGGAGAGGGCCCGGTCGGCCGAGGCCCAGGAGGCCCTCGCGAAGCTGCGGGCGAGCCTCGAGCGCGTCCTCTCGGCCGCCTGAGGAGCGAGAAGTGATGGACTTTCCCTTGCTCGCCGCCGACCGCGTGCTCCGGGCGGCCCTGGAAGAAGACGTGGGCCCGGGGGACGTCACGACCCAGGCGGTCGTGGCGGCCGGAAGCCGGGCCCGGGGGGTGCTGATCGCCAAGGAACCCCTGCGACTGGCGGGCCTTGCCGGCTTCCTGCGGACCTTTGAGCTCCTCGGGGGGAAGGACCTCCGCTGGCAGCTCTTCTGCCGTGAGGGGGACGACGCGGCTGCCGGCACCCGGGTCCTGGAGGTCGCGGGGGACGCCCGGGTGCTCCTCACCGGCGAGCGCACCGCCCTGAACCTCCTGCAGCGCCTCTCGGGGATCGCGACCCTCACGGCCCGCTGGGCCCGCCACCTCGAGGGCACCCGGGCGCGGCTCGTGGACACCCGCAAGACGACTCCCGGTCTTCGCGCCCTGGAGAAGTACGCCGTGCGGGTGGGAGGCGGCGCGAACCACCGCGCCGGGCTTTACGACGGGGTCCTTCTGAAGGAGAACCACCTGCGGGCGGGCGGCGGCATTGCGCCGGGGGTGGCGGCTGCCCGCGCCCATGTGCCCCACACCCTGAAGATCGAGGTCGAGGTCACGAGCCTGGACGAGCTGGGGCAGGCCCTCGGAGCCGGGGCGGACGCCGTGCTGCTCGACAACATGTCCCTGGGCGACATGGCGGAGGCGGTGCGCCGGACCGCCGGCAGGGCACTCCTGGAAGCCTCCGGGGGCATCACCGAGGACCGACTGCGGGCGGTGGCCGAGACCGGGGTCGACCTGATCTCCGCAGGAGCGCTCACCCACTCGGCCCGCGCCGTCGATCTCTCGTTCCTGTTCGAGGTGTGAGGGAGCGGTGGTCCCGGTTCGCGGTGGTTTCGCGGTCTCCGGCTGTCCCCGGGGCCAGGTCCCGGGCCGGTCACCCTCGGGTCCCCTCCCGGGGAAGGTCCGGCCGCGCCACGGGCCCTCCAATGGACCGGCCCCCCGCGGCACCGCGGGAGAGCCCGGCGGGGACCGCCTAGGGGAGCTCCCCCAGGGCGCGCTCGTAGGCAGCCAGGTGTCCCTCCGAGAAGAGCACGAAGCGGACCTCCTCCAGCCCACTCCCGGCCCGGAGGAACCCGCCGACCGCAGTCAGTGCGGTGTCCGCAGCCTCCTCCAGCGGGTAGCCGTAGGCCCCCGTGGAGATCGAGGGGAAGGCCACGGTGCGCAGGCCGCGGGCCTCGGCCAGGGCGAGGCTCTCCCGGTAGGCGCTCGCCAGGACCTCTGCCTCGCCGCGGTCCCCTCCCCGCCAAACGGGCCCCACGGTGTGGATCACGAAGCCGGCCCGGTGGACCGCGCCGTCCACCCCCCCTCCTCCGAGAAGGGAGGGGTTGGCCGCGTTGACGATCGCATCGACGGCCTGCTGCGTGAGGTCACCCTGTACGAGCACGACGCGGGTGCTCCCGAAGGTCCCCTCCATGGGATCTTCCCCTCTCCCGCCGGCAGTGACGCCCCCCTGCAACCCCCCGACCGTGCCTCCGGCACCGAGGATCCCCGATCCAGGGGAGGACACCCGTGACCCGATCCCCGAGCCCGATCCGCCCCACCCTGGGGGACGACGACGAGATCTTCACCGACGCCCCCTGGAGCTTCGCCCTCCAGGTGCTGTTGGAGACCCTCCTGCCCGCCCGCCGCGACCTGCTCGTCGACCCGCTCCTCGCGGAGCCATGGTCCTGTGACCCGGAGCGCTGCCGCCCGCTCCTGGGACCGAACCTGTGCTGCAAGGTGGAGACCCGCTGCGCACACCTCATCGGCGAGGTGTGCGCGGTACACGAGACCAAGCCCTTCTCCTGCGCCCTGTTCCCACTGGACCTGATCCGAGTCAACGGCATCCGGGTCGTGACCACCCCGAAGAACGAACTCTTCTTCCAGACCGGGTGGAGCCGTTACGACCAGGACATGCTCCGGTGCTTCGAGGGTACCAGGAGGGAAGCCACCACCCTCTTCTCCTCCCAGCGCGCGATCCTGCTCCGGGCCTTCACCCTCTCCGAGGTCCGACGGATGGAGCAGGTTCTCGGGCTGCCCGACCCCGGAGGGGGCGCCTGAGCTTCCTCAAGGGGCCAACCCCGCGGCCGCCTGGTCCACGATGCGGTCCACCTCCGCCACCACCTTGCGGAACAACGCCTCGAACACCGCCGAGTAGTCATAGGCCCACGCGTCGTGGTCCTCCCAGGAGACGATCTCCTCCGCCTCGGCGTTCACCGTTTCCCTTGCGAGGGATCTTCCGGAGGAGGACACCTCCACGAGGGCTGCCAGCCTCGCCCGCTTGGTGATCTCGTAGGGAATCGACAAGCCCCCGCCGTCCCATTCCCGCCCGGTCAGCAGGCTCGGGAGCCGAAGCGCCGCAACCGTTCCCGCCGCGGCCACCCGCACCGACTGGTGCCGGGGGGCGCCCGCGAGGCCGCGTCCGGCTTCCCGCTCGACCCCACCGATCTGGCGGTAATCGGTCGAGACGCTCTCCAACGTCACCGTCACGTCGATTGTCGGGCCCTCGGGCGCGGATTTTCGCGCGGCGTACGCCTCCAGGTGCCTGCTGAACCTCTCCGTGAGCCGGTAGGCCCGGTACGTCTCACTGGGCCCCGAGAGGACGTAGTAGGGGTCCGCTACGGATGAGCGCAGTTGGACCGAGACGACGGCCGCCCCCCGCTGCACCGCCTGCCCGATCTGGCCGCGGTGCGCCGGCGGCGCGACCACGCCCGCGCACCCGGCGGCTCCCGCCAAACCGGCCACCACCCACCACCGGCCGACCATGGGCACACCTCCTCCCCCCGGCGCCCCCCCTATGGGGTCAAGCTAGCCACGCCGCGGCGGTTGGCAAGCACACGGCCGCCCCAGAAACCTCCACCACAACGCGGGGCGGAGTCCGGGAGCCCCGGAGAGCAGCCCCGTACCGCATCGACCGACCCGCCGAGTCCGGCGCAAACGGGTGAAGCCCGGCGCACCGGGGACGGCTGGGACACCCCTTCGAATGGCCGCGGATTGCGGGGCGAAACGTAGGGGCACCCGGACTTCGCTTGCCGAGCAGGAGGGGAATCCAGGCTCCCCTCGGCAGGCCGCAGACGCCCGGTCAGCCGTTGACCAACCGCACGATCGAGCGGCCGTCGGGGTGGTAGTCGATCTGGTTCAGGCACGCGTATTCCTGGGCCACGGAGTGAAACCGGGCCAGCGGCACCCCGAGCGCCTCGAACAGGATCACCCGGTTGACTCCGCCGTGAGCCACCAGGCACAGGCTTCTGCCCGGATGTCGTCCCAGTGCGACCTCCAGGCTCGGGAGCACACGGGCTCGCAGCTGGGAGAGGCTTTCCCCGCCGGGCACCACGAACCCCTCCAGATCGGCCCGCCAACGCTCCAGCAACTCCCGCTCCTCCCGCCACAGCACTGCGAAGGACCGGTCGTCCCAGCGCCCCAGGTGCAGCTCCCGAAAAGCGGGGTCCTCCCGGACCGGCAGACCCCGGGGAGAGGCCACCGCCCGAGCTCCCTCACGCGCGCGGGAAAGGTCCGAGCAGTAGACCGCAGCCAAATCCTCCCCCGCCAGTCGCTGCGCGACCGCCTCCATCTGCTGCCTCCCCCGGGGGGTGAGCGCCACGTCCACGTGCCCGTGGAGCACGCCCTCGCCGAACACCTCGCCGTGGCGGACGAGGAAGAGGCGGGTGGGAGCAGGGTGGGGCATCGGGGCTCTCAGAACACGTTGCCGATGGTGAAGTACCACACGTAGGGATCCTCGTCCTCCCGCCGGGCAAGGTTGAAGCCCACGTCCAGGGAGACGGGCCCCACCGGGGTCACGTACCGGAGACCGCCCCCCACCCCCTGCCGAAGGCCGGAATCGCTGGGCAAGCCCGAGGCCTGATTCCACACGTTGCCCGTGTCCCAGAAGAGGGCCCCCCCCAGTCGCTTCCACATCGGGAACCGCAGCTCGGCCTTGACGTTGACCATGACGTCGCCCCCCACGGGGGTCCCGTCCTGGGCCCGGGGGCCGACCTCGTCCCTCTGGAAGCCCCGGACGGTGCTCCTGCCTCCCAAGAAGAACCGCTTGTTCACGGGAAGGTCCGCCGTGCTGCCCTGGCGCAGGGCGATCCCTCCCCGGGCCAAGAGCGCCAAGGTCAGGTCCCCAGCGCTGAAGAACCCGCTCACCGACCCCACGTACCGCTCGTACTCCACCTCGGAGCCCAAGGCCTCGAGGGCCCACTCCGCCTGGAGAGTGTGGTGAAACCCGCGCCTCGGGTTGAAGGGGTCGTCCCGGGAGTCCCACACGAGGACCGGCCCCACCGCCGAGAGAAGGTATGCGCTGATCCTGTCTTCCCCCAGCACGGTCTCGTCCACCACGTCGCTGAGCCGGTTCTCCTCCAGGGTGTAGAGGAGGGAGCCCTTGAGGTAGTCCCCGAAGCTGCGCTCCAGCGACGCCTGGAACGCCAGGGCCGACAGATCATAGGCATCCCGGTCCTGATGGCTTCTCAGCAGGCTCAGTCGGAGGTCGTAGGGCCGCTCCCAGAGCCAAGGCTCTCGGAAGTTGACGGCCCAAGACCGGTCGAGCTCGTCGAAATCGTACCTGAACCCCAGGCTGCGCCCCGTTCCCCAGAGGTTGGCGTGGGAGAGCCCGCCCGAGCCCTTGATGCCCTCCTCCGTCCCGTAACCCAGCCCAAAGGCGACGCTTCCGGCATCCTGCTCCTCCACTTCCACCCCTACGTCGCGAACCGACGCCCCGGGGTCTCGGTCCAGCGGCTCGATCCGGACTCGTTGGAAGAAGCCCAGCCGGTACAGCCGCTGCCGGCTCCGCAGGACCTCCTCCGGATCCCAGGGGTCCCCCTCCCGAATGGTCAGCTCCCGACGGACGACCTTGGTCTGGGTGCGGGTGTTTCCATAGACCACGGCCTGACCGAAACGCACCGCGGGGCCTCCATCCACCCGGAATCTCACGTGGACACGCCCGGCCTCGGGGAACCTTTCCGTCCGGACGCTCACCTCCGCATCCGGGTGACCCCGCCGCTCGAGCTCGCGCAGGACGCGCAGCCGGGCCTGCTCGACGGCCCCCGGGTCGGCGGGCAGCCCGGGGGGCAAGGAGGCCGCGGTGCGGGCATCCAAGTCCTCCAGGGCCCCGTCCCCCTCGAAGGAGACCTCCCCGATGAGATACCGGGGACCCTCCTCCACCCGAAGGTGCAGGGAAGCCCCACCGTCCTGGGCCACCGAGAGCTCCGCCACGGAGACCGCGGCGTCCAGGAAGCCGGAGGAGGCGTACACGTCGGCGAGAACACGCAGGTCACGCTCCAAGGCCTCCTGGGAGAAGGGAGGACGCCGGACGACACCCCCCACCACGAGGGACATGTACCGACGCAGGCCGCTCGAGGACAGGTTCTCGTTCCCGTCGAAGGAGACCCGGGTCAATCGGGAGCGCGGGCCCCGCTCCACCTGAAAGACGACGCGCCTCCGGCCGTAGGCGTGGCCCGTCTCGGGAGTGACGGTGGCGTGGTAATACCCGCGAAAATGCAGGTTCTCCTCCATGAGCGCAGCCGTCCGGGAGATCCAGTCCTCGTCGAGCGGCTCGCCGAAGCGCTCCCGGGCGATCTCCCTCAAGGGGGCGGCAGCCCACGCGTCCACGTCCTCCACCCGCACATCGGTCGGTTCGCCCACCGTGAGAGGCAGGACGAGCACCGCGGCGTCCCCTTCGAGCCGAAACGCCGCCCTTCCGGCGCGGGCCTCCGGGTATCCCTCGCGGTGCAGCACCTCCAGCAGCCTTCGCACCCCGTCTCGCAGCCGCGTGCGGGAGGCAGGAGCCCCCTCGCGAAGCCCCAGGATGGAGAGCATTCGCTCGGTGTCCATGGCGTCCCCGGCGTCCCCCTCGACGCGGACGATGGACCGAGGCCTGCCTTCGCGGATGTCGAAGACCAGCCGCAACCACCGGGGGTCCCGCCGCGGCTCCACCCGGGGCGCCGCGGCCGCCTCGGGGAAGCCCTCCCCCTCGTAGAGCTCGCGGATGGCCTCCACGTCCTGGGCGAGCTGCGGCGCCCGCAAGGGCCGGTCGACCCGCGTCTGGAGGCGGTCCCGGAGCTGCTTGTTCCCCAGGCGCCGGTTGCCCCGGAGCCGAATGGTCCGAATCAGGGGCTCGGCGAGCACCTCCAGCTCCAGGGCGATCCCCCCCTCGTCGGGCGCTCCCCGGACCACCACGTCCCGCAGGGAAACCTTCTGCGCAAGGCGCGCCAGGCCCCTTTGGACGCGCTCGACAGAATACACATCCCCCGCACGCAGGCCGAAGAGCGCCCGCACCTCCGCATCCCCCACGCGGGTCTCGTTGCGCACCACCACTCGGGTCACCGGGCGGCCCTCGGCGAACCGGAGGTCGGGCAGGTCTGCGGCCGAAGCCCACCCCGCGAAGAGCGCCGCTGCCAGGATCGGGAGGAGGGGTCTCATCGGAACGGGAACCGCACCCGCAGCTCCCCCCCGAAGGAACCCTGGGCCTCGGCACCCCGGTCGTTCCAGGTGCCGAGCAGGGAGAGCCGCCGGGTGAGGGAGTACTGCACCTCGAAGTCCTGCTCCGCCTCCCCTCCAAAGGCCGCGGAATACCGGGCGAAGAGGGACCGGGAGATGGCTTTGCCCACTGTGACCCGGGGTACGGTGGTCTGGGTGGCCGGGGAGTAGACCGGGTCGATCTGGAACTGGTCGAACCCGAGGATCTCGCCGACCTCGCTCTCGAGCTCGTCCTGGAGCCGACCGGTGAGAAAGCTCGCCGCCTCCGCCGCGGTCAAGGCTTGGGCGTCCTGCATCTCCCCCGCGGTCGTACCCACGGTCAGGAGCGCCACGATGTCGTTGTGGGGGAGGGGAGGCAGGCTGGCCAGGGTCACCTGGTAGTCGTCGAGGGGGCCGAAGATGTCGACGCTCACGTCATACTGCCGCACGCTCGTGCGGGCGTGCAGGTCCAGCCGGGGCACCGGCCGAGTCTCGCCGAGAAACTCCACCGAGCTCCGGAGCACCTCGTACTCTACCGCCCGCAGGCGCACGATTCCCTCCTGCACGTCCACCCTGCCCCAGAGGGCCGGGCGGGGCAGATGGCCCCGGGCCCGGAGATCCACCGCCAAGGACAGGTCCGCCAGATTGTTCTCCACCCGCAGGTTGTCATCCCCCCGGACGGCCAGGTCCACGAAAACGGTCCCAGCCTCGGGCAGGCCCCGCACTTCCCGGGGCCGGCGCTGGATGGCCTCGAACACCAGGGTCTTGAGGTTTACCCTCTGCTCGTACAGGAACTCCTTGAGCCGAATGTCCCCCCGGATCTCGGGCCGTTCCGCGGTCCCGGTGAACAGCAGGTCGGCATCGAGGAGGCTCGTGACCCGCGGGGGTCGTTCCTGAGCGATGTTGCGCAGCTCGGCGAGCAGGCGCAGGCGCCCGGGCCGCAGGCCGTCCAGCCCCACCGAACCTTCCAGGTGGACCCGGCCGGGGCCGACCTGGGCGTCGAGCCACTCCACGACCAACCCCTGGCGCGCGTCGAAGAAGGCCGAGGCGTCCAGGTCCTCCACGGGCTGACCGAGGGGCTCCAGGTACAAGGTCGCACCGGGCTCCACGACCATGGGCCCCATCACCCTCGGCGCCTCCCAGGGTCCCCTGAGCTCGAGCTCGGCCCGGGCCGTACCCGACCCCCGCCGCACCGCAGGTACCCACCCGCGCAGCGCCCCCATGTCCAGGGAACCCTCCAGGTCCAGGGCCCATTCTTCGCCGGGGCGCAGGCTGCCGGCCGCGGTCAGCGTCAAGCCGCTCCCCTCCAGGCGCAGACTCTCCGCCCGCGCTTCCCCGGCCTCGTAGGAGACGCGGACGGGTCCCACGTTCTCCACGGCGGCCGGTGGGACCTCGAGACGCAAACGGGTGAGGTCGAGCCTCCCCGAGACCCCCGCGTCCGGTGCCCAGCTCAGGCTCCCCTGCCCTTCGACCTCCCCGGAGAAATCCTCCGGCAGGCCGGGGTAGTCCAACCATTCCTCGAGGGACAGGCCCTGGAGCTCTGCCCGAAGGGTCAGCTCCCCCTCCGGGGACCGGTGCGCGACCACTCCCGTCCCCCGGGCCTCCCGGGCTTCCAGGGAGCCCCTGCCTCCCCTCCAGGCAGCGGTCCACTCCCAGGTCGAGGGGAGGGCCGGGCCCCAGGACAGACCCTCCACCGAGCCGGTCGCAGAGGCCTTCGCCAGCTCGAGGCCGAGTCCCCGCGCGCTACCCCGCGCGGTCACGGCCCCCCGCAGGGACTCCAGGGGGTGGCCAGGGGGCACCCATCGACCGGGGGAGAACCCCTCCAGAAGCGCCTCGAGACTCCAGTCGCCGCCCGGCGCGCCCTCCGCGGCGGCCCGCAGCGACACGCCGTCGGACTCCAGCCGCAGCTCCGGTTTCCCCTCCTTCGTCTCGGCGCGAAACCTCCACTCCGGTCCGGGGGACCCGTCGGGGAATGCGACCTCCGTGAGGGAGCCGGTCCCCTCCAGGAACGCGAGGGCGTCCAGCACCGGGACACCTGCGGCCTCCCGGAGGACTGCCGGGGAGAGGCCGGCCCGAACCCGCGCCGTCACCCGCCCCTCCGGCACGGGGGCAAGGGGCCGGAGCCGGGAGAGCGCGAAGCCCTCCAACACGGCCCCCACCTCCAGCAGACCGTCGGGTGGGGGCGGCAGAACCGCCGAAACCACCGCCTCCCCCTCCCAGAGCCGCACGGAGGCACGTGCTCCTTCCGCCCCCGCCGCTCCCTCCAGGACGACCCGGCCCAGGTCCACCCCCTGCCAGCGAACGGCCTCCAGGGCGCCGGAGCCCTGCACCCACAGGCGGCGGTCCTCGCCGCCGAGGAGGCCGTCGAGCCGCAGGCGGCCCGTGACCGACCTGGCGTGCAGGGAAGGGGGAAGGACGTCCAGGGGCAAAGCGCCCCAGGGGAGGTCCAGGAAGCGCGCATCCACGGTGAGGGGCAGCTCCCCGGAAAGATCGAGCCCGGCCCGCACCACGGCCCCCCCCTCGAACGCCAGGGCCTCGGCCTCCGCCCTACCCCCTTCGTACCGGGCCCGGATCGCCACGTCGCCCTGGGAGCGCCCGAGCACCCGCAGGGCGCCCAGCGAGCCCGAGAGCTCCGCCGTCGGGCTCCCGTAGGGGCCGCGGGCCAGAAAGTCCGCCGTGAGCTCCCCCTCGATCGGGAGCTCCGCGCCGTGGGCCCCTGCCACCTCCTCCAGACGCAGGCCGGCCAGCTCCCCCTGGATCCCGAACCGCTCGAGGTCCCCGCCCCCCCGGGCCGCGGCGACCCCGCCGTAGGCGTTCACCTCTGCGTCCTCCAGGGTCCAGGCCACGGACGACGCGCGGCCTCGGGCGGCGGCCCGGGAGACGGCATACCCGAAGGCGGTGAGCCCCTCGACCCCGGCCTCTCCGGCAAACTCGGGCTCCGCGAGCGGTCCGACGAGCCTGCCGCGGGCCCACCCCGCTCCCCCGAGGCCTGCCGGATTCAGCGAGAGCTCGGCGGGCGCCAGCGCAACGAGGGCCGCGAAGTCCGCGACCTCCGCCTCCACGTCCAGTCGGTACTCTCCGCCCGCGTGCAGCCCGGCCGTCCCGGTCGCGCGCACCTCCCCCCACCCCCCCGTCAACGCCGCGCCCTGGAGAGTCAGGTCGTGCAGGTCGTAGCGCGTCCGCCCCGTGAGCCGGCCGAGGTCCTCACCGTGGGCCAGTACGGAGGCAAGGTCCACGTCGTACTCGAACACCAGGTCCCGGTAGGGCCCCCCGAAGCGGCCCACGGCCCTTCCCCGGGCGTCCAGATCCCGGGGGACGTAGAGGCGCACCACCTCCAGGTCCCGCACCGCCACCTCGGTCTCGAGCCACAGTCCCTCGAGGTAGCGGATCCGGCCGGAGGGGATGACCACGGTCGCAGAGGCGGTGTCGACGCGGGTCGCGCCAAAGCGGATCTCCTGCGATCCGACGGTGAGTCGGGAGGCCGCCGCCCCGCTCGACATCGTGAAGACCGTGGTGCGCTCGTCCCCCACCGTGACGTCCACATCGCGCACCTCGAGATCGACCGCGCACTCCAGCGCGAGCTCTGGGGCGAGCGGGCCCTTCGCCGCGAAAGAACCCGACGCCCGCCCCCCCACGGGGAACCACTCCGGCAGCAAGATCCCCATGAACGCGCGCAGATCGTAGTCGATGGCCGTCCCCTGCGCCTCCAGAGCCAGCCCGCCGCCCCACCGCACGCGCCCTGCCAACGCCGAGACGCCCCCAGCCGACGTCCGGGCCTCCACCTCGTCGAACGAAACCCCTTCGCGATCGAGAGCCCAGAGGGCGGAGGCTCCCTCGACCCGCACGGAGGAGAAGCGCCCGGGCTCCAGCCCGAGCGTCCCCCGGACCTCGGGGTGCTCGGTCGTCCCCCCCACGTGGGCCGAGAACGACACGGCCGTGTCCAGCGGGGCCAGCCTATCCAGGCGAGCCGCCTCAAGCCAGGCAGGGGGCAGGTCCCGGAGGGACACGCCGCCCACAACGTCCAGGTCCAGGAGGCGCCACGGCCCCACCCGGCCCTTCGCCTCCATTCCCAGACGCCCCGTTCTCACCTCGAGACGGGAGACCTTCACCGTGGCGAAGCGGCGCTCCCCCTCGAAGCGGAGAAGCTCCAACGGTTCCTCCACCCCTCTCCACGTGACGGCGCCTCCCTGCACCGTCCCGGCACCCCGGTTGGCCACCCAGTCGATGTCCACACGGGGAAGCCGCAAGCCCACCCCCAGAGCGGGCAAGGCCAGGTCTACCCCACCGTTTCGCAGTAGGAGCGTCTCGAAGACGATCGCGGGGCTACGCCTCCCCAGCCGGCCCTCCGACGCGACGCCGCCGGCCGGCAACACGACCTCCCCCTCCAGGCGGGGTGCGGCCGCCTCGGCTTCCAGATGAAGGGTTCCGGAAAGGGATCGGAAGAACCGCAGGCGCAGGGCCACGGCCTCCGCCCGGAAGGTCCAGCCGCCTTCCGGGGAGCGTGCCTCCACCGCGGTGACCCGCAGAGAGGGGCCCCAGGGGTCGAAGTCGGCGCGCCCGACACGCAACTCCACCCCCACCCGCCGGGCCCACTCGGGGGCCTTGCCGGTCAGGAAGGAGTCCACGGCCGGCGTCTTCAGGGCCCAGTAGACCGCCAGGGGGATCGCCGCGACCAGCACCACAGCCGCGAGAATGCGCCTCACCAAGAGATCCCTCTCGTCCTCGCCGCGCCGGGCCGAGGCTCGCGTCAAGAGTCCGATTCTTCTTGGAAATCAAAGCGTTAGCATAGCGGGCTCGCTCCCCGCCTGTCAAGGAACCGCGGCGCCCTGGATTCACCGGCTGGTCAGCGAGCGGAGTCCGGGAGCCCCTGCGTTTCGCCCGCAATCCGCGGTCATTCGAAGAAGTGTCCCCGCAGTCCCCGCTGCGCCGGGCTTCACCCGCTTGCACCGGCCTCGTCGACTCGGTGGAGGCGGTGCGGGGCTGCACTCCTGGGCTCCCGGACTCCGCCCCACAATGCGGTGGTGGATTCTGGGCGCCTCGAGAACCGGCCCGGTGTTGGCCCGGTGTTGGCCCGGTTGACACTGGAGAAGGCGTTCCGTTAGCATGACACATCGTTTGTTTTGGGGTAGACGGTCTGACCGAAGAGCTCGAGAGGAGGAGAGCATGGGACGCTACGACGAGGTGTTTCGCCGCAGCCTGGAGGATCCCAACGGTTTCTGGGGCGAAGCCGCCGAGGCGGTGACCTGGACCAAGAAGTGGGACCGGGTGCTCGACGACTCCAACCCGCCGTTTTATCGATGGTTCGTGGGGGGCGAGCTCAACACCTGCTACAACGCCCTGGACCGCCACGTGGAGAGCGGGCGGGCGGATCAGGTAGCCCTCATCTACGACAGCCCGGTGACCGATCAGGTGCAGAAGCTGACCTACCGGGAGCTCCGGGACCAGGTCGCCCGCTTCGCAGGGGTACTCCGCGGCCTCGGCGTCGGCAAGGGCGACACGGTGATCGTGTACATGCCCATGGTGCCCCAGGCGGTGGTCTCCATGCTCGCCTGCGCCCGCCTCGGTGCCGTGCATTCGGTGGTCTTCGGAGGATTCGCGCCCCACGAGCTCGCGGTCCGGATCGACGACGCCAAGCCCAAGGTCATGGTCTCCGCCTCCTGCGGCATCGAGGGGGCAAAGGTCCTCGCCTACAAACCCATGCTCGACAAGGCCATCGAGCTCGCCCACCACAAACCCGAGAGCTGCGTGATGCTGGCCCGGCCCCAGGTGGCCGCCGAGTTGACCCCGGGCCGGGACTTCGATTGGGACGAGCTCATGGCCAAGGCCGAGCCGGCCCCCTGCGTACCCGTGAAGGCCACCGACCCCCTCTACATCCTCTACACCTCCGGCACGACAGGCCTGCCGAAGGGAATCGTCCGGGACAACGGCGGGCACGCGGTCTCCCTCGCCTGGAGCATGAAGCACGTCTACGACCTCGACCCCGGCGAAGTCTACTGGGCCGCCTCGGACGTGGGCTGGGTGGTGGGCCACTCCTACATCGTCTACGCGCCCCTCATCTACGGGTGCACGACGATCTGCTACGAGGGCAAACCCGTGGGCACCCCCGACCCGGGCGCCTTCTGGCGGGTCATCAGTCAGCACCGGGTGAGGGTGCTCTTCACCGCCCCCACCGCCTTCCGGGCCATCAAGAAGGAAGACCCGAAGGGCGAGTACATGAAGAAGTACGATCTCTCGCGCTTCAAGTACCTCTTCCTGGCGGGCGAGCGCACCGACCCCGACACCTACCACTGGGCCACCGACCTCCTGCAGCGCCCGGTGGTGGACCACTGGTGGCAGACCGAGACCGGGTGGGCAATCGCGGCCAACTGCCTGGGGATCGAGCCCTTCCCCATCAAGCCGGGCTCCCCCACCAAGGCCGTGCCCGGCTACGACGTCCAGGTCGTCAACGACGCCGGCCAGGTACAGGACCCCGGCCAGGAGGGCATCGTCGTCGTCAAGCTCCCCCTGCCCCCCGGCACCCTGCCCACCCTGTGGAACGCGGACCAGCGCTTCAAGGAGTCCTACACCGACCCCTTCCCGGGTTACTATTTCACGGGAGACGGAGGCTACCTGGACGAAGACCGGTACGTGTACATCATGGGCCGGGTCGACGACGTCATCAACGTGGCGGGGCACCGGCTCTCCACCGGGGGGATGGAGGAGATCATCGCCACCCACCCGGCGGTGGCCGAGTGCGCCGTGGTGGGCGCGGCCGACAACCTGAAGGGCCAGGTGCCCGTGGGCTTCGTGGTACTCAAGGCGGGTGCCGACATCGCCGAGGATGCGCTCAAGAAGGAACTGGTCCAGATGATCCGCGAACAGATCGGGCCCATTGCCTGTTACAAAGAGTCGATGATCGTCAAGCGCTTGCCCAAGACCCGGTCGGGCAAGATCCTGCGGGGCACCATGCGCAAGATCGCCGACGGCGAGCAGTACCGCGTCCCCTCGACCATCGACGACCCGGCAACCCTCGGGGAGATCGAGGAAGCCCTCCAGAGCGTGGGGTACGCGAAGAAGTAGGGGGAAGGTTTCGATCGGCCGGCTAGGACGAAGCATAGGACATATAGGACGCATAGGACCCATAGGACGGACCCGTCCTATGGGTCCTATGCCCTCTGCCCCTCAGAGCTCCTCGGGCACGAGGGCCACCACCTCGTCGATGGTGTCGGCGCCGACAAGGAGCATGACGAGGCGGTCCACGCCCAGCGCGATCCCGGCCGAGGGGGGAACCCGGGCGAGGCCGCGCAGGAAGGGCTCGGGCATGGGGTACGGGTCCCGGCCCGCCTCCCGACGGGACTCCCGGTCCGCCTCGAAGCGGGTCCGTTGCTCGACGGGGTCGGTGAGCTCGGAGAACCCGTTGGCGAGCTCCAGGCCGCCGGCGTAGAGCTCGAACCGTTCGGCGAGCCCCGGCCGGCCCGGCTTGCGGCGCGCCAGGGACGCGCAGGCCGACGGGTAGTCGACGAGGAAGACCGGGGTGCCGAGCCCCGCCAGACCCGGCTCCACCCGCAGCGCCACGAGCTCGTCGAAGGTGCCCGCCTCCAGCGCCTCCTCCGGGGTGGTGCCCGCCCATCGGCCGAAGGCCTCGGTCACGGTGACCCTCGACCAGGGCCTCTCCCCCCCGTCGGAGAAACCCAGGGCCGGCAGGAGCCCCTCGCAGTCCTCCATGAGCGCCCGGTAGTCCTCCCCGGCCCGGTACCACTCGAGCATCGTGAACTCCGGCAGGTGCCGCTTTCCCCGCTCCCCCTCGCGCCAGCATCGGCACACTTGGAAGATCCTCGGGCAGCCGGCGCCCAGGAGCCTCTTCATCGCGAGCTCCGGGCTGGTGTGCAGGTACCAGTCCCCCGAGGGCACCGCGTCGATGTGGGGCTCGGGGGCGTTGGCCGGGATGCGGTGGGGGGTCTCCACCTCCAGGAACCCGCGCCCGGCGAAAAAGGCCCGGATTCCTTGGAGGATTCGGGCCCGGAGCTCTAGGTTGCGGAGGGATTTCGGGCTGGGCGTCATAGGACCCATGGGACGGATAGGACGTACGGGGGACCGGGGGCCGGCACCACCGGGCCCGGCACGACCGCCGCGGGAGCCCTATTTCACCCGGGTCACGTAGGCGCCGGTGCGGGTGTCGATCTGCACCTTCTCCCCCTCGGCCACGAAGGCCGGCACCTGGAGCTCGTAGCCGTTCTCCATGACCGCGAGCTTGGTCACGTTGGTGGCCGTGTCGCCCCGGGCGGCCGGGTCCGCGCGCGCCACCGTGAGCACCACGAAGTTCGGCAGGGTCACGCCGATCGGACGGTCGCGGAAGAGCAGCACGGCCACCTCGAGGTTGTCCACCAGGAAGTGCACGTCGTCGCCGAGCTGTTCCCCCGTGAGCTGGTGCTGCTCGTAGCTCTGCTGGTCCATGAAGGTGTAGAAGTGCCCGTCGTTGAAGAGGTACGTCATCTTCCGCTCTTCGAGGGCCGCGGGCTTGAAGGTGTCCCCCGAGCGGTAGGTGCGGTCAAACCGGTTGCCGCTGATCATGTTGCGCATCCGGCACCGGTACAGGGCCTGGCCCTTGCCGGGCTTCGAGAACTCGAAATCCTCGATGACGTAGGGGTCGCCGTCGATCTCCAGCTTGAGCCCCTTCTTGAGGTCACCGGCCTTGTACATCGCTCCTGCTCCTGGTCTTGGTTGGGAAGGGGCACTATGAATAGACTTTTTTCCGGTTTCTGTCAAAATGGCGCCATGTCGGACCCCGCCGTGCTCGCTCGGCCCGCCGCCGCCCCCTGCCCGTTGCCACCCCCCGCCCCATCCTTCCCTGTCCGCTGGCCCCGGGCCTACCGGTCCCTGGCGGAGGCCCTCGGGCCGGGGAGCCCGCTCCTGAGGATGGGGGACCTCGACCCCTCGGAGGCCGCCCCGGACTCGGGAGCTCTGGCCGACCCCGTGGGGGAGAAGGGCCGCTCGCCGCTGCCCTTCCTGCTGCGCAAACACCCCGACCGGGTCGTCGTGCTGGCGGCCTCCCGCTGCTTCTTCTACTGCCGTTTCTGCTTTCGTCGCGGCGAGGACCCCCGCCGTCGGGGCCGCCCCGGGACCGAGGACTGGGAGCGGATCTTCGCTTGGCTCGGCAGGCACCCGGAGGTCGAGGAGGTCATTCTCTCGGGGGGGGACCCCCTCACCCTGCCGGACCGGAGGCTGGCGCAGATCGGCCTCCGGCTCGCCGACATCCCCACGGTCCGGCGGTGGCGCCTCCACACCCGTGCGCCGGTCGTACTGCCGCAGCGCGTCACGCCGGGGCTCGTCTCGGCCCTCTCCAGGAGCCCCCTGCCCCTGCGGGTGGTGCTGCACTGCAACCACCCGGCGGAGGTGTGGGATCCCCTCTTGCGAGCGGTGGAAACCCTGCAGCGGGCCGGGATCGGGGTCCTGAGCCAGAGCGTGCTCCTGGCGGGGGTGAACGACCGCCCCGAGACCCTCGCTGCGCTGTTCCGAGCCCTGGGGGGGGCCGGGGTTCGGCCGCATCACCTGCACCACCCGGACCCCTCTCCGGGAAACGCCGCCTTTCGGCTTCCCCTGGACCGGGGGCTCGCGATCTTCCGCGGCCTGGAGCGGCGCCTGGGACCCGAGGGGTCCTCGCTGCTCCCGACCTACGTCCTCGACCGCCCGGACGGGTCGGGGAAGGTGCCGGTCGCGGCGGTGCTCCGATAACCGGGCTTCACCGAACCCCGGTGTGGCCGAAGCCCCCCGCGCCGCGTGCCGACGAGGCGGAGAACTCGTCGACCACCACGAGCTCGGCCTGCACGACCGGCACGAAGACCATCTGGCAGATCCGGTCGCCGGGGTGGACGGTGAAGGGCTCGGAGGAGCGGTTCCACACGCCGATGCCCACTTCCCCGTGATAGTCGGAGTCGATGAGGCCCACGAGGTTCGAGAGCACCAGGCCGTGCCGCATCCCCAGACCCGACCGGGGGATCATCACCGCGGCCAGGCCAGGGTCGGCAATACTCAGGGCCAGGCCGCTGGGGATCAGACGGGTCTCCCCCGCCCCGACCGCTACCGGCTCCTCGAGGCACGCGCGCAGGTCCAGGCCGGCGGCCCCGGCGGTGGCATAGGCCGGCAGGGGGATCCGAGTCCCCAGGAGGGGGTTCAGGATCCGGACTTCGACCTTCCGGGCGGAAGGGTTCACAGGCTCTCCCAGCGCCGGCCCCGGCGCGTCAAGGGGTAAAGGGGGCGGGACCTCGCGCATCGACGCGTCGGGCGCGCAGGATGCGCAGGCGCTGGGCCAGGGCTCTCGCCCGGGCGGGCTTGGGGACGCAGCCGTCGGCGCCGGCGGCCCTCCAGGCGTCGTTCTCCGCGGCCGCCCCGGTGCTGTAGGTGAGGATGACCGCACCGGGCCCGGGAGCCCCATCTCGGAGCACCTTGAGGAGCTCCACGCCTCCGCCGTCGGGAAGGCGCGGCTCCACCACGCAGCCGACCCACTCCCCCTCGGCCCACAAGGCTACCGCCTGGGCAGCGGTTCGCGCCGTGACGACGACGAGCTCGTCCCCGAGCGCCGCCTCCAGCACACGGCACGCGTCCTCGTCCGGCTCCACGAGCAGCACACGTCCCCCCGGAGACCCGGCGCCGGGCGCCGGCGGCTCGTCCACTCCCCGATGGAGGGGCAGCCACAGGTGGACCGACGCGCCGGGCAGGCGCGCGGGGTCCGCCCCCTGCCCTTCGGCCCAGGCCTCCCCCCCGTGGGCCCGCAGGACTCCCCGGACGGTGGCTAGGCCCAGACCCAGACCCGCCGCCCCGAACGCGAAGTCGCCGCTGTAATGCCCCAGGGGGTCGGACTTGCCGGAAAATCGCTCGAAGAGGCGTTCCGAGGCCTCACCCGCGGGGATGCCCACCCCGGTGTCCGCCACCGTGAGGCGAGCTCCCGGGGCGCCTCCCCGCTCCTCCGCCCGCCCGAGGACACGCACCACCCCGCCGTCCGGCGTGGCCCGGGCGGCGTTCTGGAGGAGCTCGCTCAGGACCGCCCGGCCCGCGTCCCGGTCCAGGGAGACCGGCCCCAACCCCTCGGGGATCCGTTCCTCCCAGCGGAGGTCCCTGTCGGTCGCTGTCTTCGCGGCCTCGGCCACGCTGCGCCGAGCCAGGTCCCGCAGGTCCACGGGCCCGGGGAGGTAGGTCCAGGGAGAGGCGGTGCGGGCATGGGCGAGGACCCGATCGAACAGGGCGGCGAGACGGTTGGCCCCCGCCGCGATGCGCCGCGCCCACTCCCGGCAGACCGGGGACAGGGGCGGCTCCGCCCGGTCCAGGAGCAGCTCGGCGTATCCCTTGACGCTGACCAAGGGGGTCTTGAGCTCGTGGGAGAGCCGGGCCAGCAGAGCCTCGGCGGTGGCCGGCGTCCCGTCCCCGGAGGCAGGAGCCAGAGCCGACAGCCGCCGCACCAGGGCGTCCGCGAGCAGGGCGTCCTCGGCCAGGGGAAGGGGGGGCTCGCCCCGGCCCAGCAGCAGGGCAGCGAAGGCGCCCCCGGCTCCCGCGGCGGCGAGCGCCCAACGGGCCGCCGGGAACCCCGCTTCCTGGGGGAGGAGGGGGCGCGCGCCCCCCCGCAGGAGCGCGACCCCGCCGCGCCCCTCGTTCCAAGGAAACCCCTCTCCGGGAGGAGCCACCGCGACGCCTTCGGCCCCCGCCCGGAAGTGGAGGCAGAGCGCTCGCCCGGGTGCTGCGGACCAGAACAGCGCTTGGTCGGCGTCTGCGAGCCGGCGAAGGGCCTCCAGGAGCTCGGCGCCCCGGAGCCCCTCCAGGCCCAGGAGCCCCCTCTCCCACTCCCTGCCGGCCATGGTCACCGCAGTTCCGGCCCGGGGTGCGACAGCCCCGTCAGCCCTCGGCCACCGCGGCCTGGGCGGCCGAGAGACGGGCGATGGGCACCCGGAAGGGGCTGCACGAGACGTAGTCGAGGCCCGCCCGGTGGAAGAAGCCGATGGACTCCGGGTCCCCCCCGTGCTCGCCGCAGACGCCGACCTTCAGCCCCGGCCGGGCGGCCCGGCCCTTCTCGGTCCCCTGGCGCACGAGCTGGCCCACCCCCTCCTGGTCGATGCTCTGGAAGGGGTCGTCCCGGTAGATCCCCCGCTGGACGTACAGGGGCAGGAAGGTGCCCGCGTCGTCCCGGCTGAAGCCGCAGGTCATCTGGGTCAGGTCGTTGGTCCCGAAGCTGAAGAACTCCGCCTCCGCCGCGATCCGTTCGGCCGTGAGCGCGGCGCGAGGGACCTCGATCATGGTCCCGACCAGGAACGGCAGGTTCGCCACCCCGGTCTCGGCCTTCACGGCCTCGGCGACTTCGAGGATGAGCGCCCGCTGGTCCGCCAGTTCGTCCGCGTGGCCCACCAGGGGCACCATGATCTCGGGCCGGGCGTCGACCCCTTCCTTGCGGAGCTCGGCGGCGGCCTCCAGGATGGCCCTGGCCTGCATGCGGGTGATCTCCGGATAGCTGATCCCCAGGCGGCAGCCCCGGTGCCCCAGCATGGGGTTGAGCTCCTTGAGCTGCTCCACCCGGGCCCGCACCGCATCCACTTCCTTGCCCATGGCCAAGGCCAACTCCGCGACCTGGTCGTCCTCGTGGGGCACGAACTCGTGGAGGGGCGGATCCAGGAGGCGCACGGTCACGGGGAGCCCCTCCATCGCCCGGAAGAGCCCCGCGAAGTCGGACTTCTGGTAGGGGAGGAGCTTGTCCAGCGCCCGGGAGCGCTCCTCGGCGGTTTCCGCGAGGATCATCTCCCGCATGGCCCGGATCCTCTCCTCCCCGAAGAACATGTGCTCCGTTCGGGTCAGGCCGATCCCTTCGGCTCCGAACCGCCGCGCCTGGGCCGCGTCCTCGGGCCGGTCGGCGTTGGCCCTCACCCCCAGCCGCCGCAGCCCGTCGCAGGATCCCAGGAACCGGGCGAGCATCTCGTTCTTCTCCGGGTCCAGGACGATGAGCGGGAGCTCCCCGGCGTACACGACTCCACGGGTCCCGTTGACCGTGACCACATCCCCCTCTCGCAGCACGGTGCCGTTCGCGGTGATCGTGCCGGCGCCCACGTCGATCTCGAGGGCCCCGCAACCAACGACGCAGGTCTTCCCCCACCCCCGCGCCACCAGGGCGGCGTGGGAGGTCATCCCGCCCTTGGCGGTCACGATGGCCTCGGCGAGGTGCATCCCGTGGATGTCCTCGGGACTGGTCTCGGCCCGCACCAGGACCACCTTCTCACCGGCCGCCCCCAGCTCCTGGGCCCGGTCCGCCGTCAGCACGATCTTCCCGACCGCCCCCCCCGGCCCTGCGGGCAGGCCCTTGCAGAAGGGCTCGAGGCCCCTCTCGCGGTCCGGGTCCACCATCGGGTGCAGGAGCTCGTCGAGCTGGGACGGCCGCACCCGCAGGACCGCCTCCTTCGGGGTGATGAGGCCCTCCCCCGTCATCTCGACTGCCATCCGCACGGCCGCCGGGCCGTTGCGCTTGCCCGTGCGGGTCTGGAGCATCCACAGGTGCCCCTCCTCCACGGTGAACTCGATGTCCTGCATGTCGCGGAAGTGGCCTTCCAGCTTCTCCCGGATCCGGAGCAGGTCTGCGTAGACCTCCGGCATCGCCTCCTCCAGGGTGGGCAGGTGGCGGTTCGTCTCGGTCTTGCCTGCATCGTTGATGGCGTCGGGCGTGCGGATGCCCGCCACCACGTCCTCCCCCTGGGCGTTGGGGAGCCACTCCCCGTAGAAGACGTTCTCCCCGGTGGCGGGGTTGCGGGTGAAGGCCACCCCGGTGGCCGAGCTCTCGCCCCGGTTGCCGAAGACCATGGCCTGCACGGTGACCGCCGTGCCCCAGGCGTCCGGGATCCCCTCGATCCGCCGGTAGTGGACGGCCCGCTTCCCGTTCCAGGACTGGAAGACCGCCCCCACGGCGCCCCAGAGCTGCTCCCGGGGGTCGTCGGGAAAGGGCTTTCCCAGGACCCGGGCCACCAGCTCCCGGAACTCGCCGCAGAGCGCTTCCAGCTCCTCGGCAGTGAGCTCGGTGTCGGAGCGGTAGCCCCGGGACCTCTTGAGGGCCTCCATGCGGTGCTCGAGCTGGAGGCGCACCCCCTGCCCCTCCGCCACCTCCAACCCCGCAGCCTTTTCCATCACCACGTCGGCGTACATCATGATCAGGCGCCGGTAGGCGTCGTACACGAACCGGGGGTTCCCGCTGCGCGCCACCAGCCCCGGAATGGTCGCAGAGCACAAACCCACGTTGAGCACGGTCTCCATCATCCCGGGCATGGAGGCCCGGGCCCCGCTGCGCACGCTCAGGAGCAGCGGGTCGGCGGCGTCCCCGAAGCGGCGCCCCATCACCTGGGCCACCCTCTCCAAGGCGTCCTCCACCTCCCCTGCCAGCGTGTCGGGGTAGGAGCGGCCGTGGGCCTGGTAGTGGTTGCAGGCCTCCGTCGTGATGGTGAAGCCCGCGGGCACCGGTATGCCGAGCAGGCACATCTCGGCGAGGTTCGCCCCCTTCCCGCCGAGGAGCTCCTTCATCTTCCCGTTGCCGTCCGCGGTGCCGCCTCCGAAGGTGTACACGTAGCCAGCCATCCCGTCCCTCCGCTCAGAGCCTGTGAGACCATCTGCTGTGCGACCCGAGTGCTTCGTTGCGCACTCGCGCACTCTTCGCCAATCCAGTTGCCATGTCTCGTGGTTCGCTCATGCGCGCCTCGCACCCCGGTCCGCTCGCGATTCTTTCACAGACTCTCCAGGCGGCGACCGGCGGAACGCGCCCCGCGATCCCTTGGCCGCCGGCCGCCAGCCGTTGGACCGTTACCCTCCCGCCGCACCGATCCGCGCGAAGTCGGCCACCTCCCGGAAGAGCCCGGCCACGGCCCCGAGGAGCGCCAGCCGGTTTGCCCGCACCGCGGGGTCCTCGGCCATCACCATCACGGCGTCGAAGAACGTGTCCACTTCCCGTTTGAGCTCCCCCGCCCGGGCCAGGAACTCGGCGTACGCCCCTCGGGCCGCGGCAGACTCCATCGCTTCCCGGACACGCCCGTAGGCCGACCAGAGACCCCGTTCCGCGTCCTCACGAAACAGCGCGGGATCGGGCGCCCCCGGGCTCTGCCCCTTGAGGATGTTCCCCACCCGCTTGAAGGTCTCGGCCAGGGGCCCGAGCTCCCCGCTGCGCCGAGCCGCCTCCAGCGCCTGGGCCCGGGCCCGGGCGTTGCCCACGTCGTCGAACCCGGCGTCGAGAACGGCCAGAACCAGGTCGGGGGACAGGCCGGCCTGGGGGAGCAGCCCCTCGAGACGCCCGCGGAAGAAGGCCAGGACGTCCGAGCGCACCTCCGCAGCCGGCCGCGTCAGCTTGGGCTCCAGGCCCGTCAGGGCGGCCTCGACGATCCAGTCCAGGCCCAGGCGATAGCCCTTTTCGTCGAGGATGCGCAGCACCCCGAGGGTCTGCCGCCGCAGTGCGTAGGGGTCGGCAGTCCCGGTGGGCACGAGGCCCACCCCGAAGCACCCGGTGATGGTGTCGAGCTTGTCGGAGAGGCTCACGCAGTCGGCCTCGACGGAGGACGGCAGGGGGCTCCCGGCCTGGACCGGCCAGTAGTGCTCCTGGATGCCCCGGGCCACCGCCTCGCCCTCCCCGGCCCGCAGCGCGTATTCCCGCCCCACGATCCCCTGGAGCTCGGGGAACTCGTAGACCATCTGGGTGACCAGGTCCGCCTTGCAGATGGAGGCGATCCGGTCCACCGTCGCCGCAGACTCGGGGCACAGGCGCTCGGCCAGCTTCCCGGCCAGGGCCCGGAACCGCTCCACCTTCTCGTGGCTGGTGCCGAGCTTGGTCTGGAACACCACGTTGCGCAGCGCCCGGGCGTGCTCCTCGAGGGTTGTCTTCTGATCCTCGTCGAAGAAGAAGCGGGCGTCGGCGAGGCGGGCACGCAGCACCCTCTCGTTGCCCCGGGCCACCACGGCCAGGTCCCGGGCCCGGGTGTTCGACACCGTCACGAAGTGGTTCAGCAGCCGCCCCTCGGCGTCGGTGACGGCAAAGTACTTCTGGTGCGTCTTCATCGTGAGGATCAGGAGCTCGCGGGGCAGCTCGAGGTAGCGGGGCTCGAAGCTCCCCGCCACCGGCACCGGGTACTCCACCAGGAACGTCACGGTATCCAGGAGCTGCTCGTCCAGCAACGCGCGCCCCCCCAGCCCCGCAGCCACCTGCTCCACACCCTCGACGATGAGGCGCCGGCGCTCATCCGGGTCCACGATCACCCACGCCTCCCGCACCTTGCGGAAGTAGTCCTGGGCATCCATGGCGTCGAAGGCGTCCGGGTGGTGGAAGCGGTGGCCGCGGCTGGCGCGCCCGCTCGCCGCGTCCGCAAACGAGAACGGGACCACCTCCCCGCCCAGCAGGGCGAGGACCCAGTGCACCGGACGGGCGTACGCCACCTCCCCCGTCCCCCAGCGCATGGACTTGGGGAAGTGGAGGCGCCCGGCCCACTGGGGCAGGAGCTCCGCCAACACCTGGGCGGCGGGGCGTCCCGGGAGGTGCCTCCGGGCTGCGACGTACGACCCCTTCTCGGTCTCCACCCGCAGCAGCTCCCCCACCTCCACCCCCTGGGAACGGGCGAATCCCTGGGCCGCCCGGGTGGGGTTGCCCTCGGCGTCGAAGGCCGCCGTCACCGAGGGCCCCACCCGCTCCTCCAGGGCGTCGGCCTGGCGGTCCGCCACTTCCTCGACCCACAGGACCAGGCGCCGGGGGGTGCCGAGGGTGCGCACGGCCCCCGCGGAGAGCCGATTCGCCTCCAGACCCTCTCGGGCCAGGGCGGCGAGCTGGGCCAGCGCCGGCGACAGGAACCCGGCCGGGATCTCCTCGGTGCCGATCTCGAGAAGGAGGTCTGCGGCCATCACGCGTCCCTCCCCGCGGAGCCCGCCCCGCCTCGCGCCAGAAGGGGATACCCCATCTCCTCGCGCTGGGCGGCGTAGGCGTGGGCCACCTTGCGGGCCAGGTCGCGGACCCGCCCGATGTACCGGGTGCGCTCGGTCACGCTGATGGCGCCCCGGGCGTCCAGCAGGTTGAAGGTGTGGGAGCATTTGAGCGTGTAGTCGTAGGCCGGCAGCACGAGGCCCTTCTCGATGACCCGGGCCGACTCGGCCTCGTACCGGGAGAACAGGTCGAAGAGCATGGCCACGTCGGCCTCCTCGAAGTTGTAGATCGACCCCTCCACCTCCCCCCGGTGGTGGACTTCCCCGTAGCGGATGCCGTCCGTCCAGACCAGGTCGTAGACGTTGTCCACCCCCTGCAGGTACATGGCGATGCGCTCGATGCCGTAGGTGATCTCGGCGGAGACGGGCTTGCAGTCGAGGCCGCCGGCCTGCTGGAAGTACGTGAACTGGGTGATCTCCATCCCGTCGAGCCAGACTTCCCAGCCCAGACCCCACGCACCCAGGGTCGGGCTCTCCCAGTCGTCCTCCACGAACCGGATGTCGTGGTCCAGGGGGTCGATCCCCAGGGAGCGAAGGCTGTCGACGTAGAGCTCGAGGACGTCCAGGGGGGACGGCTTGAGGATCACCTGATATTGATAGTAGTGCTGCAGCCGGTTGGGGTTCTCGCCGTACCGGCCGTCCGTGGGGCGGCGGCTGGGCTCCACGTAGGCCACGTTCCAGGGCTCGGGCCCCAGGCAACGCAGCATGGTGTGGGGGTTCATGGTGCCGGCCCCCACCTCGATGTCGTAGGGCTGGGCGATGATGCACCCCTTCGCCGCCCAGTACTCCTGCAGCCGCAGGACCACGTCCTGGAAGGTCATCCCTCTCTCCTCCGGCGGCGGCGTCCCGTCTGACCGCGCGCGCCGCCCGTCACGTCCCCCGGAACCGGTCTGCCGATCACCCTGCCCCCCTCGCCCGTCACCCGGAGACGTCCTCCCCCCCGTCTACCCGGAGGATCGAGCCGGTCATCCAGTAGCACCCGGGCTCGCTGAAGCATGCGATCGCCTCGGCCACGTCCCCCGGGAGAGTCAGCCGCCCCATGGGGTTGCGCGCCTGCGCCATCTGGACCATCTTCTCGTGGCCGGGGATCTGCCGGAGCGCCGGGGTGTCGGTCACTCCCGCCAGCACCGCGTTGGCAGTGATGCCCAGGGGGCCCAGCTCCAGGGCCAGCTGGCGAATGTGGCTCTCCAGGGCGGCCTTGGCGGCCGAGACTGCGCCGTAGCTTTTCCAGGCGATGTGGCCCCCGGAGCTGGTCATGGCGAACACCCGGGAGTTCTTCTCGAGGTACTCCCGCTGCACCAGGTCCTGCACCCAGTAGACGAGGCTGTGGGCCATGACGTCCAGGGTCATGATCATCTGGGCCTTGGTGAGCCCCTGGCCGGGTTCCGCGATGTAGGGCTTGAGGGCCCCGAAGGCGAGGCTGTGCAGGAAGACCCGGAGCTTCGGCCCCGTTCCCATCTCTTCGGCCATCTCGTCCAGGACGAGCCGCCGGTTCTCCTCGTCGGCAGCGTTCACGTTGAAGAAACGCACCTTGACCCCCAGCGCCCGCAGCTCCTCCACCAGGGTCTCCACCTGCGGCATCGCGGGCTTTCGATCCAGGTGCACGCCGAAGACGTTCATACCGCGGCGGGCCAGGACCCGGGCCGTGGCGGCGCCGAAACCGCTGGAGGCCCCCAGGATGAGTGCCCAGTTTCCCTTGAGGTCTTCTGCCATCTCTGCTCCTCTGGGGAGGCCGGTCGCCCCAGTCCGTCGGGAACGGCAACCTCTCGTTTCTCCTGCCGGAAAACGGCGTCCTACGGTATCAAAGGTGCGGGAAAGGGGTCAATCGCCGCCCGGCGGCCGGGGGGCGTCCGGAAGACCGGGGGCGGTGGCCGACTCCGATGGGGGCGCCGGGGAAGCGAGGGACCGGGGGCGGCGCCCCAGGGCCGCCGTCAACCCCGCCTCCAGGAGTGGGCCCCCCTCCCCCTCCGCCCTCTCGGAGAAGCGCAGGGAGCCCAGGCGCCGGGACGGGAGCTGCTGGGCGGCCCGGAGGGTGGCGAGGGTGCCGGGTCCGATCCGGGCCGCACCGGGGCCGGCGCAGGGGGGACACCGCAGGGCACCCCCCGCCGCCGCGGCGCCGCCCGGATACCCACCGCCGCAGGACGGGCAGACCTGGAGAGGAAGGCCGTAGCCCAGGGCGGACAGAGCCCGCACCTGAAACACCCGTGTCAGGCTCCGCGGCTCCGCCCCGCGCCCCAGGGCGTCCAGCACCCCGTCCAGCAACGAGAAGAAGGCCTCGTCCGCGTCGCCCTCCCGGGTGCCGAGCCGCGCCACCTCCAGGACGTGGGTCCCGGCCCAATACGCCTCGACGCTCTCCCGCAGCCGCGGGAGGGCGCGCAGGAGCTCCACGCCCAGAAGCCTCCCGAGGCCGGCCGGGGCCGGCCGGACCTCGGCCCGCATGAGGTGGAAGTAGTCGAGCACCCCCCCGAAGCGGCGGCGGGACTTGCGGGCCCCTTTGGCCAGCACCGACACCCGTCCCCACCGACGGGTGAAGAGCACCGCGATCAGGTCCGCCTCCCCGTAGGGCGTCGACCGCAGGAGATAGGCCTCGGTCTCCTCGGACCTCATCTCGGAGCCGCGTCCCGGAGCGGGACCGAGGCCGCCCCTCGAAGCGGCCTCCGGCGCGTCATCCGGCCTTTCCCGGCCACGGGCAGCGATCTCGGACCGAGCACCGGGGGCACCGGGGGGCGCGGGCCGTGCAGGTGACCCGGCCGTGGCGGATCAGCAGCAGGTGCGCCTCCACCCAGGACCCTGCCGGCAGGAGCGCGGTGACCGCGTCCTCCACCGCCCGCGGTTCGATTCCCTCGGCAAACCCCAGCCGGCGGCACACGCGGCCCACGTGGGTGTCCACGGCGAACGCCGGCGTGCCGAACGCCTGCCCCAGGACGACCGAGGCGGTCTTTCGCCCCACCCCCGGGAGGGCCTCCAGCGCCTCCCGCTCGCTCGGCACCCGGCCCCCGTGACGGCCCGAGACCTCCCGAGCCATCCCCACGAGGCTGCGGGCTTTGGAGCGAAACAAGCCGATGCTCCGGATGAGGCCCTCCACCTCCGCCACGTCCGCCTCGGCCAGAGCCTCCGCGGTCGGGAAGCGGGCGAACAACGCCGGCGTCTTGCGGTTCACGCGCTCGTCGGTACACTGGGCAGACAGGACCGTCGCCACCAGGAGCTCCCAGGGGCTGCGGTGATTCAGGCCCGGCCGCACCCCCGGGTACGCGGCGCGAAGCCGCTCCAGGATGGCTCGCAGTCTCTCGGCCTCGGCGTTCCGGGTGGGCATGGCCCGCTGAGGGTAGCAGAAACACCCCCGGCCCGGAAGCGCAGCGGGGGCCGGCGCAGGATTCCCAAGATCCACCACCGGGGGATCTTGGGGCGGGGCCGGGAGGCCGCGGAGCGCAGGCTCGCACCGCCTCGACCGATGGGCCAAGCCCGCAGAAACGGGTGAAGCCAGGCGCACCCGCTTCCTCCCCAACGCCTCGTCCGAATATCGCGGATTGCGGGGCGGAGCGGA
>JAWSUI010000020.1:0-59586 GCA_033551855.1 Deferrisomatales bacterium
CCGTAGTGCCTCGTGTTTTCGGTGATGTGTTCGTAGCGCCTGTCAAACTCGGGTGAGAAGTGCCCTCCGGACGTGGGTTGCGTCCTCCTGGGTGAAGTCGTCCCCGACAGCTCGACGCCGAGGGAAGTTACGTGCCCGACTCTGCGCCTGCCGGATCCCACCGATCGGCGCTCTCGGCCACCTGCGCGGCACACGTCTCTTCGGGCAGTTCGAACCCCCCGGCGCAGTCGGACCCATCGCCGCGACAGCGCGGTACCCGAGGTCGCAATGGCACGGGTAGGGGAGAATTCCTTCCTCAATCCCGCGCTTCCGGAGGCCGGGCACAGGAAGGCCTGGCGGCCCATCCCTCCGTCGAGCAACAGGGTCTCCGTGGTATGGCGGAGGCCGGCTCCAAGACATCACCCATGCTTGACGGCGGAAGGGCCTGGTGTCATGGGTCGGGGAGATCGCCGATACCGTCACGCCCGGGGCCACGGTCATCCGGCGGTCCGGGCCTCGGTGGGACGAGCATTCCGCGGAACTGTCGAATATCCGACATGGGTGTGGGAGGTGACGTGCCGGAAAGCCGCCGGGAGCGGTGTCGGTCAGCGAAATCCGGGGATCGGTACAGCCCTTGCTAACTTGCTAAGCAGTCCGCCGAGGGGTCGTGTACCAACGGAAAAATCATCAGGAGTTGATATGACACCTCGGTGCTGTCGCCCGGTGCAGTGGCGTGGGGCGCTGGGCGGGGGCGTTGCTTTCGTCAGCCTCCGACCACTGCTGTCGAAGACTGGAGAACGTGAGGTCGGGCAGCTGGCGGAGCGGAGTACGATTTCCATGTCTTGGGCTGGCATGCGGCGTTTCATAGCGAATTACCCCCCGCTTGCTCCGCAAGCGGCGGAAGGTGGTCAGCAGCATGGCGATGAAAGCTGCCCAAACCTGCGCCTCGATGGCCTTGTGGCTCATGCCCAGGAACGTACTAACCGTTGCTTCACCTTTGCGGCGTCAATTCAGCATCCCATGGCTTGTGAACCATCGCATTCTTGACAAGAGTGGAGGGCGACCCCATGAACCCGACCCTGCGTATGATTCTCGGCTGCATGTTGCCGCTGTTGGCGATTTTTGCTTTGCCGCTCTTCGGGATCGACACGGGCTTTACGTTGTTCGTCTTCATCGTCCTGATGTTCGCCTGCCATCTTGGGATGATGGGCCATCACAAACGCGGATCGGATCATGGAGGCTCGCGATCAGACAAAGGAGACCGAGATCATGAGCAAACTTGACGTCAAAGGAACAAGCTGTGCCCTCGGCACGAGCTGTGCCGTGCTTTATGCAGCGTGCGTCTTCATCATGCTCACGGTCTCAAAAGATGTCGTGATCCGGTTTTTCAACAGCATCATGCACGGCTTGGATGTAACCTCAGTCATGCGCTGGGACATGCCGTGGTGGGAAGCAGTGCTCGGGACGCTGCAGATGTTCATTCTCGGCTGGCTGGTCGGAGCGCTTTTCGCAGTCCTCTATAACCTTGCCGCGGCGACAAAGAAGTAAGCGATGTCCTATAATCCTATGGGAACTGGGGCCTGGTCATGACGCTGGTGGCAACGGAGGAATTTTGGGACAGGAATGCCTCGCTGGCTGTCGGGGAATTGGAGCGACGTCTTCGCCACGTCGTGGACGCCAGGGAGCACAAGGAGGCGGTTTGATGCACGTGGGAATGTGGGGCCTTGCGGCCATCGTCATCGTGATCGTCTCGTGGCTGATGTACCGCTATCTGGCGCCGCAAAGTTGGAAAGAGTGGGGCCGCACGGGGGTGGTCCAGGCATTTATCATTGCCTTCTACGCCGAGATGTATGGGTTTCCTCTGACCATCTACTTCTTGTCCCGCTTTTTCGGGCTCGATCTCGCGTGGGCCCAGGGAGGCAACCTCTGGGCCCAGCTCTTTGGCACGCCGATAGCGCACATAGTTGCCATGGCAATCGGCTATGCCATCGTGTTCAGCGGAGCAACGCTGGTCGCGGAAGGGTGGCGCAGGGTCCACCGGGCGAGGCGTGAGGAGCGGCTCGTGACCGACGGGGTCTATGCTCGCGTGCGGCATCCGCAATACACCGGACTGTTTGTCATCGTCTTCGGTGAAGGTATCATGCACTGGCCCACGATCGTATCCGTTGTCGCATTTCCGGTCATCGTGCTCGCCTACACACTGCTCGCGCAAAAGGAAGAACTGCAAATGCTCGAGATGTTTGGCGACCAGTATCGCGAGTATCAGCGGCGCGTCCCGGGGTTCATTCCTCGCTTTGGAAGCGGCGACCGACAGGAGACATAAATGAGCGCGCAAACCATGACAGTTGTTAGTGGTGTCCTCCTTCTGGTCGTCTTCGTTCTCGTGGCGTGGAACCTGAGACGCCGTCGCGGCCATAGCGCCGACGACCGTGCAGGGAATGAGGAATGACTGCTGGTAGCTGCAGTGGCTGGAAACTTTCGAAGGGCATCAGGCGCGGCCGCGCGGGAGGGCTGGCGGCTGGCTGATAACGCCGTGCAGCGGAAGGCGCTTCGAGCCGCCGCGGACGCCGAGCAGTGGGAGGACACGGAGCGCACTCCCCCGGCTAGCGTGAATCTGTCGCCCACGACTGGGACTGGAGGGTCTCCACCATGAGCAAGACAACACCCAAACATCACGGGCACGAATCCGACGAGCACGCTGGCCCGGGGACGCATGGGGGGCACGCCAAGGCCGCCGAGGACCACAGAGGCCACGATCAGCACGAGGGTCACAGCCCGACGATGTTCCGGGACAAGTTCTGGCTCTCTCTCGTCCTCACGCTCCCGGTGGTGTTCTGGTCGGCACACATCCAGTTGCTGCTCGGCTACCGGGCACCCGAGTTCTCCGGCTCGAACTGGATCGCCCCGGTTCTGGGCACTGTGGTCTTCCTCTACGGCGGCCTGATCTTCCTCAAAGGGGCGTGGCGCGAGCTCAAGGCCCGCCTTCCGGGGATGATGACCCTGATTTCCCTGGCCATCACCGTAGCCTTCTCCTTCTCCTGGGTGGTCCAGCTCGGGGTGATCGAGGCGGACGCACTCTGGTGGGAGCTGGCGACCCTGGTGACCATCATGCTTCTGGGGCACTGGATCGAGATGCGCTCGATCTCACAGGCCCAAGGGGCGCTCCAGGAGCTCGCGAAACTGCTCCCGGACACCGCGACCCGCGTCACCGACCAGGGAGAGGAGACGATCCCGGTCAGCGAGCTCCAGGAGGGCGACCTCGTGCTGATCCGCCCCGGCGAGAGCGTCCCGGCGGACGGGATCGTCCGGAAGGGGGAAAGCGCCCTCAACGAGGCGATGCTCACCGGGGAGTCCAGGCCGGTGAAGAAGAAGGAGGGGGACGAGGTCATCGCCGCGACCATCAACGGCGAGGGCTCGCTGCGCGTTGAGATCACGGGCACCGGGGACAAGACCAAGCTCTCCGGCATCATGCGGCTCGTGTCGGATGCGCAGAAATCCAAGTCCAGGGCGCAGCACCTAGCCGACCGGGCGGCCCAGATCCTCACGGGGGTAGCCATCGTCGCCGGGGTGCTCACGCTCGTGGTCTGGCAGTTCCTTGGAGCGTCCGTCGATTTTTCCGTCGTCCGGGTGGTGACGGTCCTGGTGATCGCTTGCCCACACGCCCTCGGCCTGGCCGTGCCCCTGGTCGTGGCCATCTCCACGACCCTGGGCGCCCGAAACGGCCTCCTGGTGCGGGATCGGCGGGGGCTGGAGGAAGCCCGGAACCTGAACACCGTGATCTTCGACAAGACCGGAACGCTCACCTTGGGGGAGTTTCGCGTGGTGGAGACGGCGACAGCGGAAGGGATGTCGGAGGAGGAGGCCCTGCGCATCGCGGCCGGAGTGGAGTCGGAGTCCGAACATCCCATCGCGCGGGGGATCGTGAAGACGGCGGAGGACCGGAGAATGGATGTGCCCTCGGCAGGCGGATTCAAGGCGATCACGGGAAAGGGCGTTGCCGCCTCTGTGGACGGCACCGACTATCACATGGGCGGCCCCGCGCTCCTGGAGGCAGAGGGCGCGCAGGTGCCGGACGCGCTTCGCCAGGCAGCCGAGTCCGCGGCGACCCGGGGGGAAGCCGCCATCTATCTGCTGCGAGACGGCAAGGCCCTTGCGGTCTTCGCTGTGGCCGACGCCATCCGCGAAGAGAGCCGCGAGGCGGTCCGCGCGCTGCACGACCGGGGAATCGAGGTCGCGATGCTCACCGGCGACGCACAGGCGGTGGCAGATGCCGTAGCCACGGCGTTGGGCATCGACACCGTGTTCGCCGAGATCCTGCCCGAGGACAAGGCCTCCAAGGTGAGGGAGCTACAAGCACAGGGAAAGAAGGTGGCGATGGTGGGCGATGGGGTCAACGATGCCCCTGCCCTCGCCACCGCCGACATCGGGATTGCGATCGGCGCGGGAACCGACGTCGCGGTGGAAGCCGGACACATCGTGCTCGTGCGGTCCGACCCGCGAGACATCCCCAAGATCGTCGCGCTGTCCCGCGCCACCTACCGCAAGATGCTCCAGAACCTCTGGTGGGCGGCGGGTTACAACATCGTCGCCATACCCCTGGCCGCAGGCGTGCTCGCCGCGTGGGGCATCCTCCTCACCCCGGCAGTGGGAGCGGTGCTGATGTCGGCGAGCACGGTGGTCGTGGCGATCAACGCCCAACTCCTCAAGCGGGTGCAACTCTGACGATGACGATGTTCCGATGCCGCCCAACCCAAGCCACTCGTTCGCCTCCATCGGCACGCCGGAACGCTTGAATTCCCTGCCATGGGTTGCGAACCCATCTTTCTGGACAAGAGCAGCTCCGAAGGACGTTGGGGCGCAGAAAGAGGAAGCCATGCCCGGAGGCGAGGCGCGCAGAGACGTCTACGTCAAGGTGGCCGCCGTCGTGGTCGCGATCCTGGCGGTCTCGTTCCTGCACTACGCCACCCAGACGGGCAAGCCGGTGCTCCACGACCTCTACCGCCGCCTGTACTACGTGCCGGTGGGGTTGGGAGCCGTTTGGTTCGGCCTTCGTGGTGGAGTGCTGGCAGCCGCGGCGGTGGGGCTGGCGTACGGCCCGCACATCCTGCTCCACTGGCAACACGAGAGCCGGGAGGTGATCAACCAGTCCATGGAGGTCGTCTTCTACTTCGCCTTCTCCGGGGTCATTGGGTATTTTGCCGATCAGGAGCGGCGGCTCCGGGTGCGCTGCCAGAGTGCGGCGCTCCGGCTGGACCGATCGTACAAGCAGCTGCGGCGCCAGGCCGATCTCATTCTGGAGATCGAGGAGCAATTGCGCGCCGCCGACCGGCTCGCCGCCATGGGGCAGCTGGCCGCGGGCGTGACCCACGAGATTCGAAATCCCCTGGGCTCCATCCGGGGGACCGCGGAGATCCTGCGGGAGGAGTTCCCGCCGGGCCACCCCAAGGCCGAGTTCCTCGACATCCTGGTTCGGGAGACCGAGCGGCTGAACCGGGTCGTGGAGGATTTCCTGGGCTACGCGCGGCAGGGCCAACAGGCCGAGACCGAGGCCTGTGACCTGGGAAAGGTTGTGCACCAGACCGCGGCCCTCACCGAGGCACAGGCTCGAAAGGCCGGCGTGGAAGTGCGGTGCGAGGTGCCCGAGGGGCTCACCGTCCGGGGCTCACCCGGCCAGCTTACCCAGGTCGTGTTGAACCTCGTGCTGAACGCCGTCCAGGCGTCCCCGCCGGGAGGAGAGGTGCGGGTGACGGCCGAGGTGCGCCCCGGCCGCGTGCCGGGACGGGAGTACCGGGAGGTGGAGGGCAAACTGGTCTTCCTGCAGGTCGAGGACCGGGGACCGGGGCTTCCCGCGGACGTCCTGTCCCACGCCTTTCAGCCCTTCTTCACGACGAAAGAGGAAGGAACGGGCCTGGGCCTGGCCATTAGCAAGCGCATCGCCGAGGCCCACGGAGGACGGATCGCGGCGGAAAACCGCCCTGAGAGAGGGGCCCGCTTCACCCTCATCCTGCCCCTGGCGCCGGACTCCTGACCCCCGACCCCTGATTTCTCGGAGCTTCCCATGGCCAAGGTCCTGGTGGTCGACGACGACGCGAGCCTGCGAAGGATCGTGGAGTACAACCTGGCCCAGGAGGGGCACGCCGTGGGCACGGCGGCGAGCGGCGACGACGCCCTGGCGGCCCTCGCGAAGACCCGCTTCGACCTGGTGGTGACCGACATCAAGATGCCGGGCATGGACGGCATGGACCTGCTCCGGCGGGTGCGGGCGGCCGCCCCCGACACTCAGGTCATCATGATCACGGCCTTCGGCACCATCGAGATGGCCGTGGAGGCCATGAAGGCCGGAGCCTTCGAGTACATCACCAAGCCCTTCAACCGCGACGAGCTCAAGCTCGCCGTGGCGAAGGCCCTGCGGGTGAAGAGCCTCGAGACCGAGAACGTGCGCCTCCGAAGGGAGGTGACGCGCCGGTACGGCTTCGAGAACATCGTGGGCGACTCGGCCCCCATGCAGCGGGTCTTCCGCCTCGTGGAGAAGGTGGCCGAGACCGACGCCCCGGTGCTGCTCACCGGCGACAGCGGCACCGGCAAGGAGCTCGTGGCCCGCGCCCTCCACTACCGGAGCCCCCGGGCCCCCAAGCCGTTCCTCCCGGTCAACTGCGCCGCCATCCCTCGGGAGCTCCTGGAGAGCGAGCTCTTCGGCCACGTCAAGGGCTCGTTCACGGGGGCGGTTCGGGACCGGCCGGGAAAGTTCGAGGAGGCCGGCGGGGGGACGCTGTTCCTGGACGAGATCGGGGAGCTCCCGGTGGAGCTCCAGGCCAAGATCCTGCGGGCCCTGCAGGAGAGGGAGGTGACCCCCGTGGGATCGAACCAGGCCGTTCGGGTGGACGTGCGGATCGTGGCCGCCACCAACCGGGACCTGGAGGAGGAGATCGAGGAGGGGCGGTTCCGAGAGGACCTCTACTACCGTCTCGCGGTGGTCCCCATCCACCTGCCGAGCCTGCGGGAGCGGCCCGAGGACATCCCGCTCCTGGTGGCGCACTTCCTCAAGGCTCTCGCGCCGGGCGAGAAGGTGGGGTTCACACCCCGGGCCCTGGAGGCCCTCAAGCGCCACCCCTGGAAGGGCAACGTGCGGGAGTTGGAGAACACCGTGGAGCGCCTTCTGATCCTTCGGGAGAAGGACGTGCTGGACCTGGAGGACCTCCCCGAGAAGCTGCGTCGCCCCCCCGAGGAAGGCGCCCAGGCCGAAGGCTTCCAGTTTGTCTTTCCCCCCGAGGGGGTGGGGCTCGAGGAGGCGGAGGGGGCCCTCATCCGGGAGGCCCTGCGGCGCACGGACTGGAACCAGAGCCGCGCCGCCCGGTTGCTCCGGGTACCCCGTCACATCCTCCTTTACCGGATGGAGAAGTACGGCATCCCGCGGAAACCCTCGCAGGGCACGTGACGGCGCCGCAACGGTGTCCCGTCAACCCGGAACCCGCGGGATTCCCCGGAGCCTTGCCGGCGCGCCGGGAACAGCCCCTCAGCGCCGCCCGGAGTCCCGCAGGGCCTCCTCCACCACGCTGTCGGTCTCGGCCAGGGCCTGGGCGATCACGCGCCCCAACACGTCCTCGAAGTCGTAGAGGCCCGCCCGGGGGACCTCATCCCATCCAACGCTCACTTCCGAGGCGACCGGAAGGTTTCGCTCGACCAAGGTGCTCCCGTCCACTTGAAAGCTCACACGCATCCGGAGGACCGCGGTCTTGAAGACCCGCTCCGGCCGGAGGTCTGCCACCGAGCCGATGGCCCGAAACCGGGTCGTGAGCTCGTCCACGCGAACCCGAAGGACTCCCCGACTCTCCCCGCCTCCGGCCTTCTGCCGGCCGTACTCCTCGAAAGCCTCCCGGAGCCAGCCGTTGACCGGGTAGCTCCGATAGGTTTCGATCGGCCCCGAGAGGACGAAGTACGGGTCCGGAACGGAGGACGCGACCTCGACGGTCAGGAAGAGCGGGGCGGGCCAGACCGCTCCGCCATGGGATACGCCCGGCCCAAGCGTCAGGGCCGCGGTCAAGAGCACGAGAAAAACGCTTCTCCGCACCATGTGAACCTCCTTTCCCCCCCGGAACCGTGCGGGCCGACCGACACCCCGCGTACGGACCGTCCCACCCTCCCAACGACCCAAACGTAGTCCTTCCCGCCCGCTGCGCAAGTCCGGCCCCGCCCGTTCGGAAACCGGCCCTTCCATGCCGGGGAGCTGCAAGGTACCCGCCGTTCGGGCGGCCGGCAGAACCACAATTTCCCACTCCTCTTGCCGGGAATAACCCCTGGTCCGGAGAGTAAAGTTTACGAACCGGGTTGACGATGGAAACGGTGAGAGTTATTCTGAGAGAGCCGTGGTTTGTTGCCGGGAGATTCCGTGAACCCACCGACCCCTCGCCGTCTTGCTGTCTGGCTCCTGGCCCTGAGCGTGCTGCTCATGGGCGCGGGGTTGCCGTATCACGCGTGCGCCGGGTCCTGCTGCGGCGCGGCGGCAGGGGACGCCTCCCCAGGGGCCGCGCGGGCGCCCGCCGCCCATTCCTGCTGCTGTGACGCCGAGCCGGTTCCCTGCGATCTCGAGCAGGCCCCGGCGAAGGAGCTCCCGGACTCGGCGGTGACCGGCGTACCCAGGGTCGACGCGCCAAGTCCGGGACCGATCCTCCAAGTCGGGGCGCGCCTGCCCATGCCGGCCGCCGCCGGAAGCTATCACACCGGTCGCCCCACTTCCGCCCAGGGACCACCCGGTCCTCTCTACCTCCTCCACCTCGCTCTGCTCTGTTAGACCGCCCTCCCCCAGGGGCCTGACCTCGCCCGGCTGACGCCGGAGACGGCGAGGTGCGCCCCGGACCCCCGTTTTTTCCCCACATCCCGGAAGAGGAACCCAGACCGGCGGGAGCGCCCAGCGCCCCGATCCGCCGGCAGCGTGCCGGGCGTGCGCCCGAGCCGAGGAGTTGAGACCCATGTCCCACGAGAAACCCACTCCCGAGAAATCCGCAGCCAAGAAGGCTGCTGTTCTGGGGGCCCGCAAGAAGAGCCGCTGGCCCCTCCTGACCCTCATCGCCGGCGGCGCCGTGCTGCTCGTCGGCGGCGGCGTAGTGCTCCTCGGCCAGGGAGGCGGCAGCACGGCGCCGGTCGCCGCCGTGCTCACGACGAAGGCCCAGGCCGGAGAGGTGAGCCACCCCGTCGGCGACTTCGACGACGGCCGGGCCCGGTTCTTCGAGCACCGAGCCGAAGACGGCCTGACGCTGCGCTATTTCGTCCTCAAGAGCTCCGACGGCGTCATTCGCTCGGCCTTCGACGCCTGCGATTCCTGCTGGCGGGCGGGCAGGGGGTACCGGCAGGACGGGGACGAAATGGTGTGCCAGAAGTGCGGCATGCGGTTTCCGTCGGTCAAGGTGATGGAGGTGAAGGGCGGCTGCAACCCGGCTCCGCTGCGCAACCAGGTATCGAACGGCCGGGTGGTGATCCGCGTGGACGATCTCCTCTCCGGGCGCGGGTACTTCGACTTCCGGCGGGAGGGTTGAGATGACCCTTCGAGATATCGCGCTCCTCAACCTGCGGCGCCGCCGGGCCAAGGCATCCTTCGTCCTGGCGGGGCTCGTGATCTCGGTGGCGACGGTGGTGGGCCTGGTGACCCTCACCCGCGCCATGACCGACGACGTCTACCACAAACTCGACCAGTACGGCGCGAACATCCTCGTGGTGCCCCACACCGAGAACCTCTCCCTGAACTACGGGGGGCTCTCCTTGGGAGGGGTGGCCTTCGAGGTGGAGGAGATCCGGGAGGAGGAACTGGCGCGCATCCACTCCATCCGAAACGCCGGCAATCTCGCCGCGGTCGGCCCGGTGGTGCTGGGGGTGGTGCAGGTGCAGGACCACAAGATCCTCCTCGCCGGCATAGACTTCGCCGTGGCCCACATCTTGAAGCCCTGGTGGCAGATCGAGGGGGAAGCCCCGGCGGAGAACGGGGTGCTCCTGGGGTCCGACGCGGCCCGGCGCCTCGGGGTCGGCGTGGGGGAGCGGATCGAGGTCGACGGCTGGGACTTCCAGGTCTCCGGCGTGATCCAGGTCACGGGCTCCCAGGACGACCAGATGGTCTTCACCCACCTGGGAAGCGCCCAGTTCGTGCTGGGCAAGGCGGGCCGGATCTCCATGGCGGAGGTGGCGGCGCTGTGCATGGACTGCCCGGTGGAGGAGATGGTGGTTCAAATCTCCGAGGTGCTCCCCGGGGCCGACGTCATGGCCATCCAGGCAGTGGTCAAGGGCCGGATGGAGGCCATCGGTCACTTCCAGGCGTTCTCCCTGGGCGTCTCGGCCCTGGTGGTCCTGGTGGGCGCGCTGGTCGTGCTGGTCACCATGACGGGGAGCGTCCGCGAACGCACCAGCGAGATCGGCATCTTCCGGGCCATCGGCTTCCGAAAGAGCCACGTGGTGCGCGTGGTCCTCCTGGAGGCGGGCATCGTCTCGGCGTTCGCCGGCGTGGTGGGATACCTGGCGGGCCTGGCGGGGACCCGCCTCGCGCTGCCCTTCTTCACGGACACCGCGGCCGCCGAGATGCACCACCACGGCGGGCACGCGGCCCTGGGGGGCATTCCCCTCGACCCGGCGCTGGCGGTGGCGGCGGTGGGGTTCTCGGTCCTCCTGGGCCTCCTTGCGAGCGCCTACCCGGCACTCCTGGCCGCCCGGATGGACCCCAACGAGGCGCTGCGGGCGCTCTAACCTTGTCGGACGAGTCGGACGCGTCTGACCGGTCCGACCGGAAAGAGGAGAACATGAGCTACATCGAAGCAACCAACCTGGTGAAGCGGTACGGCGCCGGAGACGCGGCCGTGTTCGCGGTTCGGGACATGAGCGCCGCCATCGAGGCGGGGGAGTTCGTTGCCGTGATGGGGGAGTCGGGTTCCGGAAAGTCGACACTCCTCTCCATGCTGGGGGCGCTCAACACCCCCACCTCGGGCCGCTGCACGGTGGACGGCATCGACGTCTACGCCCTGGGTCAGGAGCAGCGGGCGGACTTTCGCCGCGAGTTCCTGGGGTTCATCTTCCAGAGCTTCCACCTGATCCCCTACCTGACCCTGGCAGAGAACGTGATGCTGCCCCTGGCGGTCGTGAAGGCGAGCCGCAAGAAGAAGCGGGAGATGGCGTCGGAGGCCCTGGCCCGGGTCGGCCTGGCCGGGAAGGAAGACCGCCTCCCGAGCCAGATCTCCGGGGGGGAGCAGGAGCGGGTGGCGATCGCCCGGGCGATCGTGAACGAGCCGCCTATCCTGCTGGCCGACGAGCCCACCGGCAATCTGGACTCGAAGACCGGCGCCGCCGTCATAGCCCTGCTCGAGAAGCTCAACCAGGAGGGGATGACCATCGTCATGGTCACCCACAGCCCCGAGTGCGCCCGCCACGCCCGGCGGGTGCTGCGGGTCGCGGACGGGGTGATCGTGGAAGAAGACCGGCTGGTGCGAGAGGCCGGAGCGTCCGCATGAGCGGCCGCCGACGGAAGGGAGGGTGCCCATGAAGTCCCTGTCGTGGAGCGTGGGGGCACTGGCGATCCTGGCGGTAGCCGTGGGAGCGGGCCTCGCGGTCCGGGGCTTCGCCGGGTCGGGGGCGGCGGAGGAACCCTCCGGTCCTTCCCAGACCCTCCTGCTGGGAGTGGAGCGGATGACCTGCGGGAGCTGCGAGGCCAGAATTCGCCAAGCACTGGAGGAAAGGCCCGGTGTCACGGCCGTGGCCGTCGACCTGGCGAGCCGCACCGTAGCGGTGGAGTACGCGGCCGGAACCGCCGACCCCCGGGTGTTGGCGGAGGCCGTGACCCGGGCCGGGTTCCCCGCCCGTTTCCTCGGGCTCGGGGACGGACCCTTGCCGGTCCGGCCGAAGGCAGCCGCCGGGAAAGGGTGCGCCGGCGGCTGCTGCCCCGGCTGAGGAGGTGAAGAAAATTCACCAACCGGCTGTGGAGTATTCGACAGCAAGACGCGCCCGGCGATTTCTGACTCCGGAATCGACCGGCAGGCAGGCGTTTCGACTCCGGGCACGACCCTTGCTCTTGGGGAGCCGGCCGCCATGGGAAAGGAACCAGGTCTACTGGTATTTCCGGCGGCAGTCGTTACGCTGGCCGGAAGCGGCGATCGGAACGGCACCCTCAACGACGGGAGTCACGTGATGAAGCGCTTTTCCCTGACCGCAGCGGTCCTGGGCCTGGTGGTCTCCACGGGAACCGCGGTCCGGGCGGGCGAGAGCCCGGACCTAGCGGAGCTCGAGGCGAGGATTGGGCGGAGCCCCACCATTTCGGATCTCGTGGCCTACGCCTACGAGACCAACCCCGAGATCCGTGCGGCTCGGGCGGGGTGGCGGGCCGTGGTGGAGCAGTACCGGGTCGCCACGGCCTACCCGGACCCACAGCTCATGGTGACCTACTTTCCCAAGCCCATCGAGACCCGCTTGGGGCCCCAGGACTGGAACGCGACTCTCTCCCAGGGGATCCCGTTCCCGGGAAAGCTGTCCAAGGCAGGAGACCTGGTGCAGGCGGACGCCCGGATCGCGCGCCTGGAGCTCGACAAAGCCGTCCGGGAGGTGGTCGTGAACATCCGGGAGTCGTACCACGAGCTCCTCTACATCCGGCAGGCCAAACAGGCCGTGAAGCAGAACGGGGAGCTCCTCGACCATCTGCGGAAATTGGCCGAGACCTCTTATGCACAGGACCGGGCCGCGTTCGTGGACGTGGTGAAGGCCCAGTCCCAATCGGCACAGCTCCAGTATGACTCCATCCTCCTGGAGGAGCTCGAGGAAACCGAGATCGCCCGACTGAACGCTCTGCTCAATCGTCCCCCCGCCGAGGGGATCGGACCGGTGCAGCCGGTGACTCTCCCTTCCCTGGCCTACGGGCTCGACGAGATCTACCGTCTCGCCGAGGCCAACCAGGAAGAAATCCGGATGGCCGAGACAAGGCTGGAGAAGGCCGTCGACAAGGTCGCCTTGGCCCGCTACCAGAATTTGCCCGACTTCAGGGTGGGGGTCTTCTACGCCGGCATCGGCGACCCCGACGTCGCCGTGCCCCCCAAGGACGCGGGCCGAGATGCCCTAGGCCTCCAGGCCGGCGTGTCCATCCCCCTTTGGGCGGGGCGCAACAAGAGCAGGGTCGCGGGGGCCCGGGCCGAGGTGGAGCGGGCCCGATCGATGAAGGCGATGCGGGTCAACGAGACCCACGCTCAGATCCGAAGCCTCTTCTTCAGGCTCCGCAACGCGGAACGGCTGGTGCACCTCTATCGGGACAATCTCCTGCCGCAGGCGGCCCAAGCCGTGGAGGTCTCGGAGACCTGGTTCCAGCAGGGGGAGGGGAGCTTCTCGGATTTCGTGGAGACCCAGGCCGTCTGGTACAACTTCCAGCTCTCGCTGGCCCGTGCCCAGGCGGACTACGGCAGATTCCTGGCGCGGCTCGAGCGCCTCGCGGGAAGGAGCCTCACCGAGAAGGAAGAAGAGAAACCGACCTCCGGGGAGGAACCAGGATGAAGACGACAGGCCTGCTGGCCCTCCTGTGCACGATGGCGCTGACCGGGCTCCCCGCGATCGCCGGCTACCGGAGCCTGGTGGATTCGCTGGAAACCTACGCACCTCCGCCCCTCTACCAGACCTATGCTCGGCCGGCCCCGGCCGTCGAGGTCGCGCCACTCGAACCGAACGACTTCCGAGAGCAGGTCCGGCGCCTCCAGGCGGCAAAGGCGGCTTGGGAGACGGCCCTGGACGCGGCGCCTCCGGAAGGCGCCTTCTTCGCCCCGGATCCCGCACGGTTCGAGGCCCTGAAGCGGGGCACCGAGACGGACGTCGCAGAAGAGGCGCTGCGGGGCCCCTATTCCCTGGAGACCCTGGAAGTCCTGGCCCTGATCCGAAACCCGGGGGTAAAGGCGGCCGAGCGCACCTTCAGGGGGACGTTGGAGCGGTACAACCAGGCGTGGAATCTGGACGAGGTCCTTCGCCAGTACTCGGCGTTCACCGAGGCGCTCATGACCGGGGTCGGGCCCATGGTGGGGCGGGAGCCGATCGACCTCAAGTTCCCCTTTCCCGGAGTCCTGGCCCTCAAGGGCGAGATCGTGGGCAAAGACATCCAGGTTGCGAAGGCGAATCTGGAGATCGCCCGGCGCGCCGCCCTGACCGGGGCGCGAAAGGCCTACTGGAACCTCTCGTTCGTGCACCGCGCCCGGGAGATCACCGGGGAGATGCTGAGCCTCCTGCAGCATCTGGAGGCGGTCGCAACGTCCCGGTACGAGACCGGCGACACGAGCTTCCAGGACGTGATCAAGGTCCGCATCCAGCGGGAGACCATGGAGGAGGACCTGGTGACCTTGAGGGAACGGCAGCACACGGCCGAGGCCAAGATTCGCGAGATCCTCAACCTGCCCTTCCCGGGCGCCCTGGGCCGGCCGGAGGAAGCGGGGCCGTACCGTGAGGTGCCCGAGCTCGAGCCTCTCTACGCGCTCTCCCTGGAGCGCAGGCAGGAGCTTGCGCGGACGCGCGCGATGGTGGGGAAGATGGAGCGGATGATCGAGATGGCGGAGACCCGGATGGTCCCGGCCTACAGCCTGAACCTCTCCCTCTATCAGGACGAAGCCGTTACCCAGGTGGGAACATTTCGCATGAAGGAGCCTTTCCCCGTGACTACGACGGCATCCGTGGGAGCCGGACTCCCCAAGATGCCCTGGTTCGGATCGAGCGACGCCTATCTGAGAGAGACCCGCCAGAAGCTGGAAGCCCTGCGGAACGATCTGGACAGAGCCGAGAGCCAGACCCTGTTCGGGGTTCGAGAGGCCTGGTTTCGTCTGGACCAGGCAGCCCGGGAGGAGGCCCTCTTCGCCCGAAGCATCGTCGACTTGTCCCAGGCGGCCCTCGAGGTCTCCACCCGGGGCTACGAGACCGGAAGGGTGGGGTTTGCCGACGTGATCTCCTCCTACACCAACTGGCTCAACGCCCACCTCGCGCTGACACGAAAACGATCGGACCTGGGCATAGCCAGGGCCGAGATCGAAGAAGCAGTGGGCGTGAGCCCCCTCGCAACGAGACCGTAGAGCGGGGCAACCCCGCTCTACCGACAGCGTACGTTCGGGAGCCTTGAACATGGCCGAAGAGAAACTTGAAAAGAAGCCGGCTTCCCCCGTCAAGGTCGCGGCGGTGAGCGCCTTGCTCACCCTGGCCGCGGCCGCCGGGGCAGGCTACTGGCTGGGCTACTTCAGCCCTCACCCGAGTGTTGAAGGGGTGTCAGAGGGGATCCCGGAAGGAGCGGTCGCAGAGGAGGAGACCCTCTACACCTGCGGAATGCACCCCTGGATCGTCTCCGACACACCCGGCGACTGCCCCATCTGCGGAATGAAGCTCACCCCCATACGGGATCAAGGGGCTGCAGCCGCTCCGGGGGAGCGCAGGATTTTGTACTGGCGCGCGCCGATGGACCCCATGGAGATCTACGACAGGCCGGGGAAGAGCAAGATGGGCATGGATCTCGTCCCGGTCTACGAGGACGAGCTGGTGGGAGGGGTGGAGGTCAGGATCGATCCGGTTACCCAGCAGAACATGGGGGTCCGCACCGCCCGGGCAGAAATGGGCCCCCTGGTGCGCAACATCCGGGCCTATGGGCGCGTCACCTACGACGAGACCCGCACGGCCGAGGTGAGCCCCAAGTTCAGCGGCTGGATCGAGGAGCTCCACGCAGACTTCACCGGCCAGCTCGTCCGGAAAGACGAACCCCTCTTCGAGATCTATTCGCCGGAGCTCGTCGCCGCGCAGGAAGAGTACCTGACGGCGCACCGGAACCTGAGCCGAATCGAGGGGCAAGGAGGCCGGAACCTGCTGGAGTCCGCCCGAAGGAGGCTCTCTCACTTCGACGTGCCCGAGGATGAGATCCGGACCCTCGAGAGGACCGGGGAGGTGCGAAAGACCCTGAAGATCCGGTCCCCCTTCACCGGGGTCGTCACCCACAAGAACGCGGTGCAGGGGGTATTCATCCGAACAGGGACCACCGTTTACAAGATCGCGGACCTCTCCAGGGTGTGGGTCGACACCCACATCTACGAGTACGAAATGCCGTGGGTGGAAGTAGGGCAGGAGGCGCACATGACACTCCCCTACCTCCCGGGGAAGGCATTTCAGGGGAAGGTGAGCTACGTGAACCCCTACCTGCAGCGACAGACCCGAGACGTGGTGGTCCGCTTGGAGTTCGACAACCCGGACCGGATCCTCAAGCCCGACATGTACGCCGAGGTAAACATCAAGAGCCTTCAGCCCGCTGAGGGGCTACGGATCCCGTCCGAGGCGGTCATCCGCTCCGGGACGCGAGACGTGGTCTTCGTGACCCGAGGGGACGGCAAGTTCACGCCCCGGGAGGTGAAGCTCGGACTACAGGTGGACGGTGGGAAGGTCCAGGTCCTCTCGGGCGTGGTCGCGGGGGAGCACGTGGTGACCTCCGGCCAGTTCCTCCTGGACTCCGAGTCCAGGCTCAAGGAGGCGCTGCAGAAGATGATGGAGGCCAGGATGGTCGAACCGGAAACCGAGGAGTCGGACGCGGATTTCTTCGAGGACCTGTGAACCGCCCGGCCGGCGGCCCCTGGCCGTTGGTCGAGCGATCCCTCAGGAGTCCCGGGTTTCCGGTGGGGCACCGATAGCCAGCAACCAAAGGCCGACAGCCAATGATCGAAAAAATCATCGAGTGGTCGATCCACAACAAGTTCATGGTGATCCTGGCCACGGTGTTCGTGATCCTGGGGGGGGTGTTGGCCATTGCCAGGATGCCGGTGGACGCCATCCCGGACCTCTCCGACGTCCAGGTGATCATCTACACCGAGTACCCCGGCCAGGCGCCGCAGGTGGTGGAGGATCAGGTCACCTATCCCCTCACCACCGCCATGCTCGCGGTCCCGTACGCGAAGGTGGTCCGGGGGTACTCCTTCTTCGGCTTCTCCTTCGTCTACATCATCTTCGAGGACGGGACGGACCTCTACTGGGCCAGATCGCGGGTGCTGGAGTACCTGAACTTCGTATCCGGGAGGCTGCCCCGGGGCGTGACCCCCAGCCTGGGACCGGACGGCACCGGAGTGGGATGGGTCTACCAGTACGTCCTGAAGGACACCACCGGGAACCACGACCTCCAGGAGCTGCGGTCCATCCAGGACTGGTATCTTCGCTACGAGCTCACTGCGGTGCCCGGGGTTTCCGAGGTTGCCAGTGTGGGCGGATTCGTGAAGCAGTACCAGGTAGAGGTGGATCCCAACAAGCTCCTGGCCTACAACGTGCCCATCCAGAAGGTGAGGATGGCCATCCAGCGGTCCAACAACGACGTGGGCGGCAAGCTCATCGAGATGGGCGAGACCGAATTCATGGTCCGGGGACGGGGATACCTCCAGGGCGTGGAAGACCTGGAGCACGTGAGCTTGGGCGTAGACCCCTACGGGGCTCCCATCCTGTTGAAGAACGTGGCTCACGTCCACGTGGGCCCCGAGCTTCGCCGTGGGATCGTCGAGTGGGGCGGCGAGGGGGAGACGGTCGGCGGAATCGTGGTCATGCGCTTCGGGGAAAACGCCCTCGACGTGATCCACAACGTTCAGACAAAGCTCCGGGAGCTCGAGAAGGGCTTGCCCGAAGGCGTCGTGATCGAAACCGCCTACGACCGTTCGGGCCTCATCCACCGGGCCGTGGAAACCCTGCGGGAAAAGCTCGTCGAGGAGATGATCGTGGTGGCGCTCATCTGCGTCATCTTCCTCCTCCACTTCCGCTCGGCCTTCGTGGCGATCTTCACACTGCCCGTGGGAATCCTGATGGCCCTCCTCGCCATGTACCTCGCGGGCGTCAACGCCAACATCATGAGCCTGGGGGGCATCGCCATCGCCATCGGCGTGATGGTGGACGCCTCGGTGGTGCTCGTGGAGAACGCCCACAAGCACCTGGAGCGGGACAAGGGCAAGAAGCCCCACCTGCAGATCATGATGGAGGCCGCCAAGGAAGTGGGACCGGCCCTCTTCTACAGCCTCCTCATCATCACGGTCTCCTTCCTGCCGGTCTTTGCCCTGCAGGAGCAGTCCGGGCGCATGTTCAAGCCCCTGGCGTACACCAAGACGTTCGCCATGGCGGCGAGCTCGGTTCTGGCCATCACGATCATCCCGGTACTGATGACCTTCTTCATCCGGGAGGAGACCTTTTCACCCGAGACCACGCGAAGGCGCCGGTTCTGGACCTGGGTCGGCGCCATACTGGGCCCGCCGCTCCTCGTGGTCCTGGGCGGGATTTCGGGTCTCCAGCTTCCCGACTGGGCCCTCGTGGCCGCGTTCGCCGTGTCGGCTTTCGCCGCCGTCTGCCTGGTGCCCCAGAAGATGCTTTCCGAGGCTCGCAACCCCCTCAGCCGGCTCTTCATCTGGCTCTACCTTCCGCTGATCCGTGCCGTGCTCCACTGGCGGAAGACCACGGTACTCCTGGCGATCCTGGTGGTGGTGGCGACCTGGTTCCCCTTCACCCGACTGGGGAACGAGTTCATGCCTCCCCTGAACGAGGGAGACCTCCTCTACATGCCGACGACCCTTCCCGGCATCTCGATTACCAAGGCGAAGGAGATCCTCCAGCAGACCGACAAGATCATCCAGAGCTTTCCCGAAGTGCACCACACCCTGGGGAAGATCGGCCGGGCCGAGACGGCGACCGACCCGGCGCCTCTCAGCATGATCGAGACCACCATCATGCTCCGGCCGCAGGTGACCTATGAAGAGATCCCGGTGGAGCGCTGGTTCTCCGGCTGGCCCGGGTGGCTCAAGAAACCCCTCACGTGGCTGTGGCCCGAAGTCGAGCGGGGCGAGGTGGTCCACGAGTGGCGAAGGAAGCAGGTGGACCGCTTCTTCTCGAGCTGGCCCGGTTGGCTCAAGGGGCCGTTGGCGTGGATCTGGCCCGAGGAGCGTTACCTCACCATCGAGGAGTTGGTGGACGACCTGAACGCCGCGATTCGCTTTCCGGGGCTCACCAACGCGTGGACCATGCCCATCAAGACGCGCATCGACATGCTCTCCACAGGGATCAAGACCCCGGTGGGTATCAAGCTCATGGGACCCGACCTCCAGACCCTCTCGGACCTGGGGGCCCAGATCGAGGCCGTGGCGAGGGAGATCCCGGGAACCCTCTCCGCCTACTCGGAGCGAGTCACGGGCGGGAACTATCTCGACTTCGAGATCGACCGAAAGGAGATCGCCCGCTACGGCCTCACCGTGGGAGACGTCCAGGACGTCATCATGACCGCCATCGGGGGCATGAACGTGACCTACACCGTGGAGGGACTCGAGCGCTACCCGGTGAACCTGCGCTACAGCCGGGAGCTCCGGGACGACATCGAGCAAGTCAGGAGGGTCCTGGTCCCGACACCGACCGGAGCCCAGGTACCCCTGGAGCAGTTGGCAGGGTTGACGATCAAGAGGGGGCCGCCGGGGATCAAGAGCGAAAACGCCCGGCGGACCGCCTGGATCTACGTGGACCTGGCGGGAGTGGACGTGGGTTCCTACGTGGAGCGGGCGAAGACGATCATACACCGGGAGGTGGACTTTCCCCCCGGTTACTCGATCGTGTGGTCGGGCCAGTACGAGTACATGGAGAAGGCCCGCCGGACCCTGAACGTGATCGTCCCGATCACCCTGCTCATCATCTTCCTGCTCCTCTACGTGCACTTTCACAGCGTCGCGGAGGCAACCCTGGTCATGGCGAGCCTTCCCTTCGCCCTGGTCGGGGGCGTGTGGCTCCTCCACTTCCTGGACTACAACAACTCGGTGGCCGTGGTGGTGGGTTTCATCGCCCTGGCCGGGCTGGCCGCCGAGACCGGGGTCGTGATGCTCGTGTATCTGGACGGCGCCTTCGCGCGCCGGAAGACCGGCGGCCTCATGAAGACCACCGGCGATCTTCGCGCCTCGATCATCGAGGGGGCGGTGGACAGGGTGCGGCCCAAGCTCATGACCGTGGCCACGACCCTGATCGGCCTCATGCCCATCATGTACGCGACCGGGACCGGCTCGGAGACGATGAAGCGCATCGCCGCCCCGATGGTCGGGGGGCTCATCTCCTCCGCGGTGCTCACCCTGTTGATCATCCCGGCGGTCTACGACCTCTGGAAGCGTTGGGAGCTCCGGGGAACCCTGGTCCACGGCCCCCACACGGACGTGCATTCAGAGGAGGCGATCCCGTGAAGATGGTCAAAGGCATCATCCGGAGCGAGCGGGCGAGCGAGGTCCTGAACGCCCTCTCGGAGATGGGCATCTTGAACTCCACCCTGTTCCACGTGCTGGCGGTGGGGCCGCACACCGACCCGGACGCGACCAAGGTGAGCTTCGAATTCGGGCCGCAGGCCAACCGGATGGTATGCCTCGAGCTCATCTGCCCGGACCGGGACGAAATCCGGATCGTGGAAACCGTGCGGCGGGCCGCCCGCACCGGCCAGGGGGGGGACGGAGTGATCACGGTGCACAACCTGAACCGCCTGGTGAAGATCCGCACCGGCGCGGAGAGCACCGAGGCCCTCTGATGCCCCGTTTCGTGGCTCTTTGACCGACGGCGGGTGGGAGGGAACTGACAGTCTTTTGGGCAAAGCTGACCAGCGAAACCGTGCCAATCTGCGGCAGAGCTGTTACACTTCTTTGGTAGGCAATGTTCACTGGAAAGCGCGACCGTAAAATGGATTTAACCCGGGTCGCGAACACCACGAGAGGAGCGACATCATGAAGAGCATGACGGCTCGGACCCTGTTGGCCCTAGGTGCATCCCTCGCGCTCGCCGTGCCCGGCCTGGCCCAGATGCAACACGGCGGCGGGGCCCACGGCGCGGGGCACGGCGCTCCGAAGTCCCACGACGTGGACCACCGCGAGCACATGGGCGACGAGATCCACGAGAGCACGGTGGAGGGCTTCGGGTTCTACTACCATCTCATCGACAACGTGGCCCAGATGGAGGCGATGAGCGAGCAAATGAAGGAATCCATGAAGGGGCACGACATGAGCCAGATGAAGCCCCACCACCTGATGCTCTACGTGTTGGACCCGGACGGAAAGCCCGTGACGGACGCCAGGCTGGGTTATCTGATCAGGGGCCCCGGCGAGCAGGAGCAGCGTACCATGGCGGCTTTCATGGAAGGCGGCTTCGGGGCGGACGTGGACCTCGAGGCGCCGGGCACGTACCAGATCACCACCCGGGTCGTTGCCGCAGGCAAGAATCTCGTCGATACCTTCGAATACGAGGTGAAATGAGGCTCGTCCGAGGCGGCGGTATGCATCAGGGGCGGGCCGCGGAGCCCGCCCCTTGCCGCTCTGGGGCTCCGTGGCCGGACTTTCCCAAACCCGGCGACGGATGACGTCCAGGGGCCGAGCGAACGCGAGAGACCAGCTCCGAGAAGCGGTACGGCTTGGGGATGAAACCGAACGCACCGGCGCCCAAGGCCCTCTCGGCGGCATCAGCGCCATACCCGCTGGCGACGAGAACCCGGAGTTCCGGTTGAATGCGCAGGAGCTCTTCGAGACACGCCTGCCCCCCCATCCCGGGCATACCGAGATCCAGGAGCACCAGGTCGACGGCCTCCCGGTGCTCCCGGATGAGGTCCAGGGCCGCCTCACCGGTCGGTGCCGTGAGCACACCGTACCCCTGACGGTGTAGGGCCGTCCGGGCGAGGGCCAGCACGGCGGGCTCGTCATCCACCACCAGCACCTTGGGGGGGGACGACGGACACGCTGATGCGGGAGCGTCGACCGGTTCTGCTGCCGGCGCGAGGCCCGCAGAGACGGGTAAGTAGATCTCGAATCTCGTCCCCCGGCCGAGCTCCGACTCAAGAGTCACCAGGCCCCGGTGCGCCGCCACGATGCCGTAGACCGTGGAGAGCCCCAGCCCGGTCCCCTCTCCGACCTTCTTGGTGGTGAAAAAGGGCTCGAAGGCTCGACGCGCGGTCTCCGCGTCCATGCCCGCGCCAGTGTCGGCGACCGTGATCCGAACGTAGCGGCCCGGCGCGAGGCCGGGGTACCCCGCACAGAACGCGCCGTCGAGTACGACGTTTTCCGTCTCCAGCGTCATCGTTCCGCCGCAGGTCATCGCATCCCTCGCGTTGGCGGCCAGGTTGAGAAGCACCTGGGCGAGCTGGTTGGCATCCGCGTGGACGGGCCATGCGCCGTCTGCCAGGCGGGCCTCGATCCGCGTCATCCGAGGCATCGCGTGCTCCAGGAGGCGGAGGACGTCCCGGATCTCCCGGTTCGCATCCACGGCACGAAACACGGGGTTGTCTCGCCGCGCGAAGGCGAGCAGCCCTCGGACCAGCTCGGATGCGCGGTCCGCCGCCCGTGCGATCTCACCCAATCCTTCTCGGGTCTCCCGGGGATGTCCTTCCCGGCTGAGCAGGAAGTCCGCATACCCGGAGATCGCGTGCACGATGTTGTTGAAGTCGTGGGCGATGCCGCTCGCCAGAGTCCCTACTGCCTCCATCTTCTGGGAGTGCAGGAGCTGGTCACGAAGCCGGTGTTCCTCCGTCACGTCCCGCCCCACGGCGATCGCGCCGGAGGGTGCCCCTCCCGTACCGATTAGCCGGCGGGCACTCCAGGAAACCACCCGGTCCCTGCCGTCCTTCCCCCGGACCACCGCCTCGAACCCTTCCAGCGCCTCCCCGTCCAGGACCGCTCGGGCCTTGGCTTGCAGGGCGGCGCCGTGCTGCGGGCCCGGGAAGAGCCTCTCCCAGGCCGCCGTAACCCCGAGGATCTCCTCCCGACGGTATCCGCTGATCTGCTCTGCGGCCCGGTTCCAGAGGACTACACGCAGACTCTCGTCCAGGACGGTGATCCAGACGTTGGCGTTTTCGATGATCCCCTCCCGGAGCTGATTCAGGCGGTGGAGGTCCGCCGCTGCCGCCTTCTGTTCGGTCACGTCCCGGTTGGTGGAGAGGATGTGCAGCTTCCCCGCAATCGGCATGACCGCCGCCGAAAGAACCCCCTCGACGACGTGGCCGTCCCGGTGGCGGAAGCGCACCTCGAAATCTCTCACCGCCCCTTCGACGCGCAGTCGCGCCGTGAGCTCCGCCCGCTCCGACGGGTCCGCCCAGATCCCAAGCTCCTGCGTCGTTCGCCCGATGGCCTCCGCCCGGTCGTATCCCGTGATTGCCGTGAAGCCGGAGTTGACGTCCACGCACATCCCGTCGTCCAAACGGGTCAGGGTCATGGAGTCGGGGCTCGTGTGAAAGGCGGTCCGGAATCTGCGCTCGCTCTCGCGAAGGGCCTCGTCCGCCTCGTGTCGGGCGGTGACGTCCTTCAGCACGGCGATGAACCCGGCGGGACGGCCCGTTTCGTCCCTCAGGTAGTCCCAGTGGACCTCGACGGTCACTTCCCTGCCGTCCAGCGCAGTGATGCGTCCTAGGTACGGAACCGGCTCGGGTCGTTCCTGGGCCGCTCTGGCAAAGAACGCCCGCAGCCGTTCCCTCTCTTCCTCGACGGACGGGAACTCCCACACCGACCGGCCGACGAGGGCACCGGCGGGGGCGCCCGTGAGGGCGTGCAGGGCCGGGTTGGCGTAGCGGATGCTGCCCTCGGGGTCCAACTCCTCGACCCCGAGGGGAACCATCTCGAGGAGGGACCGGTAGCGCCGCTCGCGCGCCGCACGGTCGCGGAGCCAGCCCCGTTCCTTGCGGTACCACCAGGACAGGGCGACGAGGAGGACGAGGATCGGCGAGCCGAACAGGAGGAGCTCAGCGCGCTGTCGCAGGAACGAGGCCAAGGTCGGCCGGGGCGGAGCGAGAACCGTGAAGTCCCACCCACTTGCGCCGTCGCGCACCGTCGCACGGCGGTGTGTTCCTCCATCCAGCGCGAGCGGGTCTTGGTCGATCGCAAGACCCGGTACCGCGGCACCCTGCCAGCGGGGAAACGACGGCGAGGCGTGGTAGACGACGCCGGCGGCGTCGTGCACCGCCAGGGACAGGTCCGTGCCCTCGACGAGCTCGCGCCACCGCGTCTCGAGAGGCGAGAAGTCCAGGGACACCCCGAGAACGCCCTCGAACGCTCCCTCGCCGCCGCGCAGGGCCACGGCAAGACCCGTGACGAGGCGGCCGCTGATAGGCCCCTGGTGGGGCTCCATGACCACCCGCGAAGTCCCGGCAGCCAGACACCGGAAGAACGGGAGCGCCTCGATGGGCGACGCCTCCGAGAAGCCCGACTTCCCGGAAGCGAAGAACCGGCCCGCGGCGTCGGTGGCTGCGAAGTTGACCGCCTCCGGGAACCGGGAGTTGAGGGCTCGCAGCAGCTCGGTGGCCGCCTCCGGCTCGCTCCGGCTGATCGGCCGCACCTCCGAGAGGGCGTCCAGGACGGCGCCGTGGCGGTCGAAGAACTCCTCCGACGCCCGGGACGCCTCCTCGGCCGCCCGCTGCAGGCGGACCGCTTGCTCGTCCTGGAACTGGCGGTACTCGCTCACCACCACCGAGCCGAACAGCGATGCCTGTGTCAGCACGATTCCTACGAGGATCGCGTCGAGGAGACGGCTGCTGCCGAAGCCGCTCATGAATGGTACCGCATCGGTGGCGTCATGGGCGGCAACCGGCCGATCCCGTGGCGAAGGACGGGTCTTTGCCCGCGGGTTCGCGCGGAACGAAGCGGTCCCCACCCCCTGTGGCGGCCCGCGTCACTCAGGCCCCGACGGCTGCGGCCCGGATGCCGGGCAACGAGGGGGAATCCGCGGCCATCGCGGCCAGGAACGCGTCCACGAGGCGGGCATCCAGGTGGGCCCCCGCCAGGGACCGGACCATCTCACCCACCGTCTCCGGGGAAAACGCCGCTCGGTACGGGCGGTCGGACGCCAGTGCGTCGAAGATGTCGGCCACGGCCACGATGCGGGCCTCCAGAGGAATCTCGCTCCCCTTCAGCCCGGCCGGGTAGCCCGTGCCGTCCATCTTCTCGTGGTGGTGCCGGATCACGTGGACCACCGCCGGGGAGAGGCGGGCCTTGCTCGCCACCTCGAAACCCCACTCCGAGTGACGCTTCACGAGCTCGAACTCGTCGGGGGTGAGCGGACCGTTCTTGTTCAGCACGGCTTCCGGAACGCCGATCTTGCCGCAGTCGTGAAGCCAGCTTCCCCGGCGCAGGTCGACCTTCGCCCGGTGTTCGAGTCCCAGGCGGTCGGCGATCAAGACCGCGTATTGGGCCACGCGGTCGCAGTGGCCCCGGGTGTGGGGGTCCTTGAGCTCGATGGCCTGGGCCAGGGACAGGAGCTTTGCCTCGTCCGCATCCTGCATCGCCCGGACGACGTGGTAGCGCTCAGCGGCATCGAGCACGGCCTGCCGGAGCTCATCGTCTTTCCAGGGCTTGGTCATCAACCGGAAGACCTCTGCGCGGTTGATCGCCGTCAGCGCAATTTCAAGGTCCGCGTAGCCGGTCAGCAGAATCTTGACCGTATCGGGAGCGCTGCGGCGAAGCCGGCTGAGGAACTCCGTTCCCGCCAAACCGGGCATGCGGTTGTCCGAGACCACCACGGAGACCTCTTCCGTCCGCACCATCTCCAGCGCCTCTTCCGCGCTGGACGCCTCCAGGAGGCGAAGGGGATCTCCCCGGAACAGGCGCCGAAGCGCTCGGAGGACGTTGGCTTCGTCGTCAACGAAGAGAACGGTCGACTTCATGTCGAGTCCCTGGAAGGAGGGGGGCGGGAGCCGTCGCGACGCCTCCGGTATGCGCCAAGCTGAAGGATCGGCCCTTCTGCGGAGGACTTGAGTCCGGCCGTCCCGGAACCTCAACCTCGATCTGGGCCGTGCCGATAGATAGCCGGGCTCCATCGCGGAGTCGCCCGTCTCTCGCAGGCAACCGGGGACGGCCGATGGAGCCCGCCCCGCTCGCGCCCCCCCGAAACCCGGGTCGGGCCGGTGCCAAGAGGAGAGCCGCGTGGACAACCGAATATCGAGGGACACGTCCGCAACCCCGGGGCCCACGGGGCCCACAGGTACGCCGGCAGGCGCGACGGCCCCCCCGCCCTGCGTCCTGCTGGTGGATGATGAGCCGTCCATCCTGGACATCTCCAGGGGATTCCTGCGGGCCGTGCGGTGCGAGGTGGTCACCGCCGGAACGGCAGAAGAGGCCTTGCAAATCCTGGCCGAGAGAACCATCGACGTACTGGTGACGGACCACTCCATGCCGGGAGTGACCGGCGTCGAGCTCCTGGAACAGGCGGGGGTTTCGTTCCCCGACACGGTCCGGGTGCTATACACCGGCGTGGTGGACACACGGATCGCCGAGCAGGCGCTCAACCAAGCGAGGGCCTTTCGTTTCCTGGTCAAGCCCTTTACGGGAGACCGCCTTCGGGAGGTCGTGGCCGACGCCTTGGAGTACCGGCGTCGCGGCATCGAGAACCGACGCTTCCGGGAGGAGACGGAGGTGCTCGTGGCAGCCCAGGCCTGGGACCTCAACGCCACGAACGCCTTCCTGGAGGGGATCCTGGGGGCGCTGCCGGCGGGAGTACTCGTCATCGGACCCGACTTCGTCGTAGCCCGGGCCAACGAGGCGGCCGCCCGGATTCTCGGCCTGGAAGACGGCGAGCTGGTGGGCCGTTCTGGCGCAGAGGTGGGGTTCTCGTGCCGCCTCAGAAAACTGTGCGCCGATGCCGACGGCCGCGCCGCTTGCAAGAATCGGGAAGTGAGCGCGATCCGGCCGTGGGGGCTTCGACGCACGGTGCTGTGGTCCTGCGAGCGCGTGTGCGCGACGGACGGCAGCGTCGGGAAGTGCGTGGTCTCGTTTCTCGACATCACGGAAGAGAAGAACCTCCAGCTCCAGGTCTATCAGGCCAAGCAGGAGATCGAGGCCATCTTCGACTCGATCACCGACCCGACGTTCCTCTTGGCCCCCGACCTGCGCATTCTGCGGGCGAACCGCAGCGTCGCCCGGATGGTTTGTCTGCCCCTGGAGGAGATCCTGGGTCGGACGTGCCGGGAGGTGTTGGGCGCTATCGCCCGGGACTGCGACCGCTGCTCCGCCCGCAGGACCTTCCAGACAGGAAATCCCACGCACACCGAGTTGCGCACCCCCGACGGCACGCTCTACAGCGTGCACTTCTTCCCACTGCTGCATCGGGGACGGGTCGAGGCCGTGGTGGGCCGTTATCGGGACGTCACGTCGGAACAGGAGATGGAGCGCCGACTGCTCCACTCGGAGAAAATGGCCAGCATCGGCCAACTCGCGGCGGGGGTTGCCCACGAGATCAACAACCCCGTCGGGTTCATCCTCTCGAACCTCAACCGCATGGCAGAGTACGCCGCCGAGCTCGCGGAGGCCGGGGCCGCCCTCCAGGCGATCGGCCAAGAGGCCCTGTCAGGGAAGAGGGACCCGAGAAGCGCGTGGATTGCGTACTTCGACAGGAGGGCGCAGAGCGACCTCGACTTCCTGTTCGCCGATCAGGTCGCCGCCGTGGCCGAGTGCCGGGAGGGGGCCGAGCGGATTCGGAAGATCGTGTCGGACTTGAGGACCTTCAGCCACCCCCATGGCCAGGACTGGGAGCAGGCCGACCTCAATGCCGGGCTGGAGAGCACCTTGCACATCGCCGCTGCCGAGCTGAAGCAACGATGCGAAGTGCGGAGGGAATACGGGAGACTTCCCCCGGTGACCTGTCGCCCCCAACAACTCAACCAGGTGTTCCTGAACCTGCTGGTGAACGCGGCCCAGGCGATTCCGGACAGGGGCACCGTCACGGTGCGCACGCGGGCAGAGGGAGAGCAGGTGCTCGTGTCGGTTACGGACACCGGTGAGGGCATGGCGGCCGGGAGGCTCTCGAAGATCTTCGACCCCTTCTTCACCACCAAGAGCGTAGACAAGGGGACGGGACTTGGCCTCCACATTGCCGCCAATATCGTTCGCAGCCACGGGGGGGAGATCCGGGTCGAGAGTCAGGTGGGCGCGGGTACGACGTTCACCGTCATTCTTCCCGTGGCCCCTCCGGAGGCAATGCACCGGACCTCGGGGGGGGATCCGGCCGGAGGGGAGGAGGCCGCGCCCCATCCGGTCGCGGGTACCCATTGAGTCGACGTCCGCGTGCTTCCATTCCGGACCACGGGAGACGCCGCCCTCGGTCCCCCGGGGAGATGGCCGCGGCCGGCCGGGCCACCGACCCTCAGGGACCGCGCCACACCGCCATCGTGGGAGGACCGATGACCCGTCACACCCTGCTGCTGGTCGACGACGAGGAGAACCTGCTCCGAGCCCTCGCCCGCCTCTTCCGCCGGCTGGGCCACCAGATCCTCTCCGCGCGCGACGGCGCCGAAGCACTGCTCGTCCTGAAAGAGCATCCGGTGTCGGTGATCATTTCCGACCACCGCATGCCGGGCATGTCCGGGGCGGAGCTGCTGCGCGCCGCAGCACAGGTCCAACCCGAGGCGGTGCGTGTCATGCTCACCGGGTACGGAGATCTGCAGGCCGCCACGTCCGCCATCAATGAGAGCCGCGTGTACCGCTTCCTGCCGAAGCCTTGGGAGGACGCGGAGCTGCTCCGGACGGTGGAGGAAGCCCTCGCGGACCTGGACCTCAAACGGGAGCATAGGGCCCTGCGCGAGCGGGTGGCACGCCAGAGCTGGCAGCTTCGCGACCTGAACGAGGACCTGGAGCGGAAGGTGCGGGAGCGAACCGAGGCGCTGCAAGACGCCCTGGACCACGCCGACCTTCTCAACCGGAACCTGCGTCAGCAGAACCTGGCCACCGTAAAGGCCTTCGCTGGGCTTCTGGACCTGCGCCATCCCGAGCTCGGCGCTCACTGCCGCCGCGTCGCCGGCCTCGTGGAGCCCGTGTGCTCGCGCCTGGGCGTCACGGACGCAGACAGGGTACAGGAGGTGGTCATCGGCGCTCTGCTGCACGATCTGGGAAGACTGGCGCTCCCCGATGCGATCCTCCTGCAGGACGCAGCCCACCTCGGAGACGGGGAGCGAGAAACGGTCATGCGCCACCCCGTTCTGGGTCAGGGGCAGGTCCAGGTCATCGAGGGCCTGACGGACGTGGCCCTCATGCTACGGCACCACCATGAGAACATGGATGGGAGCGGCTATCCCGACGGGCTCGCGGGCGACCAGATCCCCTGGGGCGCACGGGTCATCCGGGTGCTCGACGCCTACGACCATGGCACCCCAAAGGACGGCCGGCAGGGGTGTCGCGACGCCGCCGCGCCGGACGCCATGGACCGACAGGTGGGGCGCCACTTCGACGGGGAGGTCTTCCACGCCCTCCGCGACGTGCTCCGGCGTCGCGACGAGGCCGGCGAGGGGTCGCCCCCGTAAAGGACTCCCTTGGGCGAGCTTTGGGAAAGCAGGGCCCTCTCCCGGGATCGCACCACGACCTGCGGCATCCGCCTCACGTTCCGGCCTGGACGCCGAGCGGTACCCACTGCGAGAAGACCCGCACCCTCGCCAGTGCCTGCGCCACGGACCCTTGCGCCTACGTCCTCCGGTGAGGGAGCCACCGACCGCGCGACGCCCGGGGAAGGGGCTCACCGAACGCGTTGAAGACCTCCCGCACGGGCACCCGCGTGCGCCTGCCCCTCGTTACCACGCGGCGCGGCAGACGCACCGGTCAAGATCCCTCCCGAGGGCCTCCGAAAAGAGGTTCATCCAGGAAATGATCGGGTACTCGTGTCCAGGGACGACCGGGTGGGTCCGGCCACGCAGGCGGACGGCCGCTCGACGGGAGCAGCCGTTTCGGGAGCCGCGATGCCGTGAGGATTCCGGATGCGGCGCGGGAGCGCACCTACCGTACCCTCCGGCATCGTCCGCCGGAGGGGCGGGCCCACCCGGTCGTTTACCGGAAGAACCCCAAGAGAGAAGGCGGTCTCTCCATCCCTTGGGCATTTCCCTCCACAAAGGGGTTTCCGAACCGTACGATCCCGTGGCACCCTCAAGCGCCGCCCTCCGGCGGTGACACCCCGCCCCCCGCCGCTCCTGACCCCAGCAGATCGCACACCTTGCGGGCCAAGGCCTCCTTGGTGAAGGGCTTTTGGAGAAATGCGAGGCCTGCGTCGAGCACCCCATGGTGGACGATGGCATTTTCGGTATAGCCGGACATGAGGAGGACCCGGAGTCCGGGCTGCAACACCTGAAGGCGCTCGGCCAACTCGCGGCCGCTCATGCCCGGCAGGACCACGTCCGTGAGCAACAGGTCCACCTCCCCCCCCACCTGCTCGAAGAGCTCGATCGCCTCGAAGGGGCTGGGGGCCTCGTACACCGTGTGACCCCGTGCCCGCAGCCCGCCGACCACCGCAGTCCTCACCTGGGCTTCGTCTTCCACGACGAGGAGGGTTCCCCGCGGGGCGTCGGAGAGGGCGACGGCTCCCCCCTCATTCGCCTCCGGCCGTGCCGCGCCCGCACCCTCGGCACGAGGCAGGTACACCTTGAAGGTGCTTCCCCTCCCGGGCTCGCTGTAGACCCAGATGTTGCCCCCGCTTTGCTTGACGATGCCGTACACGGTGGCGAGACCGAGCCCGGTGCCTTGGCCCCGTGCTTTCGTGGTGAAGAAGGGCTCGAAGAGCTGTGCCGCGATCTCGGGGGGCATCCCGCCGCCCGTATCGCTCACGGCGAGCATCACGTGGGGTCCCGGAATCACGCCCGGGTGCCTCCTAGCATAGCCCTCGTCGAGCTCCACGTTGCGCGTCTCCACCGTGAGCCTTCCTCCGGTGGGCATCGCGTCCCGGGCGTTGAGGACCAGATTCATCAGCACCTGCTCCATCTGGCCGGGATCTGCCAGAGTCTTCTCCAAGGCCGGGTCGAGACGCGCCTCGATGATGATGTCCTCGCTGATGAGGCGCCGAATCATCTTCTCGAAGCCGGACACGAGGTGGTTCAAGTCGAGGAGCTGCGGCTGGAGCACCTGCCTGCGGCTGAAGGCGAGAAGCTGCCGGGTGAGCCCGGCCGCCCTGCCGGCCGCCTCCAGCAAGTCCATCAAGCCCTCTCGGCAGGTCTCCTCCGGGGGGAGTTGCTCCAACAGAAGTTCCCCCCGGCCCAGGATGATCTGCAGGATGTTGTTGAAGTCGTGGGCAACTCCCCCGGCGAGCCGCCCCACGGCCTCCAGGCGGTGCGCCTGCACGAGCTGCTCCTGGCTATGCCGAAGCGCATCACGGGTGCGCCGGGCCTCCAGGCTCTGGGACACCGAACCAGCCACCCCCGACAGCAGCTCCACCTCCTCGTCGTCGAAGGCGTCGGGTTCCGGTGCGTAGAGGGTCAAGACGGCCACCGTCGCATCCTCCGCACCCAGGGGAAGAGCCAGCACCGACCCGAACCCCCGTCGCAGGGCTGCTGCCCGCCACGGCGCGAACCCCGGGTCGGCCGCAACGTCTCGCGTCGCACAGGCCCTCCCCGTTCGAACCGCGGTGCCCGTAGGACCGAGTCCCCGTTCCCCCTCGCCCCACGTAAGCCGCAACGCGTCCACGTACCCCTCGTCCGATCCGGCCCGGGCGACGGGCCGGATCGTCTTGTCGGGGTCTTCCTCCACGAGGCCCACCCAGGCCATGCGGTACCCCCCCTGTTCCACGACATCTCGACAGACCCGCTGGAAGAGCACCGTTTCGTCGCCGGCCTCGGCTGCAGAACTCTGGACGGCCGAGAGGGTGCGCAGCGCCCGGTTGGCACGGAAGAGAGAAATCTCGTTCCTCTTTCGCTCCGTCACGTCGATCACGAGAACGGCCACCTGGAACACCTCACCATGGTCGTCCAGGATGGGCTGGAGGAAGCTCTCCAGGAACCGGCCGTCCTGCGCTTCCTCGAAGCGCACCGGTCTTCGGGTCCGCAGCGCTTCGGCGAAGCGCTCAGCCCGCAGGGAGGCCGCCTCCGGCCGCAAGAGCTCGGCCGCGTTCCTTCCGATCATCTCCGCCGGCGAAACGCCCAGGCTGCGCGCCGCCGCTTCGTTGGCCGCTAGAACGGTGCCGGCCGGGTCGAGGAGGAGGAGAGGCTCGGAGTTGCCGTCGATCAGTGCCCGAAGGGTGGCTTCCCTCTCTCGCAGCTCCCGCTCGCGGCGCGCCAAGTCCTCCGCCATGAGGTCGAAGGCACGCGCCACTTGGCCCAGCTCCCCCGGGGCGTCGTCCAGGCCCGTCCGGGACGAGAGCCTTCCCTCCCCGAGAGCCCTGGCGGCGCGTGCCAAAGCCCTTGCCGGACGCACCAAGAGCCTTCCTCCCAGCCACCAGGCTGCGGCGAGGGTCACCAGTATCACGGCCCCAAGCCACCCCAGATCCCGCACGAGGATGCGACGGCTCCCCGCGTAGGCGACCGCGGAAGGGACTCCCACCGTCACGTAGGCTACTTCACGGCCCTGGGATCGGAGGGCGGCCCCCACGTAGAGGCGCTCCACACCGTCGAGTCCCCGCACCGTGCGGCCTCCCCCCATCGACTCCAGGGCCGACCGCAAGACCTCGGTCCCGGCGGCGGACTGCCCGAGCCACGGGCCGGCATCCGGGTGCCGGGCAATCACAGTGCCCGCCCGGTCGAAGATGGTGACCTGCGAACCGGGGGGCAAGTCGGCTTCTGCGACGAGCCGAGCGAGCCACCCGGTCCGGAGACCCGCAACGAGCACCAGGCTCGCGTTTCCGCTCTCGTCGAGAACGGGAAACCCGAAGGGGAGGACCGCCTCTCCCGTTACGCGCCAGATCAGATACTCGCCCACCGCAAATCGGCCGTTTTGGAGGGCTTCTTGGAACATGCTGCGGTCCGCGAGGTTCACCGGTTCCCTCAGCCCGCCGGGCGCGCACGCCACTGTCCCGTCCGGCTGAAACACCAGGAGCGCCGCAAACTGCGGGAACCGGGAGACGACGGACCCGACGAGCTCCTGGCACTGGGCCGATTCCGGGCGGGACACCGCCGGAACGAGCGAGACAGCAGCCAGCACGTGGTGCGCGGCTTCCACGAGTGCGGCCTGTTGGTCCCGTGCGGTGCGGGCCACGCGCAGCGCCTCTTGGTGGGCGCTCTCCCGCGAGAGGCGGCGCATGGAGACCCCGTTCCAGGCGATGAGTGCCAGGGCCGGGAGCAAGGCCAGCAGCACGAGGAGGGTGATACGGGTACGCAAGCTGGAGTAGGCGAACGAAACCACGGATCACCTCGTCGTCGTTGCAGAGAGGCCCGTCGGAGTGAAGCCCGGGATCCGAGCGGCTCCCCGAAGCTCTGGCGCTGCGGTGGAACATCCGCCCCAGCCAGTGCCCTGGGACCTTCGCGTGTATGGCACAACCGCACCGGGAAGGCAACACGAAGCCAATACACGACGTCGGCCCTGGGTTTGCCCGCCGCCGGGACAAAACCCCAGGGACCAAGGCCCCAGAGTTGCCCGACCGCTGGCCACAGGGTACTCTCACAGGCTCCGGTTCGTTGCCATGTCTGCCGAGGGATTTCTGCCGATGAGCCGCCCCGGCGATCCACTCCTGCGCGCAGGGTGTACCGAGGCCCGAGGACGACCGGGCCCGAGGGCGCCCAGGTCACTCGGGACCCGACGGTGAACGAGGCCCGCCTCTGGCAGTACGCCACGATCGCCTTCGCCGCGGCACTGATGACGCTCACCTCCGCCCACGTGCTGCTCCACAAGCGCGACGCGCGGGCCGCCGTGGCGTGGATCGGGTTCGTCTGGCTCGCGCCCCTGCTGGGGGTCTTCGTCTACTGGGCGTTCGGCGTCAACCGCATCCGCCGCCGTGCCCACCTCCTCTTCGCCGGCCGGGAGACCCCGGAGCTGGCGCCCGGTGACGCGGCGGTCACCCCGTCCCAGGTGGAGGAGCTCCTGGGGAGCGCGCACCCGGCCCTGGACAATCTGGCCGAGCTGGGGGAGCGGGTCACCTCCCTCCCCCTGATGGCCGGCAACCGGGTGGACCCCCTCGTCAACGGCGACGAAGCGTACCCCCGGATGCTCGAGGCCGTCGAGGCGGCGGCCGAATCGGTCTCCCTGTCCACCTACATCTTCGACAACGATGCCTGGGGCCGCCGGTTCCGGGAGGCCCTCGCCGCGGCGGTCGCCAGGGGCGTCGAGGTGCGGGTGCTGGTGGACGACGTCGGCGCGCGCTACTCCATGCCCTCCATCGTCGGCGGCCTGCGCCGCGACGGGGTGACGACGGCGCGGTTCATGCGCTCCCTCTGGCCCTGGCGGTTCCGGTACTACAACCTGCGCAGCCACCGGAAGATCCTGGTGGCCGACGGGCGTGTCGGCTTCACCGGGGGCATGAACATCCGCGCGGGCCACGTCCTTCGGGAAGCCGGCCGCCACCCGGTCAAGGACCTGCACTTCCGGATCGAGGGCCCCGTGGTGGCCGAGCTCCAGAAGGCCTTCGCCGACGACTGGAAGTTCACCGCGGGCGAGACCCTGGAAGGCCCTCGGTGGTTCCCCCCCGTGGAGCCCTGCGGCCCCACCATCGCCCGAGCCATCAGCGACGGCCCCGACGAGGACTTCGACAAGCTGCGCCTGATCCTTCTGGGGGCGCTGGCCTGTGCCCAGCGCTCCGTCCGCGTGGCCACGCCCTACTTCCTGCCGGACAGCGAGCTGGCCGCCGGGCTCCAGGTGGCGGCCCTGCGCGGGGTGCGGGTGGAGGTGGTCCTGCCCGAGGAGAACAACCTGACCCTGGTCCGGTGGGCGTCCACCGCGGCCCTTGAGGATCTGGAGCCGCGCTGCCGGGTCTTCCTCGTGCCCCCCCCTTTCGACCACAGCAAGGTCATGGTCGTGGACGACGCCTGGGTGCTCCTCGGCTCTGCCAATTGGGACTCCCGGAGCCTCCTGCTCAACTTCGAGCTCAATGTCGAGTGCTACGACCCGGACCTGGCGGTGCGCGTGAACCGGGTGCTGGAGTCGAAACTCACCATGGCCCGGGAGGTGACCGCCGCCCAACTGCGGGCCCGCCCCCTCCCCGCCCGCCTCCGGGACCGCTTCTTCCGGCTCTTTTCGCCTTACCTCTGATTGAGGTCCCCCAGGGCAGTGCCTCCCGGGGCCCAAGCCCGTCTTGAGGCAGGCCCGGGGACTCCCTGGAGGCGGCGTAGGCGGCCGCTTCCGGTGGAACCGGGCAGCTTCGCGCACCTTGACAGGGGCTCCCTGCCGGGTACAAAGCCGTGAGGGCCCGAAACCCGGAAACACGGGTGACGGTTTTGGAAGAGCCACAGGCGCCTGGGTCTCCGGGACGCCCCGACCCGTACTCTTACCCGTGCCTCTGGGGGAGGCAACCGGACCGGAGGGAGCAGAGCGGATGCGCAGCAAGGACCCAAAAAAGATAGCCCTGGCGCTCCAGGGCGGCGGAGCCCACGGCGCCTTCACCTGGGGGGTGCTGGACCGTTTCCTGGAAGACGAGCGGATCGCCATCGAGGGCATCAGCGGCACGAGCGCCGGGGCCATGAACGCGGTGGTGACCGCGGACGGCCTGGAGGGGGGCGGGCGGCGGGGCGCGCGGGGCGCCCTCGAGGAATTCTGGGGCGCCATCAGCCGACACGGCTCCTTCAGCCCCTACCACTCGGGGCCCTTCAACCCCTGGGGGGCCGACTGGACGCCGGCGGCCCTGTGGCTCGACGTGCTCTCGCTCATGGTCTCGCCCTACCAGCTCAACCCGTTCAACCTGAACCCCTTGCGCCAGGTGCTCGAGGAGACCGTGGACTTCGAGCGGCTGCGCCGGTCGAAGTCCGTCCAGCTCTACGTCTCGGCCACCAACGTGCGCACGAACCACCTGCACGTCTTCGACACCCCCCGGATCTCCCTGGAGAGCGTGCTGGCCTCGGCCTGCCTTCCCCAGCTCCACCACGCCGTGGAGGTGGAGGGGGAGTTCTACTGGGACGGGGGCTTCATGGGGAACCCTGTGCTCGAGCCCCTGGTGCGCCGCTGCCAGAGCTCCGACATCGTCATCGTCCAGCTCAACCCCACCCACCGGGCCGAGGTCCCGACCACGTCCTACGAGATCGCCGGCCGGCTCAACGAGATCACCTTCAACGCGAGCCTCATGCACGAGATGCGCGCCATCGCCCGGATCACCCGCATGATCGAGACGGGCCTCCTCCGGGATTCCCGTTACGAGCTGACCTTCCTGCACCTGATCGACGCGGGCGAAGCCCTGTCCGGCCTCGGGGTCCGCAGCAAGCTCGACACGAGCTGGGCGTTCCTCACCCGCCTGCGGGACCAGGGCCGCAGCGAGGCCGGCCGCTGGCTGGAGGAGAACTTCACGCACCTGGGATCCCGCACCACCCTGGACCTGGCCGCCTGGGAACCCCTGGACCGGTCCGAGGCGTCGCGGGCTTGGCCGTCCCCGGGGAGTCCCCGGTCCGACGGTCCGGAAAGCGGCGCGCCGTGACCGGAGTGGCGGGCATTCTCGCGGCCCTGGGGCTCCTCATCTACCTCTCCTACCGGGGGGTGAGTGTACTCCTGGCGGCGCCGCTGACGGCCCTCGCGGCCGCCCTGGTGACCGGGGGGGCGCCGCTCCTGGCAACCTATACCCAGGTCTTCATGCCCGCCCTCGGGCAGTTCGCGGTGCTCTACTTCCCCCTTTTCCTCCTGGGGGCGCTCTTCGGCAAGCTGATGGACGACTCGGGCGCCGCCGGGGTCATCGCCGAAGGCATCGTGCGCGGGCTGGGGAGGGAGCGGTCCATCCTGGCGATCGTGGTGGCGTGCGCCATCCTCACCTACGGCGGGGTGAGCCTCTTCGTCGTGGCGTTCGCCGTTTACCCCATTGCCGTGGCCCTCTTCCGGGAGGCCCGGATTCCCAAGCGGCTCATCCCCGCATCCATCGCTTTGGGCGCCTTCACCTTCACCATGACCGCACTGCCGGGCACGCCGGCGATCCAAAACGCCATCCCCATGCCCTACTTCGACACCACACCCTTTGCGGCGCCGGGGCTGGGGATCATCGCCGGGGCCATCATGCTCCTCGGGGGCATGCTGTGGCTCGCCCGCCGGGAGAAGGCGGCCCTCCGGGCCGGGGAGGGCTTCGGGGCCGAGGAGGAGCCCCACCGGCCTGAGGTGTCCAAGGAGCTCCGGGACCGCTCCCTGGGGGAGGGCTACGACCTGATGGAGATCTGCGCCGAGGACGAGCTCGCCTGCCGCCCGGAGCCCGGCTTCGCGGCAGCCGTTCTTCCCGTGGTGCTGGTGATCGGGTTCAACTACCTGTTCGCGGAGTGGATCATCCCGCGCCTGGAGACCGGCTACCTGGCGCTCCCCCGGTACGGCTCCACGTCGCTCTCCTCGGTGCGGGGCGTGTGGGCGATCATCTCGGCCCTGGTGCTTGCCACGGCGGTCCTGGTCGCACTGAACCGCCGCAGCCTCCCGAGCCTCAGGCGCTCCATGGACGACGGGGCCAGCGCGTCGGTGCTGCCCCTCTTCAACACGGCCTCCCTGGTGGGGTTCGGGGCGGTGGTCGCATCCCTGCCGGCCTTCGCCGTCGTTCGGGACGTGGTGCTCGGGATCGCCCCCCAAAACCCCCTCATCTCCCTCGCCATCGCAGTCAACCTCCTGGCGGGCATGACCGGCAGCGCCTCCGGCGGGATGAGCATCGCCCTCCAGACCCTGGGGGGGACGTACCTGGAGATGGGGCAGGCCGCCGGGATCAGTCCCGAGCTCCTCCACCGGGTCACCTCCATCGCCACCGGAGGGCTCGATGCCCTGCCCCAGAACGGCGCGGTCATCACCCTCTTGACCATCTGCAAGCTGACCCACCGCCAGGCCTATGCCGACATCTTCGTGGTGGCCGCGGTGGTGCCGATCGTGGCCCTGGTGGCGGTGGTGGCCCTGGGGACGGCCTTCGGGGCGTTCTAGCGGCCCGCCGCTCTCCGCGGGCCCTGCGCGAGGAAGGGGACACGGGGCGACCTCGGAAAGGCCGACCCGCGGACCGACCCGGAAGGGAAGGGCACACCCTGAAGATCGTCTGGAGCGAGCGGTTCCGACAGCCCTACGACACCGACCCCGCCGCCGCACGGGGCCGCCTGGACCCGGCCCTGGGCGCCCTCGCGGGCTGGGCCGAGCGGGCGAAGCCCACGGCCGCGGCCGAAGAAGACCTGCTGCGCTGCCACACCCCCGGCCATTTGGAGGCCGTGCGTCGGGAGGGGGTGTACCAGGCGGCCGCCCTGGCAGCCGGGGGGGCCCTCCTGGCCGCCCGGCTCGCGGAAGAGGAACCCTGCTTCGCCCTGGTGCGCCCCCCGGGCCATCACGCCTCCCGGGAGCGGGCGTGGGGCTTCTGCCACTTCAACAACGTGGCGGTCGCCCTGGCCGAGCGGCGGGCTGCCGGCCGGGTGCGCCGGGCCCTGGTCCTCGACATCGACCTCCACTTCGGGGACGGTACGGCGGACATCCTCTTCGGCGAGGGGTGGGCGGAGCTCGTCAACCCCGGGGCCCACCGCCGCGAGGACTACCTGGCCCAGGTCCTTCGGGCGCTGTGCGGCTTCTCCGGGGACTGGATCGCCGTCTCCGCAGGCTTCGATCACCACGTCAGGGACTGGGGAGGGCTCCTGGAGACCGAGGACTACGCCCTCATCGGGCGGCATGCGGGCCTCCGGGCCCGAGCCCTGGGAGCGCGGTGCTTCGGGGTCTTGGAAGGGGGCTACAACCCCGCGAGCCTCGCGGAGAGCGTTTTCGGCTTCTGCAGAGGGCTGCAGCAGGGGTGGGCGGAAGGGGCCCCCGTCACACCGGCTCCAGCACCGTGATCTCCTCGGGTCCATCGATCATCGGCCCCAGGAGCGCCATCGTCCGCGACCGGGCATCCGATGCGACCCAGGCGTCCCACGCCTGCCGGGACGTCCACGTGGAGATGACGATGAATCGCAGGGGATCCGCGGCGTCCCTCCAGGTCTCCCCGGAGACATAGCCGGGCCGGTGCACCGCCTCGAACCGCATCTGCCGCAGGGCCAGCAGGAAGTCACCGGCCATCCCCTCGGGAACCCGCCGCTCGATCAGCACGCGTACCATCGGTTGCCTCCTCTCCTCCCCCCGCGTCCCGGCACCGCCGGTACCATACTCCCGCCGGAGCCCCCGTCAACCGGCCCGAGGCCCTCGCCGGCAGACCCCGCGGTCAGGCCGCCAAGGCGTTGCGCAGCCCGTCGCCCAGAGCCTCGAGCTGCCATCCCTTCAGGAGCCCGGGGAGCTCCCGGGCGGCCTCGCCGGACGGTGCCCGGCACAAGCGCTCGAGAGTGGCGGAATTCACGAGAAGCCCCGCCTCGATGCCGAGCCGCTCGGCCGCGCCGGCACGGGCCTTCTTGAGGCGCTTCAGGCACTTCTCCTGCTCTCCGGTCAGGGGTTCTCGCGCCGTGAAGGCGGGCCGGGGACACGCCTCCGGCGCCAACTGCTGGGCCTTGCGAACCGCGGCGAGGAGGTCGTCGGCGAGCCGGGAGAGAATCCCCCGCCCTGCCCGCGGGGTCTCCAGGAACTCCTGACGGGAGGCCGGGGGTTGCTGGGCCCAGGCCAACAGGACGTCGTTGGAGAGCACCTTGAAGGGCGGGCGGTCCCAGGCCCGCGCGGCCTCGTCCCGCACGTCCAGCAAGCCCTGCAGCACCGCGAGCTGCCGCGGGGAGAACCGTCCGGCCCCCTTCACGTCCAGGCACCAGGGCGCCCGGTCCGGCGCGGGGACGACCGCCTCCAGGAGGCGAAACTCCTCCTCGGCCCAAGGCCGGCGCCCGAGACCCTCGAGCTCCGCCTCCAGCCGCTCCTTGAGCGGCAGCAGGTAGGCCGTGTCCAGCGCGGCGTAGGACAGGAGCTCCGGTCCGAGGGGCCGAGCAGACCAGTCCGCACGCTGGTACTTCTTGTCGAGCCGGACGGAGAACTCCTGCTCGAGCAGGGCGGCAAGCCCCACCCGAGGGCGTCCGGCCAACTGGGCGGCGATCATGGTGTCGAAGACGTTGCGAACCGCGAACCCGTACCCCTTCTTCAGGAGCCGCAGGTCGTAGTCCCCCCCGTGGAAGACCTTCCGGATGCGGGGGTCTGCGAGGATCTCGCCCAACCCCTCGAGGGCACGCTCCCCCGCCAGGGCGTCCAACACCGCCGTGCCCGTCGCGGTGGAAACCTGGGCTAGGCAGATCTTCTCGCGGTAGCTGTGGAGGCTGTCGGCCTCGAAGTCCAGTGCCACCAGGGGTTCCCCTCGGAGGGAGGGGAGCCAGGCGGAGATCCGCCCGGGGTCGTCCAGGAAGACGTAACGTGGAGGTTCCATGGGGCTCCCTCGTGGGGGTGCTCGCCGATTCTCCCACGCGCCTTCGGGCTTGCCAACCCCACGGACCGGTCTTAGGTTACGGCCGCTTTCGAGGACCCATCCAGCGGTTTCCGCCCCGTGGGCGGAGAAGGGAGGCAGAGATGGCGGCGTGGGATCCGTTGCGAGAGTTGGAGAGGCTGCGCAGGGAAATGGACCGCATCTTCGAGGGCGTTTCCCCTGCGCGTACCTGGTCCCTGGGGTTCCTGCCCGGCACGGCGGCCCGTCAATATCCCCGGGTGAACATCGCGGAGGACGCCGACGGGTACGTGGTGGAGGCCCTGGCCCCCGGGGTCGACCCGACCACGTTGGACCTGAGCGTCAAAGATAACGTGCTCACCATTTCGGGCGAGAAGAAGGCGCCCGAAGGGGTCCGGGCCGAGGCGTTCCACCGGAGCGAGCGGTCGGCAGGGCGTTTCGTGAGGGCCGTGGAGCTTCCGGACGATCTGAACGCCGAGCAGGTGAAGGCGGCCTACACGGACGGCATCCTCCGGGTGAACCTGCCGAAGGCGGAGCAGGCCAAGCCCCGGCGGATCGAGATCGACCTCCGTTGAAGAGGGGGAGGAGACCAGCCATGAACGAGATCGAGAAGACCGTGCCGGAGAGCAGAGGCGAGGTGAGCCAGGCCCAGGAGGTGACGAGGCAGCCGGATCGGTACGCCCTGCCGCCGGTGGACATCTGGGAGGAAGAGGACCGGCTGGTGGTGCTCGCCGACCTGCCCGGGGTCGACCGAGAGGGACTGTCGGTGCACGTGGAGCAGGGCATTCTCACGATCGAGGGGAGGGTGCGTCGCGACGTGCCGGGCAACCTGCTCCGGCAGGAGTTCGCCCTGCTGCCCTTCTTCCGGCAGTTCCGGATCACCGAGGAGGTCGACCCGGAGAAGATCCGGGCGGCGTTGAAGAACGGAGTGCTCCGCCTGGACCTCCTCAAGGCCGAGAAGGCCAAGCCACGGCAGATCCCGGTGGAGGTGTAGCCCCCGGCCCCCTGGCGGCCCCGCGGGGGAGGCGAAGGCCTCCCCCGCTCGTTTTTCCGGCACCGTGCGCGCAGGTTTTGGCGCGTGCCGCCGGCCCGGGTATCCTGGAGCGAGCAGGGACCCTTCCCGGGATCCCCACGGCGCCCCAGGGACCATGAACGCGAGCCCACCCTCCACTACCCCTCCGCAGGAAGAGCCCCGGGCGGCGACCCGGCGCCGTTTCGGGCGTGTGCTCGCCGCCGCCGCCCTCCTGGCCCTGTTCCTCGGCGTGGGCCTGGCCCTCCTTCCCTCTCTGCTCTCGAGCGGTTGGTTTCGGGGGCTCGCCGCGGGGCGGGCATCGGAGGCCCTTGGCAGACCGGTGGTGGTGGAGGCGTTGCGTCTGGCCTGGTCCGGCCGTATTCTGGTGGAAGGCCTCCAGGTCGCCGACCTGCCGGAGTTCTCCCCCGAGCCCCTGCTGACCCTCGACCGCCTCGACCTCTCGCTGGCCCCCTGGGGGCTCCTGCGGTCCCGCCTGCGGGTGGAGGCGGAGCTCTCCGGTCTCCGGGTGCGGCTCGTCCGGAACGAAGCCGGGGGCACCAACCTGGAGGCTCTGGCGGGCCCGCCCCCCGGCCCTGCGCCGGAGGACCCTTCCCGACCTCGGGAGCCGGGTCGCGCGGCGGGCCCGTTCCCGCGGGAGGTCTCGGTGCGGTTTCGGGTCGACGGCGCCGCCCTGGAGGTGGAGGACCGGGCTGCGGGGCGGCAGGCGGCGCTGCGGGAAGTGGCCGTCTACCTCGACCTGCCGGCCCTGGGCGCGCCCCTGACCGCCTCGATCTCGGGGAACCTGGAGGCCGGCGGTGGTGCCCCCCTGCCGGCGAGCGCCCGGGTTCTCCTGGAACGGTGGTGGGACCCTCACGGGGAGTTGGACCTCGCGTCGGCCTCGGCCCGCGCCGAAGCGCGCTTCCCGGGACTGGAGGCAGACCTGGAGGCAGACCTCGCCGCCGGCGCGGCCCGCGGGGGACTCCGCGTGGACCTCGCCCGGGTGCTGGCTGCGGCATCGCCCTTCCTGCCCTCCGGCCTCGCCCCGAAGGCGCTGGAGGGCACCCTGGCTGCCGACCTCCGCGCCGTCGGCCGCGCCGGAGAGGAGCTTGCCTTCGAGGCCGCCCTGGAGGGAGACGGCCTCCGGGTGGAGGGCCCCCCGCTCGGGGCGGGAAGGGCCGTGGGGCCCCTGCGGGTGCGGGCGGACCTCCGGGGGCGCGCGGACCCCGCCCGCGGGGTCGCGGAGGTCGGGGAGGGGGTTCTCTCCCTCCAGAGGGGAACGCGCCTCGTCTGGCGGGGGCGAGCAGAGGGAATCGGCTCGCCGGAGGCCCGGTTCGAGGCCGCTCTGGGACCCTCCGAGGTGGACCTGGGCGAGCTCCTGACCCTGGGGAGGGACTTCCTGCCGCCGGGGCTGGACATCCGGCTCACCGGCGGGCGGGTCCGACTGACCCGGGCGGCCGCAAGCGGCCCCGTGCCGGGAGCGGGTGTGGAGGGCTTGACCCACGTGGTCGCCGTGGGGGGGTTGGAGGTCGCCGCGGAGGCCTTCGAGGCCGCCGGGGCGGGGGTGCGCACCCGGGGGCGGCGCCTGCTGCTTTCCCTCGAGAGCCTGGAGGCCGCCCTCGAGGACTTCCGGCCCCGGAGCGCTGCAGTGGAAGGGTCGCTCTCCATCGACAGCCTGGACGTCCAGGAGCCCGAGCACTTGCGCGTGGAGGGGTTCCGGCTCGGGGAGCTCCGGGGAGCCCTTTCCGAGGTCGCCTGGGGTCCCGAGGACATCATGGCCCGGGGGGAGCTTCGCCAGACCCTCCGGGCAGACGCCCTGGAGCTTCCCGGGCGGGCCCGGCTGGCCGGGGTGGAGCAGGGAGTCGACCTCACCTTCGCCCTCGGCCCCGGCGGCGCACTGGAGGCGACCCTGGAGGACTTCGTGCTCCGGATCACCGCCGCCGAGGCGACGCAAGACGGCGCCGCCGCCGTCCTCGGGGGGGACGGGGCACCCCCCGGCCTGGCCTTGACCGCGCGCCGGGCCCGGGTCTCGGGCTCCCTGCTGGCGCCGGGCCCCCCAGCCGCCGAGGCGTCGCTGGACGGGGCCGAGCTCTCGGCCGGGGCGCTGCGGGCCACCTCGGGCGACACCTCGGCCCGGGTGCGCGGCCTGAGCGCGGCCCTGGACGGGGTGCGGGTCTCCCTGCGGGAGGGATTCCCCGAGCGGGCGGCCCTCCGGGCCCGGGCTAGGGCCGCGGAGGTCTCCCTGACGGGTCCGACCGAGGCTGTCGTCAGAGACCTCGCCCTTTCCGGGCTTTCGGTGGAGGCCGGCGGGCTCCGGCCGACCGAGGGCGCCCTCCTCGGCGTGGCGGGCTGGGTGACGCTGGACCAGCACGTGTCCGTAGGGGAGGCAGCGGCGGCGGGCCGCGGGCGGGTGGAGGGCCTCCGGCAGGAACTCCGCACGGAGGTCCGCCTGGACGCCGGGCCTACGGCGGAGGTCTCCGGGGGGAGCTTCTCCCTCGCGGCCGACCGGGTCGACACACAGCTCCCCGAGGACCCCGTGGGTGGCGTGCCCCTCCGGGCCGAGGCCCGGTGGGAGGCGGTGCGCCTCTCGGCGAAGGGCCCCGGGGAGCCCCTCAGGGTGGACGTCGAAGGACTCCGCGCCGAGGCGGAGACCGGGGCGTTCCTGAGGGCCGCCCTCCGGGCCGACGCCCGGGACCTGGGTGCGGAGGGTTTGGAGGCGTCCGGCGAAGTGCACTTGGACCTGGCTCGGGCGGCACAGGCCCTGCCGTCGAGACGCGGCCCGGGCACGCTCACGGGGAGCGCCGCCGCCAGCGGGGAGGTGGAGGGCCGCCTCCCGGCCCCGGGGGAGCTCGAAGCCCTCCGGCACCGGCCGGAAGCCTGGGCGGAGGCCCCGCTGCCCTTCCTGACCCGAGCCGCCGTTCAGTTGCGCCTCGAGGGGCTGGGGGCCGACCTCCCCTTGGGAGGAACGGGAGGCCGGGCGGCGGGTCGCCTGGCCTTCGCGGGGGTCGAGACCCTCGAGCCCGTCTGGGTCCGCGTCGAGGACCGCGGCCGCACGCTGGCCCTGGGGGGAGAGCTCGTGGGGAGGGTCGAGGCCCTGCCGGTGGCCGGGGACCTCCCGGATCGCCTGGGGGAGCCCCTGCGATTGCGCCTCGGTCTCCGGGCAGCGGGCGCAGCCGACGGCAGCCTGGAGGCCCGGCAATTCCTCGAGGCCGAGCCCCTGGCGCTGCGCCAGGAGGCGGAGCTCCGTGTCCTGGGGCTCGACCGGTGGCTTCGCCAAGGCCTTGGCCGGCCCCCCGCCCTGGCGCTCGGACTCCTGGAGGGCCGCGGGGGGATCCGGGTGAGCCTGGGAGGGGATCCCGCCACCTCCGGTCCGGCCCCGGGAGGGGCGTCCCTGCACGGGCCCCTGGAGGCCGGGGCCGAGGCGACCCTGCTCCGTGGAGAAGAGCTCGCCGCCACGGCCTTTCTCCGGGCCGGCGGCGCCTCCCTCCGGTGGGGGGAGACGGCGGCAGACGGCCTGTTCGCGGATGTGACCCTGGAGAAGCGCTACGCCCTGGCCCGGGTCGCGGCGGACGCCCCTCCCTCGCCTCCCTGGCTCTCCCGGGCGGTCCTCGGAGCGCTGGACCAGGACCTCGGCGGGGCCCCCTCGACCCAGCGCGCCCCGCCGAGGCCGGCCCGGTTCGCGTCCACGAGCCGGATCGGCCTGGACCGGCTGCGCTGGGGGGGCGGGCCCGTATCCCTGGAGGCCCGAAACCTGCAGTTGGAGGTCGGCTTGCCCGACGGCCTCCCCTGGGTCGAACGGATCGAGCTCGGCCTACTTGGGGGCTCCGCGGTCGGCGCCGTCGGGGCGCGGGGAGGCCGGGACGGCGAGCTCCAGGCGGTGGCCCGCTTCGCCTTCACGGGCCTCGACGCAGCCCTCCTGGCCCCCGGGGCCCTGGGGCCGGTGGGCGGGGACGAAGACGGCGAGCTGAGCGGGCGCTTTTCCGTGGCCCTCCCCCTGGAGTCCGACGCGGAGGCCTTCCTGGGGGCGGCGCAGGCGGAGCTCGCGCTCACCCGCATCGGCTCCCGGGTGCTCGAGCGGGCCCTGTACGCCCTGGACCCGGGGGAGAGCAACGAGGCGGTGGTGCGCCAGCGGCGGCTGGTGCGCCTGGGAGGCCCCCGGTGGGTGCGGGCCCAGGTACGCGACGGGAACCTCTCCGTCGAAGGGGAGGTGGAGGCGGGGGGCGTCCGTCTGGCGCTTCCCCGCCTGGAGCGCCTGCGGGTGTCCCAGCTCCCCGGGCTCGAGGGGCTCGGGGAGGCCCTGGAGGCTTTGTTGCCTCTGCGGGGGGCCTTGGAGGCGGTCCGAGCGGACGTGCTGACGGTGGACGACGCCGGAATCCTGCGGTTCGAGAGAGGAGGACTGCCGTGATCGGAATCCCCCGACGGAATGGCTGGCGGGGCCGGGCCCGGCCGGCCGTCGCCCTTGCCCTGGCCCTCGCCCTGGGATCCGGCGGCGGGTGCACCCTGGCGCGGGTCCAGGTGGACGTCGTGAGCGAGCGGACGGCCCTGGAGAACCAGATCCTCGGAAGCTACAACGCCCTCGACGCCGAGATGCACCTCGTCGCCTCGGTGCGGGGGGTGGACTCCTCCGGGCGCATCCGGGAGCCCCCGCCCCGGAGCCGGGAGGCGCGGGACGCCACCCTGGCGCTCCAGGTGATGGCTTTCCACGAGGACGACGTGGCGGCCTTCAAGCGCCTGGGGTGGGCCGGCGAGGGCTTCGACGGGCTCCTGGCGGCCTTCCCCGCGGAGCGGGGTGCCGCCCCCTCCGACCTCGAGGACTTCGCCGCCCGCACCTCGGAGGAGGAGCTCCGAGCGGTCCTGACCGAGGTCAACCGCGCGCGGGAGGCCGTGATGGAGAGGATCGTGCAGATCAACGAGGACCTGACGCCGGAGGACCTGCCCATGGTGCGCAGGGTCTTCGGACGCCTCAACGCCGAGGGCGCTCTGCCCGGCGAGCGCGTCCAACTCGACGACGGTACCTGGACGGAGAAGCCGTGAGTGCCCGGTTGCCCCTTCTCCCCCTCCTCGCGGCGGCCGGCCTCGCGGCGCTGGCCCTCACCCCGACCGCCCCACGAGCAGAGCCCGCCGACCCGCCCCGGACCGGCGCCGGGCGTCTGCCCCTGGCCGTGCCGGTCCACGAGCCGGTCCAGGTCACCGCCGAAGCCGACCCGATCGCAGGCCTCGCGGTCTCCCCGGACGGCCGGTGGCTCGCCTACGCCGCGGGCTCACCGGGGAGCCGGGACCTGTGGCTGCGATCCGCCGACCCCAACCGCGTGGTGCTCCCCCGCCGCCTCACCTCCGCCCCCGGGGACGAGACCGCGCCGGCCTTTTCCCCGGACGGGCGGAGCCTCGCCTACGTGGGGACGAGCCACGACGCCCGGGGAGACCTCTTCCTCCTTGCCCTGGACGGGGACGGGTCCCCTGCGGGGGAACCCCGGCGCCTCACGGGCAGGGAAGCCGGCGCCGGCTCCCCCGCCTTCGCCCGGGACGGCTCGGCCCTCTTCTTCCACCGGGCCCACCCCGGCGAGATGGAGCCCACGCTGGCGGTCCTGCCCCTGGGCCGGGGCGGTCCCGGTGCGAGCCCGGAGGCTGGCCCGCCCCGGGACCTGGAAGACTCGGGGACGGGCCGTCCGGTCCGGGGGGCGTCCCCGTCCGTCTCCCCCGACGGCAGCCGGCTCGCCTTCGTGCACCGCACGCCGCACCCCGGGGGAAGCATCTCCCTGCTCGACCTGGCGACCGGGCAGGTCTTCCCCCTCACCGAGGGTCCCGCCCTGGACTCGGCCCCGGCGTGGACGCCCGAGGGCGACCTCCTCTTCGTGCGCCGGGAGCTCGACACGGACGGGGACGGCTGGGTCACGCCCGAGGACCACGGCGTGCTGATGCGGCTCGCCCGGGGCACCCTGCCGGGAGGGCCGTCCCCGGTCCACCCCCGTCCGGGCGCCGACCGCCTCCCCCGCCCCTACCCCTTGACCCCCGCCACCTACGGGGCCGACCTGCCGGCGTTGCCCGCCGCTCCGGCCGAGCGGCATCTGTTCTTCGTCTCGGGGCAGCGCGGGGCCGCCAACGCGTGGAGCCTCCCGCGAGAGGGGGCGGTCCCCCACCGGATCGGCCCGGCGGATCAACTCGCGCTGGCGGAGGAGATCGATCGGGAGCTGTTCCCCCCCGCCCCGCTCCTGGCGGCGGCAGCCTACGAGAAGGTGCTGGAGCGCTTCGGCGGAGCCGGTCGTCCGGCAGCCCGTGCGGCGCTGGGGGCCGGGCTCGCCTACCGGGCAGCGGGTCTTTCCGGAGCCGCCGAGACCGCTTTCGCCCGGGTCGCCGCCGATCACCCCGGGGTGGAACCGGAGGCCTCCCTCGCCCGGGTCCGGCTGACGGCCCTCACCGCTCGGCGGAAGGAACGGGAAGCCCGGGAGCGGGGGGACGCCGGCGGCGCCCGGGCAGCCCTGGAGGAGGGGCTGCGCGCCCTCGAGGCCGACGCCGCCGGGGGCGGACCCGAGGTGGTTTCCGCCCGGGCAGGCGTCGAGGGCGCCCGCCTTCTCCTCGACCTAGGTCGCGATGCCGACTCCCTCCTGGCGGCCCTGGCGGCGGCGGACCGGGTGGCCCGGGACTTCCCGGGCGCGCGGTTCGAGGCCGCCGAGGCCCTCTTCCTGCGGGGAGAGGCTTTCGGCCGGGTGGGCCGGCCCGAGGCAGTGGAAGGGGCCTACCGGCAGGTCCTCGAGCGCTACCCCGAGGTGGACGAGTGGGGAGACAGGGCCGTGGAGCGGCTCCTCGATCTGATCGCGGCCGGCGCCGGGGAGTCCCTCGACGCCCGGGTGGCGGCGCTCCGCCAAGCGGCGGCGGAGGCCCGGGAGCGCCACCCGCGTCTCGCCATGGGGGCGCTCAACCGCGCCGGGGACCTCCTCTTCGCCGGGGACGAGTGGGCCCGGGCCAAGGCCGCCTACCGGCAAGTGCTCGACGAATTTCCGGAAGTGGCCACCCAGACCGCGGCAGCCCGGCTCTCGTTGGCCGAGATCCTCTACCGGGAGGAGCGCTTCCGGCAGGCCCTGGAGCTGTACGAGGCCGAGCTGCACCTGCGCCCACGGGAAGACCGCATCTACCGCCTGGCCCACCGGGGCTACCTGCGCCGCACCGCCGAGGCAGGGGCGGCCCTGCTGCGGACGGGGGAGGCCGTCTCGGCCCGCAGCCTCTTCCGTGACCTCCTCCGGTATGACAACCGGGCCGTAGAGGGCCACCGGGGGTATGTCCAGGCCTCAGCGGCCCTGGGTGGTCTGGAGCCGGTGCTCGCCGAGTACCGGGCCCGGGCCCACGCCGACCCAGGGGATGCCGTCGCCCTCTACGCCGTGGGCCTCGCCCTCACCTACCGGGAGACGCGGGGGGCCCTCGAGGAGGCTCGGGACTGGCTCGTCCGGGCGATCGGGCGCCAGGGGCAGGTGGAGTACTTCCACCAGACCCTGGGGTACGTGAACGAGGTCCTGGAGACGGTCCACGGGGAACGGGGCGGGCTGGAGCGCGCCCTGGAGGCCTACCGGCGGGCCGCCTTCCTGAACGACCCGGAGGCGAACCCCCCCAACGCCGCCCACCTCCTCCTCAACCAGGGCAATGCCGCCTTCCTCCTGGGCCAGTATTCCGCCGCCGACCGCTCCTACGCCGCGCGCCGGGCGTCAGGGATCCCCTTCGACCTCCCCGACGCCGAGCTCCTCTTCTACCGCCGCTTCGGAGAGGCCGCTTTTCAGGTGCGAGACCCCTCCCGGGCGGCCGAGCTCTACGCCCGGGCCTTGGGGCTCCTGGAAGAGCGGGCCGACCCCCGGGCCGCCTCCCGAGCCTACGACCGCCTGGTGCGGGCGGTCCTGGAGCGCCACCTGGGGCCCCCCGCCCCCGGAGCCCCCCTGGACGAGGCGTCTCGGCGGCTGGCCGAGCGGCAGTCCGGGCTCCGGGAGCGCCTCTTTCTCCTCACGCGGGCCGCGCCCGCTTCGGGGAAGGACGTCCCCTCCCCCCGCTGGGAGGTTTATCGGGCCGGGGTCGAGGCGCTGCTCGCGGAGCAGGAGGTCCTCCATCGGGATCTCGCGGCCCGGGAGACCCGCAGGAGCGCCGAGGGTGGCCGGGAGCTACGGGAGTCGCTGGCCCACCTCGCCCGGGGCGTCCGGGACTCCCTGCGGGCGCCCCTTCGGTTCGCGGAGCTGCGGGCCGAGCTCTGGGACCGCCTGGCCCTGGCCCGCCAGGAGGCCGGTCAGTGGGGGGCGGCTGCCGAGGCCTTCGGGGAGGCCTTCGGGGCCAACCGGCGCCTGGGTCGGGAAGAGAACCTCGGGCGCAACCGCCGCTCCGAGGCCTACTGCCTGTATCAGCTCGCCGCCGAGGGGTCCGGGAAAGAGCGGACCGCCCTGCTCGAGCGGTCCGCGGAAGGCTTCCGGGAGGCCCGGGAGCTGGTGCGTCGCCACGGCGTGCCGGCGCACCGGGGGGACCCCGGGGGGCGGGCCCTGGTGGACCTGCGGCTGGAGGTGCCCCTGGACCCCGCCGGGGCCACCCAGGCGGCCTTCGGGTTCTCGGCCGAGCAGGAGGAGCGTCTGGCCGAGGCTTTCCTGGCCCGCATCGCGCTGGAGCTGGGGGAGCTCGGGGAAGCCGAGGCCGGCCTCGGCCTCCAGCTCGCTCGGTACCCCCCGGGGGACCCGGTGGCCGAGGGCGACCGCTTCGGTGTCTCGCTGCTGGCCCACCGTGCGGGGCTGCTGGCCTACGCGCGGGGGGAGCTCACCGAGGCCTTCGAGCGTTTCGCGCGCTCCGCGGACCTCTCCCGGGGGGCGGGGGGGGCGGTCAGTACGGCGCTCAACGTCGCGGGGATGACCCGCGCCCTGGGCCGCCTCCCCCAGGGGCACCCCGGGCGGGGGGCCCTGCTGCGGGAGCTCGAAGCCCAGGACCGGCGGGCCTCCGCCGCCCTCCGGCACGACCCGGTGGCCTCCGGGCAGCCCCTCACCGTCTTCTTCCACACGGCCCTGGGGCTCTTCTGGCTCGGCGAGGGTCTCCCGCAAGCGCCCGGCGGGGCCGGGCTCGAGGTGGGGGCCGCTCGGGGCCGGGCTCTGGCTCGGGCCGCGGTCCACTTCTACGCAGGGCTTCGGGCCGCAGGAGACGGGGAGCTCTTGCTGGAGCGAGGCAGCCGCGAGGCCCGGGCCCGGGCAGCCCGCCTCCACCTGGCCCTGGCCCGGACCCTGGAGGGCCTGGGGGATTCGGGTGAGGGGCATGACACCCGCGCCTTGGAGCTGGCCCGGCGGGGCCTGCTCCCCGACCTGGAGTGGAGGGCACTGGCGGGCTTGGGCCGCCTCGCCGAGGCCCTGGCCGCCCTCGAAACCGTCACCCCCCTGCGGGCCCACGCGGCGCCGGGGGAGATCCCCGGCACCTTCGCCCCTCTGGTGGAGGCCCTGTGGGAGACCGGGGACCCGGAGGCCGCCTTCGACCTGGCGGAGCGCCTGGCCGAGCTGGAACGGGTGCACCGGCTCTCCCCCTTCACGGCAGGGGCGCTCACCGGACCGGAGCGGGAACTGGCCCGGGCCTCGTACCCGCGCCTCCTGCGCGTGGAAGAGCTTCGCGCCCAGGCGGACGCGTCCCGGGGCGAGGAGCGCGCCTACCGGGCGGAGATGCTCGAGCGGGAACGGCGCCTCCTGGAGGCCCAGCTCGGGCCGGAACGGGAGGGGCTCCCTGCGCTGGCGGCGGCCCAGAGCCGGCCGGACCTCCAGGAGGCGGTCCTCGTCCTCCTGGGGCTCGCGGTCCACGCCGAGGAGGCGGCAGAGGCAGCCTCCCGCGCCCTGGACCCGGGGGAGGCCGCCCGGAGGCGGGCGGAGCACCAGGAGCTCGTGGAGCGGTTTTGGCGGCTGCGGGCGGCAGGGGCGGCACTTCGCGAGGAGGGCCAGGCGCCGGGGGCGCTGGCCCTGCTGGGCCCCGAGCCGGCCACGGCCGCCGAGCTCGTGGAGACCCTGCCCGAGGGCACGACGCTCCTTCGGGCCGTGGCCCGACCGGGGGGGGGATTCCTCCTGTTCCGGCTCGGCGCCGACGCCTTCGACCTGGAAGAGGTCCCGTCCCTCGACCCCTCCCTGCTGCCCGCCCAGGGAGCGGTCGCGGCGTTCGAGAACCCCGAGGCGGTGCTCGCGTGGGCGCGGGGCCCGGCCCCCCAGCCGGGGGGAGCGGCCGCCGCCCTGAGCGCCACCCACTGGCTGCGCTCCCACCAGGCCCGCAAACCCCTGCGCCGCTCCCTGCTGGTGGGGGGAGAGGTGCCGGTGGACACCCCGGCCGGCTTCTCTCCGGTACCCCTGCCCGCGGCGCCTACCCCGGGAGACGTCCTGGGCGCGGCCCCGTCGGCCCACACCCTGTCGCTCCCCGGCCCGGTGCGCCTGGCGTCTTCCGTACCCACCCGCGCCGGGGAGACGGCCCGGGCCTTCCCCGGCGCCGACCTCCCGGGGGGCCGGAGCGTGCCGCTGGCAGGCTTCGTCGGCCTGCTGGACCGGGCCTCCCTGGCAGTTCTCGGGGTGGTCGAAGAGGAGGCGGTCTACCCGGCCGCCCACCTCCTCAGCCTGGCGGGGTGCCCCTCGGTGGTCGTCCCGGCGGCCTCCCCTGGGGACGGCTTTCCCTCCCCCGAAGCCTTCCTCCGGGCCTACGCCCAGGCCTCGCCCGAACTGGCCGCCGGGACCCCTTGGGGAATCCTGGGGTTCGGGGGGCTCTCGCCCGAGGACGCCCGGGAGCTCGCCCGCTCCCAGTTCCTCCGGTACGCGGCGGCCGCCCAGGCCGCCCTCCGTGCCGGGCGGGCGGCGGGGGCCTTGCGGGCCGCCGAGGACGCCCTGTGGGTCACGGAGGAGATCCCGGACCTGCAGGTCCACCGTGCCGAACTCCACCGCTTCGCCCGGGAGGCGGCCTGGGCCGCCGGGCTCCCGGCGGACGCCGAGCGCCACGCCCAGGCCCTGGTCGACGCCGCTCGGGAGGTGGCCCCCTACTCCCCCGCCCACGCCGACGCCCTGCTCCGGCTCGGGCTCGTGCAGGCCCGCCTCGAGCGCTACGGAGAGGCGCTACCGGCCCTGGAGGAGGCGGCAGAGATGCTGGCGAACCTCGAGCTCGGGCCCGAGGAGGTCGAGGCCCTGGCCAGCCTGGGGGCCGTGCTCGAGGAGGCCACCCGGTACGAGCAGGCCCTGGGAGTCTTCCAGACCGCCGCCGAGCGCAGCCGGGACCTGGGACAGGCCGCCCTCCTGGCCGCCCAGCACGCGAGCCTGGGACGGGTCTACGACCTGCGCCTCAACCGCTGGGCCCGGGCGAAGCAGAGTTACGAGCAGGCCCTGGAGCTCTCCGACGCCGCCGGCGACCTCCACGGGGTCGTCCAGGCGCTGGTGGACGTGGGCCGGTGCGAGCGCTTCCTCGGGAGCTTCCCCGCGGCCGAGGAACGCTACTCCCTGGCCCTCGAGCTCCTGGACGAGGATCCCGACCCGGTGCTGCGCGCCAAGGTGCTCATCGAGCAGGCCAACAACGCCTGGTTCCAGGCCCGCTACCAGGAGGCCTTCGACCTCCAGCGCGAGGCCCACGGCCTGAGCCGCGAGAGCGGGTGGGCCCTCGGGGAGGTCGTGGCCCTCAACACCTCCGGCCTCACCTGGTGGACGTTGGGGGACCACGAGCGGGCTCTCCGGGAGCTCACTCGGGCCCTGGACCGGGCACGGGAGCTTCCCGGCCGCGACGACGAGGTGGCCACGACCCTCAACAACCTGGGTCTCGTCTACCGGGAGACGGGGCGCTTCGACGACGCCCGGGGCGTCCTGGAAAAGGCCCTGGCGATCGACCGGCGCCTCGGGTCCCGCTGGGCCGTGGCCTACGACCTGCGAAACCTCGGGCTCACCCACCTGCGGGAGGGAGACCCCGGGACGGCGCTGCCGCTCCTGCGCGAGGCGGCCGCGCAGGCGGGGGACATCGGCGACCGGGTCCACGAGGCCAAGGCCCGTCTGGCCCTGGGCGAGGCCCTGGCCGCAGGGACGGAGGGCTCCAACGACCGCGAGGCCCGGGAGGCCTTCGAGGCGGCCCTGGAAGGGGCCCGGTCCCTCTACCTGCGGGAGGTGGAGTGGAGGGCCCTCCACGGCCTGGGGCTGCTGGAGCGGTCCGCGGGGCGCCTCGGGGAGGCCCGCCGGCTCCTGGCCGAGGCGGTCGACGTGGTGGAGGGGGTTCGCGCCGAGATCCGCCTGGAGCAGCTCCGGGACGGCTTCCTCACCGACAAGATGGCCGTGTACGAGGCGCTGGTCTCGGTGCTCGTGGCCCTGGGTGACCCGGCGGGTGCGTTCGAGGTGGCGGAGCGGTCCCGCGCCCGCAACTTCATCGACCTCCTGGGCAACCAGCGCCTCACCCTGAAGGGGGCCGTGGAGCAGGCGCTCTACGACCGGCAGGCGGAGCTCAAGGCCCGCCTGGACGAGCAGCTCGCCCTGGCCGCCCAGGCGCCCGAGGGGGAGGAGCGCGCCGCCTACGAAGCCGCGGCGGCGCGCCTGCGCGACGAGCACCGGGACCTCCTCCTGGACATCCAGGCGCGCCACCCGGAGCTCGCGTCCCTCGTCTCCGTGCAGCCCCTGGGGGAGGCCGAGGTGCGGGCCCAGCTGGAGCCCGGCGTCGCCCTGCTGGCCTACTACCTCTTGGAAGACGAGGTCCTGTGCTGGATCGTCCGACCCGAAGGGCTCGCCCTGGTGCGCACCCGGGCGGCACGGGGGGTCCTGGAGGAGGACGTCTTCGCCTACCGGCGGCTCATCCAGAACCTGGAGCCCGTGGAAGCGCTCTCCCGCGCCCTCCACGGCCTTCTCGTCGATCCCGCAGCCCCCCACCTGGAGGGGGTTCACACCCTGGGAGTGATCCCCCACGGCGCCCTCCACTACCTGGCCTTCGCCACCCTCTCTGGCCCCGAAGACCACGTGGCCGACCGCTGGCCGCTGTTCTACCTCCCGAGCGCGAGCGTGCTGCGCTACTCTCTGGAGCGCCGAGACCCCGACGCCAACCGCCGGGTGCTCGCCATCGGCAACCCCGACCTGGGCGACCCGGCCCTGGAGCTCCCGTTCGCCGAGCAGGAGGTGGGCACGATCCGCTGGAACTTCCCGGAGGTCACGGTGCTCACAGGGGAGCGGGCCACCGAGACCTGGGTGACCGAGAACCTGGGAGACTTCGGGATCCTCCACGTGGCTTCCCACGGCGAGTTCGACCCCCTCAACCCCCTCTTCTCGGCACTGAAACTCGTCCCGGACTCCCACAATGACGGGGACCTCCAGGCCGCCGAGGTCTTCGCCCTGGAGCTGCGGGCCGATCTGGTGGTGCTGAGCGCCTGCCAGACGGGCCTCGGCACCGTGACCCGGGGAGACGACGTGCTCGGCCTCAACCGCGCCTTCCTCTACGCGGGAACCCACACGGTGGTCTCCAGCCTCTGGCGGGTAAGCGACGTCTCCACGGCAGTGCTGATGAAGCACTTCTACCGCCAGTACGCGGTGCGCAACAAGGCGGAGAGCCTGCGCGCGGCCCTCCTCCACGTGAAGACCCGTTACCCCCACCCCGGCTACTGGGGGGCCTTCACGCTGGTCGGGGACTGGGAGTGAAGGGCCGGGGTTCGGGGTTCGGGCCGCCGTTTCGTGGCGCGCCGGGGCGAGACCCCGGGAGCAGGTTGCGGTACACTGGGCACGGCAGACGGGCCGCCGCCGCACCGGCGTTCCCGACGAACACCCGGAGGACACCCCCATGAGAAGACGTTTCCCCCTCCTCCTGGCCCTGCTGGCCGCGGCCGCCGGCGGCGCCGCGCTGGCCCAGACGACCCTGTGGGTCTCCTCGACGGGAACCAAGCTCAAGGCCGACACCCGGGCCACCTCGGCGACGGTCGCCGACCTCCCCCTGGGGGCCGAGCTCCGGGTCCTGGAGGCCCGGGACGCTTGGTACCGGGTCGCCGGCCCCGGCAGCGCAGAGGGCTGGATCTACCGGGGCAAGGTGACCGAGACGCCCCCGGGCGCGGCTCCGGCCGAGGGGGGGGGGCTCCTCGGCGGCCTCACCGGCCGGAGCACCATCCAGGCGGCCTCGGCGGACACCTCCCGGAGCATCCGGGGCCTCTCGCCGGAGACCACGCAGTACGCGGACGGCGCCGGCACACCCCAGGAGCACCGGGAGGCCCTGGACCGGGTCCTCGCCCTGACGGTCTCGGAGGACGAGCTCGAGCGGTTCCTCCAGGACGGCCGCATCGGCGAATACGCGATGGGGAGGTGACGACCGTGAAGACCGCAACCCGCCTCCTCGCCCTTGTCCTGGCCGCCCTCCTGCTCCCCGCCGCCGCGGGGGCCTTCCTGGACCGCCTCGGCCGGGGCGTCCTCCAGGAGCTCGCCCCCAAGCCGGCCGAGGCCCCTCCGCCGGCACAGCCCGACGACAAGGCCCCCGCGGAGCCGTCGAGGCGTCAGGACCGCACCGGCCTGATCCTCGGCGGGGTCACGGACCTCCTGGCCGGGGCCGCCGAAGTTCCCTACGAGACCGAGGTGGTCATCGGCGAGAGCCTCGCGCTGGAGGGCTTCGCCCGCTATGGCCGGCCGGTGGAGGACCCGGACCTCCAGCGCTACGTCAACCGGGTGGGCAACGCCGTGGCGCGGAACTCGCCGCGGCCCGAGATCCCCTACCGTTTCGTGGTGGTCCAGGGCGAGTTGTACAACGCCTTCGCCTGCCCGGGCGGGATCGTATTCGTCAGCTCCCAGCTCGTCCGCTCCATGGGGGACGAAGCGGAGCTGGCCGCGGTCCTGGCCCACGAGGTGGGCCACGTGGCCCACCGGCACGCCCTCCAGTCCATCCGCCGGGCGCAGTTCTTCTCCGGGGTCGGACAGCTCACCGCCGCCACCATGAGGGGGGAGAAGGGCAGGGAGTTCCAGGGGATGATCGGCGACCTCCAGGGGGTGCTCTTCGACCGGGGCCTGGACCGGAACATGGAGTTCGAGGCCGACGCCACGGGGATGGAGACCGCCTACCGCACCGGCTACGACCCGGCCGGGATGGTGCGGGTGCTCGAGATGCTCCAGCGCAACGAGGCCACCGCCCGGAAGGGCGGCTCGTGGTTCTCCACCCACCCGCCCCTGGGCGAGCGCCTCTCCCGGCTCCGCACCCAGCTCGCCCAGTACCCCGACGCCGCCTCCCTGGCCCGGGTGCCCGAGCGCTTCGCCCCCTACTCCGCACGGCTCTGACGGGCACCGGCACGTCCGGCCCGCCGCTCACGAAAGGAGACGAGATGCCGACCCTGACGATCGAAGGGCCCCCGATCCCGGACCTGGGGAGGAAGAGGGCGCTGGTCAAGGCCGCCACTGCCGCCGCCGTCGAGGCCTACGGCCTGCCGGCAGAGATCATCGTGGTGGTCATCAAAGAGAACGCCCCCGAGAACGTCGGCGTCGGGGGTCACCTGATCGCCGATCGCGACTAGCCGGCCGGGGGAGGCGTCGCCGCTTCCCGCCCCGGGGAACAAGGCGTATATACCACCACCGTCCCCCGCGTCGGCCACGCGGGGGGCGACACCACGCCTTCGCGTGCGAATCAGACCGCGCAAGTTTCAATCCACGCCCCCCACGCGGGGGGCGACGTGTCACCGCCGCCCGTCTTTTTCATTGCCGGGAGTTTCAATCCACGCCCCCCACGCGGGGGGCGACGCGGGGCAGCCCGGAGATGGCCGACCGGATCGCGTTTCAATCCACGCCCCCCACGCGGGGGGCGACAGCCCAACGTCGTGATTGCGTGTTGACCCGAACCTGTTTCAATCCACGCCCCCCACGCGGGGGGCGACTGGAGCCGGTCGAGGTCCACGAGGGCTAGGGGCACGTTTCAATCCACGCCCCCCACGCGGGGGGCGACGACCCTTGCGTAAGTGCTTGCTGTGGCGTCTGTTTCAACACCGAATTCGCGAACCGCAGTTCAGACCCCCGTCAGCGGTTGGACTTTTGCCCGAAGCCAAACCGAACACCCGCTGCCCCACTCGAAAAACACTCTCTGCGAACCCGCCCGGTGCTCGCTGTGAGCTTGGGGTTCGCGTCAAAATACCAGGGGGCCTTCCGGGTCGAGGGAGGGCTTCGCCCCCACGTGCTCCACCCGGTGCCGCCAGTTGTTCCCCAGGAAGTAGAACCGCAGGCTGTCCTTCTCCGGGTCCATTACGTCCATCAGGCGGGCACGCAGGGCAACCCACTTGGCGTGGTCCACCAGGCACTCGAACACCGAAAACTGAACCCGCTGCCCGTGGTTCACGCAGATCTTCGCGATCCGCCGCAGGCGGGCTCGGCCCTCCTTGGTCTCGGTGTTCACGTCGTAGCTCACGAGCACGAACATGGCCCTCACCGTGTCCTTCGCGCCGCCGAAACAGGCGGCCGCTCAGCGCGGAATGTAGGGGGGATACCCGTCCAGATCCCCTCGCAGGTGGCGCGCCAGCAGGAGGGCCTGGGTGTGCCAGAGCAGCCCCACCGGCATTTTCTCCTTCAAGAATGGATGCTCCACGACTTCCTGTTTGCGCTTCTGATAGGCGACGATCACCTCCTTTCTGGCCTCGTCCTCCAGGAGCACGGCGCCGGACTCCAGATTCCGGAAGCCGCGGGCCTTCACCTGCCCGAGATTGACCAACGACAGCACCAACCGGTCGGCGAACACCGGCCGAAACTCCTCCATCAGGTCCAGGGCAAGGCTCGGCCTACCCGGGCGGTCGCGGTGGAGGTAGCCGACGGCCGGGTCGAGCCCCACGCACTCCAGCGCGGACCGCACGTCGTGGACGAGGAGGGTGTAGACGAAGGAGAGCAGGCAGTTGACGGGATCCAGCGGAGGCCGCCGGTTCCGGCCGGTGAACCGGAAGGCCGCGTCCTCCGACGTCACCAGGTCGTCGAAGGCCCCGAAGTAAAGGTTCCCCGCCTCCCCCTCGATGCCGCGGAGCTCGTCCAGCGACAGACCCTCCGCCTGCAGTCTCTCGAGGCAATCGGCGAGCCGTGCCCCCTGATACCGCAGCCGGTCTCCCCTGCCGTCGCCCCCGTGGTCTCGCGCCGCCCGCAGGATGACACTTCTCGAGTTGGCAAGCTTGCCCGTCAGCACGAACCGGGCCACCGCCGCGCTCCGGGCCGGGTCGTCGGCCCAGCGGTATTGCTCGCGCCGCAAGAGCACGTTGCCGGAGACCGGGCCTTGAACCCTCGCCAGGAACCGACCGTTCTCCGAGAGGAACGACACCCCCACGCCGTGCTCGGCACAGTGGGCCATGAGTTGAGGGCTCAGGGACACCTGCCCGAAGCAGACGACGCCGCCCAGGGTGTGGATGGGGATGCGGGCCTTGTCTTCGCGCTCCACCCGGATCAGCACGCACTCGCCGTCCTTGGCGAGGTAGCTGCCCTGAGTGGTAACGAAGAGGGTGTTGAGGTGCTTTTTCATGGCCATTCCATACGGCCGGCAAGGCCGCCCGCCTCTTGCTCCGAGCCCCGGGTCGGAGTAGGGTTCGGCGAGGACGCTGCCGACCTGCTCCCCCCGCAAAGGACAGAGGCGATCCGGTGACGCCGACGGTGTTCACCGACAAGGGCTTCCGATTCCTCTTCTTCTCCCGGGAAGAAGCCCGGCCGCACGTTCACGTGCAGGGGGCCGAGGGCGAGGCAAAGTTCTGGATCGAACCCCGCGTTGCACTCGCTCGCAGCACGGGCCTGTCGAGCCGCGACCTTCGCGTGATCGAGCACATCGTTGAGGAGCGCAGGGATGAGATCGCACGCGCTTGGCACCGACACTTCTCCCGCTGAGGTGACCAACATCTCGAGGCACGGCCTTTGGCTGCTGGCCGACGGCGAGGAGCTGTTCCTGCCCTTCGAGGACTTCCCGTGGTTCCGCGATGCCCGGGTCTCGGCCCTGCTCCACGTCGAACAGCCCGCTGCCGACCATTTCCGCTGGCCCGAGCTCGATATCGACCTCACCCGCGACGCCATTCGCCACCCAGAACGGTATCCTCTTGTCGCCCTGGGCGATCGCACAGCCGTCCACGAGCCCGAGTCCGACTGACCACTTCGGTCACTCCCCTGGCGCCGCATCCAGAGCCCGCCTCAGATACCGCCCGACCCGCCCCCGGGCGGACGGCCCCAGCTCTTTCGGGCGGCAGATCGCCAGGAGCGAGCAGCTCTCGCACTTCTTCGCGTCTTGCGCAGTGGACCGCCGTAGTTCGTGGTGTAACGCTGAAATCGGACACGGCCGCCGGGTTCGCCCACTCGGCGGCAGATCTCGACCCTCGTAGGGCAGAACCAGGCCGCACCGTCCGAGAGGAACGCGATGGACTCAAGGATGCCTTTCGCTGCCGACCACGTTGGCAGCGGATAGGACGTGGGTGTTCCGCCTGTGTCCGGCCTTGCGAACATCGCCAGTGGGCCAGCAACCTCCAGATTCACAAAGTACCGACCGCTGTTAGACGGAAGTTCTGGTGCAGAAATCGTCTAACCTCCTTGAATAGCTGAAGGTTT
>JAWSUI010000021.1:0-58155 GCA_033551855.1 Deferrisomatales bacterium
ACCAGCCCTTGTACTCGTCGAGGACGAAGGGCACGAGGTTCGTGAGGCTGGCCGAGAGCATCGCAGTGAAGGGCTTGTGCTGGGTGACGGAAGACCAGGGCGTCTGGCCCCCGGAGTAGAACCGGAGGAGGACCTGCTCGGCCGTGGAGCTCTTGCCGCAGCCCTTGGGCCCCCAGAGAAGGAGGAAGGGGAACTTGCGGGTGAGACGCTTCGCCAAGCGGGCCTTCCAGGCCAGCGCCCCCGTCCAGCCGACGATGGCCGCCGCCTTGCCGGTGGCGGTGAACTCCAGGCCGTGGACCATCAGCGCCCGGAAGTCTTCCGGAGAGGGCTTCGGGGTATCTCCCACGGTCCACCGCACTCCGGTCTCCCCGTCGCAATAATGGATCAGATCGGAGGTCTCGAGGCCTCCCGGCAGGAGCGTCTTGTCGGTCAGGACGAGCGCCCACTCACCGTCGCGCTCGTTGAGCCCGAGGACCCGGGTGCCCCGCACCGTGCGTGCCTGGGACCGGGAGAGATGGACCATGAGCTGCTGAAGTTGGTTGTCGGTGCCGAACCACCCGAACTCGGTCGTGGGAAGCCGGCGCTTGAACCCCACCTTGGACTCCCAGGCCTCGGGGGCCAGGGTGACTTCCCGTCGGATGCCCCGGTCGGGGCAGGCGATGGAGCCGAGCATGACCTCCCCGTCGCCGTTGAGCTGCACGCGGCGGTCGATCTCGATGTGCCCGGTGAAGATGAGCTCCCCGTACTTGGTCTGCTCCCGGGGGTTGTACTGGACCACCTCGGTGCCACGGCGGGTCTGGATGACCTGGCCGATTTCTGCGGCGTGGAGTTGCGCGTCGGAAGCGGCCGCGTGCTTGTCAGGAGAAGGAGGGGAGGGCGCTGAACTCTTGGAGACCTGTCGTGAGGCCTCGACTTCCGCTACGATCTCGCGGACGACCTTGGCGGTGACCCCGAAGATCCGGGCGGCCTCTTTCCCGTACTTCTCCCGGGCTGCCGGGCCCACCCGCAGAAGCAGGGGTGCCACTTCGTCGCGCAGAGTGCGTTCCACTGCGAGGGGGCGGTGGGCCTCTGTGGCGAGCCGCTGCATCCGCCAGAGGAAGAGGTCCTCGGCGGACGTTGCGCGACAGGGAAGGCACCAGGGGAAGGAATAAGGCACGTCAAACCGCCTGCCGGGCGGCGGTCCTGGGCGACGGTGAAGTGCTTGTTTCCATTGTCGAATCGTGACGCCTCCGCTGACCCCGGAACTGACCCCTGAAACCGCAAACTGGGACAGATTCAAACAGAGTATTGAAGAACAAAACGAACGCCAGAAAAGCCGTCGAGACGCCAAGAAATGGATGTTGCCTACGAAAGCCTGCGAACGCGGAAACAGGCTTTCCAGGGAAACCGAGAAGTTCTACGTTTCCGGGGTCGCCTCCCGCTGACCCCTGACTGACCCCTGAAACCCCAGAGTTGGGCAGTGTGAAACAGAGCACTACAGACCCCACACGAACGGCCGGAAAGGCCGTCAACACGCCAAAAAGTGGATGTTGCCTACGGAAACCTGCGAACGTGGAGACAGGCCTTTTATGCATTCGAATCCCGTTTCCCGCTCCACCGATCCTCCACGGAACCCTTCGGGGGTCCGTCCGAGGGGCCTTCGTTTCACCCCGTGATGTCGCGGGGTTGGGCGGAGGCCTTTTTCGCTTCTCTCGCCGTTCCTCCCCGGGCCACGGAACGCCCCGGACGCGGCAGCGTCCGGCTCAAGGGGCCAGGGTGGCGATCTCCCGGACTCGCTCCAGCACGATGGGCGTCCTCGCCTGACCGGCCGCATCAGGAGGCAGATGCCCCGGCACCGCTTCCAGGAAGGCGCGGTCGCTCAAGAAGGACGCAAAGGCCTCGCGGAGGAACTGCCGAAGGTCGGCCTCGCTCCCGGCGATTTCGGGCACGACCTCCGGCCCTCCAAGACCGTGATGATGTCCTCCAGGTCGTGGCTGCCCGGTAGTTTCGTCCGTCCGCCAGCGCCGTCATGACCTCAGCCTCGCTCGGAGCTCCCGAACTGCAACCTCGCGCTCCCGGGCACCGCCGTCGCGAATCGCGTCCGTGAGGACGAGGAACTCGTACAGGACCCGATCCCTCCTCGCCGCCTCCGGCACCGTTCGGTACAGGGGGGAGAAGGAAAACCCCTGCGCGTCCCCCGCCGAGTCCGGCCAGACGGGCGGAGGAGCATCCGGTTGGGTGATCAGGTCCCGCAGGGGGGCCCGCGTAGGCTGTGGGCACCCCCCGGCTGGGTCCTCCCCGATCCGGCGGAAACGCGTAGCGGACGCCGTGGACCAGGAACTCTTCGAGGGCCGCCTGGATCGGCCGCTGCCGGGAGGAATCCATGAGCCGCGCCACGAACGCCTGCTTCACCCCCGCGTGGACCTCGGACGCGCTCATGCACAACGCACCGGCCACGCTCGCGTAACTCCACTCGCGCTCGCCCAGGGAGACGAGCTTCAAGAGGATGAGCACATCTTGGGGCTTCAGGACCATGCCCGTATCCTATTCGCGAATCGCGAATCGCGTAAGGCCTTGTCTCAACAGGTGGGCGGGAGAGCAGAGGTTGGTATCGCCGGCGGTACGCAAACCCCGGGTAGACGATCCGAGGCTCATCCGAACTGGGCGTTGGCCGCGCCTCTCACGGGCTGCCGTGCGCACCCCGAGGCGGTTCGTCTGGTTCAGGGTCAGCCAGTACGGGGAGCCGAAGCCCTGCATCCCCAGGAGGAAGACGTTGATCCCCCGGTAGGGCTTGCGGGTGGCCGGGTTCCGGAGGGGCTCGGATCCCGTCCAGGTCCGGCGCCACTCCAGGATCGACTACCTCTCCCCGGTGCAGTATGAGCGCAGGCACCACGGAGCTACCCCAGTAGGCAAGCCACTCACGGTCCACTGAACCGGGATAACTCCAAGCTCAAGAGTGTCGGGCTCGGGGCGCGGAAGCCCCGGGCCCGGCCGGAGGGCCACACGCGAAGCCCCAGCACACACCCGGGAGGGGCTATGGCGCGAGGGACGGCGAGGACGGGCGATCCGACGAGGGCCATACTTCGTCGCCCGCTCGCCAGGCGGAGGGCCGGGTTCTCCCCCTCGGGGCCAAGCCTACCTTGCCGGCACCAGCCGGGGCGCAGGACCCGCCTCGAACCGCGCCCTTCGTTCGCCCGGGAGGGGCGATCGAGCTCTGCGAGGCATGGGGCAGGAGAGAGAAGGTGAGGACCAGGGAGAAAATGGATACAATCGGGTCCCAGCGGCTTTCCTGAAGCCCTGTCCTTTTCTCGGATGCGATAAAGAGGTTCTCACACGTGACGGGGAAAACAGACTCGCGCTACTCGACCGAAGGCCTCGTTGAGGCCCGGTTCGAGCCGGGATCGCGGAACCGGGTCCTGCGCAACCTCCTCGGCATCCGTCGAAAACGGGAGATGGACAGGCTCGAGGCTCGGGAGTTGCTGCGGGCGATGGAGGAAGTGGCCGGCCAATTCGATCGCGATCACCGCTTCACCGCTGGCGATCTATGTCACATGCACAACGTGTGGCTGGGTGGGATCTACGAGTGGGCCGGCCGGTATCGCAGCGTGAACGTGGGGAAGGGTGGCTTCATGTTCGCGGCTGCGGCGAGGATTCCGGCGCTGATGGACGAGTTCGAAGACGGGCCGCTTGCGGAGCACACGCCCTGTCGATTCGAGACAGACCGGGAGGTGGCTCGGGCGGTCGCCGTGGTCCATGTGGAGTTCGTCCTGATCCACCCTTTCCGGGAGGGCAATGGCCGGCTGGCGCGCCTCTTGGCAACGCTGATGGCCCTTCAGGCCGATCTCCCTCCATTGGACTTCGGCGGAATCCGGGGACGCAGGAGGCAGGAGTACTTCGAGGCGGTGCGGTCGGGACTGGACCGGGACTACGATCCGATGGCGCGGATCTTCACCGCCGTGATCGGTCGGACGCGGCGGCGTTTCGGCGCCGGCTAGCTGTCGGGGCCTCGATCCGTGCTGCGAGCGCCTCCTCGGCGGCCGCCACCACGCCTTCGATGGCCGTCGATGTTTGGATCGACGCTGCCAAGAGCTCGCGGCGCCGTTTCGGATCGAGCAGGTAGGGATTGGTTCGTATGAGCGGTTCGGTACGCATGGCGACAGTATACGCCGTTGTCCACGTGATTGCAGCGCCCGGTGTGGTCACCCATTCCGGCGAAAGGGCTCTTCCTCTCTCTCGTCGCCCAGGATGGAAGGCGGGCTCTCCACCAACGGGTCCAGGCGATCGGCGTGTCGGGCGACCCACTCCACCCAGCGCGCGGTCTCTGGCTCCGGGACCCCAGAACATCCGTCTCGCCCCGCCTGTTCCCGGACGGCTTCGAGGTGCCGACGCAGTTGCCGGCTTCGGTTCCAGAGCAGAGCTCGGGTGACTCTCAAGGAGTGGGTGCGCCGAGGCTGGGTTTGTGCCCGGCCCGCAGGAAACGGGGTCTGTGCCACCTCGCGAGGGACAAGCGCTGGCGGGGGCGGCGGTTTTGGTCCTTCGCTTCGAGCCCCTGGGGCTCCCGTTGCACCAGGACATGCACAGAGGGGCTCGACGACCTGATCCCCGTCGAAGCGGCGTCTCTCCGTACGGAGGGGGAACCTTGAGATTCTTGCACACGGCAGACCTGCAACTGGGGCTGAAACTCAGTTTCGTGGCGGGAGAGAACGGTTCGCGGGCACGGAGCCAGCGCTTCGATACCCTGCGTCGCATTGCCGGCACCGCAAGGGACGCTGCCGTACAGGCAGTCGTGATCGCCGGGGACCTCTTCGACGACAACAGCGTGGGGCCGGAGACGATTCAACAGGCGCGGGACGCGCTGGAGACGTTTGCTCCCATCCCGGTGCTGATCCTGCCCGGGAACCACGATGCCGCCACCGAGTACTCGGCGCTGGCCCGGATGGACGCACCGGGGCACGTGCGGATTCTCAACGGCCGGGAACCGGTGGAGGTCGAGGGCGGCACCTTCTTTCCCTGCCCACTGGCCCGGCGACACGAGACGAGGGACCCCACGGCATGGCTTCCGGCACGGGAGCCGGGCGATGAACGGGTGCGGGTCGCGGTCGCCCACGGCGGCGTGATCGAGTTCAGCGAGAGCAGCGAATCCCCCAACCTCATCGACGCCGAGGAGGTGATCGCGAAGGGGTTCGACTACCTCGCCCTCGGCGACTGGCACGGCACGTTCCGCTATGGGGATCGGGTCTGGTATCCCGGAACGCCGGAACCCACCCACTGGCGAGAGAAGGAGCCGGGCAACGTGCTGATCGTGGAGCTCCCCGCCGCGGGGGTGCTCCCCAAGGTCACCCCGGTTGCCGTGGGGCGCACGAGTTGGCTGGAGAAGACGGTGACCTTCGAACACGACCAGGACGTCGAGACCCTGGAGAAGTGGTTTGCCGGGCTGGGTGAGAAGTCCTGGACCTTGGTGCGGCTGTCCCTGGACGGGCACCTCTCGCTCGGGGCTCGGGTCGATCTCGATCGCGTGCTCGAGCACCTGGCGGAGCGGCTGCTCTGCCTTCAGATCCGGGAAGACCGGGTAACGGTCGCACCCACAGAAGCAGACATCCAGGCGCTCGTGTTGGAGGGGTTCGTCGGAGACGCCGTGGAGCAGCTCCGCGCGGAGGGAAGCCGGGAGTCGGACGACGCGCTGCGCCTGCTGTACCGGTTGCGCAGGGACGTGGGGGGCGACCGATGAGGATCAAGAACGTGGTGCTCCAGCACTGGCGCGGTATCGAGCAGCTGGAGCTCGCGGATCTGGACCCGGGGTTGAATCTCGTTCTCGGCGACAACGAGACCGGCAAGAGCCGCGTGGCCCAGGCCATCTGGTTCGGGCTCTTCGAGTCGAGCAAGGGAAAGTCGAAGCACAAGGCGGACCTCATGAGCTGGGACGGCAGCGGCGACCCTCGCGTGGAGCTCGTGCTCGAATCCGGCGGCCGCTCCTACCGCATCGCCAAGGTCTTCGGGAAGCCGACGCACAACACCTTGCTGGAAGGTCCTGGAGAGACCCGGCACGGGGAAGAGGCCGAGCGCCTCCTGGCGTCCCTTCTCCAAGTCGATCCGGAAGAGATCAGCCGACACGCGAAGGACGAGGCCCTGGGGAAGTGGCCCCTTCTCTGGGTCCGCCAGTTCGAATCCGGCACGGAACCGGATCGCGCCCTCAACCCCGACGCGCGGTCCCGGCTCCAGGACGTTCTCGCGGACTCGGTGGGAGAGGTGGCGGCCGGCCCGGCGGGGCACGCGCTCTTGGAGAAGGCCCGGGAACAGAGAGCGGTGTTCTGCACCGATGGCGGCCAGATGCGAAAGCCCCTGACCGACGCCGAAGCTGCCGTGGAACGGGCGCGCACCGAGCTCCGGCAGGCGTGGGAGGCCCGGGAACGGGTGGAGAAGTCCTCGGACGAGCTCGCCACGCTTCGCCTCGAGCTGAAGAGGCAGGAGGAGAGCGTCGCCAAGTCGCGGGCGGCGCTGGAGGAGGCGCGGAGGAGGGCGTCCGAGGCCGGGGACCTCCGTGCCAGGATCGAACTGGAGCGAGGCGACGCCAAGGGGTTGGAGGGGCAGGTGGGGTCACTGCGGCGGGACCTGCAGACCCGGGAACAGCGGGAAGACTCCCTGGCCACAGCGAAGAGGGAAGGTGAGAGGCTGCGCCGGGAGGAGCTCGAGCCTCTCCAGGAGGAGCAGCGGAGGGCCTCCGCCGAGTTGGAGAAGGCGAAGACGGACCTTCTCGCCGCCACGGAGGCTCGAAAGGCGGCGAAGGAGAGGGCGAGACGGGCTGCAGACGAGCAGAAGCGAAAAGGACTGGACCGCCGAATCGCCGAGCAGGAGAAGAAGGTCGACCAGGCGAGAGGCATGCAGGAGCGGATACGCCAGGTCGCCAAGAATCACGGGGCGATCCGCGCCGACAAGAAGACGGTCGAGGACCTGAAGGGGGTGTACAGAGAGTGGGAAAAGACCCGGGCGCGCCTCCTGGGGGCCTCCACCCACGTGCGGCTGCGGGCCCGTCGGGGGCTCTCGATCGGTGGTGAGCCGCTGGCCGGAGGAGAGGCCCGGGACTGGACCTGCACCGAGCCGACCACGATCCGCATCGACGACACGGCGGACTTCGAGATCACTCCCGGCGGGCAGGAGTTGACCGCTCTCCAGGAAGCCGCGACGCGACGGAAGGAGGAGTGGGAGGCCCTGCTCCGGGATGCGGGTGCGGAAACCGTGGAGGCCGCGGAGGCGGCGCTCCAGGAGAAATCCAAGCTCTCCCAGCAGAAGAAGGAGCTTGAGAGACTCTTCCAGGAAACCTTCCCCGAGGGGGTTTCTGCCCTGGAAGCCGCCCTCGCCGACTTGGTTGGTCAGAGGCAGATCCTCGGACCGGGCGACCCCGAAGCACCGGACGAACTGGACGCCGACGCGGGAGTCACGGCCGCCGAGAACGAAGAAAACGACAAGCGGGGTGCCGTGGAGGCGCAGCAGAAGGCCCTGTCGGGCATCGACAACCGGCTGACCGCCGCCCGGACGAAGGCGGAGGGGTACGAGCGCGCCTCCAGGGAGCTGGAGGGGCTTCTCGAGAAGATGCCCTCGAAGGAGGAATGGGAAGTGCAGTTGCGGGCTGTCGCGTCGAAGTGGCAAGCGGCGCTGGCGACGGTCAAGGGGATGGAGGAGCAGTACAGGGAGAAGGGCGGACAACAGGCGGAGAACGACGTCGAACGCCTCCAGAAGGCCTGCGAGGGGCTGAAGGCCGAGCTCGACCAGATGGTCGAACGGCGAGCGGAGCTCAAGACGGAGCTCGGGATCCTGGCGGGCCAGGACATCCACGAGAAGGAACAAGAGGCGGCGGCTCGTCTGGGAGAGGCGGAGAAGGCCGAGCAGGACGTGAAGCGGCGGGCCGCAGCGGCCAAGAAGCTCTCCGACACTCTGGAGGCGTGCCGCGCCGCCCGACAGAAGAGGCTTCTGGCCCCAGCCGTGGCTGCGGTTCGACGCCATCTGCACGTGCTCTTCCCCGGAATCGACATTGCCTTGGATGAAGACCTCGGGGTCGCCGGACTTCAGACGGCCAGCCGGGCCGAGCCGCTCACGGATCTCTCCGGCGGCACGAGGGAGCAGGTTGGTATGATCGTCCGTGTGGGGCTGGCCGAGCTCCTGGCGGGTGACGAGCGGCTCCCCCTCGTGTTCGACGACGCGCTCACGAACACCGACTTTCGACGGATCGCCCGGATGCACCAGATCCTGTTCGAGGCCGCCAAGAGACTCCAGATCCTGGTCTTCTCCTGCCATCCGGAAGCGTTCGAGGGGCTGGGCGCCGGACGGCGCTACCGGTTGCGCGAACCCCCGAAGCGCAAAGTCATCGTGGAGAGCCACTGAAACTGGGGGGATGAAGACCGGCGAGGGGAACGTCGATGCCGGAAGTGCCGACCTCCGGGGAGCGTGCGCAAGGGTTTGCGACCCTCTCCGAGGGGCTGGAAGAGATCCTAGACGCCTCCCGGAGATATCCGGAGCCGGAGCCGGTCTCCCGCGTGCTCGAGGCCTTGGCCGGCGTCGTCCCTGCCCCGGGCGCCGTGGCCGAGGTGTACGCGATGGTGATGGGGATCCGCGCCGGGGGCCCGGGCCTCGCAGCCCCGACGGGTTGCCCGTGACGGACCGTGAGGAGCTCCGGCGGCGCCTGCTCCGCCTCGACGGAGGCCCCTACCCGGCCTACAGGGACATCAAGGGGTCCTACGAGCTCGCCGGATTCACGCTTCACGTGGACCACGTCCAGGGCGACCCCTACGCGGAGCCCAGCCGGGTGCGGGTCCGGGTCGCTCTGGGACAGGCGGGTTTTTCCCGGGATCTGTGGGCGCATCCCAGCCGCAGGGTAGGGGTGTGCTCCTTTCTCGCGGACCGCTTCGCCTCGGAGGCCGGCCGCCTGAGCTCGGGGCGGGGCACGGGGAAGAGCGGGCTGGTGACGATCGACGCACCCGGGCAGGAAGTCCTGGAGTCCACCGCCGTCCTCCTCTCCGGCGACGCCCTGGAGGCTCGGTTCCGGGTGGGCCTCCCCGCGCGGGGGCGGAGGATCCTGGGACGGGCCGCAGCCGAGCTCCTCTGCGACGATCTGCCGGAAATCACGGCCCGCAGCCTCTTCTTCGCGAGCCTCGACCCCGAGGAGGTGCGTCGGCACGCCGACGTCAACGAGGATGCCGATTTCCTCCGTTCGAAGCTGCCGGAGCTCGGCCTGGCCGCCTTCGTCGCCGACGGCGCGATCCTGCCGCGTCGCTCCGGAGTCGATCCCTGCCCCATGCCTCGGGGCGCGGTCGCTTTTCGGAGCCCTCCCGGTCTCCGCGTGGAGGTCGATCTGCCGCGCGCCGGCCGGGTCTCGGGCATGGGGATCCCCCGGGGCGTCACCCTGGTGGTGGGGGGCGGCTTCCACGGCAAGTCCACCCTGCTCGAGGCCCTCGAGCTCGGGGTTTACAACCACCGTCCCGGGGACGGACGGGAGCTGGCGGTCACCGACGCCTGCGCGGTGAAGGTCCGCTCCGAAGACGGCCGCTCGGTGGCCGCCGTGGACATCTCCCCCTTCATCGGGGAGCTGCCTCTCGGGGTGGACACCCGAACCTTCTCCACCCAGGACGCTTCCGGCTCCACCAGCCAGGCCGCGAACATCCTGGAGGCCCTGGAGGCCGGGGCGAGAGTGCTCCTCATCGACGAAGACACCTCGGCGTCGAACTTCATGATTCGAGACCACCGGATGCAGGAGCTGGTCTCCAAGGACAAGGAGCCCATCACCCCCTTCGTGGACAACGTGCGTCGGATCTGGGAGGAGCTGGAGGTCTCGACGATCCTGGTCATGGGGGGCAGCGGAGACTACTTCGACGCGGCGGACACGGTGATCGCCATGGAGGAGTATGTGCCCCGGGACGCCACGGTAGAGGCGAAGGCGGTGGCGGAACGTTGCCCGACCTATCGCCTGTCGGAAGGGGGGGAGCGCTTCGGCGCGCCGAAGGCCCGCCGCCCTCTGGGGCGGAGCCTGGACCCGAGCCGGGGCCGGCGGGAAGAGAGCGTGAAGAGCCGCGGGGTGAAGACCGTGCTCTTCGGCACGGCGGAGATCGACCTCTCGGCCGTCGAGCAGCTCGTCCGTCCCGGCCAGCTTCGCTCGATCGGCGCGGCACTCCTCCGGGTGCGTGCCCTGGCCGACGGCAGGCGCGACGTGCCCTCGATCCTCGACGCCGTGGAGGCGGAGGTAGCCGCCGGAGGTCTGGACGCGCTCACCGGCCGTCCCCTCGGCGAGCTGGCGGCGTTCCGCCGCTTCGAGCTCGCTGCGGCCCTGAACCGGCTGCGAACCCTGGAGATCGCCCCCGGCTGACCCACCCTCGTCCCAACGGCCCCGAGAAGCGGCGGGCCTCCTGCCGGCGCCGGAAGGAACTCGGCCGGGGAGGCCCGCTCTTCTGCCTTCCGCACACGCACTTATCTGAATGCGACCCGGCGGTTCTTCTCCCACGCCGTCTCGTCATGACCCACGGCGGCCGGCCGTTCCTTGCCGTAACTGACGACGGCTAGGCGGTCGGGGGGCACCCCCTTGGCCAGCAGGTAATCCCTGGCGGCCGCGGCGCGCCGTTCCCCGAGGGCCAGATTGTACCGGTCGGACCCGCGCTCGTCGCAATGCCCCTCGATGGTTGCCGTCACCTCCTTGTTTTCCTGCAGCCACTCGGCGTGGTTCTCGAGAGTCCTCCGGGCCTTCGCGGTCAGGACGGACGAGTCGTAGTCGAAGAACACGATCTCGAGACCCCCGGCCGTTGGGGGGGCAGCGGTAACGGCCTCGCGCTTGCTGCTTTCCGCGATGATGTCCTCGATCGATACGGGTTCGGGCGCCGGCTTGCTGTCGACTTCGGTCACCGTCGGCGCGGGAGCCTCCTCCGCGACCCGGGCGGTCTTGCCGGCGCAACCCGCAAACAAGAGAAGCGAGAACAGGGCGAACGCGGTGGTGAGATGGGAACGAGTCATGATGGCCTCCTTGGCAAGGGACATTTCCGTGGTGATGGCCTCGATCGACGGCCCGTCCGCCGATCGGGCATCGCACGGCGGGAAAGAACACTCCACACGGATCGGCCAGGTCCTCGTCGCCGATTGCCCGCACCTGCTGTCTCCTTTGTGGCCTCCCACGCTCCCGCCCGAGGAGTCCTAACCCGCGGGCAGGAAATCGATCGGGTAGAGGATGGTGGTCGGGGGTACGTCGTCCTTCGGGCCGAAGTTGAACCGTTCCACCCGTGCGACCACCTTCGCCACCAACTCCGCAGAAGCCAGGTCGGTCGACTCCACCCTGCAGAACGAGATCGCGCCGTCCGGCTCGATGGTGATCCGCAAGAGCAGCTTCCCGCGAAGGGTGGGGTCCTTTCGCAACTCGGCGTTGTAGATCCGGTAGAGGGTCGCCTTGTACCGGTCGAACACGATCTGGATCTCCTCATCGGTCCGCCCCGCCCCGGGCCCGTCGCTCAGGGGTCGTCCTTCCTCAGCTGTCAGACCCGCCAAGGCGCTCTCGACCTGGGCCAAACCGACGCCGCCGATCTGTCCGCCGGTCCCGTACCCGGTGCCGCCCTGCCCCGCGGTCGCGTACCCGTGGCCGCCTCCCTGGCCGCCGCCGCCGAGGTTGCGACTGACACCGTGATTGCTGATGCCGCCGCTGCCGCCCCCCTCGGCTTGAATGGCCACGAGGGCGCGCTGGGCTCGGGCCTGCCCCGGCATCTTCGGGTCGGTCTTCTGCAGGCGGGCCTCAGCCCCGATCTTGGCGACGGGCACTTCCTCCATCAGGTCGGAAAAGCTGCTCTTGAAGGCCAGGACCCCGGTCTTTTCGGCCGTTTTCCTGGCGACCTTGGCTTCGCTCTCAGCCGGTTTGGCTTCGGGCGGGGGCCTTTCCGGTTCCTTCTTCGGTTCGACCGCCACCGCTTCCGGCGCTGCCGGCTTGGGCTTCTGCGGTTCGGCCTTCTTCTCTTCGGGCGCCTTCCGGGGCTCCGCCGGCTTCTCCGGCTCCGGTTCGACTTTCTTCTCCTCGGGCGGTCTCTGCGGGGCCGGGGCCGGCTCGAGGGGTTCCTGTTTGACCAGCATCGCCAACCGCTGGGGAATGACGGGGACCGCCTGGGTCCGATCCGGCAGGGGGATGCGGACCAGGGGAATGGTGACCCCCAGGAACAGGCAGAAGAGCAACGAGATCCGCAGCGCCCGCTGAAAACGCCGGTCGCTCTCGGGGTCCTTCGACCAGGGCATGAGCGTTGGCCGAGAGGGGACGGACGAGATCTCCCGGTCGATCTGGAACTCGTCCAGGCGCCGCTCTTCCCGGGCGTACGCCTGCTGCACCTCGTAGTGGAACTCCTCGAGCTCGTCCCATTGCCGATCGATCTGGGTCCGGAGCGCCGCCCGCGTTTCCTCAAGCCCCGCGGTCTGTGCGTTGAAGTCCGCGATGCGGCCGCGCAGCCGCTCGCTGTGGACCGCTGCCGCCTCGCCGTTCGCCAGCCCATCCCAGAACAGGTCGGCGGCACCCAGGTCCTGCAGCCGGTCGAGAGCGGCACAGGCATCCTGGAGGATTTCGACCCGTTGGCGTTCCAGCGCAAAGGTTTCCAGTTCCGCCTCGACCTCCCGAAGATCGCCTTCCAGCCGCGCGACGGCCTGCTGGCCCTCGTCGATCCGGGCGTTCAGAGGCTCCAATTCCTGTGCAAGCATCGATGTCGTTCTCACGGGAGCCCCAATCAGCTCTGCGAGGCCTTCTGGATCACCGCCAGGGATATCATCCCGTATCCAGAATCCGTGCAGGTTGTCATGATCTTCTTGAGCGCCCGGAAAGGGATCGACTTGTCGGCGAGGATGGTGATCTCTCGACTCTCGGCGACCGTCTTGGTGCTGATCCCGATGATGCTACGTTCCAGCTGTCCCAACCGTTCGCTGATCGCGGGCACTCGCTCGCCCGTCGAGGCGAGCAGGTCGGGAGTCGCCAGGACGGCTTCCCCCTGCACCACCACGGTTTCGGGGCTGACCAGGATGACCACCGTTTCCCGGGGCTTGGCTTCCACCACGGAATGGGGCAGCGCGACCTGCTTGGGCGTGGTCAGGACCTCGCTCGACGAGGCGTTGGCCAGCAGGAAGAACACCAGAATGGTGAAGACGTCCATCAGGGAAGTGAGATTGAGGCCTGTCACCTTCTTCCGGTTCCGCTCCATCCGCCGGATCCGTCGGCTGTCTCTCATGGCGCATCTCCTATCGATACCAGGGGAAAGAGCGCCACCCTCTGCATCTCTTCGCCCGTCTCCCCGGTCAGTTGCGCCTCACGAACGGTGTCCATGACTCGAATCAGCACGTCGTACTCGATGTCCGGTTCCATCAGGACGGTCGCGTCGTCCTTCTGCGGGTAGTCGTTCTTGAGCCGGACGAGCATCTGGGACAGCCTGTCCAGGTCGTAGTCGCCGTCCTTCTTCGGGAGTGCCGCCACCACCTGGGTTCCATTGGCGAGCTCCAGCCCCTCTTTGCGCACCACCACCTCGATGGTGAAGGTCGGTTTGACGATCTCCGCGCCGCCGGCCGCGGTCGGCATGCTCAACTCCAGAATCGTGACCCGCGAGAAGACCGCGCCGATGAGCAGGAACGGGACCAGGACCACCATCAGGTTGAGAAACGAGGTGATGTTGAGCTCGGGGGGCCCCTTGGTCCGCCTGCGGTAGTGATGTCGTCGTTTCATGACTGGCCCGCCAGGTGGGGGCGCTTGGTGAAGTTCGAGATGCTGTTGAGCGCCTTGACCGACGCCATCTCCAGGCTGTCGACGATCTGGCCGGTGGTCGAGGTCAACTTGGCATGGGCCAGCAGGAGCGGAATCGCCACCATCAGCCCGAACGCCGTGGTGTTCATGGCCACCGAGATGCTCGCGGAGAGCAGGTCGGCCTTCTCGGCGGGGTTGGCATTGGCGACGGCGGTAAACGCCTCGATCAGGCCCATGATCGTGCCGAGCAGCCCGAGCAGGGTCGCGATGTTCGACAACAGGCCCACATAGGGGGTGCGCTTTTCCAGCTGGGGGATGATCTCCATCATGCTCTCTTCCATGGCGATCTCGATGTCTTCCCGGCGCCGGACCGCCCCCTGTCGCGCCAGCCCCAAGGACAGCATCTGAGAGATGGTCGATGTGTCGTCGTTGACCACCTCGCGTGCCTTGTCGAAGTCGCCTTCCGACAGCAGCGGCTGGATCTGGATCCACATCTTTCGGTTCTGATTCCGGGTTCGGGCCAATTGCACCCAGCGCTCGACCGCGATGGCAACGCCGACGGCAAACACGAGCAGAATCGGGTACATGAACATGCCGCCCTTCTGAAAGAATCCCACGATGGAATAGGTTGCCATTTGTCTTCCTCCCGTATGATGGTTTATGGCGGAGTTTCTGATTGCGGTTGCGCGTCAAATTCCCAGGCTACTCGGTTACGGCGCGTTGCTCGGCCTCTCGGTGCTGACGCGGTGGTACGTCAGCTGCCGCAGGAACACCTCGCGGTCGACCGGCGCGGCTCTCCCGCCCAACGGCATGTGCAGGCTGGTTTCGTCGCCGAGCTCGGAGCTCTTCCACGGGACGATGTAGAGGGACTTGGGAGCTTCGTCGTTTCCGACGATCGACATACCGGACAGCTCCTTGGCCTCGCCCGGAGTCTGTCGTTGCTCCTGCCCGACATCCTGGGCCGTGGCCGTGAAGGTGCACAGAAGGGCCAGGCACGCGCTGAGAATCACCATCCGACACATACTCCGTCTCCTCTGCTCTTCCTCTGTTGGGTTTCGCGTCCCGAGCAAACACCCGTCATCCGGCTCACTGCCGGAGGCGCTGGCGGAGGTCGGCAAGCCACACGATTGCCTGCTCGTCCCCCGGGTTGGCCGCGTGGTAGAGCTCATACTGACCGAGGGCGCACTCCAGGTCGTTCAGGTACAGCTCGCACAGAATGCCGAGATTTCGGTGCGCCGGGGCGTAGTCCGGGAATCGCGCCAGGACCTGCTCGTAGACCGTCCGCGCTTCCGCGAAGCGGCCGCCCCTGCGCAGGAGCAGCCCGTAGGCGTTGCCGGCCACCGGGTGCGCGGGAAACAGCTCCAGCGCCTTCTTCAGGCTCTCTTCCGCCGGCCCCGGTTGGTCGAGCTCCCGATAGGCCAGCGCGATGGCGGTGTAGGGGGCGGTGACGCCCGGTTCCTGGGCAATGACCTTCTGCAGCAGCGCGACGGCCCCGGCGTAGTCCTGCCGGTCCAGACAGTCCAGCGCCGCGGCGAAGTCGCCTTCCCACTCCTCCGGGAGGTTCGGGACCTCGCGGATGACGAACCCGGACCCGTCCGGGAGCGGCGTCACGCTGGGGCCGACCGGTTCGGCCGGGGGAGCAGGGCCGGCAACGGCCGGCTCCCCCGGAACCGTACCGAAGGTGGCGCAGCCGGGGAGCACGGTGAGCAGGGCCGCGAGGAGGGTCGATGCGACAACCACTCGGCCCCACCCGGAGGACAGGCGGCGCATCGCCGGGTTCTGGCTCATCGGGAACACCCTCACCTCTCCGACGTCCCCGCCCCGTGGGCGGGTTCGCCGCTTACGATGGCCTGGTGATCGATCGCGACTGGGGCCATCTCCGCTGTCGCCTGATCCGAACCCTCGCCCGGCTCGCCCCGTTCGTGAGCCTCCGTCTCGGTCGCCTCCACCTCCGTTGCGCCTTCCTCTGCGCCTGCGAGAGCAGGAGGCTGCGGGCGGACGACCGCGTACGTGTAGCTCTCAAAGGAGGCGGTGACGGGGCTCTCCTGCTCCGGCTTGGCGTAGCGGGCCGGGACGAGTCCGGCCAGTCTCTGCAGGCTCCTGTCGATCCAAGCGTTGTAGATGCCGCGAGGGATCAGCTGGAGGTTGCTCTCGTGCACCTCGATCGCTCGTTCCTCGAAGGGGTAGGCCTGTTCTTCGATCGCCAACTCGTACTCTTCGAGCTCCAGGGGGCTCAGCTCCGTGGGGCGTTCGGACTCCAGCAGCGCCTGGCTGAAGTGGGCGAAGATCTCCGCGAGGTAGAAGGTCGCCGCGGCAGTGACCTCCCCGATCTCGTAGGCGAGAAGCCCCGTGAAGTCCCCCGTCGCCGCCCTCATCGCTTCTTGCTTCCGGGGCAGGGTTCGCTCGATCGGCAAGACCAGCTCGATGGCGACCAGCCGGGCGTAGCTCAGCTCGGCCAGCACCAGTGCCGCCTTGGCGGCGAGATACCGGGTCCGGGCGGTCTGCTCAGTCCCGGCGTCCGCCTCGACGGCGACGATGGTTCGGAGCTCGCGAAGGTAGCCCTCCCGGTCGTCGGCGGCCTTGAGGAGGTCGGCGATCCGGTTGCGGGTCTCCAGGTGGGGCTGCACCGGCTGCGGGAAATGGTCGACGTACCGCTGATAGACCTGCAGCGCCCGGTCGGGCCGCTCGGCCTGCTCGTACAACTCTGCGGCGATCAACAGCGTTTCTTGCCGGATCTGCACGTCGTCGGTTTCCGCTTCGATCCGCTCATGCTCCCCCGCCGAGAGGGCGAGCTGCCCGTCCTCCCGGTACACGAAGGCGAGTCTCTTCGTCACCTGGGGCTGGAGCTCGTGCCTCGGGAAGGCGGTCCGGAAGCCCTGGAGGACCTGGGCGGCCAGCGGCCAGTCCTGGAGCTGAATCAGGGCCGCGGCGGCGTCGTACTCGGCGTTGGACCGGATCTTCGAGGTCGGTGCCGTGTGCCCGACCCGGAGAAAGTGGTTCGCAGCGGCCCGGAAGTCCTCCAGCACGACGGCCTGCTCCCCTTGCTTGTAGATCGACGCCGCCAGGTTGTCGGTGAGGGCCTCCCGGGTCTCGTCCTGCTCCGGGAGCAGGGCCAGCACCTGCAGATAGCCCTCTTCGGCCTCTGCGAAGTGCTGCAGCTCGTAGCTGGAGTGGGCGACGACCAGCCAGGCTCCGCGACGCACATCGGACTCGGCGGCCGGGAACGCGTCGATCAGCTTCCGGCCGGCGGCCAGCGCCTGCTCGAACTCCTGCAGCCCGTAGAGGTCGTCCACGGCGGCACCGAGCACGACCCCCGCCTTGTCGTGCTCCGGGAAGGTCTCGGCGAACTGCAGCGAGCTTCTCACCACCTCCCGCCGAGTCGCGGCGTCGTCGGCCGGTCCGACGGTGTCCAGATGGCGACGGTATGCGTAGACCGCCGCGTATCCCGCCGTCGAGGACCGCTCGTGGGGCGGGTAGTCGTAGGCGGTCTTCTCGTATTCCACGGCGGCCTCGCCGAAAGAGCGGTTCTCCATCAGGAGGTCGGCCAGCTGGTAGTGGATGACCGGCGACTCGCCTTCCCGCGGGAAGGAGGCGAGGAACTCCCGATACCAGTGCAGCGCCTCGCGGTAGTTCTCCGACGCCAGTTCCTGGGCCCGCGGGTCGCGGTACAGGGCATGGAAATGATGGGCCAGGTCGGTCAGGTTCGCTTTCAGATAGGCGAGAACCTCCGGCCGCTCGTTCGGCTCGAAGTGCTCCCAGTACTCGGCCTGCAGGCCGTAGTTGGTGGCGAAGGCCTTCTTGGCTTCGACGACCAGCGAGGGAAAGCCCCCGGCGATGTTGATCTCGATCACCCGCATGTGGAAGTGGGGCGCCTTCCTGTGGAACCGGTTCCGGCTGGCGAAGGCGTTGTAGGTCGCCACCGCGTCGGCATAGCGACGTTTGGTGTAGTAATACTCCCCGAGATTGCTGTAGACACTGTCCTCGTAACTTCGCCCTCCCTGCTCGGAGAAATAGGAAACCACCGAGTCGGCTCCGCCAAGATTGGAGAAGCTGAGACTGATGACCCGGAATGTGTCGTCCATTCGCTTGCGTTCCTGATCGTCCTCCGTCTGATCAAAGTCGTATCCCACCGATACCTGGTAATCGAGCAGGGCGATGAATCGGTGCAGTGCATCCTCGTACAATTCCTGCTTGTAGAAGGTCCACCCGAGCTTGTAGAGGGCCAGTCGGTACATCGAGGAGGCGACACCGAGGGACACGATGCTCTCGTAGGCCTCCTCCGCGTCCCGGTAGCGCCGGTGCGTGAAGAAGAACTCGGCCCGGCGGAACTGCACTTCGTCAAAGAAGCGGGACTGGGGAAACTCGCGCGCCAGCCGGTCCATGACCTCCATCGCCTCTTCGACACGCCCCAGTTCCTCGTAGGCGCGGGCCATCTGGTAGAGCACCTGATCGCTGCGCCGGTACGCCGGATACTCCGCGAGCAGTCTCTGGTAGAGTTCGATCGCCTCGCGGGCGCCGGCCCTGTCCAGGTCGTCGAACGCCGCCGGCTCCCTGGCCGGCAGGGCATCTCCGAGGGTCGTGCGCCGCTCGAACTCCGCGTCGGACTCGCCTTCCGCCGCCGCGGCCGCAGGCTGCGCAGTCACCAGGGACGGCGCCGGCGCAGGTTCCGGCGCCGACAGGGCCGGAGCCTGGTCGGCCAAGGGCCGGTCGCCGCTGATGAACCCGTATTCCTTCTCGATCTTCAGGTCGGCCAGCCGGCGAATCGCCTCGGGTGCCATCGGCGCATCCGGAGACTCCTCCAGAAAGCGCTCGTAACCAGCCATCGCCTTTTCCAGACCGCCTTCGATCCGTTCCCTCCGGATGTCGACCTCAACCCCGCGCAGACCGGCGATCGTCCTCCCGCCGCTGCCCGGCGCGCAGGCCTGGAGCAGGAGCGGGAACACCACCAGGAAGAGTCGCGACCGGTTCATTGCTCGATCCCCTTCACCCCTTCGGCTCGGCTGGCACGGTCGTAGCTGTCGGCGAGGGCGAATCTCGCCTTGACCTGGAACTCCTCCAGGCGGTCGCGGCGGGCGGTCAGTTCGTTCACCGCCATCACGTCGATCAGGTGTCCCTGGCGCCGCAGCAGGGTCTCGACCTGTTCCAGCGCGGTGGCGACGCGCTGCCGCAACCGGTGGATCGTCCCGTCGTAGCCCTCGCAGCTCTGGGTGGCGGCCTGCCGGGCCCGCACGAACGAGGTATACTGCTCGTTGAGTCGGGCGACGTCCCGGTGCAGTGCCTCCAGGTTCCGGTGGGCCTCGGTCAGCCGATGGTGGTAGGCGGTCCGAATGTTCCACGTCAGTACGCCCTGCAGGAGCGCGATCTGTGCCGCGTGCCCGGGAAGCGCCTCGCCACCCGGCACCCCCGGGGTGCGCTCCAACCGCGCGAGCCGTTCGCGGGCAATCCGTTCCTCTGCCGTCGCCAGGGAATCGGGGTGCGGGCTCACCAACAGGTTCTGCAGGCGCTGGGCGACCCGGTCCCGCTGCTCCAGGCGCAGCCGCATCTGGGAGTCAGCCTGCTGGAATCTGCTGTCGATCTCCGGCAGCAGCGGCTCGTAGTAGCGCCGGCGAAGGGCGATGATCTCCTCGTAGGCATCGAGATCTCCTCGCCACGCCTCCAGCTTGTCGCGCAGCTCATCGAGATCGAGATAGTTCCTCAGGGACTCCTGGAAGTCGTGAGAGGCCAACAACTCCAGGAGGTAGTAGGTTTCCGGAGAGTCCGGAAGCTGGCGCAGCTTCACGACCCAGTCGGAGTCGTGCCGGAGCTCCTCCCGAGTCAGCGCCTCGAGAAACCTTCCTTCGAGGATGCTTTGGATCGATGCGCCGAGCTTGTCGATCTCCGACGCGATCGTTTCGAGGACGCCGCCGTACAGCAGCGCCGACCTGCCGTAGACCCCCAGTTTCCCGTAGGCGTACGGGACGGCGAGCAGCGCTTCCTGCACCGCGCCGTCGGTCACCTCGCGCTCGAACAGGACATTCCAGGGCACCAGCGCCCGCTCGAAGCGGCCCGCCGAGGCATCCGCCCACCCGGAGCCGAGCAGTGCCCGATTGGAAAAGGGGCCGTCCAGTCGGACCCGATCCAGCACTTCCTTGGCCGCTGCAAAATCCGCCTCGTCGAGCAGTTTCTCACCGAGCACCATGTTCGCCTTGTCCCGGATCGCCAGGATGACCGGGTCATCGCTGCGGAGCTGTCCGGTCTGATACAGGACCTGCCTCCCCTGGCGCTCCTGGCCGTTGCTCAGCAGGGCGACGCCGAGGTTGTATCCGGTGAAGCCCTCCAGCCGCCTGGCCGCGTGAAGCTGCTGCAGAATGGGGATGGCCTCCTCGAACCGCCCGCTCGCCATGAGCGCCTGCGCCCGCAGGAAGGGGAGGTCGTCGCGGATCTCGGTCGGCACGGGTCCCTGGATTCGTTCCAGTGCGGCCAGGGCCTGGAGCGGCTGGTCCTTGTGGAAGTAGATCCTGGCCAGCCGGTAGCTGGCCCCGTTGCGCACGGCTGCCTCGACAGCGCCTTCGATGACCGCCGAGATCGCCCGCCCGGCCCGACGGTGCATGCGGTACGCCAGCTCGAAATCTCCGACGTCGAACTCGGCCTGACCGACGTGGCGGTAGAGGGAGTCGAGCTCCGGCTCATCGAGGCCGTAGTGCTGCATCAGCTCCGTGTCGAGCCGGGAGATCGCCTCGAACCACTCCCCCTGGTAGGCGTGGTAGAGGGCCTCGCCGAAATGGAGGTCGTGCAGCTCCCTCGAAGCCCTGGGGCCGGCCGCCGCGGTGGCCGCCGCCAGGAGCACAAGGGTCAGGAAGATGCTCACGCGTGCCATGAACTACCTGTCTTCAAACGTGATCGCCTGCCGGTCCAGGGTGACTTTGACGATCTTCGGCCCGACGCCCTTCTCCACCTGGTGGCTGTCGGTCCGTCGGAACTCGTCCCCCCCCTTCGACTTGCCGTGGAAACTCACCTGCAGCTGATGGGAGCCGGTGCGGACGTTGCCGGTGAAGAGACGCTGCACGCCGCCCATGCGCAGCGCTTCCTGCTCCCGATAGGTGTAGAGGTGGTGGGCGACCTCGCTCCCCCCCAACCGGAGATCGACCGAGTCCAGGCGGAACGAATCTCCGCCGGCCAGGGCGACGAAGACCGTGATCTGGGTCTCCGAGGGGTAGAGGAGCTTCTCCTCGAGCAGGTTCAGCTCCGACGCAATGGCGAGGACGTCACCCTTGATCTCCTGGATCTGCTCGTCGAGCCCCTTGAGCTGCTCCTTGGAGGTCTGCTCCCCTTGGGACGCCGTGCCTACCGCCAGCAGGATCCCGACTCCAAGAACCATCGCCTTCCAGAGTGTCGTCATCGTGGCCCCTCGTTGTCTGGCATCTCGTCCCGTCGGCATCGTCACAGCTTCCCGACGAAGTTGACGAACAGCCCCTGGTGGTCATAGTCCAGATCGGTCAGATCGTCGGAAAACTTGCTGAAGTTGTAGCCGACCCCGAGCTTGGCGTGGTTGCCCAGGTGCCGATAGAGACCGACCAGCACGCCGCTGAGTCGGTCCTCGGCGTCCGGCAGATCGAGCATGCGTCCCTCGACCAGGGCGTCCCAGCGATGGAGGATGTGCCAGTCCGTCCGCAGGATGTAGAGGTGCGCGTCGCTGCGGAAGAACTCGCGGTTCACCCGGTCCTGACTCACCTCGCCCATGCGGTAGGCGTACTTGCCACCCACGGTCAGGGCCCTGATCAGGTCGTAGGTCACGTCGATCGCGCCAATGTGGCTGCGTTGGATGAAACCGCTTGCCGTCGAGGTGCCGGAGATTTGATCGGCGACCGGGACGTTGGAGAAATAGGTGTACTTGAGCAGGGCGTTGAGCCGGTCGTTGTGAACGGGACGGTAGGCCGAGCCGAGAACGGCCTCGGTGTACTCGCCGTCGTAGAATTCTCCTTGGGAACTGGTGCTGTACGCGAAATGGAACTTTCCAATCAGGCGCCAGTCCGGAGACAGTTGGAGCCCGAGGTTGTTTCGCAACAGCCAGGTGGTCCGCTCGATGACGCTGGCGTCGGTGAGCTCGGACTCGTCCTTGCGGTATTCGACCGCGCTGGCCACCTTCAGCCGGTCGAACCCGTAGCCGGCGCTGACCCCCGCGGCGGTGCGTTTGGTCTCGGCGCCGGTCTGGCGGTCCTTCAGGGTGCCGAAGTCGACGTTCGCGCCGAGGTTGAGCCGATCACCGGGGCTCAAGTCCACGCCGGTCGAGTGCATCAGGCCGGTGGGAACCTCGCCGTGGGTGTAGCGCTCCTCCAGGTAGACGCTGGCACTGTCGGAGTAGCGCGTTCGAAACCCGGACACGAGGCTTCCCTTGCGGGCCCGCAAGCCGTTGTCCGAGCGCTCGTTGGCCAGGGCGTAGTTGAGGTAGATCGTCGTCCGGTCGGAGTAGAGATACTCGGTGCCCAGTTGCCCGGCCGCCCCGAGGTCTCCGCCGGACGCTTCCCCGTTCAGCCGGAAGCGGTCCGTCACCTGGTAGCTGCCGCCGCTCCCGGCGCGGTTGTTCTCCTCGCGGGTGCCGGTCGTGGCGAGCGACCCCTGGAGGAAGCCGTAGGCCGTCCAGCGGTCCCTGGAGTCGTAGAGCAGCTTCACGAGGGCGTCGGTCCGCTCCCCTTGCTCCTGCGTCAGGGGAACCTCGGGGGAGTGGTCCCTGCGGCGGTCGTGGCGAACCCCCGAGCCGACGCTCCAGTGGTCGGTCGCTTGGTACACGACCCCCAGTTCCCCTGTGTCGGTCTGAAGCCCGCGTTCTTGGTCGAGCTTGTCTGCCTTGGCCTGCAGGCTGACGCGGTCCGACACCGGTACCTCCATCGTTCCGCCGTACTGCAGCGTGTCGGCGGAGGTGACCTGTCCCGGGGCCCCATAGCCGGCCTCCCGTTGCTGGACGTAGGAGGTGACCCGCCCCCGGCCTCCGGAGAGGACGTCCTCGAAGGCCAGGCTGCCGTCGGCGCGGTGCGCGCGGGAAGCCGAGGTCGGGCCCGCGTCGGCGGTCCCCGGGGCAAAGCGGAACCCCCCATCGACCGAGGTCTCCTCGACCAAGCCGGGACCCTTGCTGCGGCCGGTCTCGAGCTTGAGCCAGGACCCGGCCGATTTGCGCAGGGTGATGTCGGCCGCGGCGAGATCGCTCCGCTCGCCGTCTTCCTCGTCCCGGCTGCCGGTCACGCCGACCTTGACGTGGTCGTTCAGCCAGTAGTGCGCCCGCCCGCCGGTGACGAGCGTGTCGGGCTCCTCGAAGCCGGGGGCGTACTCGTAGCGGACGACCAGGTAGGCGGGATGGCCGCCGCTGGCGTCGCTCTGGACCAGAAGGGCGTCGTCTGCGCTCGGGGAGAGCGGTTGGGCCAGCAGCAGCCGCCCCTGCAGGTAGTCGATGTCGTAGTCGAGGCCGGGGGACAGGTTCTTCACCTGGAGGACGATGCCGGAGTCCTTGTCGCGGATCTCGACGCGCACCCGCTCGGAGCCCTCCAGCAGGTCCCGCCGACGCAGGTAGTACAGCGACCCGCCGGTGCCGCGAAACTCGTCGCGCGCGGCCACGGTTCCCGGGTCTGCGGCGAACCCGTCCAGCATCAGGCGCTGTTCGCCGAAACCGGTCACGGCAGTGGACCCGTGGTGCACGTTCGCGCCGTACAGGCCTCGATCGACATGGGCCAGGTCGTTGTCGGTGTAGCCGATCTTGAAGTTTCCCCAGAGCCCGTGGGTGTCGTCCTTCTTCACCTTGACGTGGAACTTGCCCAGGGTGGGCGCATCCTCTTCGACCGTGCTGTCGTCGCCGAAGGTCGGCTGGCCGTAGTCCGGGTCCATGCGCCGGAAGAGCGCCTCGGGGGACTTGTCGAGGGGGTTGCGGAAGATCTCGCCCAACTCGTCCTCCCGGGTGTCGGCGCTCGCCGTCAGCTCCCAGCCGGAGCGAAACTGCCCCTTGGTGTAGAACGCCAACCGCCCCCGCTCGTCGACGTCGTCGCGATAGCGCCTGTCGTCCGGATTGAGCAGATCGGCAGGACCCTTGGTCCGGTTGAGCCCCAGGGTGAGGTCGGCGATGCCGACGGTGAACCAGTCGTCGCCCCGCAGGGCCAGGTCACGGAGGAACAGCTCGCCGTTGCCCGCCCGGTCGAGGACGGCAAGCTCCACCGTATGCAGCCCCTCGGGAAGGATCGTCTCGGCCGCGAACCTCCCTTCGGAGTCGACCGGCACCGGGTAGCCGGCCAGCCAGACCGAGTGGCCCGCAGGCACGGAGCCGCCCTGGGCCACGATCGTCCCGCCGCGCAGCGGAATGTTGCGGCGGGCGAGGCGGCTCTCGCCGTAGCCGGCGAGAAGCTCCCTGTCCACGTCCGCCTGGGCCCCGCCGGGGTCGACCCGTGCGACGACCCACAACGGCTGGGCTGCGGTCTCGTCGTAGCGCCCCTGCTCGTCGTAGACCCGTACCAGGTACCGCAGACTCCGTCCGGTCGCGGAGATCGACTCGAGCTCCGGCCGCCAGTGCGCCAGGCCGGCGGCGTCCATCTCCACCACGGCCAGCGGCTCGTCCCGCTCGGACTGCTCTTCGGCAAAGAGCCGCACCTCGGCGCGCGCGATGTAGCTCGGGTAGTTGGTGTAGAGGCGGAAGTACACGAGGTCCTCGGGGAATTCCGTCGATTCGTCGTCCCGGTAGGCGATGGTCCGGGGCCAGGCCGTGACGTTGAGACGGGGCTCCCGCCGCAGGCCGTCGGCCTTGAACTGCACCTGCGCCCGGTCCAGCGCCACGTCGGTGCAGCGCTGCACGTCGGGTATGCTCTTCCTCGGGTCGTCCACCGGCCTGCCGTCGACGCTGATCCGCATGAGATTGAGGCCGAAGGGGTTGGAGGTGTGCACCTCCCGCTGCAGTCGGGTGATCTCCACCCCCTCGTAGTCGTCCCGAGGGACCCGTTCGTCGTACACGACCTGGACTTCGACCCGGGAGGTATCCGACGTGACAAATCCGGAATTGACGACGTCCTGGGACTGGACGTACCCGTGCCCCTCGAACTCCGCGTCCCAGGCGGTCAGCCCCATCTGCTCGCGGACCGCTGCCATCGCCCGACCGGCCCGGGCCGTCGACCAGCCGATGTCGTCCCCGTAGACCGAGGCGGTGCGTCGGTCGAGGCGCTCGTTGCTGGCGTAGCCGATGAAGCGTGGGCGCACGTTGCTCTTGTCGCGCACCTCGTCCAGGAGGCGGCGCAACGTCTCGGCCGTGCCGGGGGGGATGACCGGCTGGCCGTCCCGGAACAGGATCGCCTCGACGCCGCCGGAGGGGGAGTGGTAGACTCGGGTCACCACTTCGGTGCCCGCGTCCTCGGGGCAGAGTTGCGGCTCGTCCGGGAGCTCCTGGAGCGGGTCGTCGTGCCAGAACTCCACCTCGACGCGGCGGTTGAGCATTCGGCCCTGCGGTGTGTCGTTGGAGGCGACCGGCCGGGTCGCGCCCCGACCCTCACTGAGCACAGCGGTGTCCGGGAGCGCGAGCCCCTCTTGGACCGCCACGGCCACGCGGCGGGCGACGGCCTTCGACAGACCGAGCGGCGTGCCGTAGATCCGTTCGTCGCGACCCGTCAGGGGGGTGTCGTCGGTGTAGGCGATGATCTTGACGGCGACGTTCCGGTTGCCGCGCAGGTTGGCCAGGGATTGGTCGATCTGCTGCAGGAACCGGTCCGGCACCCGCACCAGCCCTTCCTCGTAATGCAGGGGAGCGAGAAGGTTCTTGACTTGGGCTCGTCGAGAATGCCCTTCCACGTAACGCAGCTTGCAGACCGTCTCGGTCCGGCAGACCTTGATGCGGTTGATCTCGCGCGGGATGATCTCTTCCCGTTCCACCACGGTTTCCCCCATCTCGTCGTACCAGACCTCGACCTCCACCCGGCGGTTGCGGGCCCGCCCCTCTTCGGTGGTGTTGTCCGCACGCGGCTGACTGTCGCCGAGCCCCTCGAAGGAAATCGCCTCGGGGGGGAGTCCGAGCTCGTTCTGGCAGTATTCGGCGGCGGCCCCGGCCCGTTCCCGGGACAGCCCGACGTTGTCGCCGTACCGGGCCTCGAGGGCCGGCCGGAGCGGGAGGGAATCGGTGTGCCCGACGAAGTGCAGTCGGACGTTGGCGCGGTGGCGCATGCTGTCGAGCACGGCGCGGAGCCGGTCGAGGTAGTCGGCGGGGATCTCCGCGTCGCCTTCGCGGAAGGGAATCGGCGGGAACAGGTCGGCGAGCTTGACCGTCCTGAGCGCGGCTTCGACGACCTCGCGCCGCTCGACGCGGTCGCCCTGATCGGCGGCAAGCACGGCCGGATCGAGCAGCCAGGACCGGAACGGTTCATCGGCCGGAAGGTGCTGTTCGGTGGTCGCGCCGCACGCGACGGCCTCCCGGACGCCGGCCTGGGTCCAGACTGCCGCAGACGCCGCCGTCGGGAGGACCGGGGCTACGCCACCGGCCGCCAAGAGGGCGCCTACACAAGAGACGATGATGCGTCGGTTTCCCATCCGTGGCTACCTGTTTGTCCTACTTGGCTCCGCCAGGGTGTCGGATTGCGCTTTCGGCGGCCCGGTTCATGGCGGCGACCCGCGCCGCCAGAACACCTCGGTCTCGATGTCCAGCCGGTCGCCGCGGCCCACCCGCTCCCAGCGCCCGGAGATCTCTTTCTTCAGCGCATGGAGGCGGCGCCGGACGAGCCTCTCGGATTCGACGTCCGCCAGGTACGAGAGGCGCAGCACCGACGGCGATTCCTCCAACACGCCGAGCAGTTGATCGAGCTTCCCCTGCCACTGGAGGCGCAGGTCGGTAGTCCCAGGTTCGTAGGCGGCGTCGGCGACATCGAGGGTCACCACCCGGTGAATCGTCGCGCCGAACTGGAATCGCAGCATCTTCCCGCGGGTGGCGCGCTGGACACGGGGGTTCTCGGTGGTCAGGCGATACCCGCTCGGAAGCGTGCGGTCGTCCACCTTGAGGATGAAGTTGCTGCCCCGCTCCCGGTCGGGGACCGCCGCGCACGCGATGTGGAACCGCCCGTACGGGTCGGTGTTGGCGATCAGCCCGCGGGCGGTCACCACCCGCACCCCGGACAGGCCCGGCTCCCCATCGTCCTGGCGCCCGTTGCGGTTGCGGTCGTCGAAGACCTTGCCGATCACGTCCGTGCAGTCGAAGGTCGGGTCGGGGACGACCCGCACCGTCGCCGTGGCCTCCTCCGTGACGCGACCCCCGGTGATCCCGTTCAGCACCTGCGCGCGATTCACATATTCCGCCTCGGCCACACCCGCGCCGACCACCAGCAGTAACTGGAGAGTGCGGGTCTGGTTGGTCTCCAGGGTGAAACCGTCCCAGGTCAGGGTCTGGCCGTTGATGACCGGCTCGCTCGGAGTGCCGTCGAGCCGGGCCGAGCTCTCCACGTACTTGAAACCGGCCGGGAAGCGGTCGACGATGCTCAGGTCGGTGAGCGGCGCGCCGAAGAGGTTGCGGACGGTGATGGTGTACGGAACCAAGTCCCCCCGGCTGACGTTGAGTTTCGCGGCGGTCTTGGTGATCGAGGCTGCACCGTCCAGGACGGGATCGATCGGAACCGGGTTGTTGAAGATCTGGCTCTGCCCCGGGATCGACCCGTTGCTGAGGGTCAGGTTCAGGTAGTAGGTGGTTCCCGCCGTCCGCGGCCCTACCGACAGCGGCGGCGGGAGGGCGGAAGTGGTCGCCTCGCAGTATTCGGTCGTGGCCGGAACCGCGTCTGCGGTGGTGCCTGGGCAGGCCGGCACCGAAAACGACGACGTCGTAGCGTCGCTGGCGGGAGGGATGACCCGGGAGGGATACGTGTCGTACCCGTTGGCCGGCGGCGTGACCGCGATCAGAAAGTCGCCTCCCGGCGGGCAGGAGGGCTCGCTGAAGTTGAGATCGAACTTGTAGAAGCCATCCGCCGGAGTGACCTGATTCTGCTGCGCCGGGTCGTCGAAGCAGGAACTCGGCAGCGGGGCGCCGCTCGCCGCACTCACCAGAGCCAGTCGTGCCCCACGGACCGGGGTCCGCCGGACCGAGTCGTAGACCGTGCCGTTGGGAGTGATCGGCAGGTTCAGATTCTGGAGGTTGCTCCCCGAGGGGACGGTGACCCCCAGGATCCGCTGCGAGCCGTTGGTGAACGGAGAATCGGCGTAACCGAGATGGGCCGTATTCGGACCGGCGCCGGCGGCGCGGAAGCGCACGTCGTAGGGCTCCCCGGCGGCGTCGTTGGAGAGCAGTCCGCCGATGCGCCAGAGACCCTCGGCATCGGTGAAAACGGTGGCGAGCACTCGACTGCCGCGATGGAGCTCGACCGACCACCCCTCCAGCGCCCTTTCGTCGCCGTCACGGACCTTGTCGAGGTTGCCGTCATGCCAGACGCGGCCGCCCACGGTCCCGCTGCCCGGGGTGCCGCCGACTTCTACCGACACGCTGGCGGAGGCGCTCTGGGCGGGGTCGTTCCAGGTGACCACCCCCGTGTTGGTGATGGTCGTCCCGAAGGGGAGCGCCGGGTCGATCCGGACGCGGAAGCGCACGACGGTCGTGCCGCCCGGCGGCAGGTCGCCGTAGGCCACCGAAAGGATCGGCGCGTCATAGGCGACACTGCCGAAGAGGCCGTCGACCGTCGCCGAGCCGGCGACATAGGGGTCCGGACCGAGGTGGCCCAGGTCATCGGCGATGACGACCCTCGTGGCCGGAACCGTGCTGATGTTGGTGACGCGAAGGACATACTCCAGTTGTCCGCCGGCCTGGGCCGGGCCGCCGCCGACCACGGAAACCTCCTTGGTGATCACCAGCATCTGGGCGTCGCCGACGACCACCTCCGTAGGCTGGTACCCATTCCCGGGAATCCCGTCCGCATCCGTCGGCAGCGGCGGCAGCTGGCTGGTGCCGACGGTCGCCTGGTTGCGGATGACGGTGCCGCTCTCGGTGCCGGCGTTGACCTGAACATCGAAGGTGACGGTCGCCGTCCCGCCGTTCGGCGAGAGGGTGCCGGCGTCGGCTCCAGGCAGAGGCGGCGTCAGGTCGCGGGAACTGACGGGTATGCCGGCGACGAGTGGCGAGATGCCGCCGTCCGGCTGCCCCACCGGCAATCCGTTCAAGAACAGCGAGTCGGGAACGTACGTGGTGTGCGGCGGCACCGCGTCGGTCAGAGTCACGCCGGCAGCCGGCGTGGCCGCCGAGTTGGTTAGCGTGATCGTGTACCGGAGCACATCCCCGGGGTCGACGACGCCGACCGTACCGCCGGGTGCCTCGGCAACGATCTGCACCGTCTTCGTCGCATAGACGAGCGGCAGGTTGCCGACGACATCGCGGGTCGGGTCGTCCACCAGGTCGGTATCCGGGTCATCGGAAGGTCTCTCCGAGAAGACCCCGCTTCCCTCCCCGCTGCCCGAGACGAAGCCCTGGTTGGAGATGATGGCCCCGTCCGCCAGGTGTGGGCTGACGACGACGTCGAAGGTGACCGTGGCGACGTTGGCCAGGGTGTCGCTTGCGTCCGCGCGCAGGTTCCCCGGCGTGGGGTCCTCCGGCGCGTGGATCGGCATGCCGTTCTGCAGCGGCGACACTCCGGGGCCTGCATCCGCCACCGGTGCGCCGTTCAGGGTCGTGCTGCCTGCCACGTAGGTGGTGTTCGCCGGCACCTGGTCGCGCAGCGACACGCCGACGGCGTCTTCGGTGCCGATGTTCTTCACCGTGATCGTGTAGCGCAGCGCCTCGCCGGCCATGAGCACGCTCGGGTCGCCGTCGAGGTACTGCGAAGTCTTCAGGACCCGCAGCTGCGGCGCCGAGCTGATCAGGGTGGACGTCTCGTTGCTGAGGGCGAGAAGCAGATTGTCCGCCGTGAGCCGCGCCCGGTTCGGCACGCTCGTGCCACTTCGAATCACGGGAGCGAGGGTGGCCTCGAACTCGATGGTCAAACTGTCGTTGGCCTCCCCTGCGGCACCCAGGGTCAGATTGCGGATGTCGACCATTCCGGTGCCGTGGACACCCCCCGCGACGTTGCTGAAGCTGTTGCCGGCGGCGCTGAGCACCTGAAGGGTCCCGGGGGCGAACTGCGCCGCCAGCTCGTCGACCACCGAGATGTCGTTCACCGAAACGATGCTCTCGTTGACGAGAACGAGGGTGAACCGAAGGGTGTCGCCGGGCGCGGCGTTCGCGCCCGGGTCCTGTTCTGTGGTCGCATTGACGACGGACTTCGCGAGGGAGACGGCGAGCGGAGTCGTCAGCGTCAGCTCGGCGGGCTCGGTGAAGTAATCGTTGACCGCAGGGGTGCCGCTGCCGTTTCGCTCGAAGTCGTTGACCCCGTCCAGGCCGGTCCAGCGACCCACGACGCTGTTGGTCAAGGTCTGGCCGGGGGCGACCGAATCGAGCACGCGCGCCTGGTAGGTGAGGGTGGCGGTGGTGCCCTCGGCGATGTCGATGTCGATGCCGATGCCGTTCGCCGGCTCCCAGACCAGGGTCTGTGCGGCGCCGATGCCGTCGGCGCCGTTGGTTTCGGGATCGGCCAGCGCCGCGCCGTTCAGGGTCGCGCTCCCCGGCACATAGAGCAGACCCAGACCCAGGGTGTTCTCGACGGTGAGGTCGAAGGCGCTCGAGAAGCTGTCCCCAGCGCCGCCCCCGGCGGCGGTGAAGCTCACGGTGTAGGTCAGGACCTCCCCCGCCCGGGGCGACGTCGTCGACGCCGACGTGGAAACGGTCACCAGCGGCTCGACGATGGCAAGCAGGCCGCTGCTGGACGCCGTGACGGCGCCGTCGGGGATGCCCGAATAGGTGTAGGACGCGGTGTTGGCGAAGCTCGTCCCGGCATTGGCCTGTTCATTGTTGGCCACCCGCGTCCGCAGCGTGATGGTCGCCTGCTGACCCGCCGGGATGGTGCCGAGGGTCCAGCCCAGGGTTTGGCCGGACTGGGTGGGAGTAACCGCCAGCGGTGCGCCGTTCAGCGTTGCGGCGGAACCGACGTACTCCAGCGCGCCGTGCAGCGTGTCGGTGACCACCACGCCGTCCATCGAGGCATTGACTGGGGCTGCGGGCACCAGGATCTGGTAGTCCACCTCTTCCCCGATGGTCGCTTCCGCCGGGGTTCCGGGGGCGGGCGCTGCGGGGGAGACCAGGGTCTTGGCCAGTGGCTGGTGTCTCACCACGTTGGTCATCCAGACCTGGGCCGGGCCGACGGGGGCGTAGAGGCGGCCGTCGGTCGGCAGCGACCAGTACTCGTGCAGCCGGGCCTGGTTGCTCCAGATGGTCTGACTGTCGAGGTCGGTGCGGAAGCCGAGCTCGTAGTCGACGGTGACGCATTGGCCCGGGTCGACGGGAACGTCGTCCAGAAGCGCGATGCGCATCTCGCCGCCGCGCCCGGGCGCGGCGTAGGTGTAATCGCTGCCGGCAGCCAGGGGGGTCGTGCCGACTCTGACCACCGGCGGCGCCGCCAGGTAGCTTTCGTCGAACTCCGGCGCCAGCAGGTCGGTCATCACGACGCCATAGGCGGGCCCCAGGCCGTCGTTGCAGGAGGACAGCCGGAAGCTCATCACGTCGGTCGCAATGTTGACCTGGTAGGGGTCGGCGGCCGTGCCGGTGCCGAGACGGCCGCTGCCCAGGTCGACCTTGCTGATCGTCTGCATCCGCGGCTGGCGAACGTCGATCCGCTCGGTGGCGGTCAGGCGAACGGGATGGACTGCCGGATCACCCCCCGCGTAGGCGAGCTTCGCTACATTGTCGAGCAGCGTCGAGGCCTCGTAGCCGATGCCCGCCGGCGGCGCCTCGGTGAGGACCCTGGCGACGTAGCGGACCGCCAGAGGGTCGATCGGCGTCCCGTCGTTGCTCGGCTGATTGAAGATGTCGCCGAACTCCCAGCGCAAGGTGCCCGTCGCGCCCGCAGCGGGTTGGGCCGCCAACGTGTAGCTGAAGCCGGGGGCGGCATCGATGCTGAAGCTGTCCAGCACCATCCCTGCCGGCAGCGCGTCCTCGACCACGACGCTGCGGGTGGTGTTCTCCTGCAGGCTCAGCGTCAGCTGATAGGTGACGGTGTCGCCGACGCGGACGACCGGGTCCGTGGTGCTGGCCGGTGACTCGGCATAGGAGTCCGTGAGCACCGCTTTGGAGATCGAGGTGTTGTCGACCGTGTCGACGGTGGCAACCACGGGGCCGTAGCAGTACGTGTCGGGCGCGGTAATGGTCGGGCACCCCTCGCCGGTGCGCTCGACCATGCTCGCGCCCTGGAGCGAGGTCCAATCCGCATAGACGCTGTTGGAGATGTAGGGGCCCGTGACCGAGTCCACCGTCACCTGATAGGTGAGCACCAGCGACTGGCCCGCGGGGATGTCGAGGCTGCCGTCTCCGTTCTCTTGGCCCCAGGCCAGGGCACCACCGGGAAGCGTGGTGGGATTCGCCTCGAAACCGCCGACCTCGACGCCGTTGATCCTGGCGGTGGCGGAACCGGCGACCAGTGTCACGTTCGCCGGCAGCCTGTCGGTCACCGTCACGTCGAAGGCGGTGGATCCGCCGCTGTTGGGAAGGGTGACGACATATTCGAGGACGTCACCGAACGTGGCGGGGTCGGTTGCCGCTTTGCCCGCCGGGGTGACAAACCGCGCCGTCTTGGTGGCGGCGGCGACGGCCGGCTCGACCACCGTCATGGGGGCGGCGCTGCCTTCCCCGCCGAACATCCGGGTGTTGTCGTCGCCGTTCGCCCGGTTGTATGTGTAGGATGCGGTGTTGGTGAAGAGGAGGCCGCTCCTGTTGGTGGACGTGTTCAGCAACTCGACGGTGATCTCGATGACCACCTGGCCGTTGGGGGGGATGTCGATGCCGGTGACGAGGTCTTCGAGCACCAGTTGGGTGTCGCTGCCGCTGGTATTGGTCGGCGTCCAGGGGCCGCCCGAGACCACGCCGGCACTCACGAAGCGTAGGTCGGCGGCGGAGCGGCTCAGGTCGTCGAGGATCCGCACGTCGTACAGGGGTTGGGCGATCGGGGTTGCGGGCACGGCAATGCGGTAGGCGAACTGCTCTCCGATCGTGGCACTCGGCTGGGTGGTGGCCTTCGCCAGCGGGCCGGGAGTCTGGATCAGCACCCTGGTCGGGTCGGCGGGTTCCCCTGGTGGGGCGATGCCGTTGACGTAGGGGTCGTCGCTGAGGGCGCTGATGGCGTCGGCGGCGGACAGGCTCGCCTGGTTGAGGACGACGGTGCCGTTGGTGAGAGTCGACCTCAGGGTGATTTCGAACTCGAAGACGAGCTCCTCGCCGGCGGCGACGCCCAGCGGGGCCGTGTCGCCGCGAATCTGCAGCAGGCCCGTTCCCGGCTCGAAACTGTAGGCAGCGCCCGCGGGGAGCGTCCCCATGGCGAAGGTGTCCGGCAGGAAGCTGTTCAGGTCGAGCGGGTCGTCGATGGCGATGTCGTTGATCGTTTGGTCCACGTTGAAGAGGCGCAGCCGGTAGCGCAGCCGGTCCCCCGGAGCGGCGGTAAAGGCCGGGTTCGCATGGCTCGTCAGGTTCTCGACGGTTTTCTGGAAGTAGTAGCCGGAGAGCGCCGTCGTAATGGTGTAGCTGTCCTGGTGGTCGAGGATCGACGGCGTGCCGTCGCTGAGCGTTTTGCTGTAAGTGCGGAGGCCGGTATGGCTGCCGTCGCCGCTCCACCACTCGGTGGCGCCCGCAACGTTGGTGAGCTCGATGCCGTCGGCGGTGGTGCCGGCATCGAGTTGGCTCTGGTAGGTGATGATCAGGTGCTGTTCGGGTGCGATCGGGCCGGCGGCCCCGGTCATGGTCAGACGGAGCTGGCACGCGGGCGGGCCGGCATAGCCGAGGGTGTAATCGGTCCCCGCGCTCAACTGCCGGACCAGGGTGCCGTCGGCCGCGACGATCCGCGCGCTGACCCCCGGCTCGGCGGGGGGGTTGATGGTGCGGGGGTCGTAGTCGCACATCCCGGCGTCGCCTCCGCCGGGGAGCAGGTCGAGGATCGTGACGTTCCAGGCGTCACTGCCGCCGGTGTTCTGGACATCGACGGTGAAGGGGGCCATGACCCCGATGTTGAGGGCCGTCTCACTGCTCGTCTTGGTGACGACGAGGTTGGGCTCGGCGATGGTCATCGGCTCCGAGACCCCCCACTCGCCCGGGAGGGGTTGATAGAAGATGTCGTCGATGAGCCGCCCGAACTCCCACTTGGCGGTGTTGACGAACTGCGTCCCCGCCGTGTTCGCGGGGGTGTCCCGGAGGACGACCGTGATCTCGATGATGATCTGCCCCCCGGCCGGGACCACCAAGTCGCCGGGAAACTCGAAGGTGAGCAGGCCGCCATCGTTCGAGAAGGTGTGCGCCAAGGGCGTGCCGGCGCCCTGCCAATAGGCAACGTGGCCCACGTAGGCGAGGTCGGCGCCCGTGGCGTTGAGGTCGTCCCAGACCGTGATGCCGTGCAGGGTGTTGGGCGACCCGCTGCTGTTCATGATGACGCCCAGCGCCGGGTCGTAGAGGACGGGGATCGTGAGCTTGTAGGTAAACGGCACCCCGATGGTCGCGGTAGGCTGGCCGGGAGGGTCTTGCTTGTCGATCTTCTCGACCGGTATCAGGAGGTTCTGGCACCCCTCCTGGATCTTGGTCGAAGACCCGTTGGTGAACCAGATCCGGTGGCCGGCGACGGCGTTGCACGCCATGTTGCCGGTGTGCACGACGTTGTCGAAGACCACCAGCCATCTCTCGTCGGTGCCGCCCGGCTGGGTGTAGAAGCTGAAGTTCGTGCTGAGGATGTTGGGGGACGGGAAGTTCCGGATCGTGCAGTTGGTATCGATCTGGATCTGGGAGGGTGCGGAGACGAAGTTGCCGTCAATCACCCCGAAGTATGGAGCGTCGGAGCAGTTGACCGCCAACGCCGGAGCGGCCGCCCCCAGCAACAGGGCGAGAGGGCCAAAGGCGGCACGGATCAGTTTGGTCCAGAGTTGCGGAACGAATCCCTGCATCGGCATCACCAGTCGTGAAATAGAAAAGCGCCCATCTTTCTGCCGAAGATGAGCGCTCCTGGGATACATGCCTCTGCCGGGGCCGCAGGATGCAGAGCTCATCTCTTCGGCAACCCGGCTATCCTGTGCTCAGGACCCGTGGCTTTGCGTCACCAGATTACTCTGGTTTTGCCCTTTCGGAGATCTTGCTTGTTTTCTCAGATATCGGCTTCCGTCTCCCCTTTCCGTCCTTGTAACGAAACGATCGTCCCATCTCCCGCAGAAGATGAGCGCCCCTGGGATACGCACCTCTGACGAGGTCACAGGGTGCGGCACTCATCTCTTCGGCAACCCGGCTATCGTGTGCCCAGGACCCGTGGCCTTGCGTCACCAGATTACTCTGGTCTTTCCCTTTCGGAGACGCGGTCTGTTCGTTCCTGCTGCCGCCGTGTCCCCCAATGTGCACTTTCCATCGGGACCGTGGGCCACCGGATTGCTCCGGCTCTGCCTCGTCGGCGCACGTTCTCCCGTCGTGCAACGGGCATGCCACGGCGTACCGGAGCCTGGTGGCCGTCGAGCGCGACTGGCGGCGCGGGTGGCGACCCGTGACGTTACGATTTCGGTACTGAGGCATGGGAAGGCGTGGGTGCAGCGGGGAGGGCGCCGGGGAGGCTTGGCCCCAGGTCCGCCCTGCCTGGGGGCCTGCCACCTCCACCCGCCTGCGGCTGCCTTCGGCCGGGGCCGGGAGTCCACGTGGTTCGGGTGACCTCTCCTGCCCCGTCGGCGGCCCGAGGTACGGGAGTACCGGGGCCGTGTCTGTGCGGGCGCGGGATCAGGGGGATTGGAACGAGACGGTTGGGAGCTTTGGCAGGGGGTGCTCTGCCGGGGCGCGAGGGGCGGCGTGCCCGTGGGTCAGCGGTAGAAGGTCTGGGGCAGCCACAGGCTCACGGCCGGCACGAAGGTGATGACCAAGAGGGCGCCGAGGAGGAGCAGGACGAAGGGGGCGGTGGCGAGGGCCACGGTGCCCATGGGCTTCTTGGTCAGTCCCATGGCGACGAACAGATTGAGCCCGAAGGGCGGGGTGAGGAAGCCGGCCTCGATCCCCAGGACCATGAGGATGCCGTAGTGGACCGGGTCGATGCCGAGCCGCTGGAGGGTCTCGGCGAAGATCGGTGAGAGGATCAGCATCGCGGAGACGTTGTCCCCCACGGACCCCAGGAGGAGGAACAGGACGTTCACGAGGAGCAGGAACGTCCACGCGCTGTCCACCCGGCCCAGGATCCACTCGGCCACCAGGAGGGGGAGCCCCTGGCTGGTCAGGAGCCACACGAAGGTCATGGCGCAGGAGAGGATGAGCAGGAGGGAGCCCGAGAGCACGGCCGAGTCGACCAGGGCCTGGTGGAGCCCCTTGACCGTGAGCCCCCGGTGGATCACCGCCTCCACGAAGAGGGCGTATACCACGCTCACGGCTGCGGCCTCCGTGGGGGTGAACACCCCGGAGTAGATCCCCCCCAGGACGATCACCGGCAGGAACAGGGCCCAGATGCCCCGGCGCACCACCCGCAGGCTCTCTGCCCAGGTATACCCCTCCTCCACGCGCCACTTTTCACGCCGGGCCCTCCACACTACGTACCCGATGAAGATGCTCCCGATGAACAGGCCGGGCACGATGCCGGCCAGGAAGAGCTCGGCCACGGAGACGTTCATCACCAGGGCGTAGAGGATCATCGGGATGGACGGCGGGATGACGATCCCCAGGCTCCCGGAGGCCGTGACCAGGCCCACCGCGAAGTTCTCCGGGTAGCCGCTCCGGGTCAGGGCCGGGATCATGATGGACCCGATGGCGACCACCGTGGCCGGGCTCGACCCGGACAGGGCCGCGAAGAAGAGGCAGGCCAGGACGGCGGTCACCGCCAGGCCCCCCCGCTTGTTCCCCACCAGGGCTCGCATCACGTCCACCAGCCGCTGCGCCATAGTGCCGGTGGTCATGATCCGGCCGGCCAGGACGAAGAATGGGATGGCGAGAAGGACGAAGTTGTCCAGGGCGTTGAAGATCTGTTGGGGGAGGACCAGCAGGGGGGTGTTCGTGTGCAGCGCCACCGTGAGGGCGGTCACCCCGGCCAGCACCGCGGCGATGGGCACGCCGAGGAGGAGCAGCAGGACGAAGGCGATCGCGACGGTGGTGAGCATCACGCCCCTGGGCTTTGCCCGGGAACGCCGTGCACCGCCCGCCGCGCGTGCTGCACCGCCTGCAGCAGGAAGCGCAGGGCCAAGGTGGCCGAGAGCACGGGAATGGGCGCGTACGGAATCCACATGGGGATCCGCAGGCTGGCGCTGGTGACCCCGAAGCCGTGGAGCCGGGAGGCGTGGGTCCACCCGTACCACATCACCACGGCAAAGAGCGCCGCGGTGAAGAGGCTCGCGAACGCCCGGACGGCGGAGGAGGCCCTGGGGGGCAGGGCCTTGACCAGGGCCTCCACCGAGAAGTGGGTTCCGTGCTTGACGCCCACGCTAGCGCCCAGGAAGGTGAGGAATATCCCCACGTAGCGCCCGAACTCCTCCACCCAGTCGAAGCCCGTGGAGAAGGCGTAGCGCAGCACCACCTGGACGAAAGCCAGGAGCGCGAGCCCGAGGAGGGTCCAGCCGAGGACGATCTCCTCGAGGAAGTGCCAGAGGCGCAAGGCCTTCATGAACGGCGGAGCGCCTGCGTCCTACTTTCCGCTGTGCTCCTCGACCTTAGCGAGCACGAAGTCGAAGAAGTCCGCCCCGATGATGGGGCGGTACTTCTCGTAGATGGGGGTCATGGCCTGCCGGAAGGCGGCCCGCTCCTCGGACGTGAGCTCCACCACCTGGATGTCGTTCTTCCGGTTGTACTCCTCGATCGAGATCTCGATGTTCGGCAGCTTCTCGAACTGCTCCGCGGTCACGCGGCGGTTGGTCTCGATGGTTTCCCGGGCGGCCTGGCGGAACACCTGCTGCACGTCCGGGGGCAGGCGGTTCCAGTAGTCGGCGTTCACCACGATGACGCACTCGGTCAGGGCGTGATTGGTGAGGGTGACGTGCTTGGCCACCTCGGGAAACTTCATCAGGATGGAGGTGTAGTGGGGGTTGTCCTGGGCATCGATCACCCCCTGCTGCAGGGCCGTGTAGATCTCGGGAAAAGGCATCGGCACGGGCACGGCCCCGAGCTGACGGAAGCTGTCGAGGAAGATGGGGGCCTCCATGAGCCGCAGCTTCAGGCCGGTCAGGTCCTCGGGCTTGCGGATCGGCCGCTTGGTGTTGCTCAGGTGGCGGAACTCGTTCTCCGTGTACCCGATGGCGATGAGCCCCTTGGCCGGGAAGTACCCGAAAAACTTCTCCTGGAAGGCGGGGTCGTCGAGCACGGCGTAGGCCGTGCGGCGATCGGGCCACAGGAAGGGGAGGTCGAGGGCCGAGGCTTGGGGCACGAAGTTCGAGAGCACCGCCGTGGTGATGGAGGCGACCTCGAGGGTTCCCATCTGGACCTGCTCGGCCATGGAGCGCTCGCCGCCGAGCTGGCCGAGGGGGAACACCTGAACGGTGTAGGCTCCCTTCGTCTGTTCGGAAACCACCTCCGCGAAGCGCAGGAGGCCCTGGTGCTGGCCGTGGAAGGGCGGGGCCACGTGGCCGAGCTTGAGGGTGTTGGCCGCCGGTGCTGCCGAGGCGGCGGCGAGGAGCACGATCACGGCTGCGGCAAGGCGCTTCATGGATCCCTCCTTTTCTGGTGCGGGAACAGTGAGGAGAAGGATAGAGCAAAGAGCCGGAAAAGGGAACAACCCGGACGCGCTTCGATCCGCCGACGGGCACGTGCCCGGAGTCGGGGAGGGAGCCCGTCGTTTCCGAAAGCCCGTCAGGGGGTGTCCAGGATCCAGTGGAGCACCCGGCCCGGGCCGTGGACCCCGGTGGAGAGCGTTCCCTCGATGTCGCCCGTGCGGCTGGGGCCGGTCACGAGTTGGAGGCGCGAGGGCAGGCCGGCGGTTCTCGCCAGGTACTCATCGAGTCCGGGCAGGCACCCGCCCGGAGGGCTCACGGCGAGGTGGACCGGCGGGAGGAGGGAGGCCAGGGTCCCCCGGCCGGGACCTGCGCGGAACACGAGGGAGCCCGTGTCGGCGAGGTAGGCGTCGCAGGGGGTGATCCCCAAGCCCGCCCCGTCCAGGGCCTTCCGGTCCCAGGCCCAGCCGCCCTCTGCCGGGGCGGGCCGCACGATGGGGCACCCCGCCCGCCGCAGCGTCTCCTCGAGTACCTCCCAGAGCCCCGGGGGCCACCCCTCGGCAGGACAGGCGGTGACGGGATCGTGCAGCGCGGCCAGGAGCCCGGCCAGACGAGCCGTCCACGAGCCCGCCGGCACGCGCGCCACCTCGACCCCTGCGGCGCGCGCCTGCCGTATGTACCGGTCGAGGGGCGGGTCCGCCCCTGGGTCGCGCGGCGCGCAGGACCTCGGGGCCTCGCCTCCCCCGATACCGCCCCCTGGAGGGGAAACCGGGGAGGCGCCGGGGCGGTCGGGGGCGTCACCCCGCGCCGCCCACCACTCGCGAAAGCCCGCTCCCGGTCTCGGCCTCGGCAGCTCCCGGCAGGTGGACCACTCCCGCACCCCGCTGAGCCTGCGGCCGGGGCCGAGGCGGCCGGAGCGCAGGAGCCGTCGAGCCACGGCCAACGCGGGCCGATAGAGCGCCGGGCTGGCCGCCGCACGCGCCAGGGCGCGGGACGCGGTAGACGGGGATCCGCCGCGGAGCCTGCGGTGATACTCGGGCAGGGGAATGCGGACCGGGCAGACCTCGGCGCACCGGCCGCACAGGGTGCAGGCCTGGGGGAGGTCCGGGTACGCCTCGGGCCCCCAGAGCAGGGGAGAGAGCACCGAGCCCATGGGCCCCGGGTAGGGGGAGGCGTAGGCGTGACCGCCCACGGCCCGGTACACCGGGCAGTGGTTCAGGCAGGTGCCGCAGCGCAGGCAGTGGAGCATCTCGCGGAACGGTCCGCCGGCCAGTCTCGTGCGGCCGTTGTCGAGGAGGATCACGTGGAGCGCGTCGGGGCCCTCCTCCTCACCGGGCCGCCGCGGGCCGGTCAGCAGGGCGACGTAGGTCGAGACGGTCTGGCCGGAGGCGGATCGGGTGAGCAGGGTGAGAAAGCCGGGGAGGTCCGACGGGTCCGGGACGATCTTGTCGATCCCCACCACCGCGATCTGGGTCCGGGGCAGCGTGGTGGCTAGACGGCCGTTGCCCTCGTTGGTCACAAGCACCAGCGTGCCGGTGCTCGCCACGGCGAAGTTTCCGCCCGTGATCCCGAGGTCTGCGCGGAGGAACCGCTCCCGCAGGGTCCGGCGGGCCCAGGCGATGAGCCCGTCCACGTCGGCGCCCGGGGGCGCCCCCAGCTCTCGGGTGAAGAGCTCCGCCACCTGCTCCCGGCTCCGGTGGATGGCGGGAGCCAGGATGTGGGACGGCTTCTCCCCGGCGAGCTGAATGATGAACTCTCCGAGGTCCGTCTCGGTGACGCGGGTGCCGGCAGCCTCCAGGGCTTCGTTGAGCGCGACCTCCTCGGCCGTCATGGACTTGGCCTTCACGGCCTCGCGGAGGCCGGTTTCCCGGGCGATGTCTGCCGCGATCTTCGCGGCGTCTCGAGCGTCCGTGGCGAAGTGGACGGAGGCCCCGGCCACCCGGGCGTTCCGGGAGAATTCCCGGACGTGCGCGTCCAGGGCCCCGGCGACCAGGGCCTTGCGCTCCCGCCCCCAGGCGCGCAGGGCCTCGAAGCCCGGGCAGGCGGCGACCGCCGCCGCCCGGCGCTCCTCGAGCAGGCCCGCGGTCTTGCGGATGGCTGCGCCGAGTGCCTCATCGGCCAGGGCCATCCGGGAGGCCTGCCGGAAAGGGCCCGGGCTGCGGCGCCGGCTCACGGCGCCCCCTCCTCGAGTGCCTCGGCCACGAGCTCGACCACGTGGGCGAACCCCAGCGCCAGACCGCGTCGGGCCGCCCCACCGGCGAGGTGGGTGAGGCATCCCAGGTCCAGGGACGTCACCCTCTCGGCGCCGGTCGAGACCAAGGCCCGAAGTTTCTCTTCCATGAGCCGGCCCGAGATCTCGGGGAGCTTCACGCTGAAGGTTCCGCCGAAGCCGCAGCAAGCCTGGGCCTGGTGGGGAGGGAGGGGACGGAACGCCTCGCCCGCGAGACAGCGCAGCCATGCCTCGGGTACATCGCGAAATCCCAGGCCCCGCAGTGTGCGGCAGCTCGAGTGGTAGGTCACGGCCGGTGGCCGCGGCAGCCTGGGCAGCTGGGTGACGCCGACGACCCGGTGCAGGTACTCGCAGACCTCGAACGTGCGGCCGCCCAGGTCACGGAAGCGCGCGGCGAGGCCGGGATCGTCCTCGAACAGGACCGGAAAGGTGTTTCGGATGGTATCAACACAGGAGGCGCTTGGAGCCACTACGGCATGGGATTCCGCAAAAATATCCAAAAAATGGAGGGCCGGCCCCTTAGCCGCCTCGGGTTGGCCGGCGTTGGCCCAGGCCTGGCCGCAGCAGGTCTGGCCGCTCGGGAAGTCCACCGCGACCCCGAAGGCCTCCAGGGCCCGCACCGCCGCCCTCCCTGCCTCCGGATACAGGAGGTCGGCGGAGCAGGTCAGGAAGAGGGAGGCGCGCCGGCTCACTTCGGCGGCCGGCGTGGGAAGGAGATCACCTGCCCCGCGTCCCGGGCCGGCGGGGGCTCCGCTTCCTCCACCCCGGGCCGGGGGTCGGAAAGCCGCTCGATGCGGATCGCCGTGCCCCCCATGGTGAACGGCGCACCGTCGATCTGCGCGGGCTCCAGGGTCCAGACGAGCTCTTGGAGGGGGACGCTCAGCACCTGGAAGCGCAGGCGCCGCCAGCCCTTCTTCACGTCGGGAAGGATCTCCTCCACCCGGGCGTAGAAGGCGGGCTTGTCCTGCACGTGCACCAGGACGACGTCGCGGGGTTGGACCACGGTCTCCATGGGATGTCCTTCCTCCTGGCCCGGCTGCGGCTCGAGCGGGTCATCCGCTGCGAAGGTGTCGGCCCCAGTGGGGCGGGCTGCGCCCCGCTCGGTCGACACCCCCTGGTTTCCGCTGCCCCGGGAAGCCGGCGCCTCCCGTCTCCCCATCAGGGGGCGGTGGGAACGGACGGGGTACCGAGCCTTGCGAGTGCTGCGTTGGTGTAGCGCGGGTCCTCGGTGACCTCCGGACCGGCCCAGGGGGGCGGCTCGGGCGCCTCGTCCGCCGCCCCGAGCTCCACCTCCACGAGGACGAGGCCGTCGAGGGGGGGAAGGTACACGTCCACCTCCCAGGTTCGCCCGCCATGGGGAAGCTCGTGGCGCGTCTTGCGGATCACCGCGGTCCCTTCCACCCGCAGCTCCGCCAGGGCCCGGGCGGCCGGGACCGGGATCTCGAGCTCCACCTCCCGGCGGGCCACGAGGCCCGGCCCCTTGACCGTGAGGAACGCCCGCTCCCCCTGGAGGCGGACCCGGACCACGGGGTCGAAGCCCAGGTAGGACTGCTCCATGGGGGTACCGGGGGGAAGGGGGGGGAGGGCGCCGGGGTCGGCCAGGTAGCGGCGCTCGATCTCCAGGGTGTCTCTCACGGGTTGGGCCCTCTCCCCGCCGGGTCCCGGGCGGTCTCGGTTGAAGTCGAAGGGGGCCGCTCGCCGTGCCGCCGGGTGGCATAGCAGTACAGGCACCCATGGGTGCAGGTGTCGTAGGCGCCGATGTCGACCGACGGCGCGCACCGGCAGCCGGCACGCTGCCCCGGGTCCCTCCGGCTGCCGACCCCGAGATCCCACAGCCTGTCCAGGAGGGGGCCGTCGATACAGCTCCCGGGCGGGACGTCCGCCGGAAGCTCCGCCTCGCAGCAGGCTTGGAGTGGGATCCCGCCCCCCCGGGCCTCCTCCGCCAGGGCCGAGAGAAGGGAGGCGGCGTCCGCAGCCGGAGCCGGCGCGAGGCCCGCTGCCGCGAGGCGGCGACGGGCCTTGGGATAGTCGTCGTACAGGCTCACGATACACCGACCGGCCGCGCCCTCCAAGAGCGCCGCGAGGCGGCGGAAGTTCCCGAGGTGCCACCGGACGTCCATCCCCAGGGAAGGACACAGGAGGACGGGGTCGTACCGCCAGGCGATGCGCGCGGACCCCACCAGGGAGCCCAGCAGGCGAAGGGCCGCCGCGGCCTCCTCGGGCGGGGGGGACCGGGGTTCGAGGGGGCGGGGGTAGCCCGTGAGGGTCACGAGCCAGAGGGTCCGGAGCCCTGCCGCCTCCCAGCGAGGGACCTCCTCGAGGAGCGGCGCCGGGTTCCGGGTCCAGAGGACGAGGGCCTCCAGGGAGCCCGCCGGCGCAGGAACCAGGTCCACCCGCCGCACCCGGGAAGGAGCGAAAGGGTGGCGCACCTCCGCGAAGCCCGCCGCGAGGCGGTCCAGCAGCCAGCCGGCGTGCACCGCGGGCAGATCGGTGCGCCGGCTCGCCGAGACGATCACTCGGCGCGCTCCGCCAGCAGGAGCAGACCCACCGCGTTCACCGCGAAGTGGGCAGAGATGGCGGCCAGCAGGCCTCCGGTAGCCAAGGTGATCCACCCCAGGGCCAGCCCGGCCCCTGCGGCCCAGAGGGACCAGGGCCACAGCCCCTGGCGCGGAATCAGATGGGCCGCCCCGAAGGCCAGGGATGAGGCCAGGAGGCCCGCGTAGGGCAACAGGAGGCCCCGGAACAAGATCTCCTCGGCCAGGGCGCTGAGCCCCGCCAGGAGCAGGGCGTCTGCCGGGTGGAGCGATCCGACGATCCGTGAGAGGATGCGCGACAGGCGCCGGCCCCAGGCGGTCCACCGGATGATGCCCTGCCCGGCGGCCGCAAGCGCTCCCCCCAGGGCCAGGCCCCAGAGGAGGCCCTGGAGCGGTTCCCGGCCGAGGAGGAGGGCGCCGGCGTGGGCCGCCCCGAAGGTCTCCAGGGGGGTCTCCAGGTGCGGCAGCACGGCCAGGGCCAGCACCGTCGTGCCGGCGTAGGCGAAGGCTGCGGCCGTCAGGGGAGACGGCCGGGGCGGAGTCTCCAAACGGGTCTTCCTGGGAGAGAGGGGAGGGGCCGAGGTGGCGAATCTACAACCCGACGGGACCGGGGGGCAAGCAGCAGAGCCGCACCCGATCCGGCCGCCGGCAACGGCGCGGGGACCGGGAGCCCCCGCGCTCCTCCCCCCCATCCGCGGCCCTTGGAAGGCGCACCCTCGCAAGGGCCGTCACGCCGAGCTGCAGCCGTTCCCAGCCCGCCGGGCGGGTCGGGCGATGCCGGGCGGGGCTCTGCTCCGGGACTCCCGGCCACGTTATGGGGGTGGCGCCGGAGCCGGGCTGCCGTGAAGTGGACCGGCGGGTTCCTGGGGAGAGGGGCGGAGAGTCTCGGGAGGCGGCTGGTGAGGCGCTTGAGGAGCCGACCCAGGCCCCGCCGGGGGTGCCTGTCCTGCGGGATCTGCTGCGAGCTGTACGGGCACGACCTGCGAGCCGACCAGGAGGACTTGGAGCGGTGGGCTGCCGAGGGGCGTTCGGACCTCCTCCTGCGGGTGGGGGAGGGCGGCGTGCTCTGGTGCGAGCCCGGAAGCGGCCGGCGTCTGCCCGGCTGCCCCTTCCTCGTCCCCTCGCCGGAGGGGAGGGTTCTGTGCGGTATCCACTCGACGAAGCCGGCCGTCTGTCGGGACTACCCGACCCGTGCCCACCGTTTCCGCTGTGTCCGGGGCATGCCGTTCCCGGGGGGCGGGCCGGGGGGCCCGGACGGGGGTCGGGCGGGCCCGGCGGCCGAGCCCTGACCAGGGCGCCAACGTACCCGGAGGAGAACCCATGGAACGCCTCCCCTCGTTTCGCTCTTGCTACTTCTGCGGCACCGAGAACCGGAGCGGCCTCGGAATCCGGTATTTCCGCGACGGGGGGAAGGACCGGGTCTGGGGTTCGGTGGATCCGGGGTCCATGCTGTGCGGGTACCCGGGCATCCTCCACGGCGGGATCCAGGCGGCGCTCCTGGACGACGTGATCTACTGGGCCGTGGCCTACCGCTTCGCCCTCACCTCGGTGACCGTGAGCCTGAACACCCGGTTCCGGGCCCCGGCGCGGCTGGGCCGGGCGTTCCGCCTGGAGGCCTGGGTGGCTGTTGCCCGGGGGCGGAAGGTCACCGCCCGGGGCGAGTTGCGCGACGCGAAGGGAGGCGTCGTGGCGGAAGGGGAGGGGGTCTACCTCCTCCACCCCACCGAGGTGTTTCGGGAGCAGATGCTCCCGTACTTCGACTTCTCGGGGTGCTCGGAGGCCATGCGGGCGCGGTTCGGGGGGTGAGGGCAGGGCCGGCGCCGGAGGCTCAGGCCAGCTCTCGGTACCGGAAGCACCCGGTCAGGTGATCGTTGACCAGGCCCACCGCCTGCATGAAGGCGTAGCAGATCGTGGGGCCGACGAACCGGAACCCCCGCCGCCGGAGGTCGCGGCTCAGGGCCCGGGACTCCTCGGTCTGGACCGGTACGTCCCGGAGGTCCGCCCAGCGGTTCCGGATCGGTTGGCCCCCCACGAACCCCCACAGGTAGGCGTCGAAGCTGCCGTGCTCCTCCTGCACTCGGAGGAATGCCCGGGCGTTGGCCACCGCCGCCGCGACCTTGAGGCGGTTCCGCACGATGCCGGGGTCGGCCAGGAGGGCGGCCACCTTCTCCGGCCCGTAGGCCGCGACGCGGGAAGGGTCGAAGCGGTCGAAGGCCTCGCGGTAACGGGAACGCTTCTTCAGGATGGTCTCCCAGCTCAGCCCTGCCTGGGCTCCCTCGAGGACCAGGAACTCGAACAGGGTGCGGTCGTCGTGGACGGGGACGCCCCACTCGCCGTCGTGGTAGGCGGTGGACAGGGGCGTAGCCGCCCAGGGGCAGCGGGGGGGTGGGGAGGAGGTCAGGTCTCGTTCTCCCGGCTGGGAGGGTCTGGGGCGACGGGTGCCGATGATAGCCCGGCCCGAGGAGAAGGGGGAAGGGGTGGCCGGGGCCGGGGGGTCCCTGCGCTCCGCCGCGCGATCCGCGATCATTCGAGGAGAGGGCACCATTGGGGGGCGCCGGTGCGCCGGGCTTGCTTGCGGACGCGGGTTGCGATGGTTCGGTGGAGGCGGCGCACGGCTGTGCTCCGAGACCCCCCGACCCCGGCTCGGGGTGAGGCGGTGGTTTCGGGGGGGTGGCCGGGGCCGGGGGGTCCCTGCGCTCCGCCGCGCGATCCGCGATCATTCGAGGAGAGGGCACCATTGGGGGGCGCCGGTGCGCCGGGCTTGCTTGCGGACGCGGGTTGCGATGGTTCGGTGGAGGCGGCGCACGGCTGTGCTCCGAGACCCCCCGACCCCGGCTCGGGGTGAGGCGGTGGTTTCGGGGGGGTGGCCGGGGCCGGGGGGTCCCTGCGCTCCGCCGCGCGATCCGCGGTGACCCGCAGCGGCAAGTCTTGGGGTATTCTTTCGGAGGCGTCCACGCGACAGGCTGCGCGGGGGGAGGAGGCGGAGCGGTGAAGGCGGCGGAGGGGAGGATGGGGAGGGTCTTCGTCCTGCGGCTCGAGGACGGGGACCGGGTCCCGGAGTGCATCGAGGAGTTCGCCAAGGGCAGGGGGGTCGCCCGGGGCCTGTGCGCCCTGGTGGGCGGGATCGGTGGGGGACGGGTCGTGGTGGGCCCCCGGGAGGCCGACGCGTCGCCCGTGGTGCCGCTGGTCCACGAGCTCCTGGGCGTCCACGAGGCCGCCGCGGTGGGGACCCTGTTCCCCGACGAACAGGGGGTGCCGCGACTGCACATGCACGCGGCACTGGGGCGCGACGGGCTCACCCGGACCGGGTGCGTGCGCCAGGGCGTCGATGTCTGGAAGCTCGGGGAGGTGGTCCTCCTGGAGCTCCTCGGGACGGACGCCTGCCGGCGCCGGGACCCGGTCACCGGCTTCGAGGTCCTGGAGGTCTCCCCCCTCCCTTGAGGGGTCAGGCCTCCTCGAGCCCCAGGAACCGCCGGGCCAGGGCCCGGGCGATCAGGGGGGCGTTGCCTCCCGCGCGATTGTTGACGATGACGTTGAGCCGCCGGCCTTTCCCAGCCGCCTCGTGCATGAGGCCCGCTGCGCCGGCCAGCATGCCGGGGTCGAGCATCCCCGGCACCAGACGGTCGAAGGGGTGGGCGGCGGCATAGGCATCCTCGTACCGGACGCCCCTCGGCGTCATCAGGCGCACCACCGCCTCCCCGCCGCGATTGAGGAACCGTCTCCCCCCCAGCTCGAACTGGTGCTCCAAGGGGGGAAGCCACGTCCAGTGGGAGAGGACCTGGCCGACCCCATGCTTCTCGAGGACCGCGAAGACCGCCGGCGCGAGGTAGGACTCGGTGCGCAGCTCCAGGTGGAAGCGGCCGTCCGCCGGCACCGACGCGAAGAAGCGGTCCCAGTCCTCGGCCAGCCTCTCGGGGAGGATGCGCTCCGCCTTCCTCTGGTACTCCTGCTCGAGGATGACACCGGCCAACGCCTCCCCCAGGAGCTCCGCGGCGGGTTGGAGGAAGCGGTCGGTGAAGAGCTGCGCGTCCAGATACCCCGGGTTGGGGACGAAGGAGCCGCCGCGTCGGAGCTTCTGGGCGGAGACGGCCTGGGGTGCCTTGAGGAGCAGCCGGGCGCCGCCGGGCAGGTGGCGGCGGTAGGCGGCCAGGGTCCGCAGGGTCCCGGTGGGCCGGCCGGCGGTGTCCAGGAGGGGCCCGTAGAAGGTGTAGTCGAGCTCCAGGACCGGGAAGTGCTCGAAGTACTCGGCGACACACGCCACGGGGAGGACCTCCTCGACGAAGGACCTCCCGGCGATGGTCTTCGAGCGCCGGGTGACCCGAGCGGCGAAGCGTTCGGGGGAGTAGATCTGTCCCAGCCACCCGGCGTAGCGGTCGCTGGCGGTTCCGAGGTGGACCAGGGGGTGGAGGCCCCGGAACCGGAAGGACTCCAGGTCCAGGACCTCGGCGGGTGCGCCGGTCACGAGAAGCGGTCCAGGGCATGCCCCAGACCCGGGTGCCAGAGGGGTCGCGCGCCGCGGGCCGCCTCCAGTGCCGCCGCCAGGTGGAGGGCGCGCAGGCCGACCCGGATGCAGCGGCCCTCGGCGGCGCCCCGCTCCTCGGGTGTCGCGAAGGTGCCGTGGGGGCGGGCGGCGTACACGGCGCACACCGCGCCGGCCCGGAAACCCCGCAGGCTCGCCAGGGTGAAGAGGCACGAGGTCTCCATCTCCATGTTGAGGATGCCCTGGCGGGCCAGGTCGTCCAGGAGCCCCGGGTCGCGGGGCGGGAAGCCGGGCACGTCCCGGGCCTGCGCCCCGTAGAAACCCGGCGCCGTCGCCGTGATGCCCACGTGGTAGGGGTGGCCCGCCTCGTCCGCCGCCTGCGCGAGGGCCAGGAGCGCCTCGGGGTGGGCGGCGGCGGGATATCCTTCGCCCACGAACTGGAGCGAGGTGTTCTCCAGGCGGTAGGCGGCGCGGGAGATGACCAGCTCTCCGATGCCCAGCTCGGGCCGCAGCCCGCCGCAGGAGCCGCAGCGGATGATCGTCGGGCGTTCGACGAGCCGGCAGAGCTCCACCACGGCGATCTCCGTGTTGTCGGGGCCGATCCCGGTCGCCACCACGGATATCCGTCGTCCCTGGTGGAGCCCGGTACGGGTGACGAACTCCCGGTGGCGACGCCGCACCTCCACCTCTTCGAAGAGCGCCGCCACCCGGTCCGCCCGGTCCGGGTCCCCCACGAGGAGGATGGCTTCGGCCGCCTCGCCGGGGGCGAGGTCCAGGTGGTACTGGCGCCCGGGCCCCGCCGTTCCCTGGTGCCCACGGCCCACGGTCACGGCAGCGGCTCCACCGAGGCGGTGATGGGCCCCTCCGGCGGGCCGGACCACCGGACACGGCAGCCTGCCCGGGCGCCTTCCCCGCCCTCCGCGACGGAGGCGCGGACCGTGAAATCCCACCCGAGGGCTGCCTTGATCCCGAAGAGGTGGACCTTGCTCCGGAAGCCCCGCCCCCGCTCCAGGAAGACCTCGTAGAGGTCCCAGGCGGCGCAGTCGCCGGGCGCCAGCTCCCCCGGGAGGGGGACCTCCGCATCCAGGATGGGGCCCTCGCCTTGGAGGGCTTCCAGCCGGACCCGGAGACCCGTGACGCTGCGGGGGCCGCCGTTGCAGAGCTCGAGGACGACCCGCTCGAAGGGGACGCCGGGGTCCGCCTTGGTTGCCAGGTGGCCGGGGGATACCCGGGTGCTCCATGTCAGGCCGGAGGCGTCTTCCATTGTGGTTCCCTCCTCTCGACGGTCCTGTATAGGCCCGAACTCCCGGTGGCGCAACCGGCCCGGGCCGCCCGGACTTGTTGGGCCAGGGGGGTCCGGTATGATGATGATGGTCGGTATCCGGGGGCGCCGGCGGGGCCGGTCGCCCAACGGCCGGCGAGGAGGGCGGATGAGCGGTTCAAAGGCCGGAAGGAGGCTGGTCTTCGTGGGCGGCGGGCACGCCCACCTCTACTCCCTCAAGCGGGCCGCGGACCTCGTGGGGCAGGGGGCCGAGGTCGTGCTGGTGGCCCCCCAGCGATACCACTACTACTCGGGGATGGGGCCGGGGTTCCTGTCCCGGATCTACCGGCCCGAGCAAGTCCGGGTCGACGTCCGCTCTCTGGCCGTTTCCCGGGGGTGCACCTTCGTGGAGGACCGGGTCGTCTCGGTGGATCCCGGCGCCCGGCTCCTCCTGCTGGAGAGCGGACGGGCGCTGCCCTATGACGCGGTGTCCTTCAACACCGGGAGTCGCGTGCCGGCCGAGCGCATCCCCGGCGCCGCCGAGGAGGCGACCCCCGTGAAGCCCGTGGAGAACCTGGATCGGGTCCGGGAACGGGTCCTCGACTCCGGACGGGGCCGGCCGTGCCGGGTGCTGGTGTTGGGTGGGGGGCCGGCGGGGGTCGAGGTGGCGGCGAATCTGTGGCGGCTCGGGCGGACCGAGGGGGTCCCCGCCGAGGTCACCGTGTGCGAGGCGGCTCCCCGACTCCTGCCCGGGCTGCCCCCCCGGGCCGGGGAGCTCGCGAGGCGTTCCCTCGAGGGGCGGGGCATCGCGGTCCGCACGGGGCTCGCTGCCGCCGGCCTGGAGGCAGGGGTGGCCTCCTTCGAGGGCGGCGACTCCTTCGCCTACGACGTGGCCGTGCTCACGGTGGGGATCGTGCCCCACGAGCTCTACCGCGACTCCGGGCTGCCGACCGGGGCGGACGGGGGGCTCCTGGTGGACGAGTTCCTGCGGAGCCCGCAGTACCCGGAGGTCTTCGGCGGGGGGGACTGCGTGTGCTTCTCCCCCCGGGAGCTCCCGCGGGTGGGAGTGTACGCCGTGCGTCAGGGGCCGGTGCTCTTCCGCAACCTCCGGGCGTGCTTGGGGGCAGGGGCAGCGGTCCCCTTCCGTCCCCAGCGCCGTTTCCTCCTCATCCTCAACCTGGCGGACGGCACCGGCCTGGCCGTGTGGGGTCGCTGGGCTGCCCGGGGGCGCTGGGCCTTCCGTTGGAAGGACTACCTGGACCGCTCGTTCATGGGCAGGTTCCAGGTCTCGGGGGAGCTCTCCGGACCGGAGGAGGAGGCGCCTTGAGATTCCTGGACCCGATGGCGGGGAATCCGGAACCTGGGGGTCGAGGAGGCCCAGCGCTGGATGGCGGAGCGGGGGGAAGGGGGCTACACCCTCCTCGACGTGCGCCAGCCCCAGGATTACGAAGGGGCGGGGCACATCCCCGGCGCCCTGCTGATCCCCTTGCCGGAGCTCCCGGACCGCCTGGGGAAGCTCGCCCCCGAGAAGCCCGTACTCGCCTACTGAAAGGCCGGCGGGCGCAGCCGGTCGGCTGCAGGGTTGCTGGGGAGCCACGGGTTCGAGGCCTACTCCCTCGACGGCGGGATGGACGCCTGGAACGGCCTGGTCTCCCGGGCTGAGGTGGACCAGGGCAAGTGGCTCCTGGACGGGGGGGAGACCCCGGAAGAAGCCCTGGACCTGGCCTTGGCCCTCGAGGCGGACTCCCTCGACCTCTACCTGCGCCTGGCCCGGGAGGTGCAGGCGTCGGGAGCGAAGGCCGTCTTCCTGGAGATCGCGGAGGAGGAGAAGGCCCACCTCCGGCGCCTGGGGGACCTGCGGGGGCGCGGGACGGTCAGCCCGCCGCCGGCCGGGGGCGCCGGCCGCACAGGCTGATTCCCACCAGGTAGGCGGTCGCCAGGGCGTAGGCGGCCAGGGTCCCCCAGCCCACCCCCAGCCGGGGGTAGAGCAGCGCCACCGCCGCGCAGTAGATCACCAGGCTGAAGAGCCCCCGGGGGAGGTTCTTCAGGATGGTGTGCACGTGCTCCGGCCGGTAGCCGTAGTGGATGATCACCAGGAACGGGAGCAGGGTGGTGGGGAAGGCGGCGAAGAGACCGGCCCACGCCGGCCCCACCCACCGGGCGGAGGCCGTGACCGCGAGCACTACGGCCGCGGCGAAGGCGCCCCGCACGACGGTGGTCCCGAGTCCGACCCGGGGGCGGGTCGCGATCACCGCGTCCATCACCCGGCGGAAGAGGCGCTCGGAGACGAGGATCGCGCCGGTGGTGATCAGGGCGGCGGTCCACAGGCCCACCCGCAGCCTTTCGAGGACCAGCACCGCGAGGAGGTAGCCCCCCAGCCCGCCGGCCAGGCCCGCGGCGATGCCCGCGGCAGCCGAGCGCCCCCCCGCCCAGCTCGCCCCCCGGTGGTAGCCGTACGCGAAGCACAGGATGGCGGTGAGCCCGAGGGTGGAGAACACCGCCGCCCGGGAGGCGAACTCGGGCCCGAGCTCGTACCCGATGAAGAACAGGGTGAGGGCCGCGCCCAGGGGAAACCCGGAGAACACACCGGCAAACCGGGGGCTCACCCGCTCCGCCAGGGCGGAGAGTCCCAGCACCATTCCCACCGCGGCCGTGACCTTGACGAGAGCGAGGGGTTCCAGCAATCCGGCCGTCAACGGGACGCGCCACTCCCTCAGGGCCCGTACAGCCCGGCCTTGACCGGGAGGTACAGGGAGAGGATGGGCAGCAGGGAGAGCAGCACGAGGACGACCACGTCCATGACCACGTAGGGGATCGCCTCCTTCGCCACGCCGTCCACGTCGCCGCCCACCAGGTTGGCCGCGGTGAAGAGGTTCACCCCCACCGGGGGCGTGGCCTGGCCGATGGCGAGGGCCGTGATGAAGATCACGCCGTACCAGAGGGGGTCCACCCCGAAGGCGGCCAGCACCGGCATGAGGATCGGCATGAGCAGAAAGGAGATCGAGATGGCGTCGAGGATCATCCCGAGGGCGAGCAGCAGCAGGTTGACCAGGAGGATCATCACGAAGGGGTTGGGCGCCACCTTCACGATGGCCTCGGCGGCCAGGTCGATCACCCCGATCACCGATGCGACCCAGGTGAAGATGCCGGCGAAGGCCACGATGAACAGGATCACGCTGGAGGTCACCGCCGAGTCCACCAGGATGTCCACCAGGTCCCGGAGGGTGATGGACCGGTAGACGACGCGCGCTACGAACAGGCTGTAGAAGACCGCCACCACCGCGGCCTCGGTCGGGGTGAAGATCCCCGAGTAGATGCCGCCCAGGATGACCACCGGGGTGAGCAGGGCCCAGAAGCTCTTCCGTAGGGCCGTCAGGATCTCCGGGAGGGTGCCCGAGGCCTCCAGCCCCCGGTATCCCCGGCGCCAGCTGACGAGCCATGCCACCAGGATCGTCCCGATGCCGGTGAGGATGCCGGGGACGATCCCCGCCAGGAAGAGCGCGCTCACCGACACGCCGGTGATGCTCCCGTAGATGATGAAGGCGATGCTCGGCGGGATGATGATCGAGAGGTCCGAGGCGTTGGCGATGGTGGCCCCGGCGAAGTTCTTGTCGTAGCCGTGCCGGACCATGGGCGCAAGGAGGATCAGCCCCACAGCCGCCGTCGTGGCCGGCCCCGATCCGGACAGCGCCCCCCAGAACATGCAGGTCAGCACCGACACCACGGCCAGGCCGCCGGTCATGCGCCCGACCAGGAGCTCGAAGAACCGGGCGATGGTGGCGGCCAGGCCGGCCCGCTCCAAGATCACCCCCGCCAGCACGAAGAACGGGATCGCCAGGAGGGGGAAGGACGCGATCCCGGAGGCGAAGTTCACTCCCAGCATCTCGATGCCGAGATCGAACCAGTAGATGGTCACCACGGCTGCCACGCCCAGGGACGTGGCGATGGGGACACCGAGAACCATCAGGACCAGGAAGGTCAGGCCGACGACTGCGAGCTCCATCAGGCGCCTTCCTGCAGCTCCAGAGCCCGGAGCCTCAGCCGGGCGCCGCGCCACACGCCCCGGAAGACGAACAGGGAGCAGACCGGCACGCCCAGGTAATAGATCCAGACGGGGAGGCCGAGGGCCGGGCTGCGGGCGTGAAACAGGGTGATCTCGTCGTGGATGGCCTCCAGCATGTAGAGGCCGACGAGGAGGAAGAGCCCGGCGCTGAGGGTGGCGCTCAGGAGCACCGAGGCCTTCTTGAGGCGCCGGGGAAACAGGTTGTAGAAGGTCACCATGCCCAGGTGCCCGCCCCGCTCGAAGGCGATCCCGCCTCCGATCACGGTCAGCCAGACGAAGAGGTTGATGGTGAGCTCCTCGGTGGCGGCGAAGGAGAAGTGGAAGAAGTAGCGGCTGACCACGTTCAGGAACGCGATCAGCGCCATGACGAACAGGATCGCCGCGGCCAGGAGGTGGTCGGGCCGCAGGGGACCCTTCTCTGCAGCGCTCATCAAACCCCACGCAACGAAGCGGCCCCTGAAGAGGTTTCGCCCTTCAGGGGCCGAGACGCGACCCGGCTCAGATGCCCATGTCGGCCTTGGCGGCCTCGAAGACCTCCGTGCCGATCTCCCGGGACCACTTGTCGAAGACGGCCTTGGTGGCGGCCTTGAAGGCCTCGACCTGCCCGTCGTCGAGGAACTGCACCGTCACTCCCTTCTCCTCCAGCCACCGCACCGGGTCGGGCACCTCCATCTCGAAGCCGAACTCGTTCTTCAGGATGTCGAGAGACGTGGTCCCGTCCAGGCCGGCCCGGCACAGGGCGATCTCGAAGCGGCCCGCCTCCTGGGCAGCCTCGAGGATCCCCTTCCGGATGTCCTCCGGGAAGGCGTTCCACTGGTCCTGGTTCCAGTAGATGATCAGGGGGTCCACTAGGTAGTTCCAGAAGGTCGCGTGCTTGTGGTACTGGTGCACCTGGAGCGGCACGATCACGCCCACCGGGTTCTCCTGGCCGTCCACGACCCCCTGCTGGAACCCCGCCACCGCGTCCCCCCAGTTCATGTTGATCGGGTCGGCCCCCAGGGCCCGGAACGTGTCGACGAACAGCGGGCTCCCCACCACGCGAATGCGCAGGCCCTTCAGGTCCTCGGGGGTGAGCACCGGCCGCTTGCTGTTGGTCAGCTGGCGAAACCCGTTCTCCCCCCAGGCCAGCGGCTTGAGCCCCTTCTTCTCCATGGCCGCGAAGACCATCTCCCCGGACCTTCCGGCCTTCATCTTGTCCAGGTTCTCGAAGGTGTTCACGAAGAACGGGAGGTGAAAGACGTTGGCCTCGGGAAAGACCGGGGAGATGTTGATGGTGGACTCCATGGCGCAGTCGATGACGCCCTTGGCGACCATCTGGGCGGCGTTGAGCTGGGCGCCTTTGAGGAGCGCGCTGCCGTAGTAGGGCTTGACGTTGATCCGCCCGCCGGTCTTCTCCGCCACCAACTCGGCGAACTTCGCGGAGCCCATGCCCCAGTAGAAGGCCGGACCGACGTTGAGCTGCAGCTTGTACTCGCTCTTGAAGTCCTGGGCGCTCGCCTGGGTGAGAGAGCCCACGGCCAGGAGGGCGGCCGCCGCAACCGCGGCTGCGCCGTTGAGCCATCGGGGTGCCTTCATGGGGGCCTCCTTTCGTCGGGGGGGTGCGGGAGGGACAGGAAAACGAGGTGGCCGGACGGGCGCTACGCATACCACCATGCTGCCCCGGGAGCAAGGGCCGATGCCCCGCGGGGAACGGCCGCCTCGGAGGTGGGCGGGGGCGGGGACCGTCTCGCCTTCGTCGCGGGTTTGGCCTGGGGGCACCCCGTGGCTACAATGGGGGTGGAGGTGTCGTCATGGCGGTCCCCGTTCCCCGGGTCTTTATGGTGCTGCTCCTGGCCACGGCGCCCGTTCTCGTCGGGTGGACCCACCCCCTGTCCCGGAGCGCCTTCTTCTCCGTGAATCCCCACGTGAGCTACTCACAGGTGGGGGCCGACCCGGAGGCGTTCGTCGGCACGACCCTCATGCTGGCGGGCCGCATCGAGGCCCACAGGCGGGGAGCGCAGGGGACGGAGCTCGAGATCCTGTGTTATTCCCGGAACCGGGACGATCGCCCGGTGGCCCGGGACGAGGAGTGCGGGAGCTTTCTGGCTCGGACGGGCGTCCTCCTCGACCCCGAGGGGTTTGCCCGCGAGCGGCTGGTCACCCTGACGGGGGTGGTGCGGGGGAGCGAGGTCCGCGCCGTGGAGGGGACGCCGTACGCGTATCCCGTCTTCGAGGTGGGGGAGATCCACCTCTGGCCCCTGCCTCGGGAACCCCGGCCGCGGCCGCGGTACCGGGACCCGTACTGGGATCCCTTCTGGGACCCCTGGTGCGACCCCTTCCACCGGCGCTACGATCCCTGGCGGCGCTACGATCCCTGGCGGCGCTGCCGCTATCGCTGGTAGGGGCAGCGGGCGCCCCGCCCGTGCCCCGGGCTCGGAGTCTGTGCAATATCTGCTGCACGACCGGATTGTTTCGTCGCGCACTCCGGCCTGCTCGCGACGATTCTTTCACAAGGTTCTTCCCGTAAACGACCGGGTGGGCCCGCCCCCTCCGGCGTACAATGCCGGGCTGTACGGTAGGTGCGCTCCCGCGCCGCATCCGGAATGCTCGCGGCATCACGGCTCCCGAAGCGGCGGCTCCCGTCGAGCGGCCGTCCGCCTGCGTGGCCGGGCCCACCCGGTCGTCCCTGGACACGAGTACCCGGTCAATTCCCGGATGAACCTCTCCCAAACTCTCAAGGACGCCCGCCTGCCTGCCGGAGATACTCCCCCAGCGGGGCGTCGGCGGCGATCTCGTGGTGCGAGAGCCAACGCAGGATCCACCCGTGGATCTCGGTCACCACGCCGGGAGTATCCGGGTCGAGGGAGAAGACCTCCTCCCGTGCGGCGAGCTCCGCGCGAAAGGCCTCGTGCCTGGCCTGGTGCTCCGCACGGTCCGGGTACCCGTGGCGGGCCATCAGCTCCTCCTCCGCGGCGAAGTGCTCGTCGGCGTGGAGCCGCAGAAACCGCAGCAGCTCGGCCAGGCGCTCCCGGCCGCGCCCCCGTTTCATCGCGAGGCCCAGCTCCCCGAGCTGCTCGACGAGTTCCCGGTGACCCTCGTCGATCTCCTGGACCCCCACCCCCATCAGCGGGCTCCACTCCGGCATCGCGGACCTCCTCTTTCGACACCTTCCGGATGCACAGGATAACCGAAGGCCGGGGGAAAGGGCAGGCGGTCCGAGGGGCGGAGGAGCGCGACGTCCTGCTATACTCCCGCTCCGGGGAGGGACCAGCCGTGGACTACGAGGAGTTCCTCCGGGCGGTGGCGCCGGAGCTCGGTTTGGACTGGCGCAAGTACCGACGGCGGACGTCGCGGCGGGCGGTCACAGCGCGGGTGGCGGAGCTCGGGCTCTCGAGCCTGGGGGAGTACCGGGAGAGGGTCCTGGGCGACCCCGAGGAGGCCCGGGGGCTGCCGGACCGGATGCGGGTCACGGTGTCGCGGTTCCTGCGGGAGCAATCGCGCTGGGATGCGCTCTTCGACCGCGTGATCCCCGAGCTGACCGCAGGGAGGAGCCGCTTTCGGGTGTGGAGCGCCGGGTGCTGCGGCGGGGAGGAGCCCTTCACCTTCTCGCTCCTCTGGCGGGACCGGATCGCCCCGAGCCGCCCCGGGCTCGAGCTCTCGGTGCTGGCCACCGACATCGACCGGCCGTCCCTGGAGAGGGCAGCCCGGGGCGTCTACGGCGCCGGCAGCCTGAGGGAGGTCCCCACAGCGCTTCGCGCCTCCTGGTTCAGTGCCCAAGGGGGCCGCTGGCTGGTCTCGCCCGCGGCCCGCGGGGCCGTGTGCTTCCGGGAGCACAATCTGCTGGAGGACGCGCCCCCCCGGGGCATGGACCTCGTCCTGTGCCGGTACTTCGTCTTCACGTACTTTCGGGGGGTGCGCCGGGCCGAGGCCGTCCGGCGCCTGCACGGGGGGCTGCTCCCCGGGGGCGCGCTCGTGATCGGCCGCAAGGAGGGGCTCACCCCGGACGACGGGAGGTTCTTCGAGGGGTGGCTCGGGGCGGAGGGGGTCCTGGCAAGACGTTCTTGGGTGCGCACGACCCCGGGCTCTGGCAATCTGCCGCCTGAAGTGCCCGACGGGCCGGGGCGTCTGCCGCCGGGCTGAGGAGGAGGTGTCCATGCCGATCGTCCCCGAGGGAGAGCTGCGCCGACGAATCGGCGGGCTGCAGGCGCGCCTGGGGGCCCGGAGCCTGCGCGGCGCCCTTTTCACGGCTCGGGTGGACCGCTTCTACTTCGCGGGTACCGTGCAGGAGGGGCTGCTGTGGGTGCCCGCGGAGGGGGACCCCACCCTCTTCGTGCTGCGCGATGTGGACCGGGCGCGGCGGGAGACTCCCTGGGAGATCGTGGCCGTCCCCGGCGGCCGGGAGCTGTGGTCCCGGGCGAGGGCGCTGGTGGCGGGGGGGGCGGCGGGCCTTTCCCTCGACGTCCTCTCGGGCCGCGACCTGGCCCGCCTCGGCCTCCAGGACCTGCGCGACGCGGAGGACGTCGGCCCCCACGTGCTGGCTCTGCGGCGCCGAAAGAGCCCCTGGGAGATCGGTCGCCTGGAGGAGACCGGGCGCGTCGCGGTGGAGGTCTTCCGCTACGCGGGGGAGGTCCTGCGGGCCGGCATGACCGAGGCGGAGCTCGCCGGGCAGCTCTTCGCCCGGGCGATGGAGCTGGGCCACGAGGGGCTGCTCCGCTCCCGGGGCGACTTCGAGGCCTACTCCTGGCACGTGCTGTCGGGTCCCAACGCGGCGCGGCCGGGGGCCCTCGATTCCCCGATGTCCGGGGAAGGGCTCTCCCCGGCCTTCCCCTGGGGCGCCGGGCGCCGGGAGATCCGAAGGGGCGACCCCGTGATCGTGGATTTCGGGGTGAGCGTGTTCGGCTACCAGACCGACCAGACGCGCACCTTCTGCGTCGGGTCTCCCCCGGGCTGGCTTCGGGAGGCCCACGCGGGGCTCCTGGAGGTCCACGGGGCCCTCGCGGCTGCACTGCGGGCGGGGACAGCGGCGGGAGACGTGTTCGCGGCGGGCGAGCGGGGGGCGTCCCGCCTCGGCCTGGCCGGGTACCTCGGCCGCCCGGGGGGCCGGTGCCGCTTCGTCGGGCACGGCGTGGGGCTCGAGATCGTCGAGCCGCCGCTGATCGCCCAGGGCTCGCGGGAGGTGCTCGAGGCGTCGTCGGCCGTGGCCCTGGAGCCCAAGGCGGTGGTGGGGGATC
>JAWSUI010000022.1:0-31669 GCA_033551855.1 Deferrisomatales bacterium
CGGCGACACCCCTTCGCATGGCCGCGGATGGCGGGGCGGAGCGGAGGGGCTCGCGGGCTCCGCTCGCCGACCAGCCGGTGAATCCAGGGACAGCCCGGTCGTTGACGCCCACCACGATTCCCGTTATGGTTCTGGACGGTTGATCCTTGCCGGCGTTCTCCGCGCCATTCGAGAGGCATCCTCCCATGCACGTCCTGCGCTTCGCCGCTCTCCTCGCCGCACTCTTGGCCATTGCCTGTGCCGGCAAGCACAAGCGGGCCGAGCTCCCCCCGGAGGAGCTCTACCGGCAGGCCCAGGAGGCGGTGGAGCGCAAGCGCTATGACCGCGCCCAGGAGCTTCTCGACCAGCTCCGGGACGAGTACCCCTTCTCCCGCCTCGCACCGGAAGCCGAGCTGCTCTCGGCAGACATGGCCTACCAACAGAAGAATTACGAGGAGGCGGCCGCCGCCTACCGCTCCTTCGAGGAGCTCCACCCGACCAACCCGAGGGCCTCCTATGCCCTCTACCGGCGGGGGTTGGCCTACGCTGCCCTGAGCCTCCCGGAGGACCGGGACCAGAGCGGCACCCGCAGCGCCGTCGCCGCCCTGGAGAGGCTGCTCTACGCGCACCCCGGCAGCGAGTACGCGGAGGACGCGCAGCGCCGACTGATCGAGCTGCGGGGCCGTCTGGCCGGCCACGAGCTCTATGTGGCCCGTTACTACCTGCGCCGAAAGAACTACGGCGCGGCTCTCCAGCGACTGGAGACGCTGGTCCAGGAGTACCCGGACGCCCCCCAGCGGGATGAAGCGCTCCGCCTGGCCCTGGAGCTCCAGGCCCGAACCGGGACCGACAGCCGCTGAACCCGTGGAGGACCCGTCGCGAGCCGGCCCGGTCGCCACCCACGCGAACGCGAAGGAGGAGACTTCGCCAACCGCCGGGCTGGAAACCTCCGGGGCGGCGGCGGGATCGGTGTCACGCTCCCGGGCGACACCCATCCAGATGGGAACCGAGGCGGAGGGGGTGCACGGCGGACGGCGACACGGCCGGCCGGCGCCGCGGAGGGAGATCGAGGTGTCGGAGGGAGGGAGACCGTGGAAGCGGCAATGATCGAGCTCTACCAGTTGGGCCGCGAAGCCTTCGACGAGGGGCGCCTCGACGACGCCGAGCGCTTCTTCCAGAAGTTGTCATCCCTCGGGTGCCGCTTCGCGGACGTGCTGAACATGCTCGGCATCATCGCCTTCGAGAAGGGCGAGTACCGGGCGGCCGAGGAACACTTCGAGGAGGCGCTGCGGATCAACCCGCGGTACACGGAGGTGTGCCTGAACCTGGCGGTGACCCTCAACGAGATGGGCCAGTACTCCTCCGCAGAGGGGGCATTCGACCGCGCTCGGAAGGTCTCCCGGGTGGAACAGGGAGCCGTCGATCCCTTCGTCAAGGGCCGCCTGGCCAATCTGCACGCAGACATCGGGGAGATCTACCACGGGCTCGGAATCCACGACGAGGCAGTGGTGGAGTATCGGAAGGCGCTGGACCTGGGTCCCCACTTCCCCGACCTGCGCACCAGGCTGGGCATCCTTTACCGGGACATGGGAGACCACGAGCGGGCCATCGCCGAGCTCAACCGGGTCCGCAGGGAGCACCCCCACTACACACAGGCCACCATCCAGTTGGGGATCACCTACTACGCCCGAGGGCAGACCGAGCTCGCGGTCGAGGAGTGGAGCTCCATCCTCGAAAAGGAGCCGAACCACCCCAAGGCTCTCATGTATCTGCAGCTCGCGGAGCGGGACCAGCTCTGACCGGCCCTCCCCCAGGGTTCACCCTCCCTCCGCCTCCCCCTGCTCCTCCACCGCGACCACCCGGAGCCCGTTCCCGGGGGAGAGGTCGATGAGAGTCCCGCCCTCGACTTCCACCCGCGGACAGAGCAGGTCTTCCCGGCCGGGCTCCCGGATCTCCGCCAGACGTTCGTCCGACAGGCGAACCCGGGTCCCTTCTCCGAGGAGCTCCAGCAGCGTGCCCAGCGTCGCCACGTACCGTCGGGGAAGGACCTCTCGGTTCACCTCCTGGATCAACGCGCTGAAGGCCCTCTCGGTGGTCCAAGACCCGCGGTAGGGTCGTACGGTCCGCAGGGCATCGTACACGTCCGCCACCGCCACGAGCAGGGCGGCGGGATGCGGTGGCCCCCCCCCCTGGAAAACCGGGTACCCCGTGCCGTCGCTGCGCAAGTGATGCTGACACGCCACCACCGGGAGCAGGGGATCCACGCCACCGCGCAGGCGGAGCAGGATGGCAGCCCCCTCCTGGGCGTGGGCGTTCATGATGGCCCGCTCCCCGTCGTCAAGGGCCCCGGGTTTGTTCAGGAGCTCCGCGGGGATTCGTTCCTTCCCCACGTCGTGGCACAGCGCGGCCAGCGAAAGGGCTTTGATCCGCTCTTCGGGCACCCCCAGGCGGCGACCCAGGGCCGTGGCCAGCACGCAGACGTTCAGGGCATGGGTGAACGTGTAGTCGTCGTGCCCCTTCAGGGCTCGGACAGGACCGAGCAGATCCTCGCCCGAAGCCAGATGGGTGGCGACGGCGAAGACCACCTCCTGGGCTCGGTGCAGGCCCTCGGGGCTCTCCTCGGAGAGCTTCCCGAGCGCCTGCTGCACGTCGGGCAACAAGTTCTCGTAGGAGGGCGGTAAGGGCTCGTCCTCTGGCCGCTCCGGCTCCGCCTCAACCCGCACGACGCCCGCGCGGATGAGCCCGCCCCCCGTACCTGTCTCGCCTCCTCCACCGACGAGCCCCTCGACCCAGGCCTCCAGATCCTCCGCCCCGACGTCGGCTTCGATGTGGAGGGCTTCCTGCCCCCGGGCCCCCAGAATCTCCATGAGCGCCAGGAGGGAGGAGGGGGTTTCCTGCAGGGTCTCGTTCTCGACCACAAGGTTCGCGCCGAGCCGGGCGATGCGAACCCGGCACCCGAGCTCCGAGAGGGTCTCCGCCGCCCGCTCGGCGGCCTTCCGGACCTGCTCGTTGCCCCTCGGGTACATCCGGCGGGCCCGGTACAGGGTCCCCAGCTCCCGGAGAAACCGCGCCACCTCGGCCATGGCTATCCCCTCTCCGCCCTTGCCTCGACAAGGGCCCTCTCCACGAGGCCCCTCTCCTCTCCCCCATACGGGGCTCGCTGCAGGAACTCGGCCAGAGCGCTGCGGGCGGCGGGAACCGGGATCCGGGCGAGGGCCTGCACCGCCTCGTGCCGCACATGGGTGTTCTCGTGGGACAGGAGGCTCCGGAGGGCGGGTATCGTCCGGGGGTCGCCGCGGCGACCCAACACCGTTGCCAGGTTGCGGGTGACGAACCACGGACCGCTCCGGAGCCTCAGCACCAGGACCGGTGTCGCCGCCGGGGAGAAGGCGCACAGGGCCTCCACCAGGAACCTCCGTACCGCGAGCCGCTCCTCCTGCCCCAGGGCTCGGAGCACCGCGTCCAGCAGCAGCCCCTCGTGTCGGCGCACGAAGGCAAACAACGCTTCCCGCCCCTCGGCATCGGTGCCCCGCAGGTTCCGGCACGCCCCGTCGAACACGGCATGGACCAAACGGGGCCGCTTCCCGACGAGACCGGGCAGGGAGCGCTCCACCAGGTTGAGGAAGCGGGCCAGGGTCTCGGGACGCTCCCCGAAAACCCGGGACTCGAGGCGGTCCAGAAGGGCGCCGCCCCACGCGAGCGGGTCCGTGCTGGCGAGCAACAGGTACACGCCGTCGAGCTGGTCCGTGACGTCCTCGAGGAGCTCGCCGGCAGGAGTTTCTTCCACCGGGGACGCCCCATCCCCGGAAAGGCCTTCCAGGGAAGACGCGTAGTCCTCCCCCATGAAGGGGTCTTCGTCCAACTCGAGCAAGAACGACTCCACCGCCTTCCAGACGTCCAGGGCAAACCCGGTGCTGGGCCCCTCGGACAGCCGGGCGCGCACCAGGGGAAGGAGGTCCTCCCCTCCCTCCGGCGCAAACCGCCGAAACACGTCGGCAATGCGTCGGGTGTCCCGCCCCTCCAGGGAAATCATGGCGGCCAGGACATCTACGAGCCTCTCCCCTTTGACGCCCTGGGAGACCCCGGACACGAGGGGGCCGTGGAGCCCCTCCCGGGCATCGGCAGCCAGGAGGAGTTCCCCCATCTCTCGGGACCCCAGGGAGTCTCCCAGCTCCGTCAAGCGCCCGGCCACCGCTTTGCGGCCCTCCCCCGACATCAGTGCCAGGGCCTCCTGCAGCTTGCGCCCGAGGCTCAGGAGCCAGCGGGCCACCTCTGGCGCCTCCGCGTCCCAGGGCTCCCCGGTCGCCAGGGCCTCGGCCACCTCCAGGGCCGTGGTGTTCTGATTGAGCAGCCACTCCCACAGGTCTCGGGCATCTCTGGCCGCCGCCTCCGGGCCCACGAGGGCTCCCTCCTCGAAGGACTCGTGCAGTCGCTCCAGGTCGAGCGGCTCGACGGCGATGGCGCAGACCGCCCGCTCTCGGAGGGCCTGCAGCAGCTCCTCGCCGCTCCGCGAGAGGTCCGCGAGGACCTCTGCGAAGCCCACGGCGTCGGCCACGGTGGCTTCCCTCGTCCACACCAGGCGCAGGACCCGGCGCAGGTGGAGGTGGGCCGCCAGATACGCGGCGCGGGAGTGCTTGCCGCCCACGCTCACCTTCCCGAGGGTGAGCTCGTCACCCATCACCCCCAACTCCAGGGGCGCCGGCATCTCCGCCCGGACACGCTCCATGAGGCGGTGGGCCGCCTCGGACAAGAAGGGGTGGGACGAAGGGTAGACCTTGACTGCCCGGACCAACGCCAGGAGGTCCCGTGCGAAGGCCTCCACGGTCTCGGCGCAGTCAGGGGCGGGGTCGTTACTCCCGGGGGCGCGTTCCATGCCCCAACGGATCGACCGAAACGGGCCCGAAGTTGAGCCCCCGGATCGATACGGGATTCTTCTGCACCCCGCTGGAGTCGGCCTCTCCCAGCGCCGACTCCCCGGGTGGGGCGGCCCCCTGGAGGCCCGGTGACGGGCGGCTCAGCCGCCGGCCACCGGCGGGAAGACGCTCAGGGTGTCGCCGTCGCCGAGGGCTTGATCCGGTTGTGCGTGGCGACTGTTGACGAGGAGGATGCGGGGCTTGTCCCGAGGCACCTGAAACAGGTCGAGCACGTCCTGGACCGTCGCCCCGTCAGGGACTTCCGCCGCGTGGGGGCTTTGCCCTTGGGGCAGATAACTGCGCAGGCCGGCGAAAAACTTCAGATGGACGACCACGGATCGCCTCCCGGATCAGCAGTCGGAGAGGGGGCCGGGGCCCCCCTCTCCAACCTCGGGCCGAGGGTCTACTGCACGAAGTTGAAGACCTGATCGAGCTCCTCGTCCGGCACGGTAAACACCGCATTGTGGGGCGGAAGGGGCTCGGTGCGCATCCAGTCCGGGAGCCGGTCGTGGGCCGCGGCAAAACCTGCGGCCAGGTTGAACTTGCGCTCCATGGAGAGGACCGTCTTTCCGAGCTCCACCACGTCGTCCACCTTGAGCTCGGTGCCGTAGAGGCCGTTGATCATCTCGCAGGCCTGGGGCAGGCCGTCGGGGTTGTCCAGCAGCGCGAAGGCCACGAAGAGGCACAGGCCCGTGGAGTCCACCGCTGCCGTGGCGATCTGGAGGTTGCGGCTCAAATCCACCTGCCCCTCGGGCTTCAAGGGATCCACGTAGCCCCCCACCTTGAGGATGTTGGTGGCGATGGCGTAGCCAGCGGTGTGGTCCGCCCCCTGGGTCGAGGTGGCGTAGGTGACGCCGATGCCCTGGATGGCGCGCGGCTCGTAGGCCGGCATGGCCTGGCCCTTCACGGTGGGAATGTGGTCCACGCCGAAACACCGGCCGACGGTATCGGCGCCGCACCCGAGGATGCGCCCGAGGGGCGTGCCCTTGCGGACCTCCTCCAGGAGCCGGATGGCCGCATCCGCGTCTCCGAACTTCGCCAGCCCGGCGTCCATCGCAACCCCGATGGCGGCCCCCATCTCGATGGTGTCGAGACCGATGTCGTCGTCCAGGTAGTCCATCCGGGCGATGGCGTCCAGGTCATCGATGCAGCAGTTGGTGCCGTGGGCCCAGATGGTCTCGTACTCGGGCCCCTTGGAGATGTAGTGCCCATCCTTGTCCGCGTAGATCCGCGAGCACTGGATGATGCACCCGGAGTGGCAGCCGTGGGGGAGCTTCCCGTCGCCCCCGCGCTTCAAGATCCGGTCGTGCTGCTCCTCGCCTGAGATCTTGGACGCGCCTTCGAAGCTCCCGAGCCGGAAGTTCTTGGTGGGGAGCCCGCCGGCCTCGTTGATGATGTTCTGGAGAACGTTGGTACCGTAGGTGGGTAGCCCCTCACCGGTGACCGCGTGGTCCTTGAGGATCTTGGCGAAACTGCGCGAGGCCTCGCTCAGCCGGGCCTTGTCCTTGGGCTCCTTCATGGAGGTACCGTTGTCGTCGCACACGATGGCCTTGAGCCGCTTGGAGCCCATGAGCGCCCCCAGCCCTCCGCGGCCCGCGTGGCGGGTGGGCCGCAGCTCCGGGTCGGTGCAGGCGATGGAGGCTGCGGTGAGGCCCCACTCGCCCGCCATGCCGATGGTGATGTAGCCCACCTTCTTTTCGCCGTACTTGGCCGTGAGCTTCTTCACCGCGTCGTAGTTGCCGAGTTCTTTGAGCTCCGGGCTCTCCACCAGGGAGATCCCGTCCTTCTTGAGTACCAGGGTGTAGAGCTTGCTCGCGTCCTCGGGCTTGTCCTCGATGACCAGGGCCCGGATGCCGAGCCGGCCCAGGATCTGCCCGGGCTGGCCGCCGGCGTTGGACTCCTTGATCGTCCCGGTGAGCGGGCTCTTCCCGCCCACCGAGATCCGCCCCGACTGGACCGCCGAGGAGCCGCCCAGGAGCCCCGGGGCAAACACGAGCTTGTTCGTGGCACCCAGCGGCGGGCAGGTGGGGGGCACTTCCTCGGAGACGACGGCCGAGGTCATGGCCCGGCCCCCGAACAGGGCCCACTTCTGGGGTAGCGGCTCCTCCGTGATCTTCCGGGTCCTCATGTTGACGCGCACGATCCGGTCTGCCATCTGACCCTCCTTTTCCCGTGGGATCGGGGTGACGAAACGCCGCGAGACCCGACGCCGATTCGAGTCTACCCGAGATTCGCGGCCTGGCTAGGGGCAACCGACTCCACGGCGATTCCCAGGGTGGCCCGGAAGAGCCCCGGGACGCCGAAATCTTTGCTACCCGCCCCGTACCCCACGGCCTGCACCACCAGGGGGGGCATGGGGCCGAAGCCGGCGCAGAAGTGCCGCAGCAGCGCTGCGCCCGTGGGAGTGGTCAGCTCACCACGCACCCCGTCCGAGTAGGCGGGCACACCGCACAGGAGCTCCAGGGTGGCCGGCGCCGGAACCGGCAGGACCCCGTGGGCGCACCGCACGGTGCCGCACCCCACGTGGATGGGGGAACACCGGGCGTCCTCCGCGCCGAGCTGGTGGAAGGCCGACGATGCCGCCACGATGTCGGCGATGGAGTCCAGGGCCCCCACCTCGTGGAAGTGCACCGCTTCCGGGGACACACCGTGCACCTTGCCCTCGGCCGCCCCGAGGAGCTCGAAAACCGCCACGGCGGCGGCGGCCACAGGCCCGGGAAGCCCCGCCGCCCGGATCAGGGAGCAAATCTCGGGCAGCCCCCGGTGGGGGTGGCGATGGTGGTGGGCGCCGTGTCCGTGTCCGTGCCCCTGTCCATGCTCGTGCCCGTGCCCCCCGTCCGCTGGTTCGTCCACGGGGCGTCCGGTGCCCGGGGCGAGCACGTCGAACTTGGTCCCCACGAGACCCCGGCGCTCCACCTTGCGGGCCCGAAGCTCCAGGCCCTCGACCCCCAGGGAGGCCACGTGGCGTTTCACGGTCTCCAGGCTCGCCCCGAGGTCCAGTAGCGCGCCGACGAACATGTCGCCGCTCACGCCGGCACTCGCGTCGAAGTAAAGGATCCGCCTCACCGCTCCCCCTCCTGGCGTCGGCCGCGAAGGGCCAGCTTGTTGATCATGTCCGCCTGGTAGGCGGCCCCGAAGCCGTTGTCGATGTTCACCACGCTGATCCCCGAAGCACAGGAGTTGAGCATGGCCAGGAGCGCCGTGATGCCCCCGAAGCTCGTTCCGTACCCGACGCTCGTGGGAACCGCGATGACCGGAACGTCCACCAGGCCTCCGATGACGGACGGAAGCGCCCCTTCCATCCCGGCCACGGCCACCACGCAGTTGGCCTGCCGGAGCACATCGCCGTGGGCGAAGAGCCGGTGGATCCCGGCCACCCCCACGTCGTAGACACGCTCCACCCGGCTCCCGAACACCTCCAGGGCCACGGCTGCCTCCTCGGCGACGGGCAGGTCCGAGGTCCCGGCCGCCGCGAGGGCCACCAGGCCCACAGGAGCCACGGTGTCTCGTCGCAGCTCCACGACCCGGCACAGCCCGTGGTAGCGGGCCTCCGGCACCCGATCCCGCACGGCCTCGGCCACGGCGGCGCTCGCCCGCGTGCAGAGCACGTTGGGGTTGTGGCCGGCCAGCCGCCCGAAGATCTCCGCCACCTGCTCCGGCGTCTTTCCCTCCCCGTAGATCACCTCGGGGTAGCCGTTGCGCATGCGCCGGTGGTGGTCGATCTTCGCGAACCCCACATCCTCGAAGGAGAGGCTCTTGAGGCGGTCGAGCACGTCGTCGGTGGAGATCTCCCCCTGTTTCAGGCTCTCGAGCAGGTGGCGCAGGTGGTCAGGGGTCATGGTTGGCTCGTCGTCCGTTGTCCGTGGGGTTTTCCGACCGATTCACGATTCACCATTCACGACTCACGCTCCCCCAGCACCTCGTTCATGGCCCCGGTGCGGTAGCCCTGAAGGTCCAACGCCACGTAAGCGTAGCCGGCGGCCTTGACCGCGGCCACCACCCGGTCGCGCAGGCCGTTGGCCACCCGCTCGAATTCCTCCGGCCCCACCTCCAGGCGGGCCACGTCGCCGTGGTGGCGCACCCGGAGCACCCGCAGGCCGAGCTCCCGCAGGGCCTCCTCCGCCCGGCCCACCTGGGAGACCTTCTCCTTCGTGATGCGGACCCCGTAGGGGAAGCGCGACGAGAGGCACGCAAAGGCCGGCTTGTCCCAGGTGGGGAGGCCCAGGGCCCGGGAGAGCTCCCGGATGTCCTGCTTGGTGAGGCCGGCCTCGTCCAGGGGGCTGCGCACCCCCAACTCCCGGGCCGCCTGCCGCCCCGGTCGGTAATCTCCCCGGTCGTCGGTGTTGGTGCCGTCGAGCACGTGGGGCAGGCCCTCGGCGTCGGCCACCTCCCGCAGCTTCCCGAAGAGCTCCTTCTTGCAGAAGTAACAGCGGTTCTTCGGGTTGTCGGCAAACCCCGGCACGTCGAGCTCCTCCGACACGATGATCCGGTGCCGGGCCCCCAGGCTCCGGGCCAGCTCCTCGGCCTCCCGGCGCTCCCGTTCCGGGTAGGTCTCGGAGGTGGCCGTCACCCCCAGGACCCGGTCCCCCAGGACCTCCCGGGCCACGGCGAGGAGGAAGGTGGAGTCCACCCCCCCGGAGAACCCGACCACGGCGCCCCCCAGTTCGCGCAGGAGGCGAGTCAGGTGGTCGCGCTTGTGCTGGAGTGTGTGTTTCATCGGAAGCCTGCCTCTTGTCCGTTTTCCGTGGGAGTCGATCGGCCCCTAGCCCCTCGCCGCTTGTTCCTGCCTCAGGCCCCGGGCGGGCCGGACGGAAACCTGGGCCAGGTAGCTCCGGAAGGTCCCGTGCCGCAGACAGCCCCAGAAGACGCCCGCCCCGTAGGCCAGCTGCTCCCCGGTGTAGTAGAAGAGGAACGCCGGGTAACCCAGGCTCACCCGCCGCACCCGATGGTCCACGGCGGCCACGCCCAAGAGGAGCAGGAGCACCACCGCACCCAGCCGGGGGAAGAGCGCGGACGCCAGGAGCAGCGGCCACCCATAGTACCGGATGGCGTGGTACCCGACATAGTAGGCGAGACTCGCCGCCGCCCGGGCCCGGGAGGCGAGCGCCCGGGGCAGGCCCAACCCGAGCCCCACCCGCCGGAAGCGGGCCTGGGCCCGGGACGCATCCAGCAGCAGCACCAGCGCTGCCGCGAAGAGGGCGGTCCACCCCGCCCCCAGGAGGGCCGCCAGGCCACACCCCAGGACCGCGACAAGTCCCGAGGGCGCCGCCAACTTTTTGCGCCGCCGGGGGTGCCGGCCCTGGAGGAGCGCCTCCGATGTCCCGTACTCGAACCGGCGCCGCAGGAACGCCGCGAGGCGGTTTCGGTGCTCGTGGTAGACCCAGCCCCGCGGCACGTAGACGAGGCGATAGCCCCGGTCCCGGAGGCGCCAGCTCAGGTCCACATCCTCCCCCACGTGCATCCCCGCCCGGAACCCGCCGGCCTCGCGGAAGGCGCTGCGCCGCACTAGGATGTTGCAGCTCGGCACGTAGAAGGTGTCGTCGCCGTCCCGGCCCGAGAGCTCCCGGTCCCCCAAGGAGAGGCTCGACATCCGCGCCTCGTACTGGTCTAGCCGGGTGGCACAGTGCATCCCCTCCACCCGCCCCCCCACCGCCCCCACCTCCGGGTCGGCGAAGCGGCCCACGAGCTCGGCGAGCCAGTCCGGGGCCGAGGTGCAGTCCGAGTCGATAAACGCCAGGAGCTCCCCCCGGGCCTCCCGGGCGCCCCGGTTGCGGGCCGAGGCGGGCCCGGCGCCGCACCCCCCGGAAGCAACCACCCGGGCCCCGTGGGCGCGCGCCACGGCCGGGCTCTCGTCCGTCGATCCGTCGTCCACCACGATCACCTCCAGGAGCTCTCGAGGGTAGCGCAGCCTCTCCAGGGAGGCGAGGCACCGTTCCAGCTCGTCCGCCCGGTCCTTGACCGGGATCACCACGGTCACGCTGGGCCGCGCCCCGGTCCCCGGGTCTTCCCCTGCCTGCCGCTCCAGGTATCCGGCCCGGGCCAGGGCCTCCAAGACGTGGGCCTCCCCTCGGCTCCCGCTCGAGAGCGCCCCTTCCCGGGAGAGGAGGCGGTAGAGGGCCTCGTTCACCCGAACCGCCCGCAGGGGCCGCTCGGCCAACAGGAACTTCCCCTCCTCGGTGGCGCGCAGCGTGACGCCGGGCGCGAGGGAGAAGCTCACGGCGCCCCCCCGGGCACGAGGCCCTCCCGACAGAGGATCCGAAACAGCCCCTCGGCGGCCTCGTCGGGGCTGCCGAAGTGCATCACCCCAGCCCGGGCCTGGATGCCCCCGGAGAGCAGGGCTGCCACCCGCTCGTGGCCCGGCAGGTCCGCGGCCGGCGTCGGCGCGCGGATGGGCTGGGGCCTCGGCAGCGAAACACCGTCGCAGCGCAGCAAGGCCCCCTTTTCCCCCACCTCCCACAGCGGCAGGTTCAGCTCGGGAAGTCCCCAGAGCTCCACCTGCGCCTCGGAAGCGGCGAGAACCCCCTCCAGGTCCGGGTAGCGGGGCACGGCGGACCCGGCCTCGAAGAGGACCGCGCAGGGCAGCGGCACCGAGATGCGCTGGCGTGCACCCCGATCGCCCTTGCGCAGCACCTCGGCGTTGGCCCCGGCGACCCGGCAGCCCACCGCGGCGTTCACCACCGGCAGGCCCGACCGGGCCGCCGCCAGGGCCGGACTGGGCTCGTCCCCCCGGTCCGCGAGGCGCGACCCCGTCGCCACCAGCCCGGGCCGCAGGATCTCCAGAACCCGAGCCAAGAGGCGCCCATCGGCGACCGCATCACCCCCCTCCAGGCCGTGGTCCCAGACGCGGATGGCGCGGCTCGCGCCCATGGCCAGGGCCAGGCGCAGGCCGTCCTCCAGGCGCTCGGGTCCGACCCCCAAGGCGGTCACCGGCCCGCACCCCAGGGCCAGGGCCGCCTCCAGGGCCTCCAGGTCGGCCGGGTTCATCATCCGGCGCAGGCCCCGGTCCCGCAGGGCGGCCCCACCCTCGGCGGGGTCTGCCGGCGGTCGCGGGTCGACAACCTCCCGCAGGAGGACGAGCACGTCGCGCTGTTGCATCGCCATCTGGGCCTCCCCGCTCGCCGCCCGTCACGTCATCCGGAAGCTGACTCCGAACCCGCCCCGGGGATAGCGCCACCTCTCGAAGTGGCCGTCGCAGACCACGTAGCAGGTGCCGCACTCCAGGCAGCCGTCGTAGACAAAGGTGAGCTTCCGGTCCTCCTCGGACCAAGTGTAGCACCGGGCCGGGCAGGTGGTGGTGCACCCGCGGTGGGTGCAGGCGGCGCAGGCCGCAGGGTCGACGACGATGTGGGGCTCCCGGTCGATGGAGAAGCTGGTGACGTCGAACAGGTCGTCGATGTTGACGTAGCTCATACGGCCCTCCACGCGGTGAAGGCATCGGACAGGAGGTCGCGGGTCGTCATCTGCTCCTTCGCCTTGCGCAGGAAAAGCTTCGGGAGCTTCTCCTTGGGCGCGCCGTCGATCCGGTAGACGCGGTCGAAGAAGCCGCAGAGCACCTCGGGGTACGCCTCGTAGAGGCGGTCGATGTGCAGCATCTTCGGGGCTTTGCGGTAGAGCTTGAGGTCCTTGAGGACGAAGCTCTCCTCCAGCTTCTTTCGGTAGCGCGCCAGAGTCTGCCTCCGGAAATCCCCCTCCTGCACCGCCTCGATCACCGTGTCGGCGGCCAGGACCCCGGAGTGGGCGGCGAGGTTGATCCCCTCCAGGTTGAGGCCGGTGGCGTAGCAGAAACCCGCCGCATCGCCGGTCACCAGCATCCCGTCCCCCGCGAGCTCCGGGACCGTGTCGTAGCCTCCCTCGGGGATGACGTGGGCGGAGTACTCCAGGAGCCGGCCGCCCCGGAGGAGCTTTGCCACCTGGGGGTGGGCCATGAAGTCGTTGAGGAGGTCGTAAGGCGTCTTCCCCGAATCCCGCAGGCTCCCGATGTGGAGCACCAGCCCGATGGAGACGCTGTCGTAGTTGGTGTAGAGAAAGCCTCCGCCCCGCACGCCGCCGCTGCACCCGACGAATTCGTTCGAGAAGCCCTGGTCCCGCACGAGCCCGAAACGGTCGTCGATCACCGCTTTGGGGAGGTCGATCAGGGCCTTGACGCCCACGGCCATCTGGTCGGGACCGAGCTTGGGCTGTCGGATCCCGGCCTTGAGGGCCGTGAAGGAGAGCACGCCGTCCGCCGCCACCACCACCGGCGCCCGGAGCTCTCCTCCTTCCCGCAGGACCCGCACCCCCGCCACCCTGCCCGAATCCAGGATCACGTCGTCCACCGTGGAGCGGGTGAGGAGCGTCGCGCCCGCGGCGACGGCTTCCCGGGCCAGCCAGTGGTCCCAGGCCGGTCGGTACACCGTGTAGCCGTTGTATGGGGCACGGTCGAAGGCCTCGGTCTCGAAGAGCGCGTGAAAGCTCGCCTCGCCGGTCATGAAGGTGAGGGCCTTCTTCACCACGTGGCGCTGCAGCGGCGCCCGGCTCCAGAAGTCGGGGAACAGCTCCTCCAGGGCGGGCATCCGGTGCAGGAGCCCCCCGAACATGTTCTTCTCGCCGGGAAAACTCCCCCGCTCCAGGAGCGCCACGTCCAGGCCCGCCCGGGCCAGGCGCAGCGCCGCCGCCGAGCCGGCGGGGCCGGCGCCCACCACGATCGCCTGGAAGGACCGCTTCATCGGGCACCTCCGGCGGCGGTCCTCACCAGCTCCAGGAGCCGGGGCAGGACCTCCCGCGCGTCCGCCACGAACCCCTCGTCCGAGTTGGGGAACAGGGGGGCCTTGGGGTCCACGTTGAGCGACACGATGGCCCTGGAGTCCTTGACCCCCCCCACGTGGTGCATGGACCCGGAGATTCCCACCCCCAGGTAGAATCGCGGCGTCACGGTCTTGCCGGTCTGGCCGATCATCCGCTCGAAGCCCGCAAACCCCTGGTCGTAGACCGGGCGGGTCACCCCCAGGGAGGCGTGCAGGAGCCGCGAGAGCTCCCGGAGCCGCTCGTAGGTCTCCCGGTCCAGGCCCTTGCCGGCGCAGAAGATCACCTCGGCCTCGGACACGTCGACGGTCTGGGGGTCGGGGGGGATGCGCTCGACCACCCGCACCCGCTTCGCGCCCGCCAGCGCCTCGAAGGCCCAGCTCACCCGCCGGGGCTCGCTCGGCGCCATCGAGGGCAGCACCACGGCGCCCAGGGCCTGGGGCAGCACGGTGAGGACGAGCGGGGTGCCGTCGGCCCAGACGCGGTGCTCCGCCACGCGGGGCCCGAGGACCCGGCGGGTCAGGCGCAGGCCCTCCGCCAGGGGCTCAAAGGCGAGCGCCTCGGTGAAGAGCGCCGCCCCCAGGCGCGCCGCCACCAGGGGAGCCAGGGCCGAGCCGGCGTCGGTGTGGGCCAGCAGCACGCACGCGGCGCCCACGTGCCGGGCCGCGCCGGCCACGGCGTCCGCCAGGGCCTCGGGGTAGTCGGCCAGGGGCTCGCCGGAGGCGATCTCCAAGATCTCGGGCACGCCGTAGGCCCCGAAGGGAGCGTAGGCGGCCGGGTCCGGCGGGGGCAGGCAGACGGCCCGCCAGGGCGCCTTCAGGGCCTGGGCGAGCTTGCCGCTCTCGGCCAGGATGCCCTTGCCCGCCTCGTCCAGCTCCCCCTCGGGGAACGGCGCGTAGACCAGGAACTCGCCGGTGGCCGGGGACATCAGAGCTCCCTCCCCACCTTGTGGCCGTCCCAGATCGCCATGTCCACCTTGCGGGGAGCCACGCAGTCGCCGATCCGGTGGAGTTCCTTGACCTTGCCCTTGAGGGCCTTGTACAGGCTGTCGTCCGCCTCCTGGTTGACCGCCAGGACCACCGAGTCGTAAGGGCCGAAATCGGCCATGACGTTGGAGTAGACGTTGATGCCCTGGAGCATCTTGGCCCCGGGCTCCCCGGAGACCGCGATCACCGCCGTGTCCGGGGTGAAGGTGCACCCCTTCTGCAGAAGCCGCTGGCGGGTGAGGTAGAGGTCCTGGAGGGGGCCGAGCTCGGCGCCCACGAAGAGGCTCGAGCACAGGATGTGGACCGACTTTCCCAGGATGGCCATGTACTCGGCCGTAGAGGTCGCCCGGTGGTGGCCGTCCTGGTCCACGAGGCACACCTTCTCCCCCAGGTCCGCCTCCCCCTGGAGCACCTGCCACACGTCGTAGACCCCGGGGCCGTCGGCGCCCCCGATGCCCGGGTTCCCAGCCGGCACGCTGCCCGTGGCGACGACGACTGCGTCGGGCTTCTCCCGGAGGACCAGCTCGGGGGTCACCTCCACCCCCAGGTGGACGGTCACCCCGGCCTTGTCCACATTGCCCTTCTCGTTGCGGATGATGACCCCGAACTCGTCCCGGCCCGCGCCCTTCAAGGCGATGCGCACCTGGCCCCCGAGCTCTTCGTTGCGGTCGTAGAGATCCACCCGGTGGCCCCGCCGTCCGGCCATCTTGGCGGCCCACAGCCCCGCAGGGCCCCCGCCGACGACCATCACCTTCTTCTTCACCGGCGCGGGCTTGAGCGAACCCTCGCCCCAGTCCTTCTCCAGCCCCACGGCCGGGTTCTGGATGCACCCCAGGAGCTTGTTCAGACCCATGCGGCCGATGCACCCCTGGTTGTCGCCGATGCAGTAACGGATGTCCTCGATCTTCCCCTCGAAGGCCTTCTTCGGCAGGAAGGGGTCGCAAATCAGCGCCCGGCACATGCCGATCACGTCCGCCTGGCCGTTTGCCAGCACCTTCTCGGCCATCACCGGGTCGTTGATCCGCCCCGTGCAGAAGACCGGCAGCTTGATCTTCTCCCGGATCCCCGCGGCCAGCGGGATGGTGTAGCCCAGCGGGGTGTGCATCGATCCTTCGACCAGGTACAGGTTGAAGAAGGTGCCGATGGAGAGGTCCATGAAGTCGATCAGGCCCGTGGCCTCGAAGCGCTGGGCCATCTGCTGGATGTCGGCGAGGTTCAGGCCGCCCCACGGGATCATCTCGTCGGCGCACAGCCGGATACCCATGGTGAAGTCCTTCCCCACCGCCTTGCGGACCGCCTCGATGAACAGCACCGGGGCCCGCATCCGATTTTCCAGGCTCCCGCCGTACTCGTCCTGCCGGCGGTTCGTCAGGGGCGAGAGGAACTGGCGGGCGAGGCTCGAGTGCCCGTACTGGAGCTCGATGCCGTCGAAGCCGCCCTCCCGGGCGTGGACCGCGCTCTTGGCGAAGTATCGGGCCACCTCCTGGATGTCCTCGGCCTCCATCTCCTTGGGGACCTCCCGGAAGAGCACGTCGGGCACCGGGCTCGGGGCCCACACCGGCAGGCGGGACAGGGTGCCGTCGCACTGCTGCCCGTTGTGGTTGAGCTGCGCAAAGATCTTGGCGTCGTACTGGTGGACCCGGTCGGTGATCTTCCGAAAGCCCGGCACCACCGCGGGCTGGAACACCTCGATGAGCTTCTCGTAGGCCCGGTCCGTGGGGTGAACGCTCATCTCCTCGGTGATGATGAGCCCCACTCCCCCCTTGGCCCGCTCGCCCCAGTAGTACCGGTGCCGCTCGCTGGGCAGGCAGTCCACCGCGAAGTTGGTCAAGTGCGGCTGAAAGGAGAGGCGGTTCTTGATCTCCACCACGCCCAGTCTGAGCGGCGAGAAGAGGTATTGGAACATCATGGCGTTGCTCCTTCGGAGCCGTGACGGGTGACGAGTGACAGGTGACGCGCGGCCGAGGGCTCGGAGACCGCGGCAACGCAACGCTCGAGGCACTCGGGGTCTCCGCCGTCCAGGCCCCGGCGTAGGTGGTACGCCACCGCGGGGCAGCCTCCGTGGCAGTGGTCGAACCGCCCGCAGTCCTCGCAGGAGCGGATTCGCAGGCTCCGGAAGGACGCGAACACCCCCGAGGCGTCCCAGATCTCCCGGAAGGGGGCCTCCCGCAGCGACCCGGCCTCGAACTCCGGGCTCTGGAGGAAGGCGCAGGGGTAGACGCCGCCCTCCGGGCCCACGCAGCAGGTGAGCTTCGCCGCGCCGCAGAGGTTGAGGCCCAGCCCCTGGCGCTGCTGTCGCGTGAGGGAGAAGAAACTGTCCCCGGTGCGGACGTCGCCGCTCGCGGAGAGCCACTCCGAGAAGGCGAGGAGCTGCTCGGCCGAGGGTCGAAGCTCCTCCCAGTGCAGGGCTCCCCGCCCCGAGGGGCGCAGGCGGCTCACCCGGAGGGAGACGCCGAGGGCGGCGGCGAGCCGGTGAAGCTCCGGGATCTCGGACGCGTTCCCGCCCGTGAGCACGGTGTTGATGCTCGTGGGGATCGGGCTCTCGCCCAGGAGGCGCAGGGCGGCCAGCGCCCGGACGTACGTTCCCGCCCCCCGGAGCGCGTCGCAGGTCGGCCCGCGGGCGCCGTCGAGGCTCACCTGGACCGCCACCAGGCCCGACGCCGAGAGCTGCTCCACCCGCCCGGCGTCCAGGAGGGTGCCGTTGGTGGAGATGCAGGTGACGATCCCCCGGTCGTGGCACGCGGCCAGAATCTCCTCGAAGTCCGGGCGCAGGAAGGGCTCCCCCCCTCCGAAGTTCACCTGAAAGACCCGGGCCGCGCAGAGCTGTTCCACCAGGTCCAAGGCCTCGGCCGTGGAGAGCTCCCGCGCCGCCGGGGCCCCCGACGCCGACAGGCAGTGGCGGCAGCGCAGGTTGCAGGCGAGCGTCACCTCCCAGGTGAGGTTCACCGGGGCCCCCAGGCCGCGCTCAACGAACCGGTTGCTCACGCAGGAACCCCTTCTCGGCCAGGGTCGCGAGCAGCCTCGCCAGGCGAGCCGCCCCGGGCGGGACCCCCCTTCCCGCCACAGGGCCCCGGCCCCCCTCGGCGGTCACGCCAGCCTGGAGGTCCGACGGCTCCAGGAGGTCGCCCGTCTCCGCGAAGAGGAGCCGCGGCCCCCGAAGGTCGTAGAAGAGGAGCCCGAAGGCCTCCTTGCGGACCCGGCAGGCGGGGTGGAGGGTGTAGAGGGGCACTCAGTACACCCCGCAGATCCCGTCGATGGCCAGCTCCTCGATGGCGATCTCCTCGAGGATCTCGGGTTCCTCGGCGCCCTCTTCGCGGGGCTCTTCCGGCACGCTCCCCAGCTTCGCGATCTCTTCCATCGCTCGTCTCCTCTCTCGTCCTTTCCCGATCCCTTCCGCGCTCCGCTTCCTGCCTTTCGCCCTACCCGGCCGCGGCGGTCCAGCCGCTGTCCACGGTGATCAAATTTCCGGTGACGCACCGGCTCTCGGGCAGGCACAGCCACAGCACCGCCTGGGCCACGTCGTCGGGGGTGATCTCCCGGTCCTTGAAGAGGTGGCCCTCGCAGAACTGCTCCTTGGCCTCCTCCTGCTCCATCCCGAAGTGCTCCGCCAGGCCCTTCATCATGTCGGTCCAGACCGTGCCCGGGCAGACGACGTTCACGTTGACGTTGTGGTCGGCCACCTCCATGGCGAGGCTCTTGGTGAACCCGATGATGCCGTGCTTGGCCGCGCAGTAGTGCCCCCCCATGCCGAAGCCTCGCTGGCCGCCCACGCTCGAGATGGCCACCACCTTGCCGGAGTGGGCCGCGATCATGTGGGGCACGGCGTAGTGGCACAGGAGAAACGTGCCCTTCAGGTGGGTGTCGAGGGTGTCGTCCCAGGTGGCCTCGTCCATGTCGACCACGGGCACGAGGCTGGTGACGCCGGCGTTGGCCACGGCGATGTCGATCCTTCCGAAGGTCTCCAGGACCTTCGCCACCGCAGCCTTCACCTGCGCGTCCACGCGCACGTCGCACACGATCCCGACGGACCTCACCCCCAGCTCCTCGATCTCCGTCACCGCCTTGTCCAGGGCGGCCCGGGTGGAGAGCCTGTAGGGCACGGTGGGGATATCCGCGCAGATGTCGGCGAGCGCCACGTGGCACCCCTCGGCGGCCAGAGCCTTCGCGATGGCGAGGCCGTTGCCCCGCGCCCCTCCGGTGACGAGGGCGACTTGATCTTTGAGTTTCATGGGTCCTCCGGGAGCTCTCAGCCGTCAGCGGTCCGCCGTAAGCTCCAGAGTGGCTCGTTCCGGTCTCCCAGCTGACCGCTGACAACTGATCGCTGACCGCTCGTCATCACACCGCCTGGCGCAGCTCGTCCAGGTCAAAGACCTCCCCGATGCGCGCGAGACTCCCGTTGAGCTCCTGGAGGTCGTCCTTCAGCGAGTCGAGCCCGTACTCCTGGACCTGGAAGTCGAGCTGCCCTTCCAGCCCGTACACCAGGTAGAGCAGGTTGAGCAGGTCCACGCATGCCGGGCGAGCCATGAGCTCCGGGAAGTACCGATCCAGGAGCCCGGCCGCGTCCAGTTGCCCGAGGCCCCACTCCAGGGTCTCCCGGTCCACCTTCTGGAGCATCACCCCCCTCAGCAGCACCGCGGCCCGAACTCCCATGCGGGTGATGTCCTCCACCATTTCCCGGTCGGTCTGCAGGTCTGTCATGGTCATCCTCACGTGAGGGGTGACAGGTGACAGGTGACGGGGGACAGGGGAGCGGGTCACGCGTCACGCGTCACCGCACCTACGTCATCCGCACCTTCATGGTCTTCACGTGCTGGATGATCTTCTCGATGCTGCCGAAGAAGGGGTTGCACAGACTGCCCACTTCCGAGCCCTCCTTGCACGCCGCCACCTTGCTGTGGATCTCTTCCAGCTCGACCTTGAGCCGCTCCATGTCCTCGGTGCCCTTCTGGGTCTTGAAGTAGAGCTTGGGGGCCAGGGTCTCGAGCTCGTTGGCCAGGGCCTCCAGCTTGTCCTTGAAGGCCCCGAAGGAACCCCCCTGGGCCATCTTCCGGAACTCCTCGGCCATCTCCCGTGCGTGGTGGGTACCCATCTTCTGCTCCGACATACCGGATTCTCCCTTCCGATCTAGGGCGCCGAAGGCGCGTCAACCGTGGTGGTGATGGTGGTGGCCGCAACCTCCCTCGGCGGGCGCGCCCTGGCCGTGGCCGTGCTCTTTGTGGCGGTCGTGATCACGGTGCCCGGAGCCGGGGCAGGGCTTGCTCTCCTCCACCGGCGCGTCGGGCACGGACTTGGGTGCCATCTGACCTGCCAGGGTCTGGGCGATCTGCACGAAGGCCCGGGCCGTGACGCTCTCCGGGTGGAGGTTCACGATGGGCACCCCGGCGTCCGCCGACTCGGAGAAGAGCGGGTCGATGGGGATCGAGCCCAGGAAGGGGACCTCCATCATCCGGGCCAGGCCCTGGCCCTTGTCCTTGCCGAAGAGGTTCACCGTGTCGCCGCAGCACCGGCAGGTGTAGACGCTCATGTTCTCCACCAGCCCCAGGACCTTGGCCCCCAGGGTCAGGGCCGCGTTGATGGCCTTGGAGCACACCAGGGTGGAGACCTCCTGGGGAGTGGTCACGATGACCACGCCGTCGAGATCCGGGATGGACTTCAGGATGGCGATGGGCTCGTCGCCCGTGCCCGGGGGCAGGTCGATCAGGAGGTAGTCCAGGCCGCCCCACTTGGCCGCCGAGAGGAGCTGGCGGATGGTGCGGCTCTTGGCCTGGCCGCGCCACATCACCGGGGTCATGTCCCCCGGCCAGAAGAGCGCCACCGAGAGCGCCTTGATCCCGGAGTCGGTGACGACCGGATCGAGCCAGAACCCGCCGTTGAGCTTCGCCTCCTTCTTGATCCCGAACATCTTCGGGGTGCTCGGCCCGTGGAGGTCGGCGTCGAACACCCCCACCTGGTGGCCCGCGTTCTTGAGCGCTGCGGCCAGATTCACGGTGGTGGCGGTCTTCCCCACCCCGCCCTTGCCAGAGAGCACCGCGATCTTGTACTTCACGTGCTTGAGGGCCTCGACGATCGCCCCCTCGCTGCGGAGCTGCTCGCGCTGCTTCTCGTGGAATTCGCTCTGGTTGAGTTCCATGCTCTTCTCCTGTGCTCCGGCGTAGGGTGGGGCTGGCCCCACCTCAGGTCGCTACCGGCGGGGCAAGCCCCGCCCTACGAGAGGCGCCGTAGGGTGTGCCCCCGCGCGCCGAGGCCGAGGGCCTCCGCCTCCCCGAGGACCTCCGCAAACTCGATCTGCGTCACCTGGCGCACCGCCCCAGGCCTCTCCGCCTCCAGAACGCCCCAGGTGGCCGCATCCAGGGCCAGCGGGTCCCGGGAAGCCAGGAACCCGAGGTTCCGGACGACGGGCCCGGCGCTGAAGGGGAAGTACTCGGGCTGGGGGGTCACGTCCCAGAGGTAGTTCACGTACAGCACCCGCTCGCTCACAGCGAAACGCACCGCCCGGTGTGCTTCCAGCGCCCGCCCCCAGAGCCCCCCCAGAGTCGCCCGGTCGGGCCGGACCCCGTTGAACGGGTAGGGGTCCACCCCGGCCAGCACCCGGGTCCGCTCCCGGCCCACCAGGCACTCGAACCCGCCGTTCCAGAGGGCGCCGCTCAGACCGAAGAGCGGGTGGAGGGTCACGTGAGAGAGGAACCAGAGCGTGTCGGCGCGGCACACCGCGGTGCCCACCTCGACCCCCCCCAGCTCCGAGGCGGCGAGTCCCACGGAGAAGAGGTCGCCCTCGTCCCCGCTGTAACCGCCGTTGATCGCGAAGTTGCCGCCCAGTGTGTCGGTGGCGTAGCCGCTGGCCCGCGCCACCTCCAGGAAGGACTGGCCCTTGGCGCCGTTCCAGTAGTCCACGAGCTTGAGGCCGTCGCACAGGGTGACCCGCTTCCCGCTGACGGACTCGGCCAGAGCCACGGCCGGTCGGTAGAAGACGGGCCGCAACCCGTATGGGTAGCCCTCCTCCGCCGTGTTTACCTTGAGCGTCACCCGCACGCCTTGCTCGAGGCCCACTGCGGCACCGGCTGCGTCCAGGAGTCGGCCCACCTTCTGGGGCACCGAGTTGTCGAAGGCCATGCCTTCCGCGTCGACCCACACCACTTCGGCCATGTGCACGTCCCTTCGCGCGACCATCCCGGGGAGGCAGGGCGAGAGGCCCCGGCGGCCTCCCGCCCTCGAGCGAGGCACTAGCCGGGCTTCACCCCCTTGAAGGGGTCCATCTTCTTCCACTCGTTGTTCACCCAGTCCTTGTTGTACGCGGCCCGGTTGAACGGCATGACCTCGGTGGCGAGGTCGTGTTTGTAGAAGACATCGCGCAGCCGGATGGTGGTGGGCCGATGGTTCTCGATCCCACCCCCGCGGATCTGCCACTTCATGGCGTTCTCCGGGCTCAGCACCGGCTCGTGGTGGATGAGCTTGTACTGGCGGGTGCCGAGGCCGATCTTCTCGCCTGCGGCCTGGGTAATGCGCGGGCTGAAGCCGTTGACGAGGCGGAACTTGTCCTCGCCCTGCTTGCCGCCCTTCTCGTCGAGGACCGACCCGGGGCTCACCGGCGCCTGGTCGATGAGATCCAGGGTGGCCTCCTCGACGGCCATCAGATCCTTGCCGGCGACGATCCCCACGTCCGGGCAGACGGCCTTGTTGGCCCAGGGGAAGCAGTCGCACTCGGGCACGACGTCGATGGCGCAGTTGATGAAGCCCACCTTGCCCCGGTCGAAGCACTTGAGGGCCCCCAGGGCGGCGTCGGCGTGGGCGATCATGGCGTTGGGGAAGTAGTTCTCCTCGAAGGTGATGCCGGTCATCCCCGAGAAGATGCAGGTGACCTGGCACGAGTAGCAGAGCCGGCAGCGCTCCGGGTACCACTCCTTGCCGTGGGCGAACACCTTGTGGGCGCTGCGCGGGCAGGAGTCGTCGCACATCTGGTGAAACTTGCAGGCCTGCCCAGGACAGTTGTCGGTGAACTTCGGCCAGCCGATGGCGTCGTGGGGGTCGCCCCAGTGGGCCAGGTGGGTGATGTACTTGCCCCTCTTGGACTGGCAGCCGATGCCGAGCTGCTTGAGGATGCCGCCGTACATGGTGATGGCATGCCCGCGGGCGTGCGCGAGGACGATCATCGCGTCGGCTTCCGCGATGGCCCGCCCGATGTAGGTCTCCTTAAGGATGTTGCCCTCGGGGATCTCTACCCGATAGTCGTCCTCGCCGGAGTACCCGTCGGCGATGAGCACCGGGCACCCGAAGGTGGCGTCGGTGTAGCCGTGGCGGATGGCGCCCTCCATCTGGTACTGGGAGATCGCCATGCTGTTGTAGGTGTGGTACGAAAGGGTGGTGTCGTTCACCACGTAGGGGTGACCCCCGCACGCCCTCACCTCTTCCACGATGGCGGCGATGTACTCGGGCCGCAGGATGGCCGTGCGGTTCCACTCGCCGTAGTGGATCTTGATCGCGACCTCGTCGCCCTTCTGGAAGCACTCGTTGAGCTTGGCTTCGTAGAAGAGGTCCTTGGTCTTGCAGATCAAGGACTCCGTCCAGTTCGTCGCGTTGGCGTCGGCGTACCAGACCGGAGCCGGGCCCTTCGCGGTGAAGGGGCCCCACTTCTTCTTCGTGGGATTCCAGCTCTTCTTTTGGTAGTCGGCCCGCCCTCCTTCGACGGGCTTCTTGAGCTCGTGCCACTTGGTCGGTTCTGTCTTGTGCGCCATTCGCTTCACCTTCCTTTCTGCAAGAGAGGGGGAGTCTCACCCAGGGTCCTCGCACGGCCGGGACGCCTCGGCACCGGGGCCCCGCCCTGTTCCCGGTGCTGCGGCACGGTTCGACCCTCCTTTCCGTCCCGGTGTCGCCGGCCCCGGCCCGGACATGGCCCGGCACGGCCCTCGCCCGGGCCAACCGCTGGCTGACGGAGCGTTTTGCAACCGGCGTTCCACGCGCTCCGGAGACGGAGAACCCCGCCATTCGCGCCACGGGCGTGCGGGCCTCCAAAGCCCGCGGGCGGAGCTCTTGTGGAAAAACGAAACACCGCCTTCCGAAACATCGTCTTCCTGGGCGCCCTCCGGCTTGTGGGGAGCCCCGCCACACTGTAGACTTTTTCCCCAGTGCTCTTCCGACGAACACGGAGGGAGCGGGAAACAGCGGCGCAAGTTAGGGGAAAAGCGCCTGCCGGCGCCCCCGGAGGCGCAGCCGGAGGCGGGGTGCGGCGGCACCCGACTTGCAACGCCTCGGACTCGCTTGCCACTCCGGGTCCCGCCCCTGTTTCCGGATGCGACGACATGGCCGACATGCCCGAGGAACGAAGGAGTCTTCACCACTGCAAGTTCGAAGTGCCGGAGATCGTCTTCGGCGAGGGGCTGCTGGCCCGGGTGGGCGCATGTGCCCGGCGACTGGGGGGACGCAGGGTCCTGCTCGTGAGCGACCCGGGGGTCTTCCGGGCGGGGTGGGTGGACGTGGCCATGGGAAGCCTCGGGGACGCCGGCCTCGCCTTCGCGTACTACGACCAGATCACCTCCAACCCCAAGGACGCCGAGATCGAGGCGGGCGCTCAGGAGTACGAGGCCTCCGGGGCGGACGTGATCCTGGGTCTGGGGGGCGGCAGCGCCATGGACGCCGCCAAGGGCATCGCGATCCTGGTCTCCAACGGGGGCCGCATCCAGGACTACGAGGGCTCCGACCGGATCCACCGGCCCCTGCCGCCCATGGTCCTGTGCCCGACCACCTGCGGCACCGGCTCCGACGTCTCCCAGTTCGCGATCGTCACCGACACCGAGCGCCGCTACAAGATGACGATCATGAGCCGTACGGTGGCTCCGGACATCAGCCTCACGGACCCGGACACCCTCTCCACCCTGCCCGAGGAGTACATCTGCACCACGGCCTTCGACGCCCTGAGCCACGCGGTGGAGGCGTTCTTCTCCATCGCGTCCACCTCGCTCACCGACGTCCACGCGGTCAAGGCGATCCGGCTCCTCTCCGGGAGCCTGGTCCGGGCCGTGCGCGAGCGAAGCCCGGCGGACCTGGAGAACCTCGCCCGGGCGAGCCTCCATGCCGGGATGGCGTTCTCGAACTCGCTCCTGGGCATCGTCCATGCGCTGGCGCACCCCATCGGCGGCTTCTACGACGCGAGCCACGGGAGCGTGAACGCCGTGCTGCTGCCCGAGGTGATCCGCTACGATCTGCCAGTGGTGGAGGACCGGCTCCCGGAGCTCGCCTGGGGGCTCGGCCACCGGACCGGGGGCGATACCGCGCTGGCCGGGCGGATCGTCCTGGACGCCGTGGAGGAGCTCCTGCACCACACCGGTGCCCCCCGGAGCCTTCGCGCGCTGGGCGTGGAACGAAAGGACCTGCCCGAGATCGCGGATCGGGCGCTGCGGGACGCCTGCATCCTGACCTCCCCGCGGGGGGCGGACGCCCAGGACCTGCAGGGGATCCTGGAGAGGGCGCTGTGACGCCGGCCGTGAAGCGGGTCCGCGTCGACGAGCCGAGCATCGAGCACCTGCTCGGGCTCGAGAGCTCCAAGATCGGGTTCTACGCCGAGGTGAAGCAGAAGATCCGCGAGCTCGAGTCCACCAACCTGGATCTGCGCACGAAGAAGAGCGAGCTCCAGGCCGTGTTCGACTCGATCCGGGACGGCCTGGCCATCTTCGGCGAAGACCGCCGCGTGCAGTCCCGAAACCACGTGTGCCCGCGGCTGCTTCCCCGGGAGACGGCCATGGGGACTCCCTGCAGAGAGCTGTTCCACGCCGACCGGGAGGAGAGCCCGGAGGGCTGTCCGGTGGAGCTCGCCCTGCGCGGCGAGAACCGGGAGTCTTCCTTCGCCACGGCCCACGGCGGGCGCATCCGGTACTTCGAGGCCTCCGCCACACCCATCCGCGACCCCTTCGGGCGGCCGAGCCGCGCCCTGGTCTTCCTGCGCGAGGTCACGGAGCGCCGCCTCCAGGAGCTCCAGCTCCTCCAGGCGGAGAAGATGTCCAGCGTGGGGGTCCTCGCCGCCGGCGTGGCCCACGAGATCAACAACCCCCTGACCTCGGTGGCCGGGTACGCGGAGGCCCTCGTGCGGCGCCTGCGGGAGCACCCGGAGCTGTCGGCGGACCCGCGCCTGGAGGCCTTCCCGACGTACCTGGAGGTGGTCGTCCGCGAAACCTACCGCTGCAAGGCCATCATCGAGAGCCTGCTCAGCTTCAGCCGCCGTTCCGACGGCTCCATGGGGCCCGTGGACCTGGGAAGCCTGACCCTGGAGGTGACCGAGCTCGTGTGCCACCAGGCGCGCTACGACGCGGTGGAGATCCTCACCGACCTGGAGCGGAGCGCCCCCCCGATCCGGGGCGACGCGGCCAGCCTTCGGCAGGTGTTCCTGAACCTGACCATCAACGCGGTCCAGGCCGTGGGGAGCGCCGGCACCGTGGAGCTCTCGGTGCGGCCCGACGGCGACCAGGTGGTCTTTCGCTGCCGAGACACGGGTCCGGGGATCTCGCCGGAGGTTCTGGACAAGATCTGGCAGCCCTTCTTCACCACCAAGGCCGTCGGCCAGGGCCTGGGCCTGGGCCTGGCGGTCACCTACAACATCGTGGAGCGGCACGGGGGGCATATCGGGGTGGAGAGCCGGCCGGGCCAGGGGGCGGACTTCACGGTGCGCTTGCCCGTGTGGCGGGAATCCTGATGGCCGAAGGCGCCAAGATCCTCGTCGTGGACGACGAGGAGCCCCTGCGCGAGCTCCTCCGCATGGAGCTCACGCGCGCCGGCAACGCGGTGGAGACCGCCGCCCGGGGCGAGGAAGGGCTGGCGTACTATCGGGAGCAGATCTTCAACGTGGTGCTCCTGGACATCCGGATGCCCGGGATGAACGGGGTGGAGACCCTGCGGCAGATGCGCCGGGAGTCGACGATCCCCGAGATCGTCATCCTCACAGGACACGGCACCATCGAGTCCGCGGTGGAGTGCATCAAGGAGGGCGCCTACGACTATCTGACGAAACCCGTCAAGCTCGACGAGCTCGACCTGGTCATCCGCAAGGCCCACGAGAAGAACCGCCTACGCATAGAGAACATCAGCTTGAAGCTCGAGGTCGGCAAGCTCGAACCCCACCGGATCGTGGGCCGCAGCGCCGCCATTCGCAAGGTCCTGGCGCTGGTGGCGCGCCTGGGCCCCACGGAGGAAGCCGTGCTCGTCGTGGGGGAGAGCGGCACAGGCAAGGAGTTGGTGGCCCATGCCCTCCACCAGGCGAGCCGCCGCCGCGACCGGCCCTTCGTGGCCGTCAACTGCGGCCGCCTCGACGCCCACACCGCCGAGAGCGAGCTCTTCGGCCATCAGCAAGGGGCATTTACCGGCGCCGTCAAGGCCCGGGCGGGGCTCTTCGAGTTGGCCCACACCGGCACGCTCTTCCTGGACGAGGTCTCGGAGATGCCCCTGGACGTGCAGGTCAAGCTGCTGCGCATCCTGGAAACCGGGACCTTTCGGCGCCTCGGGGGCAACCGGGACATCCAGGTCGACGTGCGCCTGGTCTTCGCCTCCAACCGCGACCTGCCCCGCTGCGTGGAGCGTGGGACCTTCCGGGAGGACCTCTTCCACCGCATCAACCTCCTCCCCCTGGCCCTCCCGCCGCTGCGAGACCACGCCGAGGACATCGCCCTGCTGGTGCGGCACTTCATCCAGTCCGGGCCGATTCGGGGGAGCGAGGACTGGGAGGTGGAACCCGCGGCCATGCGCGCGCTCATCAACCACCCGTGGCCCGGCAACGTCCGGGAGCTCAAGAACGTGGTCCGCCGGGCTTGCATCCTGGCGGACCAGCCGCGAATCACCCTGGATCTGCTGCCCTTCGCCCCCCCCGCGAGGGAGCGGGACGGGCCGGGTGGCAACGGGGAGGCCCGGGCTGCGCCCCTGTGGGAGGTGGAGCGGGACCACATTCGAAGGGTCCTCGACCAGACGGAGGGAAACAAGAGCGAGGCGTCACGGGTGCTCGAGATCGACCGGAAGACCCTGTACGCCAAGATCGGGCGCTACGGCCTGGGCGGCTGACCGAGCGCGGACGCCGCATCGGCCCGAGGTTCCCGGAAAGGAGGATCCCATGGAAGCGAAGCAGGTCACCGTGATCGCGCGCTGCAAGGCCAAGCCGGGCAGGGAGGAGGAAACGCGGCAGGAGATCCTGGCCCTCGTGGGGCCCACCCGGTCGGAGGCCGGGTGTCTCAACTACGACCTCCACGTCTCGACCGGGGACCCAGGGCTCTTCCTGCTCTACGAGAACTGGAGGAGCATGGCCGACCTGGACCGGCACCTGGCGACCCCGTATCTCGAGCGGTTCAAGGTTCTGGCGCCCGACCTCCTCGCCGAGCCCATCGACATCGCCTTGTACGAAATGATCACCGCCCCTGGCAAATAGGTAGTTGCGGAGGCCGCCATGCCCAAGTACATGATCGAGAGAGAGATCCCGGGAGCCGGGGACCTGAAGCCGGAGGAGCTCCGGTCGATCTCCCAAAAGTCCTGCGGGGTCCTGCAGGAGATGGGTCCCGGGATTCAGTGGGTGCAGAGCTTCGTCACCGACGACAAGGTCTACTGCGTGTACATCGCCCCCAGCGAGGAGATGGTTCGCGAGCACGCGCGGCAGGGCGGGTTTCCAGCCGACGCCGTCCACCGGGTCCGGGGGGTCATCGACCCCACCACCGCCGAGTAGGCTCGGCTCACCCCGTAAGGGTCTGACACGGAATACCCGTCTCGGAGATGGGCGTCGAGGCGCCTGACCGGCAAGGCGCGACGACGCGGAATCGCCCAGCTATTTCAAGGAGGAGCAACGCCGCCCGTCGGGATGCATCGGCGCTCAGAATGACACTGTCATTCCGTCTCAGGCCCTAAGGCGTTCTTCGCGGAGCGGGTCGCCGTGGCCTCCCGGACCCGCACCCTGTGACCGAGGGCCCGCCGGGGGCATCTACGAGCTGATCGGGATGCCTGCCCGCGGATTTCCCGGCTAGGGGCCGACAGGCCCCCTCGCGGTGGCTCGCCCTTCGGGCGTGCCTGCGGCGTGTCCGATCCCCTTTCTCGGGAAATCGTCTCGAGTGCGGCCCCGCGCCGAGGAGAGAGCATGACCGCCGTACCTGCCGAGGCAGGAAAATCCAGCTTCGACCTGATCGACCGCGAGGCCTTCTTCGCCGCCCTGCCCCTGGGCTCGGTCCGCCGCGCGCTGGATCTCGGGTGCGGGGTGGGCAATTACACCCTCCCCCTCGCCGCCCACCTGCCCCCCGGCGCGACGGTGCACGGCGTCGACCTCTGGGAGGAAGGCGTCGGCCGGCTCCTCCGGGCGGCCGGGGAGCGTGGGCTGGGCAACGTCACCGCCCACGCCGGTGATCTGGCACGGCTGGAGGCGGTCCCGGACGCCGCCGTGGACCTGGCTCTCATGGCCACGATACTCCACGACCTGGCAGAGCGCGGCGAGGCGCCGGGGGCCCTGGCGGAGGCCGCCCGGGTCCTCCGCCCGGGGGGGTGGCTCGCGGTGGTGGAATTCAAGAAGATCCCCACCGAGCGCGGCCCGCCGGTGGCGATCCGCCTTTCCCCCCTTGACCTCGCCGCCCTCGCGGCGCCCGCCGGCTTCGCGGAGCGGGGGGTGGTGGACCTGGGTCCGAGCGTGTACCTGGCGCTCTTCGAGCGCGAGCCGGGCGGGTGACGTCTCCGCCCCGGCCGTCCTTCCGAAGTCGAGATCGGCACCAGAGCCGGGGTCGGGGTCGATGATCGATCCGTCGGCGGGGCTCGACGCCCCTACCAATCCCAATGGCGGTGGCGCTGGACGGGTCTCCGCCCATCCCCTGCTCGTCGCTTCACACCCCTACCCCGTGGGTTTGCCCTCGGGCATCTCCCCCCGGCCCGCCGAGTAGATCCCCAAGGTGAAGCGGTGGGGCCCCGGGGTCCCCCGGGGCACGAAGGCCACACGGTCCCCCGGCCGCAGCACGTGGTCGAGATCCCACACCACCCGGTTGCAGAAGACCGCCTCCACCTTGTCCAGGGGAAGGCGAAGCCCCTCCGCCACCTCCCAGGCCGGCTTTCCCTCGGGCGGCAGGGGGACCTCCACCTCCACCGGATCCCCCCGCTCCTTGGACAGAGTGTCGAGACAACCGAGCAACCGCACCGAGATGGTCCCTTCTGTGGGCATGGTTCGTCCTCCTTCGCCGGAGTCGGTGGGGAAGCGTGCCGGCCCCCGGGGCCCCCCGCGCCCCCGCACGCTTCGAGCCCTTCCGGAAACTCAGTGGGTCAATCCAGGGCAAGAACGATCTCGCACAGAGACGCTGAGACGCGGAGGAGCTCTTGGTTGGTTCCCGGCGCCTCCGCGCCGCGCGAGAACACGATGGTCCCTCGCACCCACAGAAGACCCGGAAGCTCCACGCTTCGGGCCGCGTAACGGATGACATTCACGGCGCAAGACTGGCACATTTCGGCCCGGGCCCGGTCGGGTCTCACCCCTTCGCCGGCCGGTCCCCCACGAGCGCCGCCCGCGTCACGGTTCCTGCCCCGAAGCGCTCCCCCAGGGCGTCCAGGGCCCGGGCGAGCTCGCGCTGCCGACCGCCGCCGGGCGCCGCGAAGAGGTCGAGCTGGCCGGCCCCGGCCCCCTCCGCGGTGAGGCGCGTCGCGGTCACCCCCACGAGCCGCACCGGCTTGCTGCGCCAGGGAACCCGGTCCAGCAGGGCCACGGCTCCCCGGAAGAGCTCCTCCCCCAGGTCCGTGGGCAGCGGCAGGACGGCGGCCCGGGTGTGGGTGACGAAGTCCGCCCCCCGCAGCTTCAGGGTCAGGCCCCCGGCACGCAACCCTCTCCGGCGCAGGCGCCAGGCCACGCGGTCGGCCAGCTCCAACAGCGTCCGGCGCACCTCTTCGGGGTCGAACACGTCCTCCTCGAAGGTGGTCTCGGCCCCCAGGGACTTCGCCTCGGCCCCGCCCTCAACCGGCCGATCATCCTCTCCCCGGGCCAAGCGCCAGAGATGCTCCCCCGCCTCTCCCAGGAGCCCCTCCAAGTCCCCGGGCCGCAGCGCCGCCACTTCCCCGATGGTGCGGAGCCCGACCCGGCTCAGACGCTCCGCGGTCCGGGGCCCCACCCCCCAGAGCCGGCGGATGGGCAGCGGGGCGAGGAAGGCTGCAGCACGCCCCGGGGGCACGACCACGAAGCCGTCGGGCTTTTCCAGGTCCGACGCGACCTTGGCCACGAACTTGCTGTCGGCCGCCCCCACCGAGGCAACCAGCCCCAACTCTCTTCGGACCGCCTCCTTGATCGCCTGCCCGATGGCCGCCGGCCCCCCGAACAGCCGGTCGGAGCCGGTCACGTCCAGGAAGGCCTCGTCGATGCTCAGGGGCTCCAACCGGTCGGTGTAACGGCCCAGGATCCTGAAGACGGCCTCCGACACCTCGGCGTAGCGTCGGGGCCGCGGCCGGAGGTACACGGCCCCGGGGCACAGGCGCCAAGCCTGGGAGATCGGAAGTGCCGAACGGATCCCGAAGGTCCGGGCTTCGTAGGAGCAAGCGGCGACGACCCCCCTCCCCCTCCCCTCCTTGGGGTCCGCCCCCACCACCACGGGCCGGCCCCGGTGCTCGGGTCGGTCGAGCTGCTCCACGGACGCGTAGAAGGCGTCCATGTCCACGTGGAGTATGGTGCGGGACATGAGCTGACGATATCGCGAAGGGAAGGGGCGGTCGAGGGGAAAGGGTTCATGGGGGTGACGGGCGGGGTCGGGCAGCCCCGGGGCTTGCCGCGCCGTCCGCGACGATTCCCGAAGGCGTGCCCCCCACGCAGCGCGCGTGCGACGGGCGGTGGTGGTCTGCCCCCGGGTCCGACGCTTCGGTCGGGGCGGTGCGCGGCGGCGCCTCGGGGCAGCCCGACCCTGCCGACGGAGGGTGGTGGGTCGGGCAGCCCCGGGGCTTGCCGCGCCGTCCGCGACGTTTCCGAAGCGTGCCCCCACGCAGCGCGCGTACGACGGGCGGTGGTGGTCTGCCCCCGGGTCCGACGCTTCGGTCGGGGCGGTGCGC
>JAWSUI010000022.1:31769-56009 GCA_033551855.1 Deferrisomatales bacterium
GGCGGCGCCTCGGGGCAGCCCGACCCTGCCGCCGACTCCGATGGCGATCCCGGAAGCGATTCGCCGGTAGGACTCAGAACCGGTAGGTCTCGCCCTCCCGGGCGAAGCGCAGGCGGCCTGTTCGGCCCCGGTGGTCGCGCCAGTCGTCCCCGTAGTGCACCAGCAAGATCCGCTCCTGGTGGCCGTCGGGAAGCCCGAGGAGCTCGTCGAGGGTGGCGTGGACCGGGGCGCCGCTGGCGGTGAGCTGGCAGTCGTGGAAGATCGCGCCGCACCCCGCACCGAAGCGCTCGAGATTGCGGCGGTGGAGGCGGGAATCGCAGGTGAGGAGGGCGGCCCCGCCGGTCGCCCGGTCCTGCAGCCGGAACCCCCAGCTCGGCCGCCCCGGGACGTGGGGTGTGGCAAACGGGATGACCTGCACGCTGCCCAGGTCGAAGGGCTCCCCCGCCCCCACCGGACGAACGTCGAAGTAGGTTTCGACGTCGGCTGCGAAGAACCCTCCCCCGGGACGGGGGTGCCGCTGCCCCATGCCGGCACGCAGGGTGTGATCCCAGAGCCCCCGGAGGAGGTTGCGGGGCACGTGGAGCACCGGGCGCTCTCCCCACACGAAGTAGCCCGTGAACCCCAGCTCCTCGAGGCCCCCCACGTGGTCCCCGTGGAGGTGGCTGACCAGGACACGGGCGGCCTCCCGGAGGTCCACCCCGAGGGCGCGCAGGGCCCGGGAGGCCGTGTGCCCTGCGTCCACCAGGAACGGGGCCCCCTCGGCGGGGCGCACGAGGAAATTGGTCTGGAAGAGGGTCTTGGCGAAGGCCTCGCCGACCCCGAGGGGGACGATCTCCATGGAATCTCCGGGAGGGATCGCGCGTCCGGTCCGCCTTCCGATCGACCGGAAGCGGCCGCAAGTCAAGGCGGCTTCAGCGCGCCCGGCCGTAATCGTCCTGGAACCGCAGGATGTCGTCCTCCCCCAAGTAGTCCCCGATCTGCACCTCGATGATCTGCAGCGGGAGGTTGCCGGGGTTCTCCAGCCGGTGGGGGATCGTGACCGGCAGGAAGGTGGACTCCCCGGTGCGCACCAGCAGGCTCTCCCGGCCGCGGGTGACCCGGGCGGTTCCCGAGACCACGACCCAGTGCTCGCTCCGGTGGTGGTGGAGCTGCAGGGAGAGCTTCGCGCCGGGTTCCACCCGGATGCGCTTGATCTTGTAGCCGGGCCCCTGCTCCAGCACGGTGTAGGAGCCCCAGGGACGGTGCACCGTGCGGTGGAGAGCCGCCTCCTCGCGGCCCGCGGCCCGCAGGGTGTCCACCACCCGGCCCACTTCCTGCGCCCGAGAGCGGTCGCAGACCAGGAGGGCGTCGGGGGTGTCCACCACCAGGGTGTCCTCCATCCCGACCAGGGCCACCACCTTGTTGCCCGCCCACGCCAGGCTGCCGCGGCTCTCCACGAGTACATCCTTCCCCCCGGGGGCGAGCCGCACGGCGTTTCCGTCGGCATCGGCGGGGAGGAGGTCCAGGAGGGCGGCGAAGCTCCCCAGGTCCGACCACCCGGGATCCACCGGGAGGACCGCGACCCGGGCCGACCTCTCCATGACCGCGTAGTCCACCGAGATCCGGGGCAGGGCCGCGTACCGGTCCGCCGGCACCGCCTCGCCCGCGGCGAGGTAAGGGCGAAGCTCCTCCAGCCCTTCCCGGAGGACGGGGGCGTGCTCCGCGAGCTCCTCCAGCAAGGTGCGGGCCGTCAGACAGAACATGCCCGAGTTCCACACGTACCCCCCCTCGGCCACATAGCCCTCTGCCGTCGCCCGGTCGGGCTTCTCCACGAAACGGGCGGCGGCCCGGAACCCCTCGAAGCCGGGCAGGGAATCCCCCAACCGGATGTACCCGAACCCGGTCTCCGGCCGCGAGGGGGTGACCCCAAAGGTCACCAGGTACCCCGCCCGGGCCACGGCCTCGGCGGCCCGGGCGGCCGCCCGAAACGCCTCCCGGTCACGGATCGCGTGGTCCGAGGGAAGTACCAGGAGCACGTCGTCGGGCTCGGAGGCCAGGGCGGCGAGCCCCATCGCCGGGGCGGTGTTGCGGCCGACCGGCTCGCTGAGGACCCGCCCCTGGGGATCCAGGCCCAGCTCCCGGAGCTGGTCCGCCACGAGATACCGCCCCTCCTCCGCCCCTACGACCCAGAGGTCGTCCCCCACCAGGGGGCGGACCCGCTCGACGGTGTCCTGCAGGAGGCTTCGCTCCCCCAGGAGCGGGAGGAACTGCTTCGGGAAGCGCTCCCGCGACAACGGCCACAGCCGCGTCCCGCTTCCCCCCGCGAGGATGACCGCCCTCATGAAGAGCTCCGAAGAAAAGAAAGTTTTAGGTTCCAGGTTCGGGGTTCACAGCCCCCAGCTCCTAGCCCCCAGCCTCCGACTGTCCCAGACTCTCCCGGTACCACCCGATGGCCTCCTCCAGGCCCCGGCGCACGTCGTAGCTCGGCTCGTAGCCGAGGAGTCGACGGGCCTTGCCCACGTCGGCCAGGCTGTGGCGCACGTCCCCGGGGCGGGGCGCGGCGTAGACGGGCTCCCGGTCGCTACCCAGGAGACGGGCAATCTCCCGGTGGAGCTCATTGAGGCTGATCCGGTCACCGCAGGCGATGTTGAAGACCTCCCCGCACGCCTCCCGGGGGGCCTCGCATGCCCTGAGGTTCGCCTGCACCACATCCGCCACGTAGGTGAAGTCCCGGGTCTGCTCCCCGTCCCCGTAGATCTCGGCGGAGCGGCCCGCCAGCAGGGCGGAGGCGAAGCGCGGGATCACCGCGGCGTAGGCCCCGAAGGGGTCCTGGCGCCTGCCGAACACGTTGAAGTACCGCAGGCTCACCGCCTCCAGCCCGTAGAGCTCGGTGAAGATGCGACAGTACTGCTCCCCCACGTGCTTGGTCAGAGCATAGGGGGACAAGGGCCGCGCCGGCATGGTCTCCACCTTGGGGAGGGTGGGGGTGTCGCCGTAGGCCGAGGAGCTCGCGGCGAAGACGAACCGCCGCACCCCCGCGTCCCGGGCGGCCACCAGCATGTGCAGGGTGCCCGTGACGTTGCAGTCGTTGGAGAGCGCCGGGTTCTCCACGCTCCGGGGCACCGAGCCCAATGCCGCCTGGTGGAGCACGTACTCCACGCCCCGGCAGGCCCGGGCGCAGGTCTCCGGGTCCCGGACGTCCCCCTCCAGGAACTCCGCCGCCTCCAAGCCCCGCAGGTTCTCGCGCTTGCCCGTGAGGAAGTTGTCCAGGCCCCGGACGGTCTCCCCTGCCCCCAGGAGGGCCTCGACCAGGTTGGACCCGATGAACCCGGCGGCGCCGGTCACGAGGAATCGTGCCATGTCTGCTCCTGGGGCCGGCCCGGCCCCTCACCGCATGCCGGCCTCGCCGTGATATTCCCGGTACCAGGCCACGAACCGGGGGATCCCCTCCTCGATGGTCGTACGGGGCTCCCAACCCAGCAGCCGGCGGGTCTTCGAGACGTCCGCGAAGGTGCGGGGCACGTCCCCTGGCTGCATGGGCAGGAGGTTCCGGCGGGCCTCCACCCCCAGGGCTCCCTCGAGGATCCGGATGAAGCGGTCCAGCCGTACGGTGCGAGAGTTGCCCAGGTTCAGCACCTCGTCCCCCAAGGGGCGGTCCAGGGCCGCGAGCACCCCCTCCACGATGTCGTCCACGTACGTGAAGTCCCGTTCCATGTCCCCCCGGTTGTACACGTCGATGGGCCGGCCCGCGAGGATGCTGCGGGTGAAGGAGTACAGGGCCATGTCCGGGCGGCCCCATGGCCCGTACACCGTGAAGAAGCGCAGCCCGGTCACCGGGACCCCATACAGGTGGTGATAGGTGTGGGCCATGAGCTCATCGGCGAGCTTGGTGGCGGCGTAGAGGCTCACGGGGCGGTCGACCCGGTCGTCCTCGGAGAACGGCACCTTCGCGTTGGCTCCGTACACCGACGAGGACGAGGCGTACACGAGGTTGCCCGTGCCCCGGTGCCGGCAGGCCTCGAGCACGTGGAGGAACCCCATGAGGTTGGCGTGCCCGTACGCCACCGGGTTCTCCAGGCTGTAGCGCACCCCGGCCTGGGCGGCCAGGTGGCAGACGGCGTCGTAGGGCCCTTCGTCGAAGGCCCGGCCCAGGGCAACGGGGTCGGCCACGTCGGCCCGGTGAAAGGAGAACCCCCGACAGGGCTCCAGCAGGGCAAGGCGCGCCTGCTTGAGCCGGACGTCGTAGTAGGCGTTCAGGTCGTCGAGCCCCACCACGCACGCTCCCCGCTCGAGCAGGGCCCGGGCGACGTGGAACCCGATGAAGCCGGCGGCGCCGGTGACCAGGTAACGGGCCATGGGGCAGTCCTTGGGGGGGGGAAAGGGGCGAGAAGCGCCCGGGATGGTAACAGAGGGCGGGGCACACCTTCCAGGCGAAACCCCGGAAACGGCTCGGCAACCCCGACCCTCCCACCTCTCGGCCCCCGCGCCCACTTTCTTGACCCCCCGGAAACGCGGTTGCTATACTTCCGCGCTCTTCCCGGACCCCGGACGACGTGAGAAAATATGGAGCTTCTCGAGGCCATCCGAACGCGCCGCAGCGTGCGGGACTTCCGCCCGGACCCCGTTTCCAGGGAGCTCCTGGAAGCGGTGGTCGATGCAGCCCATTGGGCCCCGTCGGGGCTGAACAACCAACCTTGGCGGTTCCACCTGGTCCAGGACCCGGCCGTGCTCGAGGGTCTGGCAGCCTGTACCCGCTACGGCCACGTGCTCCGGTCAGCCCGGGCCGCGGTGGCCGTCTTTCTGGAGGGGAGCGCCTCCTATCACCGGGACAAGGACTGTCAGGGGGTGGGCGCCTGCCTCCAGAACCTCCTGCTGGCCGCCCACGGCCTGGGGCTGGGGTCCTGCTGGCTCGGCGAGATCCTGAACCGACGCCACGACGTGGAGAAGCTGCTGGGGGCGCCGGTTTCCTGCGAGCTCATGGCCGTGGTGGCCCTCGGCTACCCGGCCCGGGAGCGCCAGGGCACCGCCGATCGTCTGCCCCTGGACCGCCTGATCGTCGGCAGGAGCTAGGCACGGGGCCCTTCGGCCCGGTCGCCCCGACGCATCCCTTGGGAGGGCACATGAAGCAAGCGACCGTGAAGTTCGGCACCTCGGGGTGGAGGGCGGTCCTGTGCGACGACTTCACCTTCGAGAACGTGCGGGTGGTGGTCCAGGCCGTGGCCGATCACCTCGTGGCCGAGGGCCTCGGCGGGCAGGGCGTGCTGGTCGCCCACGACACCCGCTTCATGGGTCCGGCCTTCGCCCGGGTGGCCTGCGAGGTGCTGGCGGGCAACGGCCTGCGAGCCTACGCGGTCGACCGGGACGTCCCCACCCCCGTGGTCTCCTTCGACATCCTCCACCACGGGCGGGACGGCGCGCTCAATTTCACCGCCTCTCACAACCCCCCCGAGTACAACGGCGTCAAGTTCAGCCCGGCCTGGGGCGGCCCTGCGCTGCCCGAAACCACCCGGGACATCGAGATTCGCGCCAATGCGGGCATGGTCGAGGGGCAGTACCGCCGGCTCGGCTTCGACGAGGCCCTGGCGGCCGGCCTGGTGGTCCGCCACGACCCGCGGCCGGCGTACCTGGACCGCCTGCGGGAGCTCGTGGACTTCGACCGCATCCGGGCCGCCGGGCTCCGGCTCGCCGTCGACCCCCTCTTCGGCACGGCGCGAGGTTATCTGGATCACCTCCTGGCCGAGGCGGGGTGTGAGCTCCGGATGGTCCACGACTACCCGGACCCCCTCTTCGGGGGCCGGCCGCCGGAGCCCAGCGAGGCACACATCCCCGAGCTCCTCGCCCTCGTCCGGGAGGACCCGGGGGTCCGGCTCGGCCTCTCCACCGACGGGGACGCCGACCGCTTCGGGGTCGTGGACGCCGGCGGCCGGTTCCTGGAGCCCAACTACTTCCTGGCCCTGCTCCTGGACTACCTGATCCGGGACCGAGGGTTCGAAGGTGGGGTGGCCCGCAGCGTGGCCACCACCCACCTCGTGGACGCTGTGGCCCGCGACCTCGGCCGGCAGGTCCACGAGACCCCCGTGGGGTTCAAGTTCATCGGCGACCTGATCCGCAGGGGAGAGGTCGCCTTGGGCGGCGAGGAGTCCGCCGGCCTCTCCATCCGGGGCCACGTTCCCGAAAAGGACGGCATCCTGGCCTGCTGCCTGGCCGCGGAGATGGTCGCCCGGCGGGGCAAGCCGCTCTTCGAGCAGCTCGAGGAGCTCTACGCCCGGGTGGGCCGCACCCTGACCCGGAGGGTAAACCTCCACCTCAGCCCGGCCCAGGAGCAGGCCCTCGGGGAGCGCCTCGGCGCCCCGCCTTCATCGTTCGCGGGCCGCGGGGTCACGGGCACGGTCACCCTGGACGGCCTCAAGCTCCTCCTGGAAGGGGGCGCGTGGCTCCTGGTGCGCAAGTCGGGCACCGAGCCCGTGGTGCGCCTCTACCTGGAGGCCTCCGACCCCGACACCCTCGACGCCCTGACCGAAGCAGGCCAGGGATGGATCCTGGGTTCCTGAGCTCCACCCCGTCGCTCGTCACCCGTCCCCGAGAGGTACCCGATGATCCTCGATATCCACCCCGTCGGCATGATCCAGGCCAACTGCTACATCCTGGGGGACGAAGAGACCCGGGAGGCGGTGGTCATCGACCCCGGCGGCGACACCCCGGTGCTGGTGCGCTCCCTCGAGGCCCGACGCCTCAATCCCGTGGCCATCCTGGCCACCCACGGCCACTTCGACCACGTGGAGGGCCTGGCAAGCCTCAAGCGGGCCACCGGGGCGCCGATCCACGTCCACCGGGGGGACTTGACCCTGATCCAGGGGATGACCGGCCAGGGCCTCCTCTTCGGGGTCCGGGTAGAGGCGGCACCCGCCCCCGACGTGTTCCTGGAGGACGGGGACAGGGTCCGGTTCGGCCCCTACACCCTCCAGGTGCTCCACACCCCCGGCCATTCCCCGGGCTCGGTGAGCTACCTCCTGGACAAGAGCGTCTTCGTGGGCGACCTCCTCTTCGCCGGCTCCATAGGGCGCACCGACCTGCAGGGAGGGGACTACGACACCCTGCTCCGGTCCGTGCGCACACGGATCTTCACCCTGCCCGAGGACACGGTGGTCTACCCCGGCCACGGCCCGGCCACCACCGTGCGCACCGAAAAGCGGACCAACCCCTTCTTCCAGTGACAGGCCCGGGCCCCCCCGCCCCCGGGCGCCGCCCCCCGGCCGCCCGCCACCCGTCGGGAGCGCGCACATGCTGAGAGATCGGGAGATCATCCTCGGGGTCTCGGGAGGTATCGCCGCTTACAAGGGCGTGCTCCTCTGCCGCGACCTGACCCAGCGCGGCGCGCACGTCCACGTGGTGATGACAGAGAACGCCACCCGGTTCGTCACGCCGCTCACCTTCCAGACGATCTCGGGCAACCCCGTCACCCAGGAGCTCTTCGCCCTGTTCCAGGGCTCGGAGATCGGCCACGTCACCCTGGCCGACCGGGCCCACGTCATGGTGGTGGCCCCTGCCACGGCCAACCTGCTGGGAAAGGTGGCGAACGGGATCGCCGACGACTTTCTTTCCACCATGATCATGGCGACCCGGGTCCCGGTGCTCTTCGCCCCGGCGATGAACGTCGTCATGTGGGAGAGCCGGGCGATGCAGCGCAACGTGGGGCTTCTGGCGGAGGCCGGCTACCACCTGGTGGGCCCTGTTCCCGGCGAGCTCGCCTGCGGGGTCACGGGCAAGGGCAAGATGGCGCCTCCGGAGGAGATCGTCGATGCCCTCGAGATCCTCCTCTCCCCCAAGGACCTGGTCGGGGAGCACGTCCTGGTCACGGCCGGTCCCACCGTGGAGCCCATCGACCCGGTTCGGTTCGTCTCCAACCACTCCTCGGGGAAGATGGGCTACGCCCTGGCCCGGGCGGCGGTGCGCCGGGGAGCGCAAGTCACCCTGGTCACCGGGCCCACCAACCTGGCCCCGCCGCTGCACGCGCGGGTGCTGCGGGTCACCACCGCCCGCCAGATGCACGAGGTCGTCCTGCGGGAGGCCCCCGACGCGAGCGTGATCCTCAAGGCGGCCGCCGTGTCGGACTGGCGGCCCGTGTCCTCCGCCCCCCAGAAGATCAAGAAGCGCCAGGGGGCCCCGCCTCCCCTGGATCTGGAGCCCAACCCGGACATCCTGCGGGACCTGGGTGAGCACAAGCGTCCAGGGCAGCTCCTCATCGGCTTCGCGGCGGAGACCGCCGACCTGGAGGCCAATGCCCGGGCGAAGCTCGCCGAGAAGCATCTGGACGCAGTGGTGGCCAACGACGTCACGGCCCCCGGGGCCGGCTTCCTGGTAGACACGAACGCCGTGCGCATCTTTACCGCGGACGGCTCGGAGATCGGTGTGCCCCTCACCACCAAGGAGCGGGTAGCGGACCGGGTGCTGGGGGTCGTCGTGAAGCTGCGCACCGGCACCCAGAAGCAGCTCTGGGAGCCCCCCACCGGAACCCCCCGGGCGTGGCCGGAGCCGTGAGGCTGGTGGAGGGAGCGTCGCGGGTGGCGCCGGCAGGGCACGGGAAGCAAGCATGCAGAGGGATCTCCCCTCCACGGAACCCATCGGGATCGGGATCGCCACCCCGATCTCGCCGAGGTTCCTAACGACGATCGGCCTCGATACCGATACCGGTACCGACAGAGAACAGGACGAGCCCCGGCGGGCCGGAGCTCCCTCCGTTGGCAAGGGTGAGCGGGCCGCGGAGCACCGACAGGAGAGGCCATGAAACTGTGCATCGTGGGCACGGGCTACGTGGGGCTGGTGACCGGCACGTGCTTTGCTGAGATGGGCAGCGACGTGGTGTGCGTCGATATCGACGCCGCCAAGGTCGCCCAACTCCAGGAGAAGCGGGTGCCCATCTACGAGCCGGGGCTCCAGGAGCTCCTGGACCGCAACGTCGATGAGGGCCGCCTGACCTTCACCACGGACCTCGAGGCGGGGATGAAGGACAGCCTCGTGCTCTTCATCGCCGTGGGCACCCCCGAGGGGGAGGACGGCTCGGCCGACCTCCAGCACGTGCTGGCGGTGGCCCGGGCCATCGGCCGGGGGCTCGAGGCTTACAAGATCGTGGTGACCAAGTCCACGGTGCCGGTGGGCACGGCCGAGAAGGTGCGGGCGGCCGTGCAGGCCGAGCTCGACGCCCGGGGAGCCGAGGTGGAGTTCGACGTGGTCTCCAACCCCGAGTTCCTCAAGGAGGGCAATGCGGTCCAGGACTTCCTCAAACCCGACCGGATCGTGGTGGGCACCGACAACGTGCGCACCGCCGAGCTCCTGCGGGAGCTCTACGAGCCCTTCACCCGGACGCGGGACCGCCTGATCGTGATGGACGTGCGCTCGGCGGAGATGACCAAGTACGCGGCCAATGCCCTGCTCGCCACCAAGATCAGCTTCATCAACGAGGTGGCGAATCTGTGCGACCAGGTCGGGGCGGATGTGGGCAACGTGCGGCTGGGGATCGGGGCCGACAGTCGCATCGGGTACGCCTTCCTCTTCCCGGGGGTCGGGTACGGGGGGTCTTGCTTCCCCAAGGACGTCAAAGCCCTGATCCGCACCTGCCGACAGGCCGGGTGCGAGCCCCGGATCCTCGAGGCCGTGGAGGCGGTCAACGCCCGCCAGAAGTCGGTGCTCGCGGAGAAGATCCTGGCCCACCTCGCGGCCGGGGGGACCGACCCGAAGGCCGCCACGGTGGCGGTGTGGGGCCTGTCCTTCAAGCCCAACACCGACGACATGCGCGAGGCCCCGAGCCTGACCATCGTGGGACGGTTGCTGGACGCGGGCGTCGCGGTGCAGGCCTACGACCCGGTGGCCGAGGAAACCGCCCGGCGGGCCTTCGGGGAGCGGCCGGGTCTGTCGTTCTGCCCCACCAACTACGACGCCCTGCAGGGGGCCCACGCCCTGGCCATCTGCACGGAGTGGGGGGTCTTCCGCCGACCGGACTTCGGCCGCATGAAGGCCCTCATGGCCGACCCGGTGATCTTCGACGGGCGCAACCTCTACGAGCCCAAGGACGTGCGCAAGCTCGGCTTCGCCTACTTCGGCATCGGCCGGAGGTAAGGCGTGCCGGGGCCCGCCCCGGCATGCCGGACGCAGGAGGCTCCATGGAATCCATTCTCGTGGCCGGGGGCGCCGGGTACATCGGGAGCCATGCCGCCAAGCTCCTCGCGCAGCGCGGTTACCATCCGGTGGTCCTCGACAATCTGGTCTACGGCCACCGCTGGGCCGCCCGGTGGGGCACCTTCGTGGAAGCCGACCTGGCGGACCGGGAACGGGTGAAGGAGGTCCTTCTCGAGCACCGCATCCGGGCGGTCCTGCACTTCGCCGCCTACGCTTACGTGGGCGAGTCGGTGAGGGACCCGGGCAAGTACTACCGAAACAACGTGGCGAACACTCTCTCCCTGCTGGAGGCCATGGCCGAGGTGGAGAGCGAGCACCTCATCTTCTCCTCTTCCTGCGCCACCTACGGGGAGCCCACTCGGGTCCCCATTCCCGAGGACCACCCCCAGAACCCCGTCAACCCTTACGGCCGCACCAAGCTCGTGGTGGAGCACATGCTGCGGGACTTCGAGGTCGCCCACGGCCTGCGCCACGTGAGTCTGCGCTACTTCAACGCCGCCGGGGCGGACCCCGAGGGGGAGCTCGGGGAGGACCACGACCCGGAGACCCACCTGATCCCCCTGGTGCTCGACGTCGCCCTGGGCCGTCGCCCCCACATCGCGGTCTTCGGCACCGACTACCCCACCCCGGACGGCACGTGCGTCCGCGACTACATCCACGTGACCGACCTGGCGGAGGCCCACCTGCTGGCTCTGGAGCACCTGCTCGGGGGCGGGGAGAGCCGCTCCTACAACCTGGGCAACGGCCAGGGCTACTCGGTGCGAGAGGTCATCGAGGAGTCGCGGCGCCTCACCGGCCGGCCCATCCCGGCCCTGGAGGCCCGCCGGCGCTGGGGCGACCCGGCAGTCCTGGTGGGGAGCCCGGAGAAGATCCACGCAGAGCTCGGGTGGGAGCCCCGCTTCCCCGACCTGCGGTCCATTCTCGAGACCGCCTGGGAATGGCACAGGGGCCGGGGGACGGAGGGTCAAGGGGGACGGGCTGTTCGAGGTTGAGAGCCGTTCGATGTTCTGAGTTCGATGTGCGATCTTGGAAGCCGTTCCGGGTGCTCAAGGCAGTGCTTCGATGATTCCCCAATTCCGTGTGTAGGCGGTTCAACGAGAACCTCGAGCTCCGAACCTCGAACCCGGCACGTGGAACCTGACAGGAGACCGGCCGTGAAGATCATCCGTTCCGCAACCGCCGCCAGGTATGAGCCCGAGAAGGACTGGAAGCGCGTGAGCCTGTGCAACGAGGCGGACATCTCCCTCGAGCACTTCGTCAAGCCGCCGCGCCACGCGTCCCCCCGGCACGAACACCCGAGCGCCCAGGTCCTGGTGGTGCTCCGGGGCAAGCTCGCCGTCACCACCGACGCGGACGGGGAGCAGGTCCTCGACGAAGGGGACGCGGCCTACATCCCCGGCGACGAGCCCCACGTGGTGACCAACCCGCTGGACGTGCCCTCCGTCGGCCTCGACATCTTCGTCCCCGGGCGCTCCTTCGACTTCTGGCTGAAGAGGGGGGACGTGGGGAACTGACGCTTGGGGGGCCAGGAGGCTCCCTGGGCCCGGTGCTGCGGCGGCCGAGGTTCCCTTGTCTTTCCCCGATCCGAGCGATAGCCTTCCTTCTCCGACAGTCTGCGAGAGCCCCCCTTTGACTCGGGACATGGCGATGAGTAGCCGAGAACGAGCGCTGGCCGACACCCTGCGGCCCCACCGGGTCGCGGCGCTGTACGCCTTCGGCAGCCGGGCGGGCGAGATCTTCGACTGGCTTGGAGGCCGGATCGACAAGCTGGCAGCGGGCCCGGCGGACGTGGACCTTGGCGCCCGCCCCGCCCGCGGCACGCGCTGGGGAGTGGACGAGAAGGTGCGCCTCGCCCAGTCCCTCGAGGACCTCCTGGGCGTCGGCCGGGTCGACCTCGTCGTGCTCTCCGAAGCCGACCCGTTCGTGGCGGCCGAGGTCGTCCGCGGGGAACGCCTGTTCGCTCTCGATAACCACGACGCCGACGAACACGAGCTCTACGTGTTGCGCCGGGCAGGGGATCTCGTGCCCCTGGAGCGGGAACGGATGGCGCTGCTTCTGGTGTCCCGGCGATGACCCCGTCCCTGGTGTCGAGGCGGGTGCTCGCTGACCGGGCCGCGATCATCGGCGAGTGCCTCGCAGACCTGAGAGCGCTCCCCCTCGAAGACCAGACCGCGTTTCTCGCCGACCGGCGAAACGTGTGGGCGGCGGAATCCTGCCTGCGCCGCTGCCTCGAGGCGCTCCTCGACAGCGGCCGGCACATCCTGGCCAAGGGCTTTGGGGTCGGGGTGACCGAATACAAAGAGATCGCCGCTCGCCTTGAGGAGACCGGGGTTCTGGGACCTGCCGAGGCCCAGACCCTGCGCCTGATGGCCGGCTACCGAAACCGCCTCGTCCACTTCTACCACGAAGTCACCAAGACCGAGCTCTGGGAGATCTGTGCGCTGCGTCTGGTGGACGTCGAGCGGATCCGACGAGAGTTGCTGCGATGGGTCGAGCAGAACCCGCAGCGGATGACCGACGGCTTGTGACCCGGGACAACTGCGGCGCAAGGGCTCTCGCGGCCGGGCGGGAAGGGGGCGGAACACCGGTCCCCCATGATGGGAAACCGAACCCCTCGCTTCACCCCTGGGGCAGCCCCCCCGCACGGCGGCGCAGGACCCAGCCGATCCCCACCGCCATCCCCAGGGTGAGCAGCCCCCCGACCAGTCCGGAGACGCTGGTCCCCGGGTCCACCGCCGGCCACGCGGGCTCCGGGTCCTCCCCCTCGGCCTGCGCCGGCGTCCGGAACCCGTAGTCCGGGAGGAACGACGTCCGCTCCTGGAGACGCTCCAGGCCCTCGTGGACCGCCCCGCCCCCTCGCTCCAGCTCCTCGGACCCCGTGATCCGGGAAATGGCCCACTCCAACCCATCCGGGTGGGCGGAGGCGAACCAGGAGAGCGCCACCCCGGTCACCGCGGCCGCCGTCGCCAAACCCAGGATCACGCGGCGCAAGGGCACGGCCGCGGCGGGCCGCGGGACCTCCGGGCGGGCCAGGAGCTCGGGCTGGGCGCGACGCACGAAGCCCACGACCGCCGCCGTGATCAGGCCTTCCACGACCCCGATGGCGAGATGGATGGGGAGCATGAGAAGCAGAAAGGAGCGGAGGGGAAGCTCCGAAATGCCCGAGAGCACGGTCTGGAGCACCACCCCGGCCGCCCCGAGCTGCAGGCCCACCGCCGCGGCTGCCACCGACGCGGCCGCAAGCCGCGCCGGCGAGGGGTCCCGACCCGCCAGGGGCCGGAACAAGAGCGGGTACGCCACGAAGCACGGCAAGGCTCCCAGGTTGAAGATGTTCGCCCCTAGGGCGAGCAGCCCTCCGTCCGCGAAGAAGAGCGCCTGGACCGTGAGCACCGAGGCCATTACCAGAAAGGCGGCATAGGGCCCCAGGAGGGCGGCCAGGATCATGCCACCCCCAAGGTGTCCGCTGGAGCCCGTACCGGGGATCGTGAAGTTGATCATCTGGGCCGCGAAGATGAACGCGCCCAGCACCCCCATGAGGGGGACCCTCCGATCGTCCATCTCCTCCCGGACCTTGCGGGAGCAGTAGACCGTTACCATCCCCGTCGCAGCCCACAGGCTGCCGCCCACGGCGGGGGAGAGCAGCGCGTCGGCCATGTGCATGGGGCGCCTCGCCAAGTGAAACGGATTTGAGTTCTCGTAGCACCCAACGACCGAAGCGTATCCAATCGTGTTACCCCCGTCAACCTGGAAAGGGGCCGAAAGCGGGCCCCTCCGGAAACACTGGGACATCGACTACGGGGAGGTGTTCGACTTCCTGCCGGCCTCAACGATCTGCGAAAATATGCCAGAGCGGTCGGCCGAATGCTCTGACAAGGGCGGCCTCGCCGCCGGACGCCGCGCACGGGCACAAAAACCACCAACGCCGCCGGGGCATTTGTCCGTTTTCGGCCAGCCCGCCGGCATCTCCGCCCCGCCGTTACCCATCCGAAGCGCGGTGTGAACGGGATGGGCCACAAGAGCCACTGACCCTCACGTCCCCTAGGGCGCTTACTGAACAGTGAGCAGTGAGCGGGAGACCCCCCTGAGCTTCGGGGTTTGAGGTTCGGTGCTTGAGGATTGGGGTTTCAGCTTCCGGCCTCCGGACTCCGGCTTCCAGCTTCCAGCTTCGAGCCTCCGGGTTCCCACGGCCCGCGCCCCGGCGCGGAGGGCGCTTCGGGCGGCACCGCGGAGGGGTGCATCTGCAGGCGGTGGCCTGCGGCCCGGCCCGCGGGCCGGTACTCGGGAACCATCTCCTGGAGCTTGTGGACCACCAGGTCGTCGTCCCCTTTGCGCACGCAGAAGGTCAGCTCCTGGAGGTGGCGCTCCACGGTCTTGAGCTCGGTCGAGCAGGCCGCCGCCACCAGGATCTTCTTGTGGTCGGTGGGCTTGATCCCCTCGCCGTCGATGAGCAGCTCCTCGAAGAGCTTCTCCCCCGGGCGCAGGCCGGTGAAGGTGATGTCCACGTCCTGATGAGGCACGAGCCCCGAGAGGCGGACGAGCTCCTCGGCCAGGTCGACGATCTTCACCGGCTCCCCCATGTCCAGCAGGAAGATCTCCCCGCCGCGCCCCATGCTGCCCGCCTGGAGCACGAGCTGGCTCGCCTCGGGGATGGTCATGAAGTAGCGGGTCACGTCCGGGTGGGTCACGGTCACCGGCCCGCCCCGGGCGATCTGCGCCTGAAAGAGCGGCACCACGCTCCCGTTCGAGCCGAGCACGTTTCCGAAGCGCACCGTGACGAACTCGGTGTTGCTGCCTTCCGCGAAGGCCTGCACGAAGACCTCGGCCGCCCGCTTCGACGCCCCCATCACGTTGGTGGGGTTCACCGCCTTGTCGGTCGAGATCATCACGAAACGCTCCACGCCGGCGGCGTCCGCAGCCTCGACCAGGTTCCGGGTCCCGAAGACGTTGGTGCGGACCGCCTCCAGGGGATGGAGCTCCATCATCGGCACGTGCTTGTACGCAGCCGCGTGGAACACCATCTGGGGCCGCAACTTCCCGAACCAGGCGGCCATGTTCTCGCCGTCGCGGACGTCGGCGAGCAGCGGCGTGGTCCGCAGGCGGGGGAAGGTGCGCTGCAGCTCCAGGGTGACGTCGTGCAGCGGGGTCTCGGCCACCTCGAGCAGGATCAGCTCCTGGGGCTCGAACCGGGCGATCTGGCGGCAGATCTCGCTCCCGATCGAGCCTCCCGCCCCCGTTACCAGCACCCGGCGCCCCGCGAGGCAGCTCTGGATCCGCTGCACGTCGAGGCGGACCGGGTCGCGCCCCAGCAGGTCCTCCAGGTTCACCTCCCGAAGCTGGGCCGCCAGCCTCTCCGGGTCGAGCATGTCGGTGATGGGCGGCAGGGTCTGCACCGCGAGCCCCGCCTCCTGGCACGCGTGCACCACCTTGCGGACGAGCGTCGAGGGGGCCGAGGGGATGGCGATCAGCACCTTGGTCACGCCCTGGAACCGGGCGATCCGCGGCAGCTCGGCGATCCGGCCGAGCACCGGCACCTCGCTCACCTTTGCGCCCACCTTGGCCGGGTCGTCGTCGAGGAAGCCGGCCACGTGATACGGCAGCTCGGGGTTGTGCTTGATCTCCTGCAGGAGCATCCGGCCGGCCATCCCGGCCCCCACGATCAGGATCGGCGCACCCTTCTCCTCGCGGCGGGAGTAGGTGTGCTCCTGGGCCAGGCGCCAGGCGAGGCTCCGGCCCAGGATCAGGGCGTTCAGGAACACCCAGTCGAGGATCGGGACCGAGCGCGAGTACCCGTCGAAGTGGGTCAGGAAGAGGGCGATGACCGTCGACGCCAGGCACGCCACGAACACCGTCTTCACGATGTGGATGAGGTCGTTGATCGAGGCGTAGCGCCACAGGCGGCGGTAGAAGCCCGAGAGGAAGAAGAAGGCGGGCTTGACCGCCAGAGAGACGGCCATCCCGGTCCAGAACGCGGGCCAGTGGCTGTCGGGGATCTTCCCCTCGAAGCGGATCAGGTACGCGAGGAGGAGGCTGAGCGCTACGAGGACCGCGTCCACCGGGAGGAGAAAGAGCCTTCTGTACCGCTGCATCCAATCCCCCTCTGAACGCCCGGGAAGTCCGACGGCGCCGGCCCGCAGACAGGGCGGCCCCGGAGGAGCGGGACGCCGAGTCCCGCGGGGAGCGGCGCCATAGATACCAGAAAACGGACCTGCTGGTCTAGTGGGCCGGCAGTCCCAAGTCCGGCGCCCGGCTCCGGATAGGGCCGGAAAGCCCCTCCGCCGGGCCCAGCAACCCGCGACGTGTCGAAGGGAGGGCCCCGGAAGGGCGGCTAGGCCCGGTCCCACCCGTCTTCCAACCCTCGCCGCTTCGGTCGATGCGACACGGGGCCCCCGGCCCTTCGGCAAAACGTGGCGGTGAATTCTCGCGGCGGGCCAACAGGGGGCCGGTGCCCCTGGATTCACCGGCGAACCGGAGAGCAGAGCCGGAGAGCCCTTCCGCAAGACGCGGGCTGTGGGTCTCGGCACCCCTTGGCGTCAGGCGTCCCGCTTCGCACCGAACCTCTGAGGCAAAAGAACTCCCCGTGTCCGAGATTCCCGGTCCGGACGCGTGCACCCTTGCCAGCCCCGGCCATTGCACAGAAATATGCTCCATAAACTACCAGTGTCTCAGCGGGAGTCCCCCGCCCGCTCCATGCCCTGCGGTTCATGCCGCCTCACCGTCTCTACTACCCGCTCCAGGTCGGCGTCAGTCATGGCCGTGCCCGAGGGCAGGCACAGCCCTCGGGCGAAGAGCTCTTCGCTCACCGCGCCGCCGGCCACCCGGCACCCCGAAAAGACTGGCTGCAGGTGCATGGGCTTCCACACGGGCCGAGCTTCAATGTTCTTCGCCTCCAGGGCTTTGCGTACCGCCTCCCGATCCGCCCCGAAGGCCTCCGGATCGATCGTGAGCACCGTAAGCCAGCGGGTGCACCGGCCGTAGGGTGCCTCGGGCATGAGCTCGATTCCGGGAAGGTCCCCCAAAGACTCACGGTAGAACGCAAAGATCTCGCGCTTGCGCCGCACCCGGTCCTCCAGGGCGCGCAGCTGCCCCCGGCCGATGGCGGCCAACACGTTGCTCAGGCGGTAGTTGTAGCCGATGGTCGAGTGCTCGTAGTGGGACGCGGGGTCGCGGGCTTGCTGGGAGAGGAAGCGGGCCTTCTCGATCAGCGCCCCGTCGTCGGAGCAGAGCATCCCTCCCCCGGAGGTGGTGATGATCTTGTTCCCGTTGAAGGAGAACACGGCCGCCCGGGCGCCCACCCCCGCGTGGCGGCCCTTGTAGGTCGCCCCCACCGCCTCGGCGGAGTCGGTCACCACCGGGATGCCGTAGGGCGAGCAGATCTCGAGGATGCGGTCCATGTCGCAGCACTGGCCGTAGAGGTCGGTTGGCACTACCGCTTTCGGCAGGCGCCCCCTGCACCGGCACGCGTCGAGCTCTTCGGCCAAGAGGCTCGGGTCCATGTTCCACGTCGCCCGGTCCGCGTCAACGAACACGGGAACCGCCCCCTGGAAGGTTGCCGGCGTGACGCTCCCGATGAAGGTCAGGGTGGATGTGATGACCTCGTCGCCGGGGCCGACCCCAAGTAGCCGCAGCGCCAGGTGCATGGCCGCCGTCCCGCTGGAGACCGCCACCGCGTGAGAAATGCCCGTATACTCGGCAAACTCCGCCTCGAAGGCGTCCACCATTGGCCCTACCGGCGCGATGTAGTTCGAGGCGAAGGCCTCGTGGACGAGACTGAGCTCTTCGCCGGAGAGGTGGGGAGGGGAGAGGAAGAGGCGTGACGGCATGGACGGCAACTTTCCGCTAGGATGTCGACGGTTGCGGGCATCGCTACCGAAAGGGGTTGCGGATCACCAGTCGGTCGTCGATGCGCTGGCCGTCCTGAAAGTCCTCCGAGTATAGGGTGTTGCACCCTGCGAAAAGGGCGGAGGCGATGATCAGTGCGTCGTACAAGGAGAATCCGAAGCGCTCCGCTACGGTCAGGCCGAGGTCGTGGATTTGGGAGGTAACGGGCTCCACCGCGCAGAGCTCGCGAAGGGGGGCGAGGACGTCCCGGACCTCCGGATAGGTCATCCGGAGTTTCCGGGTGGCCACCGACGCGAACTCGTTCAGCACTTGGACGCTGATCACACCCCCACCCCCCATCACCGCTTCCGCCCGGTCTGCCTTGGGTCCGTCTTCAGAGAGAAGATACAGAAGCACGTTCGTGTCGAAGAACGCCCTACCCATCGCGTTCGTGCGCCTCGAGGCGGTCGAAGCGGAAGTCGGCAGGCAGCCGGCCTCGATACTTCCGCAAGCGGGCAAGAAGCTCCCGGGCCCCAGGCTTCTTGCTCACTGCCAGCGTCCGGGCGTCGAGCACTTCGATGCGAACATCGTCGCCCTCCCGGATCTCCAGCGCTTCCACCACGGCCGCGGGAAGGCGGACGGCCAGGCTGTTACCCCACTTGGCTACTTGCACAGTGCCCTCCTCTCCCCAGGATATACACGCCACGACTGTATATCATGTCGGGCCCCTCATCAAGCCCCGCAGCGCCAAGCGCATGGCCATCGTGCCGCTGGAGACCGCCACCGCGTGCCGATCCCGGTGTACGCGGCGAACTCCGCCTCGAAGGCGTCCATCATCGGCCCTACCGGCGCGATGTAGTTTGACGCGAAGGCCTTGTGGACGAGGGTCAGCTCCTCGCCGGAGAGGTGGGGAGGGGAGAGGAAGAGGCGGCGGCTTGGCTCGGCGCTCATGGGACTCTTGGTGCGGGCGGGGTGCGCTGGAGCGGCCGCGCCGGAACACCCACTGCCGTGACGCCGGGGGGGATGTCTCTCGTCACCACGGCGCCGGCGCCCACGATGGTGCCCGCGCCAATGGAAACCCCCTGGATGATCGCCGCACCGGTGCCGATGTCGGCGCCCTCCCCGATCCGAACCGCGCCCGAGACGTTCACCCCCGGCGCCACGGTCACGTAATCGGAGAGCACCGCGTCGTGGCCGATCGTGCAGTTGAGGTTCACGATCACGTGGTCCCCGAGGGCGATGTCCGTCGTGATCTTGTTGCCGGCACAGACGATCGTGCCCCGCCCCAGCGTGACGCCGTCGCCGATCCAGGCCAGAGGGTGGACCAGCGTGGCGAAGCGGTCCGCACCCGCCGCCCGAAGCTCCTCGGCGACCCTCTTCTTCGAGACTGGGTTCCCGATGGCCACCGCCACCAGCACCCTCGGCCGCACCCGGAGCCAATCGGCCCCGCCGAGCACAGGAAAGCCGTGCACATCGAGACCGTGTCGCGAGGGGTTGCCGTCCAAAATCCGAGAAATCGCCAAGTCGGGGTGACTCGATTCAGATCCTTGACCACCTGGTGGACCTCTCTCGCGAATCCGCCCGTCCCGAACAGCACCAGGTCTTCCATGTCACCTCGCCTCGCCGCTCTCGGGCGGAGACCCCAGGAACTCCGGCATCGTCGCGTGCCCCTCCGCGCTGACGCCCTCGCGCATGAGTACCTGCCGGACCGTGCGCCACAGGATCTTCACGTCGAGCCCGATCGACCGGTTCTCCACATACCACACGTCGAGCTCGAACTTCTCCTCCCATGTCAGGGCGTTGCGGCCGTTCACCTGTGCCCAGCCCGTGATGCCCGGCCGCACCTCGTGACGCCGGAACTGGCGCGGCGTGTACCGGGGCAGGTAGCGCATGAGGAGCGGTCGGGGACCAACCAGGCTCATATCCCCCTTCACAACGTTGAACAGCTCCGGAAGCTCATCCAGGCTGGTCGCTCGGAGTAACCTGCCGAACCGCGTCAGACGCGATGCGTCGGGCAAGAACTCGCCGTCACGGCCCCGCTCGTCGGTCATGGTCCGGAACTTATACATCCGGAAGGGGCGCCCTCCAAGCCCGGGCCGAACTTGGATGAATAGTACCGGGCTCCCGAGGCGCAATCTGACCAGAATGCCAAGGAGCGCGAGAAGGGGCGAGGCAGCAATCAGGCCAGGTAATGCAAGCACAAGGTCGAAAGATCGTTTGATCACGTCATTCCCAACGACCTAGGCCGTTTGCGCCAAGCGCTCCACTAGTTCGACGAACTGCCGAGCCTGGTGATCTCGGTGGAAGTTCTCTGCCACGTATCTGCGCGCCGCACGCCCCATTGCTCGGGCCCTCTCTGGGGCCCGCGCCAGTTGTAGGACGGCGTCGGCCAGCAACTCTGGCTTGCTTGGGGTCACGAAAAGCCCCCCCTTGCAGGCCTCCACAAGTTCTCGAATCACTCCGTCGATGGCCAAGACCGTGGGCCGTCCCGCGGCCATGTAGTCGAAAACCTTGTTGGGGTAAGTCGTGCGGAACATGGGGATGTCCTGGAGCGTGGCAAGGCACGCATCGGACGCAGCGAGCACCTCCGCTATTTGGGACTTCGGGACGGCGCCCGTGAAGGTGACGTTCCCGAGGCTGAGTTCAGCGGCCATCCTCTCAAGATTGGGCCGCTCCTTGCCGTCGCCCACCAGTAGGAAGCGAATGCCGGCCTCGTCGCGCAACCGAGCGGCGGCCCGCAGGATGGTTGGAATGTCGTTGGCGAGACCGAGAGCTCCGGCGTAGGTGGCCACGAAATCAATGCCCAGGTTCCAACGGGCGCGGAGTTCCTCCCCTCGGGCCTCTGGGTCGAAGAGGTCGGGGTCCACACCGTTGGCTATCAGGCTCACTTTGCAGTCCGGAACCCCTTTCCGGACTAGATAATCTCGGTACGCCGGCGAGTTCACCAGGATGTGGGTCGCCCGCCGGTAGAGGAAGGACTCGAGGCGGCGCGAGAGGTAGATCAGCACCGGATTCCGGAGCACGCCGAGGTCCACCGCGAACTCGGGCCAGAGGTCCCGGATCTCGAGGAGGAACGGCCGTCGCCGCAGGGCCGCGATGACCCAGGCCGATACGGCCTGGAAAATGGGCGGGGAGGTGCCCATCACGACGTCCACAGGCCCGGCCCGCATGCCCTTCCAGGCGGAGGAGACCATGAAGGTCAGGAAGGAGAAGACCCGCCACACGAAGCTACGGTGCAGGTTCGGGTGGGTGTACGCGCGGAGCACCCGAACCCCTTTGATCACCTCCTCCTCGCCATGCCTTCCAATCCGCTCTCCCGTAATATAGCTCCGGTCGCTAGCTATGATGGTCAAGTCGTGCCCCACCTTGGCGAGCCGTTGCCCGAACTCGAAGTGGCGGGTGCCGCCAGCCTCGCCAGGAGATACGAAGGCTTGGTGTATCAGAAGAATCCGCATCACGAGCCCTCCCGGAATGGGGGCGCGAGCGGGCGCGGAACTACAACCATAGCCGGTGGTCGGTCAGGTGACGCTCTCAAGGCCACCGGCACCGCGCCCATCGATCCCGGGCCGTGTCTGTTTCTCTCACTTCCTGGAATGCCCGCGATGTCAGGCAGTCCTGGCGAGGGAAAAGGGATGCTCCCCCCTGGAAGGATCGGCGCTCCGCCAAAGGCCCGTGGCCGAAACGTGCAGAACAGAAGGAAAATGAACGCACTTCTGGAGTCGAAGAGATCCCCGCTGAACTGAGAGGACATCAGGGCGAGGACCAGTGCAGCCACAGTAGCGGCATCGACTCGCCGGCGAGACCTAATCATCTGTGCTCCGGCGAGGCCCAAGGCTGCCGCGATCAGGCCTAGGCCAGCCATGCCGGTCTCGCTGAAGACCTCGAGAAACAGGTTGTGGGGATAAACATGAAGGCCGGTAGAGGCGAACCCACCCAAGCCCGCGCCCACAAATGGGTTCTCGCTGCCGAGTTTGAGTGCGGCCCGGTAGATCTCCGTCCGCCCTGACGTGTACTGTTCCTCGATCGTGAGCTCTACAATCCGTCGACCGTACATGCTCGCGACGGACTCGCCGAAAGGTGTCCAGAAAACGATGGCAGCACTCGTCACCGCGCCAGCCAATCCCACGATAGCTACCTTCCAAAACGGAACTCGTTCCAAGACGAAAAAGACCGCAACAGCGCAGACGACCGAAACCAGGGCTCCCCGGGAACCCGAGGAAACGACGAGAAGCGAGCTTACCGCAACAAGCGGGAGGATCACGGACACCGGTACGCCTCTTCGCCATATTCTCAGAGAACCGAGAAGGCACAGACCCATCAGCCTCCCAAAAACGATCGGCCCTCCGCCAAGGACAGATATTCTTTCTCCCTCGGGGCCGCTTGCCTGATATACCCCAAAGAGGGCAAGCATCGCCGTGCCAATGAACAGTGTTATCCAAAATGCATCTAAGATATAGAATTCTTTTGACATGCCCAGAGTAATAATTAAAAATAAAGAAAACAGAAGCAATAATACCACGTCGTAGAGCTTGTCACCCACAGTATAATCTGCGGAAGACCAAAGGCTTGACGCAATAACGAAAGCCAGAAACACAACCAGTAACAAGGCTGCTGCTGGCACTTTGAGCAGAGTTGTTTGCGCCGCTGAGGCGGAGAGCAGCGCCATCGCGAGAACCGCCGAGAGACCGACGACCCAAAGGCGCGGTTCAGCCAGGAAATCTCTTCCGTCCCATTCGAAGAGCCGAGCCAGATCCCAGCGACCTGAAATCACAAAACCCGCCACCATCACGCCCATGGCGCTCTCAAGAAAGTTATTTGCTGTGAGCCTCTTTCTCATGAATTGTCTACCAATGGCTTCACCTTAGAGGCAATCGCAGCTGAATACCAAACAACCTGCACTAAAGACGCGATCAGCATCGCCCATGCGGCCCCCGTGATTCCGAAGCGGGGAATAAGAATCATACACATCGCGGTGATTGTGGCAAGTCCCGTCAAGAGGATTTGCACCTGAACGCCAATAAGTCGCAGTGCGGTGGCAGTATGCTCTAGAGATGCTGTGATATACATCGGTATTCCAGCCGCCATCAGCACCACAAACGTATCGCTATGTTCCGCGTATACGGTGCCATAAATTAGTCGCAAGAGGTGTTCTCCCAACACAAACGATGCCGTAACAATGGCAAGACCGATGCATAAATCGATGCCAAGGACCTTCAGTATCAGATTAACAAACGATTTCATAGCGCCATTAGCGAAATGCTGAGACAAGCGCGAGTTAATCGCATAGTTTAAGGCCAAAACAAAACGTGCGCCGACCATAAGTATGTATGCAAGTGCCGAAAAAATCCCTACCTCCTCCATGGTGAGATGTCGCTCGATAAAGAGGCGCGGAATGCTGGATTGCAGAGACCACAAGAAACCTGAAATTCCTAGGGGGAAAGCGACGAACGCGAGACGGCGCAGCATTCGCCATCTGACCGAAGTTGCGCCGCGATTACGGACCGCACCCCCGGCGCTGAGTGAAATCGACCTCGGGAAATCGTAACCTATGGCTACCAAGAGCCAAGTGAGGATCATAGCAGCGAGCCCGACCATCAGGTTACCCGAAAAATAAAGTCCAAGGTACATCCCTGCCACGGAAGCTATGCCCTTCGTTGACACAGATATGCAGACAATATCCATTCGTTCAATTTTCTGAAACAAGCCATGGGATATATCTGTTAGAGACTCGATGCCCTTTGCTGCAGCAACTAAGGTGACAACAAGAAATGTCTCTCTAGAATATCCAAGTAACGAGCAAGCCAGCATTGTAGTTGCGAATGCCAGGACTGTTGTGATAGCCCGCAATGCCATGTATTCAGAAAATCGGTACTCTCCCTTGGCATCGGTAGCCTGCATGCTGCGAAGGTTAAAATTGAACAGGAAGTTTATCGGGGCAGATAATGCTAGCCCAAGCGCAAACTGGCCGACAGCACTCGGATTGCACATTCTCGCAATGAGAACAATGATAACCCATTGCGTTACTCCATAAATCATATAACCCAAGAAACTCCACCAGAAGTTTCTTCGCAGGGAGCGGGCGGGCGCTGAGAACAGCAAGGCAACTAGTTTTCGCATGAGAAAACGTGACGAAGCACGAGAAGAGATCCCTCAGGATCCAGCGCCTGCAATGCACTTAGTGCGCGCCATCGCACCCGGATGATCCTAGGTCGGCAACCAGCAATTCCCGGGCACGGCTGAAACGGCGGAAACTGGGGCCTCTTGAGCGTA
>JAWSUI010000023.1:0-55505 GCA_033551855.1 Deferrisomatales bacterium
ACGATGCCGGACTGTACGGTAGGTGCGCTCCCGCGCCGCATCCGGAATCCTCGTGGCGTCGCGGCTCCCGAAGTGGCGGCTGCCGTCGAGCAGCCGTCCGCCGGAGGGGGCGGGGCCACCCGGTCGTCCCCTGGACACGAGTACCCGGTCATTTCCCGGATGAACCCAAAAAAAGCGCAGGGAAGAAGCTGCCGCTCCTCCCCTGCGCCGTCGAACGTGCCCGGTCGCCTACTCCTGGACCTGGGCGTACACGCCGCTCTGCACCTGGTACATGGAGAAGCCCACGCCCTTGGCGTCGCCGCGCTCGTCGAAGCTGATGCGGCCCACCGGCGTCTCCACCCACTCGTTGCGAAGCGCCGCCTCCACGGCAGCGTAGTCCGTGGAGCCCGCCTTCTCGATGGCGTTCAGGAGCGCCAGGGTGGCGGCGTAGGCCTCCGTGAAGAAGGCGCCGGGGTCTTCGCCGTGGGCCCTGCGGTGGTCTTCGGAGGCCTTGGTGAACAGGGGGAACTTCGACGTGTCTTTGGGACCGGAGGCGTACACGCCCTCGGCGAACTCCTTCGCCACGTTGATGAAGGTGTCGTCCTTGACGCCGTCCGCGGCGATGAAGGCGATGTCCATCCTGCGCCGCTTCATGCCGGTGACGAGCTTGGACGCCTCGGGGTGATAGCCGCCGTAGATGAGCGCCTCGGCCCCCCGCTGGTTCACCTTCTGGACGACGGCCGAGTAGTCCACTGCCCCGGGGGTGATCCCCTCGAAAAGGACCACCTGGCCCTTGCCCCCGGACTCGTCGACGAACTTCTTGGCGAAGTCGGCGAAGCCCTTCCCGTAGTCCCCCTTGTCGTGTAGGACCGCGATCTTGGTCTTGCCGAGGGTGCCGAGGGCGAAATCCACCCCCAGCTTGGCCTGGAGGTCGTCCGAGGCGATCGTGCGATAGAAGTTCGGGTAGTCCCCGCTCTGGGTGAGCTCAGGGTTGGTGGCCGAGGGCGACATGGCAACGACCTTGGCGTCCCGGTAGGTCCCCAGGGCGGCCTTCGTGGCGCCGGAGCAGACGTGGCCCAGCACCACGTGGACATCGCTCGAGACCAGCTTCGCGGCGATGTTGGCGGCCTTCTCGGGCTTGCACTCGTCGTCTTCGACCAGCAGCTGCACCGGGCGCCCCAGAACGCCGCCCCGAGCGTTGACTTCGTCCACCACGAGCCGCGCGGCCCGGATGGAGGGAATGCCATAGGAAGCCAGGTCCCCGGTGTGGGGGCCGACCACCCCGAGACGAATCGGTTCCTTTGCCAGGGCCGTGCCCGAGAGCAGAAGGGCGAGCACCGCCGCCCCCGCGGCCGCCGCCGAACGGAAGATTCTTCGCTGGATCATTGCTTCCTCCTCGCCTGTGTGGCTCGTCCCCAAGAAATTCGATCGGATCAAACAACCGGGGTCGCGGCCGACCCCGCGCCGACCCGGCTCTTGTAGCAGGAGCCGCTTGCGGCCGTCAACCGGATTGGACGGCCGGGACTCCCCCCCTGCCCGGCACGCGGGGTCCGGGCACCCCTGCGCTCCTCCCCTCAATCCGCGGCGATGCGAAGGGGTGACCCCGCAGGCCCCGGTGCGGCGGGCTTCACCCCTTCGCGCCGGACTCGGCGGGTCGGTCGATGCGGTACGGGGCCGTTCTCCGGGGCTCCCGGACTGCGCCCCCCGAGGCGGGTCCCGTCGGCCAGGAACGGTCCAGTCGGGTTGAAGGTCGGGGCAGTGCGCGTCGCCGGCTGTTCCCCCCCCGGGGGCGGCGGACGGCTACGCTCACCGCCTCCGGACCGAAACGCGGTGACGAATCCCGGTCGGGGTCGGGTCACACGGGACGGGGGGCCCGCGACGGGGACGGATGTTTCGGGCGGTCAACCGCGGACCGCTCTCGAGCCGCGCCCTACAGGCCCAGATAGGCCCGCCGGACGTCGTCGTTTGCCAGCAGGCGGTCCGCCTGGTCCTCGAGGGTGATCCGGCCGTTCTCCATCACGTACCCCCGGTGGGCGAGCTTCAGCGCCAGGTTGGCGTTCTGCTCCACCAGGAAGATCGTCGTCCCTCCCTCCCTGTTGATCCGCTCGACGATCTCGAAGATCCGCCGGACGATCAGGGGTGCGAGGCCCAGAGAGGGCTCGTCGAGCAGGAGCAGCTGGGGCCGCGCCATCAGCGCCCGTGAGATGGCGAGCATCTGCTGCTCGCCCCCGCTCAAGGTGCCTCCGGCCTGGTTGCGGCGCTCCGCCAGGATCGGGAACAGGTCGAAGACGTGGGCCAGGTCCGCTTTGACGCCTTCCTTGTCGCGGCGCAGGAACGCTCCCATGTCGAGGTTCTCGGCCACCGTGAGGAGGGGGAAGATCCTCCGCCCCTCCGGCACCTGGGAGATCCCCAGGGAGACGATTTCGTCGGGGCTCCGGTCGTGGATCGGCTTCCCCTGGAAGAGGATCTCCCCGGTCCGCGGCGGTGCGATCCCGCAAATCGACATCAGGGTGGTGCTCTTGCCGGCGCCGTTGGCGCCGATCAGCGAGATGATCTCCCCCTCTTCCACCACGAGCGAGACCCCCTTCAGGGCCTGGATGTTGCCGTAGTAGGTCCGGATGTCCCGCAATTCCAGCATGGGGAGACTCTCACGAGCGTGATGGGAAGCGGACGGCAGCGAGGGGAGGGGGGATCCCTTGTGGCCGCCCGACGTCGCCGCCGGCCCCCGCTCCGCCCACGGGCCGGCACAGGCGCCGGATGTTACGGGGCGGGTCGTTCCGGGTCAAGCACGGGGCTTCCCCCGGTTCCGCCGGCTGGTCGGCAGGCGGAGTCCGGGAGCCCCTGCGTTTCGCCCCGCAACCCGCGGCCATTCGAAGAAGTGTCCCGGCAGTCCCCGGTGCGCCGGGCCTATGAACGAAACCACCTTCCTTGAATCCCCTCTCCCCCCGGGAGAGGGGCCTGGGGTGAGGGCAACCGGCCCGCGACTGGTCGGCGTTTCATCCCTCAGGGTGACCCGAAGGTCATGGGCAGCTCACCCGCTTGCGCCGGCCTCGTCGACTCGGTGGAGGCGGTGCGGGGCTGCACTCCTGGGCTCCCGGACTCCGCCCCACAGTGTGGTGGCGGATTCCGGTTCCCAGTCCGGATCGGCGCCGTCGGTCTTCGGCCCGAGGCGGACCGGGATCGGCGCCGGGTGCAACTCGTCGGCGGAAAAGGGAGGCGGCGGTCCCCCCTGTCACGTTTTGGAGACTGCGGTTCCGCGGGCGCTTGCTCGTGTGCTTGTGTGCAGACCCTGGGCCGTGTCGAAGCGGGGTGCCGGGGGAGGAGCGGTGGCACGGACGTTGCCAACTGGGGCAGGGACGTCATCGATCCCCGACAGCCCCAGCCGAGGCCCCCAACGATGCAGTTCATGCCGAGAAGCCGACCTGCCACAACCATTCTCCGTAGATTCGTTCTTGCTTCGCTGCTGGCGCTCGCGGCCGCGCCCGCCTGGGCCTGGACCGTCACCGTCGCGTGGGACTCCAACCCCCCTTCCGAAAACGTGACCGGGTACATCCTGCACTACGGCACGACGTCACGCACGGCGCCCGGGTTCGCGGCGTACGCGTCCCACGTGGACGTGGGGAACGTGACCCAGCACTCCGTAGCCCTACCCGATGACGGGGCGACCTACTACCTGGCCGTCGTCGCGTACAACGCCTCGGGGCTGCGCAGCGACTACTCTGCGGAGGTCTCGGCGGCCCCGACGACGGCGGCGACGCTCACCATCTCCGCTCGCGCCGGCGCCGGTGGCTCCATCAGTCCCAGCGGCTCGGTCAGGGTCGATCGGGGCGGGAGCCAGTCGTTCGAGATTGCCCCCTCTTGGGGCTACCGACTGGCCGACGTCCGGGTCGATGGGGCGAGCGTGGGCGCGGGCACGACGCACACCTTCCCCAAGGTACACGCCGACCGCAGCATCACGGCCGTTTTTGCTCTGGCTCAGGAGACCGACGGGTTTGCGGATTCCTGGAAGCTCCACTACTTCGGGACCCTCGACGTGGCTGCAGACGCCGACCCGGACGGGGACGGGATGACCAATTGGGAAGAGTATCTGTACGGGACGGACCCGACCGAGCCGGGCCCGAACCCAGCCCTGACGCCCGCCGTGCGGGCCCCGGTGAGCGGCGGCACGGTCACGTCCCTCTCGCCGGAGCTGTCGGTGTACAACGCCCTGAGCACTCCCCAGGGGGAGCCGAAGTACGAATTCGTGCTCGCCAGCGATCGGGGGATGGACCAAGTGGTGGCCGCGGCATCCGGGATCGAGCAAGGGACGGACGGGACGGTCACGACCTGGTCGGCCCCCCAGTCCTTGCAGGACCGGACCCGCTATTACTGGAGGGCTCGCGTCGTTTCGGGAGCAGCGGCGAGTGAGTGGACCCCCGTGTGCACCTTCTATGTGGACACGTCCGACACCGCGACCCGGTCGGAGGTGGAGGGAAGCGAGTACGTGGCGGTGCGCAGCGAGGTCCAGTTGGAGGTCGACGATCCGGCCGCGCTGACCCGCGGCGTGGTAGTGGATCTTGCTGCGGCGGCGGTACCCTACGACTACGTTCTGACGGTGGGGTCCGTGGAGGGGGCGCCGACGCCCGCCGACGGGGCACGCGTCTCGGGGCGGGTGGTGGAGCTCGGCCCCCACGGGCTGCGCTTTGCGAACCCGGTGAAGATCCTGCTTCCGTACACGCAGCAGACCCTCGACGATGCCGGCGTGACGAGTCCGGGGGAGCTGGCCGTCTTCACCTACAACACGACGTCTCTGGCGTGGGACGAGGTGCCTGTGGTCGCCATCGACTATTTGGGCCGGCGCCTCGTGAGCGAGGTGGAGCACTTCTCCCTGTATACGGTCGGGGCCGCGGCCTCCCCGAGTCCGGGAGCGCCGCCGGCTGGGGCGACCGGGGGAGGGGGCGGCGGTGGGTGCTTCCTCCAAAGCCTCGGCTTTTGAAGGCAGCAATCCCTGTGCGCGCCAAGGGGCCCCGGGTCACACCCGGGGCCCTCGTCGTGTAAGCCTCGGCGGACGCCGCGCTCTCGGCCCCGGGTCCCGGGACCGGTGCCGGCGGCGCGGCGGGGCTCCCGGACCCCGCTTGCCGGGCAGGGGGGAGTCCGAGAAGGGCCTGGATCCACGGGCTGGTCGGCGAGCGGAGTCCGGGAGCCCCTGCGTTTCGCCCCGCAGTCCGCGACACTTCGAAGAAGTGTCCCAACAGTCCCCGGTGCGCCCGGCCTCACCCTCTTGCGCCGGCCTCGTGGGGTTGGTGGATGCGGTGCGGGGCTGCACTCCCGGGCTCCCGGACTCCGCCCCATAAGGTGGTGGTGGGTTCCGGAGAGTGCCCGGGCTTGAGGGCCCGGATGGCCTGTGCTACGCTCCGCAACTCAGCGATATCCGGTGAAAAATTCGGTTGTCTCGAAGAAAGGGACGGAGGTTCGGGATGTCCGACGACAGGAGTTTCACGGTCCGGGATCGGCGCGGGGTCAAGGTGGAGGGCACTTCGGACGAAGGGAAGGGTACCGAAGGTCCGGAGGCCGGGCCTCCAGAGTCGAGTCTCGGCGGGGATGCCACGCTGCCCCCCGTGGATTTCGCGGGCTTCATCCTGGGTCTGGGTCAGACGGCCCTCGCCTGTCTGGGGGAGATCCCCGTGCCCGGCACCGGGGAGATCTCGGTGGACTTGGAGCAGGCGCGCCACACGATCGATATCCTGGACATGCTCGAAGCGAAGACGCAGGGCAACCTCAGTCCGGACGAGCAGCGGCTCCTCCGGACCCTGGAGGAGGAGCTCAAGCTCAAGTATGTTCGGCTCACACACAAGAGGCCCGTCTAGAGCGTTCGCGCGGGAGGCCCTGCCCCCGAGTGCCCACGGCTGCCGCGGGCGGGCAGCGGCCGGCTCCGCCGGGGGGGCCGGCGGCGGGGCCTGCTGCCGGCTGAGGCGTGCGTTCCTGGGCGCGGTCTTGCTGGCGGCCTTGACGTGTGGGCTGAGCGCGGCGGCCTCCAACGTCCCGCACAGTGGGAGTGCCGCGGCTCCCGAGGGGTTGGCGGAGCTCCTGCTTCCCCTGCAGGGGGAGAGGTACACCGGGGCGGATGGCGACCGCGCCCTCCTGGCTGCGGCACTGTTGGGCAGAGGAGCAGCCGCCTCCAGCCTCGCGGAGGCCGAGGCCTTCGGCCTCTTGGCGGCGGCTGCCGCTCCCGGAGATCCGAGGCCTGTCGCCTTTCTCGCCCGGGTGTACTTTCCCGGTCGGCCTTCGGCGGCGTGGGTGGAGGCCTGGCGGTACCTGGTTCTGACCCTCCAGGATCCCTGGTTTCAGGGCGTCGGGCTGCTGCGTCTCGGCGCCAGCGCGGTTCTGGCCGCGTGGGCGGCTGCGCTGGCGCTGCTGGCCGCGGGACTCCCCGGGCGAGCCCGCCTCATTTTTCACGACTACCGGGACTGCTTTTCACCGGGGTTTCGAGGGTGGACGCCGGTCCTGCTCCTGGTCCTCATTGCGCTGACCTCGTGGACCGCAGGGGTCGGGCCGGCGCTCTTTGTCCTCCTCCTCGGCCTCGCGCTGGCTCCCTATTACCCGCGGCGCGCCCGGTGGGCCCTGGGGCTCTCCCTGGGCGTGGGGTGCCTCCTGGGTCCCGCCCTGGGTCTCCTCTCCGGGGTGTACGGGACACCGGGGGAGAGAGCCTGGGCGCTCTATCGCGTCTGGAAGGGGGACGCGGGGGACGCGCTCGAGGCGGACCTGCGGCGGCATTTCCCCCCGGACGATGCCCGGGGTCTGTTCGCTCGCGCTCGGGTGGCTCGGCGCCAGCAGCAACTGGAGGAGGCTGCGCTCTTCCTCGAGCGGGCGCTGGTGGTAGCCGGCCCGGGGCGGGCCCTCGTCCACCAGGAGTTGGGTACCGTGCGTTTTCTGCAGGGACGAGGGGAGGAAGCCCTGGGAGAGTTCTCGGCGGCGGCCGCCGCGGATCCCCGGAACCCCCTCCCGTGGCTGAACCGCCACATTCTGCACTTGCACCGTCTGGAGCTCGGTCTCGCCGACGAAGCCATCTCGCGGGCCCAGGCCCTCGGTTCTGCCGAGGAGGCCCGCATCCGAAGGCTCCCGCTGGAGCCTTCGCGGCAGCTCGTGCCTGCGGCCCCGCCCATGCCGAAGGAGTGGGTCCTTGACGAGTTGCTGCGTCCGGCGGCGGTCCGGGCGACCTGGGTCGGGCAATTGGCGGGGGGGCTGCTCCTGCCGTTTCGCGCCTTCGATCCGGCTCTCCTGGGGTTCCTGGCCCTCGGGGCATTCCTCCCCTTCGCGAGCAGCGGCAGCGGGCGCAGGAGCCACCGGTGCCCCTCCTGTGGACTGGGCGTTTGCCCCCGTTGCGGGCGGCGGGTGAGACAGACCCTCCTGTGCCCGGCGTGTTGGGCTGCGGAGCACCAGCCCGATGCCGACGCGGCCGAGAAGACCCGTCACCTGAACCGGAAGGCCCGGTGGCAGGCCCGCACCGTGCGGTGGGTGCGCGTCGGCCAGCTGGTGCTGCCCGGCTGGACGGGCTTCCTTGTGACGGGAGCACCCGCCCACCTGGCCCTTGGCCTCGTCTGGGCCGCCGTGCTGGGGTGGACGGCCCTGTCCGTTCTCTACCCGATTCCGCTTCTTCCCTGGTCGGCCCCAGGCGTTGCCCCCGGCCCGGTCGCGGTGGCCCTGGCGGCCCATGCGGTGGGGGCTTGGGTTTGCTTGCGCGGACCCACCCCGGGGCGGGGGTGAACCGGCATGCCGCTCCAGGGAAACATCTCCTCCTTCGGGGTCTCCGAGATCCTCCAACTGATCTCCCACCAGGGCAAGACGGGATCCCTGGAAGTCGAGACCGCAGACGGCGTTGCCCGGCTGCGCTTTCGGGACGGACGCCTTCTGGAGGCCTGGCCCGACCGGCGCATGCCGGCCGAGCTCCTCGGGACGCTCCTCGTCCGCTCGGGGCTCATCACCTCGGCACAGTTGGAGCACGCCCTGAGGGTCCAGCGGCAGAGCCTGCGGCGCGTCGGCGACATCCTCGTGGCGTCCGGTGCCCTGCGAGCCGAGGATTTCCAGACGGTGCTGTCCCTCCAACATCGGGAGACGGCGTACCGATTGCTCCGGTTGCGGCAGGGCAAGTTTCGGTTTGTCCCGGAAGCCGTGGAGGCGGAGGAAGGGGTCAGCGTTCCCCTGGAAGTGGCGGAGCTCCTGATGGAGGGCTTCCGCCAGATCGACGAGTGGCCAAGGATCCTAGAGCGGGTATCCTCCGGGCAGTCGGTGTTCCGGAGGACCTCCGCCTCTCCGGAGGAGGAGCTGACCCCGGCGGAAAGGGACGTGTACCGACTGGTGGATGGCAGCCTCACGGTGCGCGACGTGGTGGACCGCGCACGCCTCGGGCAGTTCGCCGCCTGGGAAGCGTTGGCGGGCCTCTCGGAGAAGGGCCTCGTCGTGCCCGTGGGCACGGCCCGCCGTGGGGGTCGAGAGGCCGCCAGAAGGGGGCCGGGGTGGTTGCCTGATTTTCTGCTGGGCACGGGTTTGGCCCTGCTGGCGGCCGCGCTGCTCGGGGTGTTCGCCGGGCAGGGTCTCCGGGGGTGGGGCCGTCTCGTGCAGGCGGGGGCCGAGGGGAGGGCCGAGGCGGCACGGGTAGCGGAGCGGGGCCGGAGCTGGGGGGAAGGGGAGTCGGGGGGTGGGGGTCTCCCATCCCTCCGAGAAGAGCGGCGCGATACCGGTCCTGCGGACGCCCCGGACGCGGCAGGGGGCGGGAACTGACGCCGGGTTCGGCCGTGCCCGGGAAGCACCCCGTGTCTCGCCGGGAGAAGGGTCTCGTCGTGGGTTGCGGGAGGCGGCGGAATGATCTTGGTGGCAGAGAACCTCACGGCGACGAACCCGGAGGTCGCCCGCAGTGTGAGGGAGGCAGACCCGGGGCCCCTCCGGGAGCTCGCGGAGCGCGCGCGTCACGCCGGGGCCGGCTTCTTGGACGTGAACCTGGGAACCGGCCGGTGGGGCGGGCCCGAAGCGGTCGGGTTCGTGCTGGAGACCCTGAGGGGCTTCTGGGGGGGCGGGATCCTGGTCGACACCCTCGACCCCGTCGCCATGGAGCGGGCCACCGATCTCTGGGAAGGACCCGTCGTCCTGAACGGCTACGCCGGAGACCCTGGACGGGACGGCATCCTGGAGCTCGCCGCGCGGCGCGGAACCGAGCTCGTGGTTCTGCTCATGGAGCGGGGGATCCCCCGGGGCGTGGAGGCGCGGTTGGCTCTGGCGGTTGAGCTGACGGCGAACTGTGCGGAGGGGGGCGTTCCCCTTGACAGGCTCTGGATCGATCCGGTCGTGGCCCCCCTGGGCTGGGCCGAGGGGCAGGAGCACGACGCGGCGCTCCTCGAGGTGCTGCGCCGGCTGCCGCAGGTGCTGGGGCAGCCCGTCAAGACCTTGGTGGGTCTGTCCAACCTGACCACCGGTGCGGCCGGGGGGCGTCGTGTGCCGTGGCTCCAGGAGGTGTTTCTTGCCGCCGCCGCCGGGGCGGGGCTGACCCACGCGATGGTGGACGTCCGAAACCAAGGGGTGCTGCGGACCGCTCGCGCCCTGGGAGTGCTCGAAGGGAGCCGCCTCTTCGCTCCGGAAGAGCTGGCGTAACCACTCCGGGAAGGCGCCCTCCTCGCCGCCCAGCGTTCCGGGGCTCCCATCCCGCCTCGACCGATTCTCCCAAGCCCGCAGAAACGGGTGAAGCGGGGCGTACCCGCTTCCTCGCCAACGCCTCGTCCGAATATCGCGGATTGCGGGGCGGAGCGGAGGGGCTTCCCGAGCCCGAGTACGTGCCAGGCGGTGGATCCAGGGGGGGCACTGTTGGGTTGAAGGCGGCCGGTCCTCTGCAGTACCCTGCGCCTCCCGGTCCTCGACCCGGCAAGGAGTCCCCTCGATGTTGCAGGAGATGGCATTCGGCGCTGTGGGAGGGTTGGGACTGTTCCTCTTCGGCATGCGCATCATGTCGGAAGGGTTGCAGCGCTCCGCGGGGGCCAGGCTTCGACGACTGCTGCAGCTCCTCACCCAGAACCGCTTCGTCGCGCTCCTGGTCGGCCTGGTCGTGACCACGGTCGTCCAATCCTCGAGCGCGACCACCGTCATGGTGGTCTCCTTCGTCAACGCGGGGCTCATGTCCCTGACCCAGGCGGTGGGGGTCGTGCTCGGGGCCAACATCGGCACGACGGTTACCGCCCAATTGATCGCGTTCAAGATCCAGCACTACGCCCTGCCCGCCATCGGGGTGGGGATGGGGCTCAAGCTCTTCGGGAGGCGCGAGAACTGGCAGAACCTCGGGGAGATCCTCCTGGGGTTCGGCCTGCTCTTCTTCGGGATGACCGTCATGCGGGAGGCCTTCGGGCCGCTGCGCTCGGACCCGATGTTCCAGGGGTTGTTCGTCCGGTTCGGCGCGAACCCCCTTCTCGCCATCGTGGTCGGCGCGGTCTTCACCATGATCGTCCAGTCGAGCACCGCAACGGTGGGCATCGTGATGGCGCTCGCGGGAACCGGTCTCCTGGACTTTCCGGCATGCGTCGCCATCATCCTGGGAGACAACATCGGGACCACGGTCACCGCCAACCTCGCAGCCGTCGGGACCAATGCGGCAGCCAAGCGAACCGCACGGGCACACACGATCTTCAACCTCTGCGGCGTGGCGTGGATCCTACTCATTCTCCCGGCCTTCATGAGCTTCGTAAACTCGATCACCCCCGGCGATCCCGATTTCGTGATCCGGACCGCGGAGGAGGCAGCGCGATACGGCGCGCCGATCGGGGAAAAACCGTACATCGCGCGTCACATCGCGAACGCCCACACGCTGTTCAACGTGGTCAACTGCCTCGTGTTCCTCCCGCTGTTGGGTCTCCTGACCCGCGCCGCCACCTGGTTGGTCCCCGACCGCGGTGGGGCGATCGAGTTGGCTTTTCACCTGAAGTACCTGAACCCTCGGGTCCTGGACACCCCCGATATCGCCCTCGGCCAGGCTCGCCTCGAAGTCACCCGCATGGCGGAGCTGAGCGAGGCCATGCTGCGGCGCTCCTGGGAGTACCTCAAGACGGGGGAGGAGGCCTCTTTCCAGCGGGTCGTGCAGAAGGAGCAGCTCGTGGACCTGCTCCAAAAGGAGATCACGGATTTTCTCACCACGCTCTCGAGAAAGTCGATCACCTCCGAGGCCTCCAAGGAAGTGGCCGACATGCTGCACATGGTGGCGGACTTGGAGAGGGTCGGTGACCATGCAGAGAACCTGGCGCGACTGGCGCAACGCGTGCACAAGAACAAGATCGAGTTCTCGGAGGACGCTCAGAAGGGTATCGCCGAGATCTTCACGGTTGCCCAGGACTTCCTCGCTTTTGCCACCGGCAGCATGATGGAGCGGCACGCATCGATCCTTCCCCGCGCGCGCGAGTTCGAAGAGCGCATCAATCATTTGGAGGACAGCCTCCGGGAGGGCCACATCCGACGCCTCCAGGAAGGTGCGTGTCAGGTGGAACCCGGTCTGGTCTACATCGACATGCTCACGAATTTGGAGAAGATCGGGGACCACGCGTACAATGTGGCCGAGTTCCTGGCGGGCGCCCGCTGAGAGGGGTTCCTGCCTCCGCCCTTGCCACCCGGGCCGGGACCGGAAGCCCTTCCGCACGGTCCGCCGCCGCGCCCCACCCCCCATGGAGCTTCCCTTGAGACGATGCGCGCTGCTCCCCCGGCTCCCGGTCCTGGCCTTGGCCCTCTTCGCCGTGGTCGCCCTACCCGGCGGGGGCTCCGCCGAGCTCTCCCCCGAGGCCCGTGACGAGCTGTACCGGCGGCTGAGGGTCCTCGCGGAAGCCCTGGATGTGGTGCAACGAGACTACGTCGAGGAGATCAGCCCCGAGGACCTCGTGCACGGGGCCGTCCAGGGCATCGTGTCACGCCTGGATCCCCACTCCTCCTTTCTCTCCCCGGACCTGTTTCGCGAGATGCAGGTGGATACCGAGGGGGCCTTCGGGGGCCTCGGCATCGAGGTCTCGGTGCGGGAGGGAAAGCTCACCGTGGTCAGCCCCATCGAGGGTACCCCCGCCGCCGCCGCGGGCATCCTGGCGGGGGACGTGATCGTGATGATCGAGGAGGAGCCGACCCAGGACATGGAGTTGATGGAGGCGGTGCGCCGCATGCGGGGCCCGAGGGGCACCCAGGTGACGATTCACGTCATGCGGGAAGGCTTCGAGAAACCCCGGGCATTCACCCTCGTGCGAGACATCATCCGCATCCACAGCGTGCGCGCGCGAAGGCTCGGGGAGCTGGGCCTGATCCGCATCGTGCAGTTCCAGCAGGGCACCCACGGGGAGGTGCGGGAGGCCCTCGGGGGGCTTGCCGAGGAGGGACCCCTCTCGGGCCTGATCCTCGACCTGCGCAATGACCCCGGGGGGCTTCTGGATCAGGCGGTCAAAGTGGCCGATCTGTTTCTCAAGGGCGGGACGGTGGTATCCACCCGAGGGCGCGACCCGGAGCAGGAGGTGGTCTACGCCGCCCGGGACGACGGCGACGAGCCGGATTTCCCGATGGTGGTCCTGGTGAACGAAGGCAGCGCCTCGGCCTCGGAGATCGTGGCCGGGGCCCTGCAAGACCACCGGCGGGCCCTGATTCTGGGAGAGCGAACGTTCGGGAAGGGCAGCGTCCAGACGATCCTGCCCCTATCGGACGGGTCCGGGCTTCGGGTGACCACCGCCCTGTACTACACGCCGTCCGGCCGCAGTATCCAGGCAAAGGGAATCGTGCCCGACGTGCACGTCCCGAGCGGGGCCGTGCTGGTGGTCCAGCCCCGGTCCCCCCACGGTCAGACCCGAGAGGAGGACCTGAAGGGGCATTTCGAGAAGGACGGGGCCGGGGACGGCGACGCCGAGGCCGACGGCCCGGGCGGGGCCCCAGACCTGCAGTTGGAGCGAGCCGTGGAGATCCTCGAGGGGTGGCGGATCTTCCAGTCCCTGCGTTCGGCGCCCGCCGGCGAGGTCTCGGCCGGAAACGATGCCCAGTAAGCGGAGGGGTCGGAGGGGGCGGCTCCGGAAGAGTTGGGTTGTCGGGGGGGGCGTCCTTCTTGCGATGGCGATGGGGTTCGTCGGCGGCGTCCTCTACCGGGGCGGCTGGGAACCTGCGCCCGCCCCGCCTCCGGCGCCCTCCGCGGCATTTCTGGAAGAGCTCGTGGGCCCCCTGGATCCGCGGGTCGCGAGACGAGTGGTCGAGGATCGGACCGCAGCCCGACGGGTCCACGAACGCCTCGAGGGGGCGGCCCGCCGATACGGCGGCACGGTGGCGGAGACCGGCCGTGGGGAGGAGTCCCTGCGGCTGGAGGTTCGGGTAGGGGAAGAAGTCTACCCGGTCGAGCTGTGGTGGCCCCGGCCGGCCGTGCAGACGCCGCGGCTGGCCGTCGTGATCGACGATCTGGGGCGGAGCCGGGAGGAGGCGGTCGCCTTCCTCGACATCCCCCTGCCCATCACCATGGCGATCCTGCCCCACCTGCCGCAGAGCGAGGCGGTGTCGCGGTTGGCGCGGGAGCGGGGTCGGGAGTTCCTCCTCCACCTGCCCATGGAGCCGCAGGGTTATCCGGCCAAGGAGCCGGGGGAGGGGGCCCTCCTGGAGGGCATGGGGGAAATGGAGATCCGGGTACTGCTCGCCCGAAACCTGGCCGCGGTTCCCGGGGCGGCCGGCGTCAACAACCACATGGGCTCCCGTTTGACCGAGCTGGACGCCCCCATGGCCTGGGTCATGGACGAGCTCGCACTTCGGGGACTCTTCTTCCTGGACAGCCTGACATCCCCGCGGAGTGTGGCCGCCCGGGTGGCCGACCGATTCGGGGTTGCCTCGGCGCGGCGGGACGTGTTCTTGGACAACGAACGGGACGAGGAGAAGATCGGCGCACAGCTCCAGAAGGCCGTGGACCTGGCGCGGACCCGAGGCTTCGCCGTCGCGATCGGTCATCCCCACAAGGAAACCCTGCGTGTCTTGACCCGGTGGGCGCCGAAGATCGAGGCCGAGGGGGTCCGGGTCGTACCCCTAGGGGAGGTCCTGCGGCGGGCCAACGGGGTGTGAAGGGTCAGGGGGGCCCCGGCTCTCAGCGTCTGTGCAACCATGCTGCTGCCCGCCCGGATGGCTTCGTCGCGCACTCCGGCCTGCCCACGACGATTCTTTCGCAAACGCCTGGATCAGACCCCCAGCCGTTCCCGAAGGCCCCGTTCCCCCTGGGGCCCCAGCAGCGTGGCCACGAGCCGGCCGTCCCGGAAGAGCAGCACGGTGGGGACTCCCCGGATGCCATACCGTCGGGCGGTGGCCGGGTTCTGCTCCGCGTTGAGCTGCATGACCCGGGCCTTGCCGAACAGGTTGACGGCCATGTGGCGGACGCTCACCTCGTACTGAGAGCAGACCCCGCACTGGGGGGACCAGACCTCGACGATGGTGGGAACCCGGGACCCCAGGACTTCCCTGTCCCAGGTGGCGTCCGTGGCAGGTATGGGTACGGCGTGGGACGGGACGAGGGGGGCTCCGCAGGCGCCGCACGTACCTCGCTTCCCGGCCTTTTCGTGTGGGAGCCGGTTGCGGGCGCCGCAGCTGGAGCACTGGACGAGGTACGTGTCGGGCATGGTCCCCTCCAAGCGCTGGGGGCACCGAGCGCGTCGTGCCCCCGGGAACGAAGACCTCTCGCGGCTCGACCGGGAGCTCGACGGGATGGCGTCCCGTGTGAAATCCCCCCCTACGGCGCTCCGCCCCCGGCGGCGCGGAGCGCCCGGGCAACCGTCGCTCCCCGGCGGCGCACGCACACCAGTTCCGCGGCCACGGCGAGCGCGAGCTCCCCCCCGGACTCCGCCCCGATCGGGAGGCCGACCGGCGTAAACACCTGGGCAAGCCACTCCCGAGGGACCCCCTGCTGTGCCAGGGTCTCCAGGGCGAGGTCCACCCTGCGGGGGCGTCCGACGATCCCTGCATAGGCGGCCTTTCTCAGGAGGGCCTCCGAGAGGCACTCCACGTCGTGTGCATCGCCCCGCGCCACGACCACGACGTAGGCATTGGGGCCCAAGGGCAGCCTTGCCAGCGCATCCCGAGGGGGGGCGTGGATCAGGCGGCAACCCGGGAAGCGGGCGGGGCTGGCCAGGCTGCGCCGGTCGTCGACGACCGCCACCGCAAAACCCGCTTCCCGACAGCACCGCGCCAGGGCGGGAGCGATCGACTCGGCCCCGCACAGCAGCAGGTGGGCGTCCCCGGTCAGGAGGTCAAAGAATACCCGTCGCCCGAGGACCTCCTCGGTGCGGCTCTGCCCCTCCTGGAGGACCCGCAGGGCCCGGGCGGTCAGCTCGGCGTCCAGGTGGGTGGAGCCGGTGGTCCCCTCCATGGCGCCGTCCCGGCGGATGATCAGCTTCGTTCGGCCGGCGCCGGTCAGGGCCGTGGCCAGCACGAACGTGTCTCCGCTCTCCAACAGCTCGACGGACCGGGTGAGGGCGTCCACGGCGTTTCCCCCTCCATGGGACGATGACCGACAGCTTATTGGAACCCAGGAGGGGGGAGGGCGGCAAGGGGCTCGCGAGTCCCGAGCACGTGCCAGGTGGAGGATCCAGGGGTTCTCTTCCCGTTGACCCTTCCCCGGGGCCGTGTGCTATCATGCGGGGACTTCGGGACCGAGGTTCACCGAGGAAGGGATGACTGCCCGAAACCGGCAAGCTGCCAGGACGCCTTCTCCGCCAGAGCGAGAAGGTTTTTTTTTGGGCTCATCCGGGAAACGGCCGGGTGGGTCCGACCACTCCGGCGGCCGATGCCGGACGCCCCGACGCTTGCGAGCCCTCGGGTCCTCCGGAACGCCCGAAGGGACCACAGGCCCAACGGGGAGTCGGTCATCGAGCGGCCGACCGCCTGCGCCGGCGGACCCACCCGGCCGTCCGCGAGCACGGATACCCGTCATTCTCCGGAAGAGCCTTTTGGGGCTCGTTCAGGAGTCGGTCGGACCCACTCGACCGTCCTTCGGAACGAGGAGGCCCCCGTCGTTCCCCGGAAGAACCTTTTTCTCGAGGTGAGACCGTGGTAGAGGCCCAGACCTCCCGGCGGGTCCTCCTGAACGCCGCCGCCGTCCGGCGGGCTCTGGCCCGCATGGCCCACGAGATCCTGGAGCGCAACCGGGGCACGGAGGGCTTGGTCCTGGTGGGAGTCGTCCGACAGGGGGATCTCCTGGCAGCCCGGCTGCAGGACCAGATCCGACTGGTGGAGGGCGCCTCGGTGCCCCTGGGCCGCCTGGACATCACCCTGTACCGGGACGACCTGGCAAGGGCCGGTGCCCCGCCCATGCTCCGTCCGACGGACATCCCGTTTGCCCTCGACGACCGCACGGTGGTCCTGGTGGACGATGTGCTGTACACCGGCCGCACCGCCCGGGCCGCCCTGGACGCGATCATGGATTTCGGGAGGCCCCGGGCGGTTCAGCTGGCCGTGCTGGTGGATCGGGGTCACCGGGAGCTTCCCATACAGCCCGATTACACGGGCCACGTCATCCGAACCGTGCGGGATGAGGAGGTGGAGGTCCGTTTGGGGATCGACCCGGGCGATGACGCGGTGCTCCTGGTGGAGCCCGTTCGCAGTGTCGAGGGAGGCGTGTGATGGCAGCAGGCGCGGCCTTCGACCGTCCCCACCTCCTCGGCATCGAGCCCCTGGCGCCGGAGGAGATCGTCGCGATCCTCGACGCTGCAGAGGGCTTCGCCGAGGTGGGGCGGCGGGACGTCAAGAAGGTGCCCACCCTGCGGGGGAAGACGGTGGTGAACTGCTTCTTCGAACCCTCCACACGGACCCGGATCTCCTTCGAGATCGCAGAGAAGCGTCTCTCGGCGGATGCCGTGAACTTCTCTGCATCCGGAAGCTCCGTCTCGAAGGGCGAGACCCTCCTCGACACGGTGAAGAACCTGGAGGCCATGGCCCCCGACGTCCTGGTGATTCGCCACGGCGCGGCGGGGGCGGCGGATTTCGTGGCAGCCCGCGTGCAGGCTGCGGTGGTCAATGCCGGGGACGGGCGCCACGAGCACCCCACCCAAGCCCTCCTCGACCTCTTCACGATCCGGCGCCGCAAGGGGAGGATCGAGGGGCTCACGGTGGCCATCCTCGGCGACATCGCCAACAGCCGCGTGGCCCGCTCGAACATCCACGCCCTCACCAAGCTCGGCGCGCGCGTGCGGGTTTGCGGACCCCCGACCATGTTGCCCCCCCACGTCGAGCGCCTCGGAGTCGAGGCGACCCACGACGTGCGGACCGCCGTGGCCGGCGCCGACGTGGTGATGGCGCTGCGCATCCAGAAGGAGCGCCTCGGCCGGGCGACGTTCCCCAGTCTTCGAGAGTATGCGCGGTTCTTCGGCCTGAATGCCTCGGTGCTGGATCGGGCGGCCCCCGATGCGATCGTGATGCACCCGGGACCCATCAATCGAGGTGTCGAGATCTCCTCCGAGGTGGCAGACGGGCCCCGGTCCGTGATCCTGGAGCAGGTGGAGAGCGGGGTGGCGGTGCGCATGGCGGTGATCTACCTCTTGGCGGGCGGGAGGTCGGAATGGACGTCGTGATCCGGGGAGCCCACCTGGTGGATCCGGCCGCCGGCGTGGACGGCAGGCGCGACCTGGGGGTGCGAGGCGGCCTCATCGTCGCCGTCGAGCCCTCCCTCGACCCCGGCGGGGCGCCGGTGATCGATGCCGGCGGGCTGCACGCATTCCCGGGGCTGATCGACGTGCACGTGCACCTGCGGGAGCCCGGGTACGAGTACAAGGAGACCGTGGCCACGGGGAGCCGGGCCGCTGCGGCGGGAGGGTTCACCGCTGTGGCGTGTATGCCCAACACCCAGCCTGTCAACGACTCGGCAGAGGTCACCCGGTACATCCTGGAGAAGGCCCGGCACGGGGCCGTCTGCCGCGTCTACCCGGTGGGGGCGATCTCCAAGGGCCTGCAGGGGGAAGAGTTGGCCGAGATGGGAGATCTCGCCGAGGCCGGGTGCGTAGCCGTGACAGACGACGGCCGGCCGGTCTCCTCGAGCCTCTTGATGCGCCGGGCGCTGGAGTACGCGAAGGGTTTCCGGTTGACGGTGATCAGTCACTGCGAGGACTTGGAGCTTGCTGCCGGCGGGTGCATCAACGAGGGCCTCACCTCGGCCCACCTGGGGCTGCCGGCCCTCCCGGCCGAGGCCGAAGAGATCCAGGTGGTGCGCGACCTCCTGCTGCTGCGGCGCGCCGGCGGCCGTCTGCACCTGGCCCATCTCTCCACCCGGGGCAGCGTCGAGTTCCTGCGGTGGGGAAAGCGCTTGGGCCTGGCGGTGACCGGCGAGACCGCGCCCCACTATTTCACCCTGACGGACGATGCGGTGCGCGGCTTCGACGCGCGCTTCAAGATGAACCCCCCGCTGCGTGAGATCGCCGACGTGGAGGGTGTGCAGCGGGCCGTGGCCCGTGGCGTGGTCGATGCCATCGCCACGGATCATGCCCCCCACGCCGCGGACGAGAAGGAGGTCGAGTTCGAGGCGGCCGCCAACGGCGTGGTGGGGCTCGAGACGAGCCTGGCCCTCTCTCTGCGATTGGTCCACGAGGGGATTGCGACCCTGCCCCGGGTGGTGGCGGCGCTCACTTGCGGGCCCGCCCGCGCCCTCGGCCTAGGCGGGGGAACCCTCCGCGTGGGGACCCCCGCGGATCTCGTCCTCGTGGACGTGGATGCCCCCTTCGACGTGGACTCCGCTCGCTTCCACAGCAAGGCAAGAAACTGCCCCTTCGACGGGAGCCGGCTGAGGGGCCGCGCCGTGCGCACGATGGTGGGCGGGAAGACCGTGTTCCTGGAAGGCCGCATCGCGGCCGAGAATCTCGAAACCGCGGAGATCCGATGAAGAAGGCAGTGCTCGCCCTGGCCGACGGTACCGTCTACCCGGGCTGGTCCTTTGGGGCCGAGGGGGAGACCGTCGGCGAGGTGGTGTTCAACACCAGCATGACCGGTTACCAGGAGGTTCTCTCCGACCCCTCCTACAAGGGCCAGATGGTGGCCATGACCTACCCGGAGATCGGCAACTGCGGGGTGAACGAGGAGGACTACGAGTCGGGGCGGATCCACGTGGAGGGGTTCATCGTCAAGGAGGCGTGGGAGACCCCGTCCAACTGGCGCGCGACGAAGAGCCTTCCCCGGTTTCTCCGGGACCAGGGGATCATCGGGATCCAGGGGGTGGACACCCGGGCGCTCACCCGGCGCCTGCGCGAGCACGGGGCAATGATGGGCGTGATTTCCACGGAGGACCTGGAAGGGAGCCGCCTGGTGGAGAAGGCACTGGTTGCGCCGAGCATCGAGGGCCGAGACCTCGTCCGGGAAGTCACGTGCGAAAAGCCGTACCGCTGGGATACCGCGGACTGGGCGCCGGGGGAGGGCTACCGGACCCCTCGCCGTCCGGGGCCATACCGGGTCGTGGCCTACGACTTCGGCGTCAAGCACAACATCTTGCGCCGCCTCACCGCCGTGGGCTGCGACGTCACCGTGGTGCCCGCCCAGACGCAGGCTCAGGAGGTGCTCGCCATGGGCCCCCATGGGGTCTTCCTGTCCAATGGGCCGGGGGACCCCCAGGGTGTTCCCTACGCGGCCCAGGCGGTCCGGGACCTGATGGGCAACGTGCCGATCTTCGGCATCTGCCTGGGCAACCAGATCATCGGCCTGGCACTGGGGGGCACCACGGTGAAGCTCAAGTTCGGCCACCACGGGGGCAATCAGCCCGTGAAGGACCTGGCCACGGGGCGGGTGGAGATCACGAGCCAGAACCACAACTTCGTGGTGGACCTGGAGAGCCTCTGCCGGTCGGAGCACGCCGACGCCGTGGAGGTCTCGCACCTCAACCTCAACGACCAGACGGTCGAGGGCATCGTGCACAGGGATCTGCCCCTGTTCAGCGTCCAGTACCACCCCGAAGCGAGCCCCGGCCCCCACGACGCCTCCCACCTCTTCCGGCGGTTCGTGGAGTTGATGGAGAAGAGCGGGTGACGGGTGTCGAGGCAGGGGAGACGCCTGTAAGGGCGAAGAAGAGCAAGGGCTGTTTTACCAGAACGCCCTTCCTGCAAAGAATTTCGTGAGAGAAAGCTGACCCCATGCCAAAGCGCACCGACATCGAGAAGATCTTGATCATCGGCGCCGGCCCGATCGTCATCGGCCAAGCCTGCGAGTTCGACTATTCGGGAAGCCAGGCCTGCAAGGCGCTTCGGGAAGAGGGGTACACCGTGGTGCTCCTCAATTCGAACCCTGCCACCATCATGACCGACCCGGAGTTGGCGCACCGCACGTACGTGGAACCCGTGACCGTGGAGTCGGTGGAGCGCATCCTCGAACGCGAGAGGCCCCAGGCCCTTCTCCCGACCCTGGGGGGGCAGACGGCGCTCAACACGGCGGTGGAGGCCGCGAAGTTCGGCATTCTGGACCGGTACGGAGTGGAACTGATCGGCGCCAAGCTCCCGGCCATCCACAAGGCCGAAGACCGGGCCCAGTTCAAGGAGGCGATGCAGCGGATCGGCCTGGACCTCCCTCGGTCGGGCTACGCCCACAGCCTCGCCGAGGCGCTGCGCATCGTCGAGGAGATCGGGTACCCGGCCATCCTCCGGCCCTCCTTCACCCTGGGGGGTTCGGGCGGGGGCATTGCGTACAACCGCCAGGAGTACGAGAAGATGGTCCTGTGGGGGTTGGACCAGAGCCCGGTCAACGAGATCCTGATCGAGGAGTCGGTCATCGGCTGGAAGGAGTACGAGCTCGAAGTGATGCGCGACGCCAAGGACAACGTCGTCGTCATCTGCTCCATCGAGAACCTGGATCCCATGGGCGTCCACACCGGCGACTCCATCACCGTGGCGCCGGCCCAGACCCTCACGGACAAGGAATACCAGGTGATGCGGGACGCGGCCATCGCCGTGATCCGCGAGGTCGGGGTGGAAACCGGCGGGTCCAACATCCAGTTCGCGGTGGACCCCCGAACCGGCCGCTTGGTGGTGATCGAGATGAACCCGCGAGTGAGCCGGTCCTCGGCTCTCGCCTCCAAGGCCACGGGCTTCCCCATCGCCAAGATCGCAGCCAAGCTCGCGGTCGGCTACACCCTGGACGAGATCCCGAACGACATCACCCGGGAGACCCCGGCCTGTTTCGAGCCGACCATCGACTACGTGGTCACCAAGATCCCTCGTTTCGCCTTCGAGAAGTTCCCGAAGGCGGACGGGACCCTCACCGTGCAGATGAAGAGCGTCGGCGAGGCCATGGCGATCGGACGAACGTTCAAGGAGAGCCTGCAGAAGGCCGTGGCCAGCATGGAGCAGGACCGCTACGGCCTGGTGTCCCCCTTGCGGGGGCGCGAGGGGATGGACGACGAGGAGTTGCGGGACGAGATCGTGAGAAAGCTCCGGGTGCCGAACGCCGACCGGCTCTACTGGCTCGCCGAGGCCTACCGGCGAGGCTTTCGGTTGGAGCAGATCCAGGGGTTCACGGGGATCGATCCGTGGTTCCTGGAGAACCTGCGCCAGATCGTGGACTTCGAGGAGGAGGTCCGCACGTTCCGGAGCTCGCGAGGCGGGCCGGGACGCCCCCCCGCCGGGGTGTTGCGGGAGGCCAAGGAGTGGGGTTTTACGGACCTGCGCCTGGGCCAGCTCCTCGGAGTGCCGGAGGCAGATGTGCGGGGGTGGCGCCGAGAGGACGGCACCCGGGCGGTCTTCAAGCTCGTGGACACCTGCGGGGCGGAGTTCGCCGCACAGACCCCCTACTTCTACTCCACGTACGAGTCCGAGTGCGAGGCGGCCCCCACCGACCGCCGCAAGGTGATGATCCTCGGGGGGGGGCCCAACCGCATCGGCCAGGGGATCGAGTTCGACTACTGCTGCGTCCACGGAGTCCTCGGGCTCTCCGCGGACGGGTTCGAGACCATCATGGTCAACTGCAACCCGGAGACGGTCTCCACGGACTATGACACCTCCGACCGGCTGTATTTCGAGCCGCTGACCCTCGAGCACGTCCTGAACATCGTGGAGCGCGAGATGCCCTGGGGGGTGATCGTCCAGTTCGGGGGGCAGACACCCCTCAAGCTCGCCAAGGCGCTGGAGGCAGCGGGCGTCCCCATCATCGGCACCTCCCCGGAATCGATCGATCTCGCCGAGGACCGCGAGCGCTTCCAGAAGCTCCTTCGCGAGCTGGGGCTGAAACAGCCCGAAAACGGGATCGCGCGAAGCGCGGAGGAGGCGGAGGCGGTCGCCCGGGCCATCGGCTACCCCGTGGTGGTGCGCCCCTCCTACGTGCTGGGGGGGCGTGCGATGGAGATCGTGTACGACGAGAGGGCCCTCAAGACCTACATGCGCGACGCCGTCGACGCGAGCCCGGAGCACCCCGTGCTGGTGGACAAGTTCCTCAACGACGCCATCGAAATCGACGTGGATGCCGTCAGCGACGGCACCCGCGTCGTGATCGGCGGGGTAATGGAGCACATCGAGGAGGCCGGGGTCCACTCGGGGGACTCGGCGTGTTCCCTCCCCCCCTACAGCCTCGGGGCGGATCTGGTGGAGGAGATCCGCCGCCAGACCGTCGCCCTGGCCCTGGGCCTTCGGGTCGTCGGCCTGATGAACATCCAGTTCGCGGTCCAGAACGGCACCATCTACGTGCTGGAGGTGAATCCTCGGGCCAGTCGCACGGTCCCGTTCGTCTCCAAGGCGACCGGTGTACCCCTGGCCAAGCTCGCGGCCCGGGTCATGGCGGGAAGGACCCTTGAGGAACTGGGCTTTACCGAGGAGGTCGTCCCCCGCTACGTGAGCGTGAAGGAGGCGGTCTTCCCGTTCGTGAAGTTCCCCGGGGTCGATACCACCCTCTCTCCCGAGATGAAGAGCACCGGTGAGGTCATGGGTATCGACTTCGAGTTCGGCAAGGCCTTCGCGAAGAGCCAGATCGCCGCGGGCAACCGGCTTCCAACGGCAGGGACGGTGTTCCTCTCGGTGCGGGACGAAGACAAGCCCGCCGCGGCCCAAGTGGCCCGAAGGCTTGCGGAGGAGGGGCTTTCGCTCATCGCCACCCGGGGCACCGCCGCCTTCCTGGAGGGGGAGGGCGTCCCGGTGCGGACCGTGCTCAAGGTGCAGGACGGCCGTCCCAACGTGGTGGACGTGATCGTCAACGGGGAGGTCGATCTCCTCATCAACACCACACAGGGCGCCAAGGCGATGGCCGACTCCTATCACATCCGTCGCACCGCCCTGGAGTACCAGATCCCCTACTTCACCACGATGGCCGGAGCGCGGGCGGCCGTCTCGGCCATTCGCAGTCTGCGGCGGTCGGAGCTTGGCGTGACGTCGCTCCAGGAGTATTACGGCACCCAGTAGGGTACTGAAAGACCCCCTCCACGGGGTTTTCCGGTGAGGGCTCTCGAGGACGGCCCCCTCGAACCCTCACGAATCCCTGTGCCTTTCAAGCTCCGAGATTCGGCGCCCCCTCCGTGGGGCGCACCGCAGGCCGTTTTAGGAGGTCGGGACGCTGGGAAGCCGCGAGACCGGAACGATGGGGAGGCAGGGAGCCCCGGGGCAGCGGGCCGCTGGGGCCGCCGCGCCGGATCCCCGTGGGAGGGACGCAGGAGGTGAAGGGATCCGGCCGCGCCTGCTGTGGTCGCTGGTCTCGGTCTGCCTGTTGGTCGGCCTCGCCGCCGTGCCCGCGAAGGCAGCGGCCCCCCAGGAAAGCCTGGTGGTCGGGCTGAAGGCCTACCAGGACGGGTTCCACGATCTGGCCGTCAAGGAGCTTCGGGCGTTCCTCGCGGCACGGCCGACGGACCCTCGGCGCGCCGACGTGCTGTACGTCCTGGCCCAGGCCGAGCTTGCCCGCGGCGACGGGCAAGGGGCTCGGCAAGCCCTGGGAGAGCTCTCCGGGCTCGCGAGCCCGCGGGCCGTCGAAGCCCAGTACTGGCTCGGCTGGCTCGCGATCCAGGAGGGAAACCAGGCCGAGGCGCTGGCTCGGATGGACAGGTACCTGGCCGCAGGCGGAGGGGAGCGGACCCGGGAGGCCCTGTACCTGGCCGGGGAAACGGCCCTTTCCCTGGGGCGGTGGCCGGCGGCCGCCGATCGGTTCGAGCGCTTTCTGGAGGTCGCCCACGGCGATCCGAGACGCCCCTCGGTTTGGGTGAAATGGGTGCGGGCGCGGGCGAACACCGATCCGGCCGGGGCCGCGGGTGCGGCCCGCCGAGCGCTCGGCGCACCCGAGGTGGCGGGGGACGGGGCCGTCGCCGAGACCATTGCCCTTCTCGGTATCCAGGCAGCGCGGACAGGGGAGGATGCCGCTGCCGAGGCCGAGCTCTGGGCGGTGCTGGCAGCGCGGGCCCGGGACCCGGGCCTCCGGCGCCGAGCCCGCTACGAGGAAGGCGCGGCCCTGGTTCGAGCCGGGGAGGAGATCCGCGCCCGAGAGGCACTCGAGGGCTACCTCCGTGAGGCCCCGGCCGGGGAGCACGCCGGCGCTGCCCACCTCGCCCTCGCAGACCTCGCGCGGCACGGGCCACCGGCAGGAGGGGACGTCGCGCTCGCCCTGTCCCACCTCTCGGCGGCTCTGGCCCTCCCCGAAGACCCCGAGGTGGCGGTCCGGAGGGTGGAATTGCGCCAATCCGCGCTCTCCCTGGCGCTGTCCCTGGGGGACCGGGGCGCTGCCGCGGGGTACGCGCGCGACCTCTTGGCCGACGAGAGCGTGCTGCCCGTCGAGGAGCGGGCCCGGGTGCACCTCACCCTGGCGGCCGCGGCGGCCTCGCTGGAAGAGGCGTTGCGGCACTGGCAGGCGGTGCCGGAGGAGGCCAGCCGATTCCGAGAGTCGCGCCTGGTGGCGGCGCAGGCGCTCCTGGAGGCGGGGCGCCCCGCCGAGGCCCTGGCGATCCTGGACATCGTCCTGGCCGCAGAGGCTCCTGGCTCGGAGGCCCTCCTCACGGCCCTGGCTGCCGCCGAGGACGGGGGCGACCATCGACGGGCGGCGGAGCTGGCGGGGAAGCTCGCCGCGCTGGAGCCTGTGGGGACCGCGGGGGCAGGGCTGCTCCAGCGGAAGGCCCGCGCCCTTCGCGCCCTCGGCGACGACGATGCCTATGCCCAGGCTCTGGAGGAATTGGCAGCCCGGCCCCCCGAGGAGCTCGGGGTGTCGTGGGCCGCCACGGAGCTCGCCGGCAGGGCCTTTCCTCAGGGCGACTGGGACGGGGTGCTTCGTTGGGGGGCGGTGGCCCGGGCCGGCGCAGGTCTCTCGCCGGTCTCGGAGGCCGCCCTGGCCCTCCAGGAGGCGGAGGCGCTGTGGAGGTTGGGCCGCGCCGACGAGGCGCGAGAGGCGTTTGCCGCGCTCGCGGCCCGACAGGGTCCCGGCAGGCCGGCGGCCTTGGCCCGTCTCGGGGGCCTTCTCGAGGAGGCCGGCGACCCGACGGGGGCAGTCCGCGCCTACCGGGAGGCTCTGGCTTCCGGCCTCTCGGGGGGGGCCGTCGAGTGGGTTCGAGAGCGGCTGTCGGCCTTGGAGGAGGGTGAAGGAACCGGCGTGCGGTGACCGCGCGACCCTGCGACGCGGGGGCTCCGCCGATGGGAGAGAACGGCATGGATGACCGCGCCTTGGTGGTGCATCGGGAGAACGTGGGCGGAGAGTACCATCGCCTCAGGCTGCGGCCGGCCGAGCCCTTCGCCGCACGCCCGGGGCAGTTCGCCATGGTGAAAGTCGCCGAGGGCCTGGATCCCCTCCTGCGCCGGCCGCTGAGCATCCACCGCGTCCCGGCCTCCGACACGGGGGAGTTCGAGGTGCTCTTCCGGGCGGTGGGTACCGGCACCCGGCGGCTGGCCCACGCCCGGGTGGGGGACACCCTGGAGGTCCTGGCACCCCTGGGGCGGGGCTTCCGCCTGGAAGAAGGCCGCGCCCTCCTCGTGGGGGGGGGGATCGGTGTAGCGCCGCTTCTCTTTCTCGCAGAGGAGCTCCTGGGTCGAGGAGTCGGCCCCAAGCTCCTCCTCGGAGGGAGGGCGGACCGCGACGTCCTGTGCCACGACGACTTCAGCTGCCTGGCCGTACCGTGCTCCCTGGCCACGGAAGACGGCTCCCTGGGGGAGCCTGGCCTGGTCACCCGGCTGCTGGAGCGAGAGCTCGAGGGGGGGCCAGGCGATGCCGTCGTGTACGCGTGCGGGCCGGCGGCCATGCTGGCCGCGGTGGCCCAGCTCTGCCGCGAGGCGGCCGTGCCGTGCCAGGTCTCCTTGGAGGCTCACATGGCCTGTGGGGTCGGAGCGTGTCTCGGCTGTGTGGTCCCGGGAACCCGCGAGCCCTACCTCCGGGTCTGCAAGGAGGGCCCGGTCTTCGATGCCGCAGAGGTGAGCTGGGCCGGCCTGCTGGCTGCTCGGTGACCCCGTCGAAGGTCCGGCGCCCCGGGGTCGGTTCGGCCCTGACCGTGGCCCCGGGCCGACCCCAGGGGAGGCTGCGCCCCGAGGGGACCTGAAAGCGACGGCACGGGTTAGCACCAGGCCGGGAGCTGAGCCAGAGTCGGGCGCGGGGCCTCCTGGAGAACGGGCAGGCGGCCTTGGAACGATGCTCCGGGCGCACCGAAGGGCCGCAGGGCCGCTCGAAACCGCTTCGCGAACTGCACGGCGCGCCGGGACCCTGCCCGCCGGAGGGAAGGTCTCGCGCCGAACGAACGCGGAGACCCGCTCGCTCGTCGCAGTATTAGCGGGGCTCCACCAAGTAGCCGGCCAGGGCGTCGCGCTCCTCCGCGCTCAGAGGCTGCAGCTTCTCGATCGGTTTGGTCATCGACCGCTCGTACTTGCCGGTATCCATCAGGGGGTCCCCCTTTCCCTCGAGCAGGGACACCATGGCGTCCTTCTTCCCCGCGTAGACCTCCGCGATCTGCTGCAGGGAGGGTCCCATCGCCGCGGCATCCTCCTTGTGGCAGACCCCACAGCGTTGGGCCTCGAAGATGGCCTTGCCGTCCGCCGCGAAGGCGGCGGGGGTCAAGGCGAGCAGGGTGCCGGCGAGGGGGGCGAGGATGCGCTTCATGGGCTGGACCTCCTGGATTCCGGGTGGCCGGGTCTCCGGCCGGAGACCTGGGACGAGGCGAATTGTAACCACTGCCGCCGACGCGTCAAGTGGGTCGGCGGCGCTCGGACGCGGCGGCGCTCCACGAGTCCTTCCGCGGTCTCCTGCCGAGGAAGGGGCGACGAACCCGGGAGTTGTTGGAAATACTCGGTTTCCTTGACCTTGTCCCGCCCTGTCTGGTACCGTCGGGTTCTGCCCCGTGCCCCGGAGAGCCCCGTTCATGCCCCAGTTCTCGACCCTCCTGTGGGAGATCGCCATCGTGGCGTTCCCCGTGTTGCTGGCCATTACGTTCCACGAGGCCGCCCACGGGTACGCCGCCGACCGCCTGGGCGACCCCACCGCCCGGCGGGCGGGCCGCCTCAGCCTCAACCCGCTGCGCCACCTGGACCCGGCGGGCACCCTCGTGTTCGTCGTGACCCGGATGATCGGCTGGGCGAAGCCTGTCCCCGTCAATCCGGTGTACTTTCGGCATCCCCGGCGAGACATGCTCTGGGTGGCCGTCGCGGGGCCGGCGGCCAACCTGGCCCTCGCGGCCGCGTTTGCCTTTGTCCACAACCTGTTGAGCCTGGGGGCGCCTGGGGGGCGGGGGGAGGCTTGGGGATTCCTCCTGGCCGTTTCCCGGGTAGGAGTCCTGGTGAACCTGGGGCTCGGGATCTTCAATCTGCTCCCGATCCCGCCCCTGGACGGGAGCCGCATCCTCGCCGGAATCCTGCCGACCCGGGCGGCAGGGGCGGTCTATCGCATGGAACGGTATGGCTTCGTGCTGCTGTTGCTGGTGGTGTTCTCCGGCGCCCTCGAGCACACCCTGTACCCGATCCTGCGGGTGGCGGCCCGGGCCCTCCTCGGGGCGCCGCCCGTCCTGGGGGGATGATGACCGAAGCGAACGCGGGCATCCTGTTCGAGGAGGGGCACACGTACAAGGTGCGGCTGGAGGGGTTCGAGGGCCCCCTGGCCCTGCTCCTGCACCTCATCCGCAAGCACCGCTACGACATCTACGACATCCCGATCGCGCGCATCCTGGAAGAGTATCTGCAGGCGCTCGAGTGGATGCGGGAGCTGGACCTGGACCTCGCGGGAGATTTCCTCGTCATGGCCGCGACCCTGGCAGAGATCAAGTCCCGCATGCTCCTGCCGGTGCCCGAGGAGCTCGAGCAGGAGGAAGGGGAGGGGGAGGATCCTCGGGCGGAGTTGGTGCGCCGGCTGCTGGAGTACGAGAGGATGAGGGAAGCGGCGCTGGGCCTCGAGTCTCTGCCCCAACTCGGCCGAGACGTCTTCTCCCGGTCCGGGCCGTCGCCGGAGCTCGACGAACTGGTCGGCACGGAGGTCCCCCTGGAGCTGGATCTCTTCCAATTGCTGCTGGCACTGAAGGGAGTCCTCGAGGGCGCCTCGGAGGAGCACGTGCACGAGGTGGTGCGCCAGCGGGTGTCCATCCAGGAGGCGATCCAGGACGTACTCGACCGCCTGCGGGGGCTGGCTCCGGGGACGGGTTTGCGCTTCGAGGACCTCTTTCCCCCTCGGCCGTCGCGGTCGCGGGTCGTGGCGACCTTCCTGGCGCTTCTGGAGCTGGTGCGGTTGAGGGCCCTGCGCGTCGTGCAGGCGGCCCCCTTCGCCGAAATCCGGGTGTACGCCGTGCCGTCGGAGGAGTGATTGGACACCGAGCGGATCATACGGATCCTGGAGGCGCTGCTCCTGGTCTCCCCGGAGCCCGTGCCGCTGGCCCGCCTGGAGGAGGTCTTCGCCCCCGACGGGGTGCCGGGGGAGAGGGTGCGGCAGGCACTGGCGGTGTTGGGTGATCGGTGCAAAGGGCGCGGTGTGGAGGTTCGGGAGGTGGCGGGCGGGTACCAGCTACGCACGAGACCGGACGTGGCCCCTTGGCTGGCCCGGCTCGAAGCGCCCAAGGCCGCGCGCTTTTCCCGCCCGGCCCTCGAGGTGCTGGCCATCGTTGCCTACCGCCAGCCGGTGACGCGGGCGGAGGTGGAGGAGGTGCGGGGCGTCGACTGCGGGGGGGTGCTCAAGACCCTTCTCGACAAGGGGCTCGTTCGGATCCTCGGAAAGAAGGACGTGGCGGGCCGGCCGTTGCTCTACGGCACCAGCCGGAAGTTCCTGGAGTCCTTTGGGCTGTCTTCCCTGGCGGATCTGCCGAGTCTCCGGGACATCGAGGACCTCCTCGCCGAGCGTGCCGAGGCGGTCATCGATGACGGCACCCTGTCGGGGGGAGGGACCTCCCCCGAAGAGGGTCCCTTCGAGGGCGACGTCTTCGCCGGACCGGGAGAGCCCCGTGCCCCTTGAGAGGCTTCAGAAGCTTCTGGCGTCCCGCGGCCTCTGCTCCCGGCGCGAGGCGGAGGAGTGGGTGCGAGCCGGCCGCGTCCGGGTCAACGGCCTGGTGGTGCGGGAGCTCGGAGTCAAAGCCGACCCCGAGAGCGACCGTGTCGAGGTGGACGGGAAGCCCCTCCCGGGGGAGGCACGGCATTTCGTGGTGGTGCTCAACAAGCCCATCGGCTACGTGTCGACGGTGCGGGACCCCCACGCCGAGCACACGGTCATGGAGTTGCTGGAAAGAGTCCGGGGTCGGGTGTACCCGGTCGGCCGGCTCGACCGGGACTCGCGAGGGGTGCTCCTCTTGACGAACGACGGGGACCTCGCCCACCAGCTCCTTCACCCCCGCCACCAGGTCGAGAAGGTCTACGAGGTCACTGCTGCTGGCGACCTGGGGCCCGAGGGACTGGCAAGGTTGTCTGCGGGGCTCGAGCTCGACGACGGTCCCACCGCCCCGGCCCGCGTGTGGGCCGTGTGCCCCACCGCCAGCGGGGTCCGCTTCCGGATCGCCCTGAAGGAGGGGCGCAAGCGCCAGGTTCGGCGCATGGTGCAGCACCTCGGGGGCCACGTGGTCGACCTCGTGAGGTTGTCCGTGGGGCCGGTGACGGCCGAGGGCCTGGCCGAGGGAGCCTGGCGCTATCTGAAGCCGGACGAGGTGGAGGCCCTGCGCCGTGGGGACCCACCCCCCGGTCCCTCCGAGACGGGACGAAGGAGCCATGGGAGAACGGGAAGATCCAAGGGGACAAATCGGGGCGCTCCGCGACGCCATCGACCGGGTGGACGCTGAGCTGCTGCGGCTCCTGAACGAAAGGGCCCGCCTCGCCTTGGCGGTCGGGGAGGTGAAGAAGGGGCAGGGCGTTTCCTTCTACGCGCCGGCGCGCGAGGAGGATCTGGTGCGCCGGCTGGAGGAGGGGAACCCCGGGCCCTTCCCGACCTCGGCGATCCGCCCCGTGTGGAAGGAGGTCATCTCCGCCTCGCTCTCCTTGGAGCACCCCCTCACCGTGGCCTACCTGGGGCCGCCCGCGACCTTCACCCACCAGGCGTGCCTGAAGCAGTTCGGACTCTCCGCCCAGTACCGGCCGGTGCGCACCATCGCCGAGGTCTTCGACGTGGTGGAGAAGGGGAAGGCGCCCTACGGCGTGATCCCCATCGAGAACACCACCGAAGGCGTCGTGAGCTACACCCTCGACATGTTCCTGGGCTCCGAGCTCAAGATCGTCGCCGAGGTCATGCTCCGGGTGACCCATAACCTCCTCAACCGGGGCGGTCGGCGCGAGGACGTGGGACGAATCTACTCCCACCCCCAGGCACTGGCCCAGTGCCGCCGGTGGCTGGAGGAGAACTTCCCGGACGCTCCCGTGTTCGATGCCTCCTCGACCGCCCAGGCGGCGAAGATCGCCGCCGAGGACCCCCAGGCCGCGGCTGTTGCGGGAGAGTTGGCCGGCACTCTGTACGGGCTGGACACCGTCGAGGCACGGATCGAGGATCACCCCAACAACTACACCCGTTTCCTTGTGATCGGCCGGGAGATCCCGGAGCGCACGGGCCGGGACAAGACCTCGGTGCTCTTTGCGGTACGCGACGAAGCGGGGGCCCTCTACCGCATGCTCCAGGCGTTCTACGAGAACGGGGTGAACCTGACGAAGATCGAGTCCCGCCCCATGAAACAGAAGGCCTGGGAGTACGTTTTCTTCGTGGACTGCGACGGCCACCTCTCCGATGCCGAGGTGGGCAAGGCACTGGAAGAGCTCGGGGCTCGGTGTCTCTTCGTCAAGGTCCTCGGTTCCTACCCGAAGGCGAGCCTGCCCGCGTGAAGGGCGCGCATCCGGGCCCCCCGGCCTGCTGGGACACTTCTGCGAAGTGCCGCGGATTGCGGGGCGGAGCGGAGGGGTTCCCCGACCCCGAGCACGTGCCAGGTGGTGGATCCAGGCTCGTACCGGCAGTTGACACGCGGGGGCGCTGGGGTGGATAATCCCCTGTCCCGATTGGGGCCCATAGCTCAGCTGGTGAGAGCTGCCGGCTCATAACCGGTCGGTCCCTGGTTCGAATCCAGGTGGGCCCACCACCCCGCGGTCGCCGCTGCGTGCGCATGTTCGACTCCGAGCCGTTCGATCGAAGGGAGGTGGCTGCCTAGATGGCGCTCACCCTCTCCGAGGTGGCGAGGGCCCTCGAGGAGCTCGCCCCCCTGGGGCTTGCCGAACCCTGGGATCGCCCGGGGCTGCAGGCAGGAGACCCCAGGGCGCCTGTCGAGTCGGTCCTCGTGGCCCTGGACGCTACACCGGCTGCCCTCACCCAAGCCCTCCAACGAAACGCCCAACTCCTGGTCACCCATCACCCCCTCCTGCTCGAACCGCTCCCTCGCCTCGACCTCTCCAGACCCCTCCCGCAGCTACTGGCTCGCTTCCTCACCTCCGGTGTCGGCGTGTACGCGTCACACACCAATCTGGACCGCGCGGAAGGGGGTGTGAACGATGCCCTGGCGGCCCGGCTGGGTCTGGCGGACGTGCGTCCCCTGGGGGAGGGGGAGAGCCGGTACAAGCTCGTGGTCACCGTGCCCGCGGGGTACGAGGGCCCGGTGCGCCGCAGCCTCGCAGCCGCCGGGGCGGGTCGGATCGGGGCCTACGACGGGTGCTCCTTCGCGTGCCAGGGCGAAGGCTTCTTCGTTCCGAGGCACGGGGCTGCGCCGTTCCTGGGCCAGGTGGGTCGGGAGGAACGAGTCCGGGAGACGCGCCTGGAGGCCGTCGTGGGTCGGAGCCGGGTCGACGGGGTGCTGGCGGCCCTGCGCCGGGCCCACCCGTACGATACTCCGGCGGTGGACCTGTACCCTTTGGAGGGAAGCGCGCCGGAGAGCGGGGCCGGAAGGTGGGGCGTGCTCGCGGCCCCCTGCCGGCTTGGCGAGTGGGCGGCCGGTGCTGCTCGCGGCCTGGGCGCCGGATCTGCGCGCCTGGTCGGGGATCCCGGGGCCCTCGTCGAGCGGGTGGCCGTGTGCGGCGGGAGCGGGGCCTTCCTGTGGGAGCAGGCCCTGGCGGCCGGGGCCCAGGTCCTCGTCACGGGGGACGTGAAGTATCACGTGGCCCTCGAGGCGCGAGCTGCGGGCATGGCGCTGCTGGACGTGGGGCACGGGCCGAGCGAACGGCCGGCCATCGATGTGCTGGTCTCCCACCTCCGGTCCTGGGCGGCTCGCGGCGGGGTAGCGCTGGAGGTGGAAGGGTATTGGGAAGAGGACCCGTTCGCGGCGGTCAAGGGGCCGGGAGCCCCCCGCCGGCTCGGTCGCGGGCGTTTGGAAACCACTTAGACGGCGAGGAGGAGACGTTGGAAGCAGACGTGCTGGGCTTGTTGGAGACACTGCAGGAAGTGGCCGACGAGATCGATCGCCTGGAGGCCAGGCGTCGGGAAGCGACCCAAGGGAAGGAGCAGGCCGAGGAGACCCTGCACAAGGCCGAGGGGGCCCTCGGCGAGAAAGAGGGCATGGCTCGGGCCATGGACATGGAGCGCCGGAAGCGGGAGTTGGTGCTCAAGTCGGAGAAGGACCGCATGGCTCGGGTCAAAGGGCGGCTGGGGGACGTGAAGACGAGTCGGGAGTACCAGGCGGTTCTGCAGGAGATCGCCTCTGCGAAGCAGACGATCACCGAGCAGGAGGAGGCGCAGCTGCGGGAGATGCAGGAGCTGGAAACCATGGAGTCGGAGATCGAGGCTCTGCGCGGGACGATCCAGGGGATGGCCCAGGCCCTCCAGGAGGCCGAGCGGGCGCTCTCCCAGGTGCTGGGACAGACCGAGGCGGCGGTAGCCGAGCGAAAAGAGCAGGAGGCGACGATTCTCAAGAGCCTCCCGCGCGAGGTCGTGGACCGCTACCGGCTCATCCGCTCGCGGCGAGGGGGCCTGGCGGTGGTGCCCGCCCGGAACGAGGCCTGCACGGCGTGCTTCATGCGGATCCCGCCTCAGATGTATAATGAGGTCATGCGGCGCTCCAAAGTGATCCAGTGTCCCAACTGCCACCGGATTCTGGTCCCGGCGAAAGTCGCCGCGGAGGTGTGAGACGCCAGCCCACCCGAAAGCCGGCGGGGGCCGCGTCGGGAGGGAGCGAATTTGGACGGGTGGAGGAAGGAGGGAGGGCGGGCAGCCGCCCCGGAAACGGGGAGGAAAGTCCGGGCTCCATAGGGCAGGGTGCTGGGTAACCCCCAGTCGGGGTGACCCGAAGGAAAGTGCAACAGAGAGCAGACCGCCGGGCTTCGGCCCGGTGAGGGTGAAACGGTGAGGTAAGAGCTCACCAGCGGCCCGGGCGACCGGGTCGGCTCGGCAAACCCCACCCGGAGCAAGACCAAATAGGGGAGCGCTACGAGGGCTGCCCGCCCCAGGCTCCCGGGTAGGTCGCTCGAGGCCTCGGGAGACCGAGGTCCCAGAGGAATGGCTGCCGCCCCGCGAGGGGCACAGAACCCGGCTTACAGCCCTCCCTTCCCTCCACCCGTCTCCATCTCGCCTCCCGTCGGATCGCTGGCCGTCCGGCCTGGGAGGTCGAACCGAGGAGGCGGTCGTCACGATGGGGCGTGGGTGCGATCCCCGGGCGCCCGGCGCGAGAGGGGTTTGCGATGTCCCGTAGCCGATGGAGAGTGGCGCTGGCGGCCGGACTGGCGGCCCTTTGCTGGGGCGCGGGGCCCGTGCCGGCTCAGGGCACCGCCTTGCGCTTGAAGGTCGGGGACGTGGCCCCGGACTTCTCCCTCGAGGAGTTCTCGACGGGGCAGCAGCGGGCGCTCTCGGACTACCTGGGCCGCAAGGTGGTGATGCTCGATTTCTGGGCCACTTGGTGCGGGATCTGCGTCGCCGAGCTCCCCCGGTTGGTTGAGGAGTACGAGGCGCTCCGGGACCGGGGCTACGAGCTCCTCGCAGTGACCCTGAGTCGGGGGGACCGGGCGGACCTCGGGAGGATCCGTGAGCTCCAGGAGAAGCACGGGATTACCTACCCCCTCCTCATGGACACCAGCCTCGAGGTGGCGAGGAAGCTCTACGGCCTAGCCGGGCCCATCCCGATCAAGGTGATCATCGACTGCGAGGGGAAGATCCGGGCCACCCACATGGGGGACTCCCCCGAGGCGATCCGGGACGTGGAGCGGCTCCTGGACGATCCTGCCTGCCGCCCCTGAGCGGCCTTCGAACCCCGCCCACTACTGCCCCCCTGTCCCCGCATCCCAGCCCGGAATCCACCGTTAGATGTTCGGACGGGGTCGGGGAGCCTTGGAGCGGAGGCGCTCCCCGACCCCGACCCCGAGCACGTGCCAGGCGGTGGATCCAGGCAGCCGGGGCCGCTTGCGCGTGCCCCCGCAGTGTGGTTTTCTGTCCCTTCCTTCGGCCGGGTCCCCTGGGGGCCGTCGCCGGCCCCTCCATCGGCACAAGGAGTGCGAAGATGCCCCGGTTCGCTCCCCCCGCACAGCTTTCGACCCGTTCCGGCCAGGTGCGCTACCACAGCCTCCCGGCCCTCGAAGCGGTGGGTTTCGCCGGCGTCTCGCGCCTCCCCTTCTCCATCAAGGTCCTCCTGGAGGCGGCCCTGCGAAACTGCGACGGCTACCTGGTCGACGAGGGCCAGGTGGAGGCGCTGGCCCGCTGGGGCGCCGCCGAAGAGCCGGAGCGCGAGATCGCCTTCCTTCCGGCCCGGGTGCTGCTCCAGGACTTCACCGGCGTTCCGGCGGTCGTCGACCTGGCGGCCCTGCGGGCAGCCATGGACCGGCTGGGAGGGGACCCCGGTAAGATCAACCCTCTCATCCCGGTGGACCTGGTCATCGACCACTCGGTCCAGGTCGACCGCTTCGGCACCGAGGCGTCCCTCGCCTACAACGCCGAGAAGGAGTTCGAGCGGAACCGTGAGCGCTACGAGCTCCTCAAGTGGGGGCAGGAGGCCTTCGCCAACTTCCGGGTTGTGCCCCCGGCCACCGGGATCTGCCACCAAGTCAACCTGGAGCACCTGGCCCGGGTGGTCCAGGTGCGGGACGGGGTCGCCTTCCCCGACTCCCTGGTCGGCACAGACTCCCATACGACCATGATCAACGGCCTGGGGGTGGTCGGGTGGGGCGTCGGAGGCATCGAGGCCGAGGCCGTGATGCTCGGCCAGCCCATCTACATGCTCCCGCCTGCCGTGGTGGGCATGCGGCTGACCGGAGCCCTCGGCCCCGGGGTCACCGCAACCGACCTGGTCCTCACCGTGACCCAGGCGCTGCGCCGTCACGGGGTCGTGGGGAAGTTCGTGGAGTTCGTCGGCACGGGCCTCTCCTCCCTGAGCCTGCCGGACCGGGCCACCCTGGCCAACATGGCGCCGGAGTACGGCGCCACGGTGGGCTTTTTTCCCGTGGACCGGGTCACCCTCGACTACCTGCGGTTCACCGGCCGGGGAGATGAGCTGGCCGATCTCGTGGAGCGCTACGCCAAGGAGCAGGGGTTGTTCCGCGGCGACGACGCGCCGGAGCCCGTGTATACGGAGGTGCTCGAGCTCGACATGGCCGAGGTGCAGCCCTGCCTGGCGGGTCCTCGGAGGCCCCAGGACCGGGTGGCACTGACCCAGGTGAAGCGGGCGTTCGAGAAGGAACTGCGCACCACCTACAGCAAGGGAGTGGAGGCCGACCGTCCCGAGGACACCAACGGGTGTCGGTGGCTGGAGGAGGGGGGGACGCCCCTGGCGGGTCCCCTGATCCACCAGCCCCACCGCGCCGACTCCTACGAGCGGGACCGGACCCCGGTGCGGCTGGGGGACGTGGAGACCTCCCTCACCCACGGGTCGGTGGTGATCGCGGCCATCACTTCCTGCACCAACACTTCGAACCCGGCGCTGCTCCTCGGGGCCGGCCTGCTGGCAAAGAAGGCGGTCGATAGGGGGCTCACCGTCCGCCCCTGGGTCAAGACCAGCATGGCCCCCGGCTCCCTCGTGGTGACCCGCTATCTGGACGCGGCGGGCCTGACCCCGTACCTGGAGGCCCTGCGGTTCCATACCGTGGGCTACGGGTGCACCACCTGCATCGGAAACAGCGGGCCGCTCCCGGAGCCGGTGGCGGAGGCCGTGACGGAAAACGACCTGGTTGTGGCGGCGGTCCTGTCCGGCAACCGGAACTTCGAGGGGCGGATCAATCCGCACACGAAGGCCAACTACCTGGCGAGCCCCCCGTTGGTGGTGGCCTACGCCCTGGCCGGCACGGTGGACATCGACCTGCACACGGAGCCCCTCGGGCACGGGCCCAACGGGGAGGCCGTGTACCTCAGGGAACTGTGGCCCACCGAAGCTGAGGTGCAGGGCGCCGTGGGACGGGCGGTCGCCGCCGAGATGTTCACCCAGGAGTACGCCCGAGTCTTCGAGGGGGATCGCCTGTGGCGGGAGATTCCTTCGTCCGCCGGGGCCCTGTACGTCTGGGACCCGGCTTCCACCTACGTGCGGGAACCCCCCTTCTTCCAGGAGCTGAGCCCTGCGCCGTCGGGCATCCGGCCGATCCGGGGCGCGCGGGTCCTGGCGTTCTTCGGGGACTCGATCACCACCGACCACATCTCTCCCGCGGGGTCCTTTCGCGCCGGGAGCCCGGCGGGGGCGTACCTGCGGTCCCTGGGGGTGGAAGAGGAGGATTTCAACTCCTACGGCGCGCGGCGGGGAAACCACGAGGTGATGATGCGGGGCACCTTCGCCAATGTGCGCCTGCGAAACCGGCTGGTGCCGGGGTCCGAGGGCGGGGTCACCGAGCACTTCCCCAGCGGCGAGACCCTGAGCATCTACGACGCAGCCATGCGCTACCAGGCCGAGGAGACCCCCCTCCTGGTCTTGGCGGGCAAGGACTACGGCATGGGCTCGAGCCGCGACTGGGCGGCCAAGGGCACGTTCCTGCTGGGTGTGCGTGCCGTCCTCGCCGAGAGCTACGAGCGCATCCACCGCTCCAACCTGGTGGGGATGGGGGTGCTTCCCCTGCAGCACCTCCCGGGTGAGTCGGCCGCCTCCCTGGGCCTGACCGGCCGGGAGACCTTCGAGCTGAAGGGACTGGGAGAGGACCTCGCCCCGGGCCAGACCCTGCGGCTGGATGCAGAGGCGGAGGACGGATCGACCCGCTCCTTCGAGGCGGTGCTCCGGGTGGACACCCCGGTGGAGATGGACTACTGCCGTAACGACGGCATCCTCCAGACCGTGCTTCGAAAGCTCCTGGCACGATGAGGGGAGGAGGGTTGCGCCGGGCGGTGGCGTGGTCGCTGGCGTGGCTGTCGGCACTGGCGGTGCTCACGGCCGGGTGCGCCCTCGGGGGCAGGGGCGCGCAGGACCGTTACGACAACGCCGCTGCCCTGGCGAGCACCTTGCACCGCCCCGCCGGGGGGACCGCCGAGGAGCGCACCTACCGCAACGGCCGCTACCGAAGGGCGACCTTCGCCGGGGTGCTCGTCTTGCCGCCCTCCGTGGAGGCTCGTTCTCGCGAGGACCCGGAGTACGAGGCGTTTCTCCAGGACGTCCGGCACAGCCTCGAGTCCGGCACCGTGCAGGCCCTAACCTCGGTTCGGCGTTTGGGGCCGGTGGATTCCTCCGTCCCGCCGGGCCCCGGGGTCTTGCTCCTCTGCGAGACCGAGGCGCTCGTCCACGTGACCCCCACCGGCCACACCGTGGAGCGGGACCCCGTCTTCCGGGACCCCCGCCCGAAGCTGATCGTGGTCTACCGCCTCGCCGACGCGGCCACCGGGGAGTTGGTCTTCCAGTACACCGGCGTCGGGACATCGCACTGGGAGTATGGCCCCTGGGCCATGGAAGACCTTCGGGGAAGGGCCCTGGAGATCGCGGGGGAACTCCGGGACGTCCTGATGCGGGAGTGAACGGCCTCCCCCTCCCCTCACCCTCGTCTCCACCGCGTGGACGGGGCAGGGGGCTCGGAGGGCCCCGCCTCCGGTCCGGCGGAACCCTGGCGGCAGTGACACAGAGCGCTCGGGCGAGCAGTTGGGCGTCCCCTTCGCGAGGTGGTCGGATTGAGAGAGCCCTTCCTGCGCAAGTGGCACCGGTACCTGGCCGTCGTGGTGGCCCCTTTGATCGTTCTGCAGACCCTCAGCGGCCTGCTCCTCACCGTGGACTTCCTGTTCCGGTATCAGCGCCAAGTCCACGGCTTCCTTGCCGAAAGAGACCTGGCGCAGGTTGCGGAGCTTTGGGACCTGTTCCTCTTCCAGCTCCACTTCGGGGCGACTCGGGTCGGGTACCTGACCAACATCGCCGTGGGCCTGGGTCTGTTGGTCTTGATCGCGACCGGCGTGCCCATCTTCGTCCTGGTGCAGGCGCGCCTCGTCCGGCGCTGGAGGGGCGTCACGCAGGCAGAGGCAGCGCCCCCCCCCACGCCCGGCGAAGGCTGGGAGGCGGCGGATTGGCCGCGGCCGCGCAAAGCCCTGGCGGCCCTGCTGTCGTCCGCTGCGATCCTCGCGGTCCTCTCCGTGTACGCCTTCTACCGTTCCTACACCCTGAGCGCGCTGCACGTCCCCCACGCCCAGGCCGCGGCCGACCTCCAGGTGGAGGTGCTCGAGGCCCACACCGCGCTCGAGGAGTTGCTGGCGACCGGTGGCGTGGGCCGGGTGGACGTGGTCTGGGACCGCCTGGAGTCCGCGCGCCGGATGGCGGAGGAGCTGCTCTCCGGCGTGCGCGCCGAGGGATTGCGCATTCCTGCCCTGGGGGAAACGACGCTGCGGCAGGAGATGGAAGAGATCCGAACCGGTATCGGTCGACTCCAGGATCTCACGGTCCAGCGCTACGTGGGGGCAACCCCCTCGGTTCCCGAGTCCCCTGGAGCCAGAAACGCGTACCTCGAAACCCTCCACGAGGTGAACGAGGGCCTCCAGGCATTTCGAGGGAATCTCGTGGGCGCCGTCCTCGGTGATCAGGAGCGGCTCCTCGCCACCAGCGTCCTCCTGCTCTCCGCGGCCTTCCTGGTGACCGTGGTGCTCGCAGTCAGTTACTACCGGTACGAGGCGGAACGGGTCCGCCACCTGGAGCTCGTCCACGAGGCCAGGGAGCGTGCCGAGGAGGGGGAGGAGTTCTTCCGCCAGGTCGTCCAGCAGGCAGCCGACCCGTTTCTGGTCTTCTCCCCCGACGGCCGCGTGATCGACGCCAATCGGCTCGCGTGCGCCTGGCTGGGATACGGGCGAGAAGAGCTTCTGGCGCTCTCGGTCGCGGAGGTGCTCGACGACTGCCCCTGGGAGGAGATGGCGGCTACCTGGGCAAGGATGGAGCCAGGGGCTCCTGTCTCCGTGCGTGCCCGGCACCTCCGGAGGGACGGCTCCACCGTTCCGGCCGTGGCCAACCAGGGGCTTCTTCGCTGGGGGGAGCGCCGGCTGATCCTCCACCTCGCCCGGGAGGTCGGCGGCACGGGAGACCGTCGCATGGGGTTTCGGGAAGGTCCTGTGCAGGGATAGCGGGTCCGGCCGCGCGAAGGGCAGCGCCCACCCGGCCGCTGCCCTTCGGATTCCCCTACCCTCGGAGTGAGCGTCAGGTATGGGATTCCTTCATGGAGCAGGTGCTGATCCCGAGGAACTGGCTGATCGGGCAGTACCCCACGACCGCCGTGGCGATGGGAACCAGGCCGACCAGCGCAAGATACGCCGCGGCCCCCTCGATCACGAACCACAGGGACAAGAGGAGCACCCCGAGAGCCACACGGAAGATACGGTCCGACATCGAACATACGTTGTGGGTCATGTCCCAACCTCCTTCCCCCGCCTACGTCCTCACGATAACCACGGATTCCAGGCACGCAACGGCCCGGCTCTCTCCTCTGCCCGGTCGCCGCACGCGGCCGATCCAGGCGGATCGCGCGTCGCCGAGCCTCCCAGGGTTTCCGGCGACGGCGTTGGCGGACGCGATGGACGTGCGTGACGAGGTGCCCGACGGGACCGTTGTACTTGTCGAGAGGAACAGCGGCCTCTGGGAGGCGGGAGGAGATCATGCGCGGGGGAACCTGGGCGACCCGCGCGCAACCCACGACGAACAAGGGGTTACGCGGAACGCGTAACCCCTTGATATTACTTGGCGTCCCCAGGGGGATTTGAACCCCCGTCGCCGGCGTGAAAGGCCGGTGTCCTGGGCCGGGCTAGACGATGGGGACAGAGCAGTGAGCGTCCGGGTCGAAGAGCGGCTTCGGGACCGTCCCGGGCCCCGGAAGGGCGAATAAATACCACGTCGGGCTGCCCTGTGCAACCAGGATCACCAGGATCGCCGGCCTGGATTCATCGGAAGGCGCCGTCGGCAAGCGGAGTCCCGAAGCCCCTCCGTATTGGTTCTTCCGGTAAGCGACCGGGTGGTCCCGCCCACCCCGGCAGACGAGGCCGGGCTGCACGGTAGGTGCGCTGCCCCGCCGCATCCGGAATCCTCGCGACATCGCGACTCCCGAAGCGGCTGCTTGCGGCGAGCGGCCGTCCGCCCACGTGTTCGGGCCCACCCGATCGTCCCTGGACACGACTACCCGGTCATTTCCCGGATGATCCTTCGTCTTGCCCCGCAGTCCGCGGCAATTCGAGGAAGTGTCCCAGCGATCCGCGGTGCGTCGGGCATCACCGGCTTGCGCCGGCCTCGTCGACTCGGTGGATGCGGTGCGGGGCTGCACTCCTGGTCTCCCGGACTCCGCCCCACAATGTGGTGGTGGATTTTGGCCGACACCCGGATCGCCGACACCCGGAACCGACCCGTGGAATTGTCGGCGGGTGACGGGCGAAGCCCCTGAGCCCCGCGCTCGGAGTGGGAAACACGAAACTGGACCCGGATGGGGGGACCGACGTAGCATCGCGTCCCGGCTCGGTGCCGCTTTGGACGGCTTCGTGGCCTCGGGGAGAGGAGGGGAACAGTGGGCTGCCGAAACCGCCTTTCGGGCCGGCGCGGGGAGGGGGGGGCGGTCGCGATCGGAGCTGCCGCCGACAGGTTGGGCGTTTGCTGATCCTCCTGCCGCTCCTTTGGGTCCCGGCTGTCTCCGAGGCGGCCGCGCAAGCGGTCCACCCGGAGCCCCAGGTGAGGACGGTCCTGTCGCCGGGGGGGACCGTGCAGGAGGACACGCTCACCTTGAGAGTGCTGGGGTTTCGAGTGGGAATCCGGTGCCTGTTCTAGCACGGCAACGAGCGATCGTTTCTCCGCGGGCGTTCGGCGTGAAACCTTCCCTCCGGCGGGCAGGATCCCGGCGCGCAGCGCAGCCCGCGAGGCTGTTTCGAGCGACCCTATGGCCGTTCGGTGTGCCCAGAGCCTCGCTCCAGGGCCGCCTGCCCGCTCTCCAGGACGGCCCCGCGCCCGACTCTGACGCAACCCTCGCTGCAGAAGCAAGCCCCTCTCCGGTGCTCCGACGAGGCGCTCCGGCGTCGCTCAGGCGCGCTTCCTCCGCCCCAACACCCCGGCACGCAGGCCCGCCTGCACCGCCTTCTTGGCTTCCCCCAGGGAGTGGTAGGGGCCGACCTCGCCGCCGGTGGGCATGTGGATGACGTAGGTCTCGTCCAGACTCTCGATGTAGCCCAGACAGGTCCCGTCCAGGAATATGCCGATCTTGCGGTAGCGCGCCCCGCGGGAAGGGGCGGCGGGCTCGGGTCGGAAAGCCAACCGCATGGGGTGAGCTCCCTCGGGACCGGGACGGCCACCGGATCCGCCTCCGCGAGACCGTCGAGCGGCCCGGCAGGGGCCGCGGCGGCACATCGGAGGAGCCGCCCCCTCTGCGGGTCGCGGAAGTCCGGGTCCGGGAGGGGGCGAGCCGGGGCGCAGCGTACCTCCTCCCCTCGCGTGCGCAAGAGTCTGCCGGCGCGGACGTGCTGGGCGGTCTTCCGGGGCCCCCCTTGACGCGACCCCCTGGAGGGCTAGGCTCCGGGCACGGGAAGAGACATCCCCCCTTTGCCGTCTCGGGAGGCAGGCCATGAACAGAGTCTCCCTCGTCCTCGCGGCCGTGGGGGCCGCGATCTGGGCTTCAGGCTGCGGAGGCAGCGGGACCGGGCCGGCTGTCCGACCCCAGGAACCGTCTCCCCCCATCGAGGATCCCGAGCCTCCACCGCAGGACCCGCAACCGCCCGCCCCTCCTCTCCCGGACGATCCGCTCCTGTCCTTCACGACCGTCGCCTCGGGGCTCACCGCCCCCAAGGTCGTCACCCACGCGGGCGACGGGAGCGGCAGCCTCTTCGTCGCCGAGCAGACCGGCGTGGTGCGGATCTTGAGGGACGGGGCCACGGCCGTCAGCCGGTTCCACGTCCTCCCGGCAGACCCCGATAGGTCCGATCCTGCCAGCGAGGAGGTACTCCTCACGGTTCCCCAGCCCTTTGCCAACCACAACGGCGGCCAGCTCGCCTTCGGTCCCGACGGCTTCCTCTACGTCGGGCTCGGCGACGGGGGGAGCGGGGGAGACCCGGAGGGGAACGGCCAGAACCCGGGAACCCTCCTGGGGAAGGTGCTGCGCATCGATGTGGAGTCCGGAGACGTACCCTACGGGATTCCCGCGGACAACCCCTTCGCTTCCGGGCAGGAGGCGTTGCCGGAGATCTGGGCCGGCGGCCTCCGGAACCCCTGGCGGTTCTCCTTCGACCGGGCGACGGGGGACCTCTACCTCGGGGACGTGGGCCAGAACCGATGGGAGGAGGTCCATTTCCACGAGGCCGGGTCGCCCGGCGGCGCGAACTACGGCTGGAACATCCTGGAAGGAAACGCGTGCTTCGACCCGCCGACGGGTTGCGTGCCTCCCCCTGGGTACTCTCCGCCCGTCCACGTGTACGGGCACCAACCGGAGTGTTCCGTCACAGGGGGCTACGTATACCGGGGGCCCGGAAACCCGGCGATGACGGGGGGCTATCTCTACGGGGACTACTGCAGCGGCCGCATCTGGATCCTCCACCGTACGGGGGAGGGTTGGCGGAACGAGCTGGCAGCGGCAACCACGTATCGCATCTCCACCTTCGGGGAGGACGAAGAAGGGCGCCTCTACGTCGCCGATCACACAGGTGGGGCGGTGCATCGCATCGACTCCCCCTGAATCGTCGATGCCCCGCCCCGGGCGATCCTCTGCAGAGTTGCCCATGACCTTCGGGTTGCCCCGAGGGATGAAGCGCCGACCGGTCCCGGGCCGGTCGCCCTCACCCCAGGCCCCTCTCCCGCGGGGAGAGGGGATTCAAGGAAGGTGGGTTTCTCCTATGGGCAGCCGGGCACGGGAACACGCGGTCAGCGGGGCCGGGAGTTGGGCCCCGGGGCGGCCGCGTCCTCGACCCCTTCGGAGGAAGAGCGGGGTCGCCAAGGCGGGGTGAGGTCCTGGAGCGGGTTGTGGCAGGGGGGGCCGACGCTGAACAGAAACCGGCGAACCTGGCGGTCGGACCCGACGCGAATGACGCTCGCCGAGGAGGTCCCGAAGCGGCTGCCGGCGGGGGGGTGGAGGCAGAGGGGGTCCTGGCCGGGGGCCGAGGGCTCGTGGTCCGACAGGAACCCAGCGAGCTCGTCTTCCGTCGGCGGGTGCCCGCGCGAGGCGAACGTCTCCATCCGGGACAGGGAGCGCCGGGCCTTGGGGTCCCCCGGGTCCCGGAAGCGGGCGTTGGTGATCACGTGGCAGCCGGGGAGAAGCCGGTAGGTCTGGGTCCCGTCTGGTCCGTGGTCGATCACCGCGGCCCGGTCGGGGTCCGCGACGAGGAGCGTGTAGGCCTTGCACACCGGCGCGGCCCACTGGGCAAAGCGGTATGCCTCCTCGGTGGTGCCGTGCCGGAGGGTCTCCAGGACCACCGCGCCCCGGCTGCACAGGCTGGCGGAGTCCCGGCGAAGCGTCCCCTCGTGGTTGGCCAGGCCCGCGAGGACGCCGGCTTCGTTCACCCCGAGCCAGGTGCCGCCCGCCACCAGGTCCCTGGGCCCCCAGATGCGGGGCACGGAAGACAGGTCCCCCGGCCCGCGCCACGCGCGGTCCAGGATCTCGTCCCGGTTGGCCGCAAAGAGAACGGGCTCGTCCGGGAAGACCTGGAAGAAGAGGTGGAGGGTGCACATGGGGAGCTCCCGTCCCCCCGGGGCGGGGGCTGGATCAGTCTAGCCAGGCGACGCCTCGGCGGCAACCGTCGAAGCCCTCCAGGGTTCCCCGCCTGGCACGTGCTCGGAGTCGGGGAGCCCCCCGCTCCTCCCAGCTATTCGCGCCATTCGGACGAGGCGTTGGCAAGGAAGCGGGTACGCCCAGCTTCACCCCTTTTTGTGGTGGCTTGGGCGAACCGGTCGAGGCGGGACGGGGTTACGCTCCACGGGTCCCCGACCCCGCCCGAGAATCTGACGGTGGATCTCGGCCCTGCAGCCCGCGGGAATAGTCGCCTTCCCAGGTAGCGGGCCGGGGCGTTACCCTCTCGGGGGGGTCACCGGGCCCAACGGGTGAAGACGTAGTCGTGGTCGACGACGTTGGCCTCGTGGCAGGGAAAGCACGTGCGGTACAACTCGGCGTCCCCCACGGGCCGGTGATCCGGGCCGAAGCGGCCGAACCCCCATCCGCCGTCCTCCGCGTACTTCCGCGAGTCCTTGATCATGATCTCGACGATCACCACCTCGCCGGGTACGAGCGCCCCGTCCCACTCCGGGGTCTGGGCCGCCTGATAGACGAGTTTGGCGATGGAGGACCCGTCGGGGAACGGCAGGGTTCCGGCCCGGTACGCCTGGGTCATCGTGGGGTTGGCGAGCATCATGCGGATGTGCCCCCGGTCCGTGCGGTAGGACGGTGCAACGGCGGTCCAGTCCCGATAGCCCTCCGGCAGGGCCACCCCGGTGACGGCCGTCGGCCGGTCCCCGGCAGCCACCGCTGCCGCGAGCACGGCCAGGGGGGCGAGCAAGGTCAAGGTGCGGCGGACGGAATGGGGATTCATCGACGCCTCCCGGAAGGGGGAACGATGTGCGTAAGCTAGCCGAAGACCTCGACCCGTCAAGTCACGGTCTTCCTGCGGCGGGCTCGTGTTCGAGGACCCCTGGCCCGCCTCGGAGGGAGCGCGGGGAAGGCGGCCCCTTGTTGCCCACCCCTTGCTGGGGCCGGCGTGGGCGGCTGGCCAGGGGCGGCGGACCTGGTGGTAGAATGCGCCTCCCAGAACCCCCGCTCCGAGGAGAGGCGTTGGAGACACCACCAGCGGCAGACCCCAAACAGACTTCGGAGCCGGGCCTTCCCGCAGTCCTCGGGAACCTGGGCCTCATCCTTACGGGGAGCGCCCTGTGCGCCGTGGCCATCAACGGGATCCTGATCCCCCACCGGTTCCTCAGCGGCGGGTTCACGGGGCTCGCCCTCGAGATCTACTACCTGTGGCCGGTGGTCCCGGTGAGCGCCCTCTACGCGGTGCTCAACGTGCCGCTCTTCGCGATGGGGTGGTTCCACGTGGGAAGGCGGTTCTTCCTGTACAGCCTGGCGGGGGTGGCTGTCTTCTCCGGAGCCCTGCAGGTGGTGCGCCTTCCGGTGCCGGTACACGACCCGATCCTGGCGGCGCTGCTGGCCGGCATCATCACGGGGACGGGCTCCGGCATCATCCTGCGCTCCTTCGGGTCCGCCGGCGGGTCCGACATCCTCTCCATCATCCTTCTCCGGCGCTTCTCCGTCCGGATCGGCACCACCGTCCTTGCCTTCAATGGGCTCGTGCTCGCCACCGCGGCCGTCCTCTTCGACCTGGAGATGGCCCTCTACACACTCATCTACATCTTCGTCACGGCCCGGATGGTGGACGTGGTGGTCACCGGCTTGAGCCAGAGAAAGGCCGTGACCATCATCTCGCGCCGCTGGGAGGAGATCCGCAAGTACGTGGTCGACGAGATCCAACGAGGGGTCACTGTCCTGCGGGCCGAGGGCGGGTACCGGCGAGAAGAGGAGAGGGTGCTCTACACCGTGATCACCTTTCGGGAGCTCGCCCGCCTCAAGAGAGAGATCCGACGGATCGACCCCACGGCGTTCGTGGTGGTGAACGAGACGCTCGAGGTGATGGGACACCGGATCGGCAACCAGCCCCACTGGTAAGGAGCACAGGAGACATCATGGCAGCGGAGACGAGGGGACTTTCCTGCACCCACTGCGCCGCGGTCTGGGCGAAGGCGGGAACGACCCACTGCTGGGGCGGCGACCCGGAGAAGGGCCCGCCTCGCCCGGGGTACTGCCCTTCGGCGGACCGGGGGGAGGTCATCGGAGAATCCTTCGAGCTCTACCGGGGGGGCAGCGAGGACGCCCGGATGGCCCAGGTGGCCGCACGGGTGGAGGGCCTGTGCTACCAGCCCATCCCGGGAAGCCAGGCGGTGAATGCCCGCTGGACGCGGGTGGAGGACACCGTGGCCTTCGCGAAGCTCATGGGGTACCGGAAGATCGGCATCGCCACCTGCATCGGTCTCCTGGAGGAGAGCCGGCGGTTGGCCGCCATCCTCGAGGCCCAGGGCTTCGAGCCCCAGAGCGTGTGCTGCAAGGCGGGCAGCATCGACAAGCTCGAGCTCGGCCTGACGGAGGCGGAGAAGGTGCGCCCCGGGACCTTCGAGCCGGCGTGCAACCCGGTGGCCCAGGCGCGGCTCCTGAACGAGGCGGGAACCCACATGAACATCATCGTCGGCCTGTGCGTCGGGCACGACATGCTCTTCGCCAAACACTCCGAGGCCCCGGTCACCACCCTGGTGGTGAAGGACCGGGTCACCGGTCACAACCCGGCAGCGGTGCTCTACGGCCAGAACTTCTACTACAAACGGCTGCAGAGCCAACCGGTGAGGGTGGAGCGGGAGTGAGCCCAGGGGCGATCCAACCCTTCCAACCCATCCGACAACTGTCCTGACACAGGGGGGGACCGCCGGACAAGTATTCCACTTCAAGCGACAAATACCCTGACACAGGGGGAGGGCGAGTACGAGGTGTATCGCAAGACGCAGGACGCCGAGTACCTCTCGGACTTCGACCGCGTTGTCGAGGAGACCAAACGGCTCGAAGGCAAGGAGGAACCTAGGACTCTCGGTTCGGGCAAAGGGGAGGACTCCGATGCATGAGAGCACGGATCTGCATCGCGTCCTCGGGGCCCTGCACCAGGCGCGGGCGGCCCTCGACCTCGACACCGCGCATCTCTGCTACCTCATCACGCTGCGGGTCCGGGCAGAGCGCGGGAACCTGGCCTCGCTCACGGAGGACGAGCTGGTGGACCTGTACCTGCAGGTCTGCGAGCTCGTCGATCCGGACGCGGTCAACCCGCGAAAGCGCGCGACCCATGCGATCCAGCACCTGCGCGACCACCGCCTGCTCCGGCGCGTGGACGGCGCCGGCCTGGTCCGCGCGGGTGAGTACACGCTCACCCGCCTCGCGACCGCCATCGTCGACTTCTTCATCGAGGACGAGACCCTGACCCGGGAGAGCCTGGTGGTCCTGACCCGCGCCCTCACGTCTCAGCTCGGCACCGTGCTGGCCGACGCGCGCAAGGCCGAGACCGAGGAGGCGTGGCGCAGCCAGGTGGTCGAGCCGCTCCGGGTCACGGTGAGCGACCTCGTCTCCGGCATCGAGCGGCGCCAGCGTGGGATGGACGCCCAGCAGGAGGAGGTGCGGGAGCGCATCGGCTCGCTGCTCCAGGAGGACTGGTTCGCCGCGGTCGGCGACTGCGAGCAGCTGCTCGACGACACGTCGACGACGCTGCGGGAGCTGGGCGAGGTGCTGCTGCGAGACAGCGCCCACCTGCAGGCGCTGCTGCAGGACATCGAGCAGGTCGCGACCGAGGCCCGTGCGGACGAGGCCGCTCTCCAGGCACAGAAGGTCCAGGAGCACCTGGACCGCGTGACGGCGTGGGGTGGAGACCGGCAGCGCGCCTGGTCGGACTACTACCAGTTCGTGCAGCGGTATCTGCGCGGCGTCGTGCGCCTCGACCCCGATCGCGCGGTCAGCCAACGCCTCCGCGACCAGCTCGTCGCCTGGCTGGACAAGCCTTTCGCGCTCAACGCTGCGCAAGAGCCGTCCATCCGGCTCCTGCGCGATGACCAGGCCAAGGTCGATCGGCCACCGGTAACCCGACCCCGGCGGGATCGTGAGTGTGCCCCCGAGGTCGTCCCGCCCGATCCGGCACCAGTCGCGCTCGAGGAGCGGGTCGACGCGGCGCTCGCCGACGGGCTCGCGAGCCTCGTGGCGGTGACGGCGCAAGTGCTACAAGTAGTGCCTGGACCTGAGCGATACCGCACCGCAGGGCGCACGGCCGAGCTGGTGGCGGCGCGTGCCCGCGTGTCCTCGCCGCTGGAGCGCTCGTGGGAGCGGCTGGATGCGCTCGACATGGAGCTGCAAGACTGGCGGCTCGATTCCGGGGGACGGTCGTGATCGAGCAACCCTACACGTCGCTGGAGGATGTCATCCAGGACCCCGTCTTCCCGGACGTGGATCTCGCCTTGCGCCGGGGGCGGCACATCGACCTGGACGACTCCCAGTGGTTCGCGTTCCTGGCCGAGGCGCAGAGCCACCTGGAGCTCTTCTACCGCCGGTTCGGCTCGGAGCTGATCCGCGTCGCGGACGGCTACTTCTATCTCCTGCCGTCCGGCGATCGCCTGGGTCGCCGGCAGCTCTCGCGAGGCGAGATGCTCGTGGGCCAGGGGCTCGCCCTCCTGTACCTGGACCCTGCGACCGTGAAGGCCGCCGGCGTGGTTCCGCCGGCGCAGCTCCTCGAGCTGCTGGTGAGCCTCGTCGGCCAGGAGCGGCTCGTGGTCACCCTGAACTTCCGCAAGAACCCGCCCAAGGACGCGCGCATCGCGGAGGAGATGGCCCGCAAAGAGATCGCCAAGGCGCTGCGTGGTCTGGAGAGGCTCGGTTTTGTGGAGCGCCTTCCCGATGACCTGCTCCGACTCCGGACGCCGCTCATGCGCTTCACCGATCCCGTGCGAGGCCTTGCCGATCCGGCGCAGGCGCTCGCTCGGCTCGTCGAACGCGGGGAGGTGACGACCGAGACCGAGGTGATCGGCGATCAGGACGAGAACGGCGCCGCGGAAGACGAGGAGAACGGGGAGTGAAGCGGACCCGCGCCCAGGCCTTGGCCCTCGTCAACTGGAAGGGCGTGTTCTACGAGCGGTACCTGCTCGACGATCACGTGACCGCCCTGGAAGGGGCCAACGGCGCGGGCAAGACCACGGTGATGATCGCCGCCTATGTCGTGCTGCTTCCCGACATGACGCGCCTCAGGTTCACCAACCTGGGCGAGTCTGCGGCCACCGGCGGCGACAAGGGGATCTATGGGCGTCTCGGGGACCCGGACAGCCCCTCGTATGCCGCCATCGACTTTCGACTCGGCAGTGGCGAGCGCCTGCTTGCGGGGGTTCTCCTCGAGCGGCGCTCGGAGCCCACGGTGGAGCTGACGCCGTTCGTGGCCAGCGGCCTGCGCGAGGACGCCGCCCTTCAGGATGTCCTGCTCGACCGCGGCGAGCTGGACGCGGTGCCCGATCTCAACCGGCTGCGGGAGCTCGTCGCGCTCGGCGGTGGCCGGCTGCACACGTTTTCCAAGGCCGGCGACTACTTCGCCGATCTCTTCGATCGGGGCGTGACGCCCTTGCGGCTGACCGGCGACGAGGAGCGGACGAAGCTCAACGAGATGCTGCGCACCAGCATGGTCGGCGGGATCTCGCGCGCGCTCACGGGCGGGTTGCGCGAGTTTCTCCTGAAGGCCGAGACCGGCCTCGCGGACACGTTGAAGCGCATGCGGGGCAACCTCGACGCCTGCCGCCGGACACGGATCGAGGTGGAGACGGCCCAGCGCATGGAGCAGGAGATCCACGGTGTCTACGAGGCCGGCCAGGAGATGTTCGTGGCTGCCGTGCACGCCACGCGAGAGCGAGCCGAAGAGCTTCACCAGCGCCTGCAGCGAGCGCAGGCCGGGCTGGAGCTTGGCGAGAGGGAGGAGCGCGCGCTGGCAGCCTCGCTCGAGGAGAAGACGGGCGAGCACGAGGCGGCGAGGCGAGAGCTTTCGAGCGTCCATGACGAGCTCGAGCAGGCCCGGGAGCTGCTCGCGCGAATCCGAGCGGCCAACGAGATCGCAAGGCGAATCAAGCGACGCGAGGACGAGCGGGTCGACCTCGCGGCCAGCGAAACGCAGAAGCGCTCGGTGCGCGAGAAGCGGCACGAAGGACGAGAGCGGGCCCGAAAGCGCCGAGCAGGGGCCCAGGAGCAGGTCAAGGTGGCCTCACACGGCCTGGCGGACTTCCAGGAGGGCCTGGACGAACTGCACCGCCGCGCGGCTGCCTTCGAGCAGGTATCGAGGCGCCTGGCAGACGCCCGCGCCGGGCTTCCGGAGCATGACGTCGGACCGGGCAACGTCTCCGAGGTTCGCGCCATCTGCGAGCAGCGGATAGGCGGGCAGGACGCGGCGATCGTGCGTCTGGACAGAGACCTGGCGACCGTGCGGCAGCGACGAGCCGAGCACGAACGGGTCACCGCCGCCCTGGTCCATCTGACCGGAGACACGGTGGACGCGGACAGCGCCCTGCAAGTCGCGCGGCAGGCATTGCGGGAGCTGCGGGGGCTCGAATCCCTGGTCGCAGAGCTCCCCGAGCTCCCCGCTCGGCTCGATCGGGCTCGGGAGCTGGCTGAGCACCAGCATCGCGTGCGAGAGACCGCTCGTGGCCTGGAGGCCCCGGACCAGCCGCTCGCGACTGCGCAAGCGGTTCGCGAGGCGTTCGCCGCCGCTGATGCAGCGCTCGAGGCGGTCCGTCGCGAGTTGTCGGACAGCCGCGCCCGCATCGAGGAAACCGCGGCCGAGCGCAAACAAGGAGAGAAGGAGATCGCCGACCTCGAGTCGTTGCTCCCAAGATGGAGGGACGCTCGCGATCGGGCACAGGCGCTCGAGGCCTCCTGGGAGCAGCCGCTGAAGGGCGAGGCGGACATCGAGACACTCCAGTCGGTTCTGCTGGAGAAGCGCGACAGCCTGAACGGGCACATCGACAAGGTGCAGACACGCGTTCGAGACCTCGTGGAAATGGCGGACCAGCTCGAGCACAGCGGTGGCCAGTTCAGCACCGAGCTGCTCCGGGCACGCGACGCCGTGGAGGGCGAGCTGCTGGCCGGGCACTTCGACGACGTACCCGTCGAAGAGGCGGGCCGCTTGCAGGCCGTGCTCGGGCCGTTCGCCGAGGCGATCGTCGTGGACGACGTGGTACAGGCCGCGCGCAGGTTGGCAGGTGAGGCGGTACGCCCGGACACCGTCTGGCTGGTGGACGAGTCCACGACCCTCGTGAGCGACCCTGCCGAGGCCGGTGCGGAGCATGTCGACGAGAACGTGCTCGTTGCCGCGCCGTCCGGCTCGCGTCTGACTCGTATCCCGGAGCGCCCCACCCTGGGTCGTCGGGCCAGGACCCAGCGGGTCCGGGAGGTGCGAGCGGAGGTCGAGCGGCTGGAGAGCGAGATCACCAGCGTTCGTGCCGACGAGCGACGGGTCGGCGAGGCACTGGCGAGCGCCCGCAAGCTGCTGGCCGAGTCGTCTCTTCTCACGCGGGAGGATCCCCAGCCCGAGCTCACGGAGGCGCGCAAGCGAGTTGCGGCTGCGATCCGGCGCGATCGCGATCTTTCGGGACGAGCCGAGATGCTGCGAGCGCGGGCCGGCAAGCTCACGACCCGTCGCGAATCGCTCGGGAACCTGCTTGCGGATTCGCACTTGCTGGACCTGCAGGATCAAGACGATGTCGTCCGCGCGCTGGGCAGCCGGCTGTCGGAGGCGCGGGCGGCGAAGGAGCGCTTGGAGCGGGCAGCTCCTCACATCGCCACCGTGGAGGACGGGTTCGACATCCTTCGCGCTCCCCCTCCGACAGACGATGAGCTGCGCCGGATCCGCGCCGACCTCGATGCGGCTCGCGAGAGACGCGACCGGCTGTCCGGGCCGCTCGACTCGCTGAGATATGTCGAGGATCACCTGCCTGAGCTCGGCTGGTCCGATGCACCGGCTGCGCTTGCAGAGAAACAGACGCTGCGCCCGGCGTTGGAAGAACAGGTTCGAGCGGCGGAAGCCGATCTGGGGCGCGCCGAAGAGGGCGAACGAGCCGCGGAGACAGCGCTCGAAGACGCGGTGGTGGCCGCACAGAAGGCTCAGGCGGCTCTGGACCAGCTCGATGCCGCCCTGGATCTGGATCGGAAGCAGCTCGCGGAGAGCGGAATCGCTCATGCTAGCGACGAGGCGGTCGCTACCGCGGAGCATCACCACCGAGCGCTGCGAGACTGCGCATCCGGTTTGGACGAACGGGAGCGGACGCTGGCCAGCGAGGTGGCCGAGGCGAAGGTTCGGCACGAGCAGCAGGCCGAGGACGTCATTAAGCTTCGCGCTGTCCGAGAGGACGAAGAGGCCCAGTGGCGACCCGTCGCGGATCGCTGGCAGCGTCTTCAAACCGAGGCCGCAGAGGCGGGAGTCCTGCATAGTGCGATGACGCCGGAGATCATCGCGCGCACCCGTTCGGCCGGCTCGGTCAACCTGTATCAGGAGGCCCGCAGCAGAGGCGACGTCCTGGCCGAGCGGCTCGCGCACTCGGAGGGCGGAGGAGAGCACGCCGAGACCATCAACTCCTGGCTGGCACAGGCAAGCCAGGACTTCGGCTTGGCCTACCTGCGCGCCTGGCTCGACGCCCGCGATTGGCTCCGCCGCCGCGTGCCTCCACAGATCGCAGAGGTGGACGACCCCCTCGAGACGCTCGCCCGCGTCCGGGAGCACCTGGGACGCCTGCAGGAGCGCCTCGCCCAGCAGGAGAAGAACCTGCGCGGGCAGTCAGAGGATGTTGCGCGCAACATCGAGACCCAGCGCCGCAAGGCCCGGCGGGAGGTCGGGCGGCTCAACAACGAGCTGGAGATCGTCGGCTTCGGCAGCATCCACGGGGTGCGGATACAGGTGCGTCCCGTGGAGAGCCGGGAGCGAGTTCTTCGCGCGTTGCGCGAGGGAGAGGCGCAGCAGCTCCTCTTCCAGTCGGAGATGCCGATCGAAGAGGCCATGGACGAGCTGTTCAAGCGCTACGGCGGCGGTCAGACCGGTGGGCAGCGCCTGCTCGATTACCGTGAGTACCTGGATCTGCAGGTCGAGGTGCGTCGCCAGGCCAGCCCGGACTGGGAGCTGGCCAACCCGACCCGCATGTCCACCGGAGAGGCCATCGGCGTGGGCGCCGCGATCATGATGGTCGTGCTGACCGCCTGGGAGCGCCACGCGAACCTGCTCCGTGCCAAGCGGTCGGCGGGCACGTTGCGGCTCCTCTTCCTCGACGAGGCGAACCGCCTGTCCCAGGACAACCTGGGCGTCCTCTTCGAGCTGTGCCAAGGCCTCGAGCTGCAGCTCCTCATCGCTGCTCCCGAGGTGGCGCAGGCCGAGGGAAACACGACTTATCACCTGGTCAGGCAGATCGATGACGATGGACGGGAGGTCGTCCGGGTGGCAGGGCGCCGCACGCCGCAAGGAGACGCCTGATGTGGAGCGACGAGGCACATCGCCTTGCCCTGCTGGAGCTGTGGGCCACGGGCTGCCTCAAGCGCCGCAAGAACCAGGGTGACGCATGGTACGAGCTCTCGGAGTTGCCTTGGACTCGGCGCACATCCCGCAGGGATGAGCTGGCCTTGGACGAGGGCCACCGCCGCGACCTCGAGCGGCTTCTCGACCGTAGCTGGCCGGACTGGAGAGATCTCCTGACGGAGCTCGAGCGCCATGACCTGTCCTTAGACCTCCATGGGTGGAAGACACTCCAGCAGCGCCGACGAGCAGACGGTTTGCCCGAGATTCTCCCCGATCGGCTGAACCAACGGACGGCTACGGCCGCGCTCGGGAGCCACTCGAAGGCTACCCTCGGTGAGCGCCTGCGGCAGGCGCTCGGCCCACTCGAGGTGACAAGGGATGGCCTCATCCGCATCCGTCCGAACGAGGGACTGCTCGTCGAGCGCGGCAGTGAGACGTGGAGCGCTACGATGCTCGCGGGCTTTCTCGGCGAGCTTGCCCTGACCGAGCGGGCACTCCGCGATGGCACGACCCTTGGCGGCACGCTGCCCACCGCGCTACTGCTCGTGGAGAACGTGGGCTTCTACATCGACGTCCCGGCTCCTCCTCGTTGGATGGTGGCCCACGTCCCGGGCTGGAACACGGCGACCACCCGGCTGCTGTTCGACGCCCTCCCCACGGTGCCGGTTGTCCACTTCGGCGACCTCGACCCGAACGGCGTGCGAATCGTCGCCCATCTCCAGCTCCTGCGCCCCGACCTCCTGTGGGCCGTTCCCGACTTCTGGGAAGAACAGATCTCTCTGCGTGGACTGCGGTGTGACTGGCCGAGCGACCTCGACCTGACCGCCGCACCTGCACTCGTGCAGCGGCTGGCAAGGGAAGGCATGTGGCTGGAGCAGGAAGCCCTGGCGCTCGACCCGAGGTTGACCGGCTACCTCAAGGAGATCCTGTCGTCATGAAACCGTCGCTCGGGTGGGCCGGCCTGTCGCGCATCGCACTCAAGCGGGCCGAGGCGCAGCTAATGGCAGACAGCCAGGGGGTCCGCGACGAAGTCGGCGTGCCCGCGGTCCACATGGCCTACGCAAACCCAGCATTGTCCGGTTAGGTTCTTGCAGCAGTCGGGTATCGGCCGGGTTCGTGCGGTGACTCTGGGACAGGGGGATCTGGCTCCATCTGGGCAGCCTCGTTCTCGATCTTGTTGCGAAGCTCGCGAACGCGCCGGATGCTGACCTTCTCCCCGTACTCCTCGTGGCAGTAGATGGCGAGCAGCAGATACGTGATCAACCCGGCGAGAATCTGGACCATCACCCCGTGCCGGCTGCGGGAGATCAGGTGATAGACCTTCAGATGGCGCTTCCACCACCTGAAGAAGATTTCGTAGGTAGTTGAGTTTCAAGGTTACCGGTCGTAAACCTTCGCCTTTAGGCGGAATTGCTTCAGCGGGTCTTTCCTCGTAAGGTTGGGTGGACGGCCGACGAGGAGGGATCGAAGGATGGCGGAATAACCGGAAGGGCGCGCACACGGTCCACGACATCAAGTATCACTTCGTGTGGGTGACGAAGTACCGGTACCAAGTGTTGCGGGGGGAGGTCGCGGAGAGAACGCGAGATCTGATCCGCCAGGTGGGCATGGCACGGGAGATCACCATCCTGAAGGGGCACGTGAGTCGGGACCATGTTCACCTGTACGTGTCGGCGACACCGAATCCGAGCCCAGCTCGGATCATGCAATATGTGAAGGGGAAGTCGTCGAGGATCTTGCAGCAAGAGTATCCCGCGCTTCGAAAGAGGTATTGGGGACAACACATCTGGGCTCGAGGC
>JAWSUI010000024.1:0-8357 GCA_033551855.1 Deferrisomatales bacterium
ATGCCTCACCGCAACCTTCACACGGCCATTTGGTGGCCTACCCGGGAATTGCTGCATAACGACGAACTATTTCGACAGCTCCTGTATCCATCCTCTCATCTCCTCGCTGCGGGCCATGTTTTCGTTCCCATAAGAGCAAACTGGTCTCACGCAACTACGCCACGAGGTTACTGTTAAGATCCACCCCGAACAAGCCTGTCTCACGCAACGACACTACGAACGCAACGAAAAACTTACTATTGGTTTCAATTCACAATCAGTCTTCTTTACGTCCTTAGCGAGCTTTGCGCGAAACGCCTTTGCCGTTGCCTTCCCGAGGTTCTCTACGGCAGCGCTCTTCCCGAGCGCCTGCAAGCGCCCAGCACCTCCTCGTAGCTGTATGCCGGCGCCAGAATGCTCTCTGGCGCGACCCCGAGACCCCGCAACGCCCCTTCGAGGCCCGGGGCACGGGGCAGGCAGGTGATGACGATCGGGGCGCCGGCGGCAGCGCGCACGCCCTCCTCCAGGGAGAGCACCGGCTTGGCGAGGAACCGGCTCCCGGATTCCTCGTCCATCACCGCGGCCAGGTCCAGGCCGGCCTCGCACAGCGAGAGGTAGGCGATCTCGGTCAGGTCGTCGACGCCGCAGAACGCGACGCGCTCGACGCCGCGGGCATGCAGGGCGCGGAAAGCGGCCAGGCTGTCCTGTCGGGTGACGCGGTAGAGGCGGTGGTAGTTGCCCAGGTGCCGGTAGGCCAGACGGCTCTTCTCGGCGAGCCCCTTGGGAGTCAACAAATAGGCGTAGCGGTTGCGCGGGTAGGCTTTGACCTGCACGCACCCCTTCTTCACCAGCGTCTTCAGGTAGGAGTTGACGAGACCCAGGGCGATCCCCAGCCGCCCGGCGATCTCGCGCTGGGAGACCGGCTCGCCCTTCTCGAGCTCGGTCATCACGAGAAGGGAGCGGAGGGAGTCCGGGTTGTGCCTGCCGTCACCGTTCATGCCGTGAACGATAGGCCCGGAAAGCCCCTAAAGGCAAGGAGTTTCTAGCGACGGGACGATTGTTCAGCGGATGAACACCGCAGCGCTGCACGGCGGAGTGAGTCGTCGGCTCATGCCTGGCGAGGTTCCATTCGCCAATGGGAGAACCGGGCAGAATCGGGTCCATCGGCCGGTCGCATCGCACACGGACCCAGGCGTTGGCTCATCTCGGGAGGCGCGCCCACAGCCTCAAGATCGTTCCGCTTTGGCATTTCCTATCGTCCCTGCTATAGTTCGCGATTGCAGCGCGAGCCGCGATCGCTCTCTTATCTGAAGGGCACGAGCTCAGAATGGTTGACTTTGATACGGAAAAGACTGTCCAATATTAGGTTGAAAGTGCGAGCTACGATCTTTCGACCGGACAGACGTTGCTTAGAACTAAGAAGTTTCCATATGCCCTGTTCTTCGGGCACCTCGCCTTGGAGAAGTTACTTAAAGCTCTGGTGGTCAGACGTACGGGGCAGCACGCCCCATACACTCACTCCCTTATTCTGCTGGCAAGAAGGGCAGAGTTGGACATGCCGGAGGCATTGCTTGACCAGTTGGCAGAGGTCATGGAATTTCACACCGAAGCCCGCTATCCAGATGTAGTAAAGGACTTCTACAAGAAGTGCACCTCCGAATTTGCTCGCGCAAAATTTCGTGAAATCAAGAAGGTGTATGCATGGTGTCAGAGGAAATTAGGGAAGTAATTCAACGGTTCGCAGCAGCCGTTGCGTCGAGGGGTGTGCGCGTCGACAAGGTTCTCCTGTTCGGGTCACATGCCGCGAACCGGGAGACCGGCGACAGTGACCTCGATGTGGCGATCGTCTCGCCCGACTTTGGGAAAGACCGCTTCAACGAGGGCAAAATGTTGATGCAACTGGCTTGGCGAGTCGATATGCGTCTCCATCCCGTTCCGCTTTCGAGGGACTCGTTCGCAAAGGACTCCTGGGTACCCCTGATCCACGAAATCCGCTCATGCGGAATCGAGATTCACTGAGAGCATGCCCCCAAAGTTCTCCCCTCTCCCACCCGCGCCGCCGTGATCCTCGGCGAGGCGTCGCTACACGGAGCTCGGAACAGCGGCGTACATCCGTGGGGATCGGCTTGCCGTCCTCCGGCGGTAGGCCTATGATGACCATGGTGGTGACCATGGCCAGATGATACAGGGAGGTTCCGAATGCAAACCGTGAAAGCCTCCGAGTTCAAAGCCAAGTGCCTTGCGCTCATGGACCAGGTGGCGCGCACGGGGGAGCCTCTCCTCATCACGAAGAAGGGCAAGCCGGTCGCCGAGCTGCGGCCCCCGTCGGGGGGACGGGAGAAGACCCCCTTCGGGCTGCACAAAGGGCTCCTGGAGATCCGGAGCGACATCGTGTCCCCCCTGGACGAGCCCTGGGAGGTGCTCGAGTGATCCTCCTCGACACGCACGCGCTCGTCTGGATGGACGCCGACGACCCCGCCCTCGGCAAGGCCAGCCGGCGGCTCATTCAGCAGGCGTGGGAAGGCGGCCGCCTGACCGTGAGCGCGGTCAGTTTCTGGGAGTGCTCGATGCTGCAGCAGCGGGACCGCCTCGTCCTTCCCATGCCGCCATCGGCCTGGCGGGAAAACCTGATCTCCGCCGGTCTGCGAGAACACCCTCTCGACGGAGCGATCGCCGTCCTGGCCACGCAGTTGGCGCTCCCCCACAAGGACCCGGCCGACCGGTTCATCGCCGCCACGGCCATCCTTCACGCCGCCACTCTCGTCACGGCCGACGAGAGACTGCTTGCCTGGAAACACCCCCTCAAACGCCAGGACGCGCGGCGGTAAGTAGGAGTCCCTGGAAGCCCACCCGTGTATCGGGGCAGAGCGCTTCCCCTGGACGAGATGGACCGTGCGGTCTTCTTCGCGCCCTTTGCGCGAGGTTTAGGTTCAAGAACCATGTCTCTCGCAACGACGCTATGGGGCTATTGCTAAAATCAACCCACAAAGGCCTTGTCTCACGCAACGACGCAACGACGCTACGGTAAGGACCAAACCAGAATGACCTGTCTCGCGCAACGAAAAGCACTTCTACAGCAACTTACACTTTTAGAGAGCCCTTCTTTGCGTCCTTTGCGCGAAGCCTCCTTTGATCCTGCCTTACGTTGCGCCGTTGCGTCGTTGCGTGAGGCCGCCTTTGATTTCGTCTTTACCCCGGGGCTTCCGTCCGGTCCTTGACGATCTCCTGGGCCAGGGACAGGCCCGGAACCACCAAGCGGTCGGCGGTCCGCTTCCAGGAGGGTTGGGACCGGCGGATGGGCACGATCTCGGCGACGGGCAGCCCCCGCCGGAGGACGCGGATCACTTCGCCCTGCTCCACCGAGTCGAAGACCTCGCGGGTGTGCTTGCGGAGCTCGGCGATCGTCGTCTCTCTCATGGGGGCTGCTCCTGAAATCAGGCCGAGGGGGGCGGGGTCCTCAAATTGTACATCCGGTTGTACGCTTTGCCCAAGGCCTTCCAGGCCCTGCCTCACGCGGGTGTTCACCGAGCCCTTACTTCATCGCGTCCGCTAGCTGCATGTCCCCTCGAAGCAGCTCATTTACGACCGTCGACGGATCTGTCTTTCGTTTCTCGGCGATCGCTTGCACGAACGACTGAACCTCCTCATCGAGGTACACCGGGAGGTTCAAAGTGGCATCGGGCCGGTAGAGCTTGCCCCTCTCCGCCTTGGAGAAGTCATATTCTTTTCTCATTTCATCCGTTTTCATAAGCTCGCGCCTCCTTCGCGGTCGGCCGCCGCGCCGAGTAGATCCGGATCGTGACGGAGCCCTCCGATTCATCTCTAAAGGTTTGGCAGACCACCAAGAGCCGTCCCGACGTCCCGACACCTGGGCCTGTGCCGACAGCCTCTCCGGCTCGCCCGCGGCCCACAGGAGCACGTGGGTGTCGAGGAGCAACTTCACGGAACGACTCCGCCAAAGCGGTCTGCGATCTCCTCCGCTCCCATCCGGTCGAAGTCGTCGGGAACGGACACCTCTCCCGCCATGAAACCGAGCCGGCAGCCGCTCTCCGCCTCGGAGTACGGCACCACCTTGACCATCGGTTTCCCGGCCTTCGCGATGATGAACGCGTTCCCCCGGGCGGCATCCTCGACCAGTCGAGAGAGATGGGTCTTCGCTTCGTGGATGTTGACGGCTCGCATCGCACGCCTCCGTGGAAGGGACTAACAACTCCTGCTAAGTTAGCTGCCGCCTGACAGAAAGACCAGCAACCGCCCCTCCATCCCCTCCATCCCTCTTCGCCCCGCACTGCCCGCGCCCGGGCGACAATCGAGTTGCAGTCTCGCCCGAGGCTGTTATATCTGGATATAACATCGACAAGAGGAGCTCCCATGCACACGACGAAGCTTCGGAAAGTGGGCGGTTCCGTTATGTTGGCCGTGCCGCCGGCCGTCCTCGACCTGCTGCACCTGCACGCCGGCTCCACGGTGGGCATCTCCGTAGATGCCGGCCGCTTGGTGGTCGCACCCAAGCCCCGACCGCACTACACCCTGGACGAGCTGCTGGCCCAGTGCGACCCATCGGCAGAGCCGGCGGTGGAGGACCGGGCGTGGCTCGACGAGAAACCTGTCGGGAACGAGCTGCTCTGATGGAGCGTGGCGACATCTACCGGGTGGCGCTCGACCCAACGGCCGGCCACGAACAACGCGGGCATCGGCCCGTTCTGATCGTGTCCCCAACCGCCTTTAACCTCCTCACGAGGACCCCGGTCGTAGTTCCGATCACCACCGGCGGCAGCTTTGCCCGCACCGCGGGTTTTGCAGTTCCCCTGTCGGGAGCCGGGACAAAAACGACCGGTGTGGTCCGGTGCGACCGGCCCCGAGCCCTCGATCTCGGTGCCCGCAACGCCCGACGCTTCGAACGCGTACCGCCCGCCGTCATGGAGGAGGTCCTGGCGAAGCTCGCGCCCCTCTTCCAGTGAGGGTGGCGCATTTCACGACCACAGCCTTCGCCTCGTCACCCGGAACACGGTGGACTTCCGGCCGGACCGGCGCGCCGTGGACCCGGGGCCCGCGCGGCATGGGGGGCGACACCACGAACATTGCGGGCGGTGTCCCCGGCGTAGGGGCGACGCATGCGTCGCCCCACCACCGAACGGCAGGAATGCCGGGGTCCGCGCTGCACAGCATGGGGCGGTGTCCCCGGACGTTGGGGACGACACCGGGCATTGGGGGCGACGCATGCGTCGCCCCTACAACGGAACGGCGGGAATCCCGGGGCCCGCACAGCACGGGGCGGTGTCCCCGGCGTAGGGGCGACGCATGCGTCGCCCCACCACCGAACGGCAGGAATGCCGGGGTCCGCGCTGCACAGCATGGGGCGGTGTCCCCGGACGTTGGGGACGACACCGGGCATTGGGGGCGACGCATGCGTCGCCCCTACAACGGAACGGCGGGAATCCCGGGGCCCGCACAGCACGGGGCGGTGTCCCCGGCGTAGGGGCGACGCATGCGTCGCCCCACCACCGAACGGCGGGAATCCCGGTGCCCGTGCCCCACGGCATGGGTTGCGGCCACCGGCAGAGGACGGTAGAATTCTTACATTCTTCTTACAAGGAGGCCGCCGCGTGGAGACCGTCCGACTCTCGACCAAAGGCCAGCTCATCCTCCCCAAAGCCATCCGCGACCGGCACCGCTGGGGTGCGGGCACCGAGCTCGTGATCATCGACCGGGGATCGGAGCTGATCGTCAAGCCGGCCAAGGCCTTCCCCCCCACCGAGCTCGAGCCCCCGGACGCCGCCCCCGTGTACCGGGGCAAGCCGCTCTCCCTGGAAGAGATGGACCGTGCGGTCGCTGCCGAGGCCGGAAAGCATCGATGATTGCTGTCGACACGAACATCCTCGTCCGCTATGCCGTCAAGGACGATGCGAGGCAAACCGCGCTGGCCACCGCGTTCCTGGGAAGCCACCGTTGCCTCGTGCTCAAGACCGTGCTCCTGGAGTGCGCCTGGGTTCTCTCCTCGCCGGTGGGCTACAACCTGCCCCGCCAAGTCGTCCACGCGCGCCTTCTCCACATCCTCGGCCTCTCCACCGTCGAAGCGGAAGACCCGACAGGCGTCGCCCAGGCCCTCGCCTGGTACGCTGCCGGCCTGGACTTCGCCGATGCTCTGCACCTTGCCGGAAGCGCGGAGGTCGAAGGGATGGCCACGTTCGATCGAAGACTGGCGGACAAGGCAAGGAAACTCGCCGCGGTCCCTACCGTGCAGCTTGTGGGGTAGCCCGACAGCGTATTTCGCCGTGGCCGTGGCCATCCGCACGGCGGCGCGGCACGGGATCGCCTCAACGGCCCCTTGCCGAAATCGGCGAGACCATCCCCTCCTCCGCCCCCATCCCCTGCAGCCTTGTTCCATCCCGGTCCTCCCACAACAGCGACGGTCCTCGGCACAAGCTTGCCCCTTGCGTTTCCGCGGTTCGGTTGCGCTTGCGGGCCTGAACCGATATCATCTTGCGTAGTTTCGATATCGAGCAGGAGGGGCCATGGTACGGACCGTGATCAGTCTGGATGCGGCGGAAAAGCGTTGGCTGGATCGGAAGGCAAGAGCCGAGGGAGTTCCGATGACCGAGATCGTTCGGCTAGCGATCCGGCGTTTCCGTGAGACCTCGGAAGAAGACCAGCCTTCCCTCGAAGACGTCCTGCAGGAGACGAAGGGGCTCTGGGCGAAGGGAGACGGCCTCGCGTACCAGAGAAAGGTCCGAGACGAATGGGACCCCGCGCGCTGACGGGCTTGCTGGACTCGGTCATCCTCATCGACCACCTGAACGGCGCCGATGCCGCCACGAAGTATCTGGTTGCCCGGCAGGGGCGCTTGGCCGTCTCGGTGATCACGAGAGCGGAGGTGCTCGCAGGTTTCGAAGAGGCCCGAGAAGAGGCCGGCCTGCGTCTCCTGAGCTGCTTCCCGACGTTCGCGATCACCCGGCCCATTGCAGACCTGGCAGCGCGGCTCAGGCGCCAGCACCGATGGAAGATGCCCGACGCCCTGCAGGCTGCCGTGTGCCACCACCACCGCCTCCGCCTCGTTACCCGAAGCACGAAGGATTTCCGACCGGATCGGCACGCCTTCGTCGAGGTGCCGTACGAGCTTCCCTGACGAAAGGGCTTCGCCCTTTGGCGGCTCCGCGGCGCACTCCTCGCCCCTCTTCGAGTGAGGCTGGCAGCCGCCAACCCCTCCATCCCCTTCATCCCCGTTCCCCCCGAGTTGCAGGAGCCTCCCCGCCCGAACCCATCGGCCGAGCTGGACCGCGAGGTCGCGGGGGCCACATACCTTCTGCAGCTGCTGGGGACCATCTCTCAGAGCTCTATGTCTTCGATGGCCTCGTACACTTCTTTGCGATCGCCGATCCGGGCTATGACGATGAGCACCAGATCATCGAGGATGGCGTACACGACTCGATAGCTCCCTTCGACACGAACCCGCCAGAGGTCCACTTGCCGCACCTGCTGAAGCAAAGCTCCGGTTCGGGGATGTCGCTTCAGAGTCCCCGAGTGGCCCGTGATCTTCTCCACGCCATGGGGGCGCGGATCGGAAGCGAGGGATCCGAAGCAGGCTCCGAAGGCCTTCGCCAAGCGAACGTTTCGACGGGCGAGCTTCTGGAGATCGCGTTGCGCTCGCGGGGAGACGATCATAGTGTACTTGGCCTTCTCCACGGCCGTTCTCTACAGCCCCAGTTCCTTTCGGAGCTCTTCCCACGTGGTTCCCGGTTCCTCGCCCATCTCGTCGAGGGCGGCCTGGGCCTCCCGCGCGTCCGTCCGGTCCTCCAGCCTCCGGAGGAGCTCGAGATCCTCAACGGGAACGATCGCAACCGCCTTGTTGCGGCGTTCGACGATGACGCGCTCGTGGCGGAAGATGACTTGGTCGAGCAGATCCGCCCATTTCGCGCGAGCTTCGGTTGCTCCGATCCGGGTCATGGGTTGCCGCTCCCGTGCAAAGTGTACACATCGACAAGCATGTGCACACTATCGGGCTGCACACGCCGCGAGTCAAGGCCTCCGATCGCCTCTTGGCCCCGTCTTCCGCACCCAAGACGAGATCGAGGCAAATACCGGCCTCCGCCCGGACGACCGCCTGGACTTCATCTCTCGCTCCCTCCGGGCGAAGTCATCCGATCCCGCTCCCGCCATGGTACCAACCCGGGGCGGGCCTCGGCTCGGCTGCTGCCTCATCGGCAGCGTGCGCAGGCGCTGCGGAACATCGCGGCGCCCCGCCGGACGACGTTGTAGGGGCGACGCATGCGTCGCCCGGACCATCGAACGTGGTCGGATTCCGTTGCCCCGCAGCGCCATCCCATGGGGGCGACGCAGGGGGGGTGAACCAAACCCCGAACCCGGGTGGGCGACGCATG
>JAWSUI010000024.1:8457-54061 GCA_033551855.1 Deferrisomatales bacterium
CGCGTCCCGGCGTAGGGGCGACGCATGCGTCGCCCGGACCATCGGACGTGGTCGGCCCCCGTTGCCCTGCGACGCCATCCCATGGGGCGACCCAGGGGGGCGAACCAAACCCCCAATCCGTTAGGGCGACGCATGCGTCGCCCCTACGATGCACACCTGGGGCATTCAGGGCGCCGGCGCCACGTCCCCGACGTAGGGGCGACGCGTGCGTCGCCCGGACCACCGCACGTGGTCGGGCACCGTTGCCCTGCGACGCCATCCCTTGGGGGCGACGCAGGGGGGGTGAACCAAACCCCGAACCCGGGTGGGCGACGCATGCGTCGCCCCTACGATGCACACCTGGGGCATTCAGGGCGCCGGCGCCGCGTCCCGGCGTAGGGGCGACGCATGCGTCGCCCGGACCATCGGACGTGGTCGGACCCCGTTGCCCCGCAGCGCCATCCCATGGGGGCGACGCAGGGAGGGCGAACCAAACCCCCAATCCGTTAGGGCGACGCATGCGTCGCCCCTACGATTGCACACCGGCGCCACGCCCTGGGAGGGCGACGCATGCGTCGCCCCTACGTCGAATCCACCTCTGCGATCAAAGCGTCGAGGTTGGCCAGCAGCCGTTCGTGGGCTGCCTTGAACGCTCCGACAGCTTGGGGTGTCCGCGAGTCGACGAGCTGCAGCTTTTCGGAATCGAGCTCCGTTTGGTAGATGTGCCGGAACACGTGCCGAAATGCTCGCAGCTCGTCGATCGCCCTCGCCTCCTCGGCTGTCAGCACGGCCGGCCGGACTCCTTCGATCGAGAGAGCCATCCTTCTGACAAGCTCTCGGTGCCAACTCGACCTGTCGACGTCATTTTCAAAGCACTTTGCGACACGAAGAAAGTAGTTCTCCATGAGACTGTACAGGTTGACGATCGTGTAGGCGAGCCCCACGTAGTCAAACTCGTCCGGCTCGATGCGGGCCAGCTTCCGCTTCATGCCCTCATACTTTCCGACCAGCCGCTCGAAGGCCTCTGCATCGTCCAACATCTCGGCCCGCAACACACGGAGTCGCTCACTTCTCATAAAGCACGATCCCGTCTCGGAGTATAGACCTCCGAATGCGCTCGTCCGCCGCATCCAAGTCTACGAGATCCACGTCGAAAGGACTGTTGAGCGCCTCGGCGACGAGCCGCAAGAAGCTGTCCCGAGAGCCTGCGACCGCAAGATCGATGTCGAAGTCAGAGGTTGTCACATCCCCTCTGGCCAGCGACCCGAACAGGATGAGTTTCTCAAGCGCAGGGTCGATTTTCAGGAATACCCGCGCCAACCTCTCCACCTCCGACCGGGCGTCTGCCACACGCGCATGCGCGGCTTCCCGCCGGCGGTCTCGAAGACGTATCTGGCGAGCCGCGGCTCTCTTGATCTGTTCCGAGGCAGCCGACAGCGGGTTTCCCATGGCGAGGCTCTCCGTCCCTTGTTCTTCGAAGCCTGCTTCAGCAGCGAAGAGGAAAGACTTTACCACAGAAAGCTCCGCCATCGCCCACGCGGCCCCACCACCGAACGGCGGGAATCCCGGACCACCGCACGTGGTCGGGCACCGTTGCCCTGCGACGTCACCCCATGCGGGCAACGCACGGGGGGCAAACCAAACCCCAAACCCTTTAGGGCGACGCATGCGTCGCCCCTACAACGAACGGCGGGAATCCCGGGGCCACGCGGGGCACGGCGTTGCGGGGACACCCCCGGCATCGCGGGCGACACCCCCGGCGTAGGGGCGACGCATGCGTCGCCCGGACCATCGGACCGGGTCGGGCCCCGTTTCCCTGCCACGTCATCCCATGCGGGCGACGCAGGGGGCGAACCAAACCCCCAACCCGTTAGGGCGACGCATGCGTCGCCCCTACGATTGCACACCCGGGGCATTCAGGCGTCGACGCCACGCCCAGGGAGGGCGACGCATGCGTCGCCCCACCACCGAACGGCGGGAATCCCGGACCACACCTGGCACGGCAATGCGGGCGACGCATGCGTCGCCCCTACAACGGAACGTGGTGGACGCGGGGCCGCGCGCGGCACGGCATCGCGGGCGGCCCTCACCGGTCCTCCCGCACCGCCCCGGGCTTCACCCGGAAGGCCCGGGCGACCTTGTAGGGGCGACGCATGCGTCGCCCCACCACCGAACGGCGGGAATCCCGGACCACACATGGCACGGCAATGCGGGCGACGCATGCGTCGCCCCTACAACCGAACGTGGTGGATCCGGGGCCGCGCGCGGCACGGCATCGCGGGCGGCCCTCACGGGTCCTCCCGCACCGCCCCGGGCTTCACCCGGAAGGCCCGGGCGACCTTGTAGGGGCGACGCATGCGTCGCCCCCGACAACCGAACGACATGATTCCCGGAGCACGCACGGCACGGCATCGGGGGAGACGCCCCGGGCATCGTGGGCGACGCATGCGTCGCCCCACCACCGGACGGCGTGAATCCCGGAGCCGCATGGCACGCCGTTGGGGGCGACACCCCGTAGGGGCGACGCATGCGTCGCCCCTACGACGGACGGCGGGGGGGCGGGGCATTTGCCGGGTTTTCGGAGTCGTCGGCCCATCGGGCCGGGTTGTCCATGATGTATTGCCGGACATCCGCCAACTCCCCATCGTCCCGGATGACGCGTTCGTAGTAATTGCGTTGCCACACCGCCGCACCAAGGCTGTTCCGCAGCTGATTGATACGTCTGGCGGCGCCCGATTTGAACGACCCCACGACGGCACCCACCGACCCCCGTGCCGGCCCCAATGCCCCACCCCGTAGGGGCGACGCATGCGTCGCCCCGGCACGCGTCACCCCCGAGTCCGTATGGAGGAAGAGGATCCCGTGCACGTGGTTGGGCATGACGACAAAGGCATCCAGGTCCACCTGGGGGAAATGATCGGCAATCGCCTCCCAGGATTCTACAACCGACCGCCCGTTGCGGTTCAGGCTCATCTCCCCGTTCCATACCGCCCCGAAAATGCACCTCCGGCCAGCCGCACAGATCGTCACGAAATACGCCCCTCCACTGGAATAATCGTAGTCCCGGAGGCGGATGGAACGGCGACGGTGGATAGCCGGGTCGTACGTCATGGCCTGACTCTCGGTGGAGGCACCCGCGTTTGGGCAACCTTTGGGCGACGCATGCGTCGCCCCTACGAACGAACGGCATATATCCCCGGGCCTCGCGTGGCGCGGCGTTGCGGCGTCGCCCGGGGCGTTGGGGGCGACGCATGCGTCGCCCCTACAACCGAACCTCGTGGATCCCCGGCCTCGCCTGGCTCGGTATGGCGGGCGACGCATGCGTCGCCCCTACGAATGAACGGCGTGGATCCCAGGGGACGCATGGCATGGCGTTGCGGGCGACGCATGCGTCGCCCCACCACCGAACGGCGTGGATCCCCGGCCTCGCGTGGCGCGGCGTCGGGGGCACCGCCCGGGGCGTTGGGGGCGACGCATGCGTCGCCCTTACGGGGTGCCGCGGACGAGGCGGGCGTGGAGGGTGCCGGTCTTCACGCTCGCGTTGACGGCGCCGAACCCGAAATCCACGCTCCAGGCGGCCTGGGCGAAGCCGGCGTAGGGGGAGGAGGTCCAGAAGTAGACGGGAGGGGTGTCGGGGAAGACCGCGGCGTTGACCGTCGGGGAGTGGCACCGCTCTTCCACCAGGGACTCGAGCTCGTTCTTGCTGGGAAGCCGCCAGTCGGAGTGACCGGCAAACTCCTGGGCCGCGGCTGCCCGCAGGGCCTCCCCCCAGGTGAGCTCCCGGGGGGGCCCGCTGCAGGCCCGCCCGTCCCAGGCCTGCCCCAGGCTGCAGCGCATCCACGTGAGCCCCGTGGTCTTGTGGGTGACGGTGCCGTCGCCGTGGACCGCGAAGTTGGCGTCCGGGGTGGACGCCGGGATCGTGTCCTTGCAGACCTGAGCGTTCGCGGCGAGGGGCATGAAAATGATGAATGCAAATGCAAGGCAAATACTGGTCCCGCGCAACGACCCAACGGGGCGACGTACGAAGAACCGAATATAACCGCCAAGACGCCAAGGACGCCAAGGACGGCTTTCCGAGTTAGGAATCAGTGTTCTCAACTTCTCACCTGAGAAGAGCTACTGGGGGCACAGGAGCGACTCGCGGCTCCGAAGCGCCTCCTTCAGTGGACCGCTGGGCTCGGGAGGGCTCTCCATCAGGGCGAGAACCGCCTCCGCGCCACTGGAAGAGAGCGAAACCACGCGTTCCCGCTCCAAGACTTCCGTTGCCTTCTCGACCGCAGACTGCACCACGAACTGGTTCACCGTGGCCCCCACGGCGTCTGCCGCCTGGGCGATGAGGTCGCGAACCTGGGGGGGTGCCCGGGCCGACAGCCTTGCCTCGACACCCGGTGTGGCCATGCGTCACCTCCTTCCGAGGCTCGAGCATACGCCCAGCGGTGCCAAATTGGCAACGCGAGTCGGACGGACCGAGCCCCTCTTCGGCGCGACCTCCGCCTCCTTGCATCGCCGGGAAGAATCCCCCCTGATCTTTACCGACCCCCACGGATCAGGTAGTCTCGGCTTGCCGCTCACGTAACTCGGGGTACCAGTAGCCGCGTGTGGTCCGCTCTCCCGTGGGCCGGAAGCCTACCAGACTTCTCTGTGGGTGTTCACCGGAGTCGCCGTTGAAGATCAAGGCTCTGATATGGCTCGAGGACATCGTCGACAAACTGTTGTGGAAGCACGACGTAGATGACCATGAAGTTCGAGAAGCACTAGAGAGTGGGCCGCTTTTTAGATTCGTCGAAAAAGGTCACAGGAAAGACGAGGACGTTTACGCTGCATTCGGAAGGACCAAGGCGGGCAGATACCTAATCGTCTTCTTTGTGTACAAGAAAGACAGCAGTGCTATTATATTGTCAGCCAGAGACATGACTTTGTCGGAACGGAGGCTCTATGAGCGCAGGTAAGACATCGATTTCCAAGGCGAAGTCGTACCGAGAGATCGCAGAGTTCTGGTCGGAAACGAATCTATCCGACCATTGGGACCAGACCAGACCGGCAGAGTTTGAGGTCGAGATCCGATCCGAGAAGCGCTATTACGCCCTCGACTCAGAAGTGTCCGCCGAGATGGCGAGGATCGCGCACCGGCGGGGCGTGACCGCAGAAACCCTTCTGAACCTTTGGGTACAGGAAAAGATCCGGGAGAGCGTGAAGGCCTGAGAGCCTGCGAAAGGCCGAAAACCAAGGAAACAAGCCGCTCTCCGACCCAAAGGAGCCTTCCGTTGAGCCGTTGCGCCGCAACGGATCAAGACCAAATCGACTTCCACAAGACCTGTCTCGCGCAACGAACGCAAAGATCGCCATGGTTTAGGAACAAATAAAAACCCAACAAACCCGGCCTCACGCAACGACGCAACGACGCAACGGTTAAATCAAGATCCACTTCCAAAAACCTGTCTCGCGCAACGAACGCTACGATCGCAACGCAGAACCTTCAAACTAGGCATATTCCCAACCAAAATAAGCCTTGCGTTGCGTTCGTTGCGTCGTTGCGTGAGGCCGCCTTTGACTTTCTTTGCGTCCTTCGCGAGCTTTGCGCGAAACCGCCTTTGACCATGCCCTTCCCACGTTGCGCCGTTGCGTCGTCGTATTACCCCTACGATTACCCTCACGTGGGGTCGTTACCCCTTCTTACGCCATCTGGCCGCCGGCCCCCGCCGACCCCCGCGGCGGCAAGCCGACACCTTGATATGACCTGCAAACCGCTCCACAATTTACCTTGAGGTTCACCCTCTGGCGGAAGGAGGCATCTCATGGGCATTCTTGAAGAAATTGCCGCCACAGAGCGAGACTCCCCGACCAGGCCGCTCGAGAGGTGCTTGATTTCATAGCGTTACTGGAGGCGCGCTACGCCTCACAAGCTGAGTCGCGCCCTGCCGGGGAGGCATCCTCCGCTTCCTCTCTCTACGACGCTTTGGAGAAGATCGGGTTCATCGGGTGCGCGGAGACTGACGAACAGCTTTCGACCACGGACAAGAACAGGCTTGATTTCTCGAACAAATGCGGCCGCAAATCATGATCATCGTGGACACCGGCGCCTGGGTTGCATTGACGGATCGGCCCGTCTTCACCTTCGCCGGCTGGGTCTTCCCACCTCCTGCGGAATCGCCCGTCCCGTGTCCACCGAGATTCCACGTCCTTGCCGTTCTCCTGTGCTTACGTTATTATTCTTACATATCTAAATCCATGATCAAAGAGGCAGCCATGGACAAGGTTCTATCTGCACGCGTGGACGAAGCGGTTCTGCGGCGCCTCGGCATGTTGGCGAGGGCGCTTGGAACGACCAAGAAAGATGTCTTGCAGCGGGCCATCCTCACCTTCTCGGAACGTGTAGAAATGGAGCAGGACATCGACGTGTTCCGGCAGACCTGCGGCGCATGGCACCGGGACGAATCACCGGAGGAGACAGCCCAGAAAGCGAGGCTAACATTCCGCCAGGGGTTGGAGAGGCATCTCCGGTGAGAGCGTACATAGACGCCGACATCCTCATCTGGCACCTCCGTGGTGACCAAAGGGCCGCCGACTTCCTGTGTCAGATTCGCGATGCCGGTGAGCTCGAGCTCTGGATCGGTGCCCTGCAGCGGGCAGAAGTCGTGTTCTTCATGCGCCCGGGAGAGGAGGAAGCCACCCGGTGCTTCCTGGCACAATTCAACACGTCGCCCATCGATGCCGACATCGTGGACCGGGGCGGAGAGCTATACCGGAAATGGCATCCCAGTCATGGGATCGACGTCAATGATGCCTTGCTGGCGGCGACGGTGATGAAGACAGGCGGAAAGATCTTCTGCCTCAATACGCGACATTACCCGTCGCCGAACGTCGTGGCGGACCGGCCGTGGACGTAGCATCGACGCGCGCAACCTGGCCACACGGAGAGAAATCCCCTCTGCACTCCCCCGACTGCGCACGAGGCGGCAAGGTCCCGCTCGCCTCCCCATAGAGTCCCTCCGCAGGACGATCGGCACAAGACCGTTGTCCGAGGGCAACGCTCCTCTCCACGAACGCACGCAACGACGCTACGGTTGAAACTGGACCCAAATACACCAAGACCTGTTTTGCGCAACGAACGCAACGATCGCAAAGATTTAAAAACAAATCCAAATCCAACAAACCCGGCCTCACGCAACGACGCTACGACGCTACGTTGAGAGCCAAACCAGAAAGTCCTGTCTCGCGCAACGATCGCAACGAAAAACCCATTATTGTTTTCAACCCAAAAACGCTCTTATTGGCGGCCTTTGCGCGAAAAACGCCTTTGACACTGCCTTTACACGTTGCGCCGTTGCGTCGTTGCGTGAGGCCGCCCTTGGCTTTGCCTTTCCATGCAGCACCGTTGCGTGAGACCCGACCTGGTCAAGGGTTGTCCAGGCCGAAGGTCACCGTACGTCCCCTCACCAGGCGCACCGGATTCGCGTTGCTCTTCTGGTTCGGGTAGGCCTCCCCGTAGTGGAAGTACACGTGCCATGCCGAGCCCGGCTGGTCGGCGTAGGGCGACGACGACCAGAAGTAGGCGGCCTCCGTGTTCGGAAAGTGCCCCGGGTCGATCGCCGGGTCGAAGCGGCCCTCCGCCCCGCGGGTTCCCTCCCGGCTCGCCCATCCCCTCCATCCCTGTTCATCCCTGTTCCCCCTCGAACTGCGGGAGGTGGTCATGCCCCCTTCCAGACCTGCCTGTGTTCCAAGGCCCATGCGCAGGCCCCATCGTCCGCTGGAACGCCTGCGGAGACGGCTGCCGGGGCTGGCCTCCAGCCGGTCGGGCTCTGAAGTCGGAACGGAGCGGCTGGGAGCTGCTGGATCGGTTCGGGGTTCGAGATTTGAAAGAGGGCTCGAAGCCCTGAAGCGAGCGGGGCGGTTTAGATTTCTGGAGCTCAAGATCGAACCTCCAACGTCGGAGGCCGAAGCTTGAACCATTGTTTCATGCATGTTCAAGCATGTTTCAAATGCTCAGGTCCTTCCGATATCGGTTGACAGTCCCTATCTCTCCTGATACCACATCCTGCATGTCGAAATAGGAATTCCCCATTCGCCCCGGGGGACGCGGCCGCACCCTTCAGTGTGCCCGCCCCGGCGGGTCTTGAAGTAGCCTCATGAGGAGGGAGGAAGATGGGAAGCGCGGATGCGTTTCGCATCAGGGTTCTCCTGCGGGCGGTGGTCGCCGGCGGTCTGGCCTTGTTTCTTCCGCACGTCTTCGCCGCCCTTGCCTTTGCGGAAGCGAAGATTGATCTCTACGCGGTCGAACCCGAGCCGATGACCGTCGCCGAATGCGGGCGGTGCCACCCGAGCCAGTTCCGGAACCTGAAGGAGAGCGGGGGCGGGCATCGCTTCGACTGCCGGGACTGTCACCGGATCTATCACGCGTACAACCCGCGCCGGGGCAACTACGCCGACCTGATGCCGCCGTGCTCCAACTGCCACAGCGCACCCCACGGTGACGAGCAGGGCGACTGTCTTTCCTGCCACGAAAACCCGCACGCCCCCCGCCTGGCCCTGGCGATGCAAAAGCTGGCCGAGGTATGCGGCGACTGCCACAAGGAGCCGGCGGAGCAGTTCAGGAGCTTTCCCAGCGCCCATTCCCAGCAGGACTGCCAGACGTGTCACAGGGATCGGCACGGCCGCATTCCCGACTGCTCGGAGTGCCACGGGCCTCACTTCGAGGGTCAGGTCGGCAGCACCTGCGCCGAATGTCATCCGGCCCACAAGCCGCTGGAAACAGCGCTTCCCGTCGGCGCAGACCCCAAGACCTGCGCCGCCTGCCACGACAAGGTGTTCATCAAGTGGCTCAATACCCAAAGCCGGCACGGGCAGGTGAACTGCGCGGTCTGTCACGCGCGGCACCGCTTGAAGCCGGAATGCACCGCTTGCCACCAGCCGCCGCACGACCCGAGGTTCACGGCCAAGTTCAAGAGCTGCCTGGGGTGTCACCTGGATGTTCACAACCTGCCGGCGAAGTGAAGAAGCCAGGTTTCCCGGCGACTGCTGCAGGAGCAGGATGAGAAGGGGCACGCTCTGGGCTGCCGCCCTGATGCTCTCCTGGGCTCTTGGGCTGGCGGGCTCTCCCGCGATTTCGGCTTCCGCCGCGAACCGCGCGCACACCGACCCCGCCGGCACTCCGTCCGATCCTCCCGACGCTCTATTTTGGCTCACGGTCTCGGCTCGTGACGGCAATGTGCAGTCTCAGGAAACCCTCGCGGTAAAGCACTATTTCGGAGACGGGGTGCCTCCGAACTACGCCGAGGCCGTCAGGTGGGTTCGCCTGGCGGCGGACGCAGGGGCGCCCCTCGCCAAGGCCTATTTTTCCGACGTTCCCTTGGATGGACGTGGAGTCCGGAGCACGATCGAGGTGTTGCGGTGGCTCAGACTGGGGGCCTCGAAGGGCAACCCACACGCCCAGGAGCGTCTCGGCATCAAGCTCTACCTCGGAGACGGGGTTCGGCAAGATCCGGAGGAAGCCGCAAGAACCCTCCTGCCGGCGGCCGAGCGAGGGCTGGCCCGCGCCCAGCATTATCTGGGACGCATGTACGCTCGCGGCGAGGGAGCTCAACAAGACTCCCAGCGAGCCTTGAACTGGTTAACCAGAGCGGCCGAGCAAGACTGCACCGAAGCTCAACTCGAGCTGGGATCCATGTATGCCCAGGGGCGCGGCGAACCGGCAGGCGACGAGGAAGCGGTCCGGTGGCTGCGGCGCGCCGCGGCCCGTAACAACGATCCGGCCAAGGCCCTCTTGTGGGCCATGGCCGAGGCCGGGCGGGCTCTGCCCGAAAGCCCTCACGACGGGCGTGACTGGCTCCGAGCCGCGGCCGGGGCCGGCAATCCGGCGGCACAACGCCGGTACGGCGACCTGTGGCTGCGCAGGGAGGGACTTCCGGTCCATCTCAGCGAGTACGGTTGCTTTCGGATGGCAGCCTTCTGGTATTGGCAGTCGGCCCGGCAGGGGGACGCAGCCGCCCAGGCAGCGTTAGCCCGGATGTATCTGAAGGGCATGGGCATGGATTCCGACCCTGGGGAAGCTCTGGTCTGGGCAAGCCTGGCCGCCGGCGGCGGCCACCTCGACGCAGACGACTTGATCAAAGCCAGCAGGGAGAATTTGGAAGGGACCTCGGTCGAGGCGGCGCGAAAGAAGGCTGAGAAACTACGCCGGCATCTGCCGGGCACGAGCATTGTTGCGGGTACCGGGCTCCCGAACCTCGAACCTCAGGCTAGTCCTTGACATGGCACTTGTTGCACAAGGACCGCTGGTAGGGGCCGAGCTCGGCGATCAGATCCCGGCCGTAATAGCTGTGGAGCGCGTCGGTGCCCGTGGCGCCTGAATCGCCCTCCCGAGGGTGGGACTCCGCGAGGAAGGTGGCCTTGAAGTCCCACCGTCCTGCGCTCGTGAAAGCCGAGGCGTGGGCGCGGTGGCAGGTGAGGCACATCACGTTCGCCTCGGTGTCCGGGCCTTTCCTGCTCGAGGGGTCCAGGAGCGAGACGTCCGCGGTGCCGACCTCGAAGGGGACCAGCGCCAGGTAGGCGGTCTCCCGGTCGCCGGTTCGGATCTAATCGAGGTCAACTTCCGGCGGGCTCCAGCGCCCACTCCCAGGCCGGGACGACTCGGATCACCCCCGCTTGGGTCTGGACGTTTTCCCGGTCGGCGAGGGTGACGACGGTCGCCTGGCGGATCCCGGCCTCGGCCATCGCCTCGGTGAGGGCGCGGACCTCTCGCTCTCTCGTATCGGCTTGCTGCAGGCTCATGCACACCTGGATGAGCTCCAAGGCGCCACCGGGGAGCACCGGGTCCACGGCGAAGTCAACCTCTCGGCCCGAAGCAGACCGGTAGTACGATAGGGCTCTCTCGGCGAGACGCCCCAGGCGTCGCCTGAGCTCCAGATACACGAAGTTCTCCAGCAGCGCACCAACGTCGCGGGCTCCGGCTGCTCGCATGGCCGCGGCCAAGCCGGTGTCCACCGAGTACACTTTCCGGGGATTGACGATCCTCTGCTTCGCCGATCGGCTGCGGATCGGGATCAGGAACACGAGGTAGGCGTCACTGAGGTGGTCCAGGTAGGAGAGGAGGGTGGGCTTGCCGACCTTGACCCCCTGGGAGACGAGCGTCCCATGGAGCCTACTGACGCTGAAGGCCCCCGCGTTCGCGGCGAATAGCCCTCGCACGAGGTGCCGAAGCGCCGGTAGGTTTGCGACGCCGTGCCGCTCGGCCACGTCCTTGAGCAGGACCAGCTCGACGTAGTCCTGCAGAACCTGCACGCGATCGAACCCGTGGAGGTGCTGAACTTCCGGGAATCCCCCTCTTTCCAGATACTCGTCGGCAAGGGCCTCCAGGCGCGATCGGGTCGGGGCGCCGGGCGGCCACTGCGAGCCCATGTCCACGCCGTGCGCGCGGGTGGCCTCCCGCAAGCCGAAAGGGAGCACCTCCACGGCGAGCCCTCTGCCGCGAAAGCTCGTCGCCACCTCGGTGCTGAGAAGCTTGGCCGAGGAGCCTGTCGCGTACACCTGTGCCTCCTCGGTGTCGATGACCCGCCGGAGGAAGCGCTCCCAGCCGGGCACGGCCTGAATCTCATCAAAGAAGAGATAAGAAGAGCCTGTCCTCGCTTCAGGGTTGCGACGGTAGAAGAGCTCCAGCGCCCTCCCGAGGGTTTCGATGCTCGGGTCCCCGAGGCGCTCGTCTTCGAGGTTGAGGTAGAAGAAACGTCGCTTGGCGACGCCCGAGTGCAGCAGGCGGCGCATGAGATCATAGAGCGCATAGGTCTTCCCCGAGCGCCGCATGCCGATGAGAGTGACGGCCTTGCGCGGGACCGCCGGGATGTGAAGATCCCGAGGCACGAGCTCGGGAAGCGGCCGCTCCTGGAAATCGGACAGCAGAAAGTCCAACACGTCGTCCGTCATGGCGGCCACTTTCGGGGGGGTTCGCGAAGACAAGCCTCCATGTTGGCGATATTTGGTACTCTATGCAATACCAAATTACGAATCGTTTGGTTTCGTCGGAAGACGTTGCACCGCTGCGCCGTTGCGCGAGGCCCCCGCAACTTTCCCGCCCGGCTTCATCATGTCCACGCAGATCGCCAGCCCACGGCGGAGTCCGACCGCGCCTCGGTCACCGTGTTGGCCCACACCACAAACGTTCGCGGGGAGGTCGGTGTCGCTGCTCGATTCCTACGTTCCAGCCGCTCAGCCGCTTAGCAGCCTAGCCGCTCCGCCGCTCAGCGCTAATCCTTCACGTGGCACTTGTTGCAGAGAGATCTCTGGTAGGGGCCGAGCTCCGCGACCAGGTCCCGGCCGTAGTAGCTGTGGAGGGAGTCGCTTCCGCCTTCGTCGGGCCCGGGGTGGGACTCCGCGAGGAAGGCGGCCTTGAAGTCCCACCGTCCTGCGCTCGTGAAAGCCGAGGCGTGGGCGCGGTGACAGGTGAGGCACATCACGTTCGCCTCGGTGTCCGGGCCTCTCCTGCTCGAAGGGTCCAGGAGCGAGACGTCCGCGGTGCCGACCTCGAAGGGGACCAGCGCCAGGTAGGCGGTCTCCCGGTCGCCGGTCAGGTCCGCGGTCCGGACGTAACTGTTGTAGTTGGCCGCGATCGCCGCGCTCAGCCTGGCGCCGCTCCCGGCCGGGTGTTTCTTCCCCGTCTGCGCCGCATCCAACAGCGCCCCGTGGCAGTTGGCGCACCACTCCGACATCCCGGAGCCGTAGGCGACGTGGTTTGCGTCCGTCTCTCTCCAGTCCGCCGACGCTCTGGCGACCGGCGCTTCCTGGGCGAACACCACTCCGGATCCGTCGGCGTACCCGGCCCCGCCCAGCAGGCGGTAGCTTCCTGCACTCGTCCCCTCCGGTGCGCTCTCGCCGTAAGACCCGGAGACCGCGATCGCGCCGCCCTCACTCCCGGAGGTCTTCCCGTGGGGGTCGTGGCAGCTAATGCAGGACAGGGAGCCCGAGGGGTACTCGCCCCCGGGTGCGGCAGTGAGGGTCCCGTCGGGGCTCATCCCGAATTCGCTCGCCACCACGTTGTGACCGTGCCGCTCCCCGGGGCTGACCCCCTCTCCCCGGCTGGACGACCAGGCATAGGTCTTCTTCAGCCAGTAGAAGTCGCCGCCGGGGGTGTATCTGTCGCCGGTGGAGCTCAGAACGGCCGCCGACCCCGCGGCGTCTCCGTGGCAGCGAAGGCAGGTGGAGCTCGGGTCTGCCCCCTGGAGGAGGCTCGCCGAGCCGCCTCCTCCCTCGCCGTGGAGGGCGTGGCACCCCTCGCAGTACCCGACTCCCCCCTCGTGGAAGGCGTGCGAAAAGTAGGGGAATGCGGCGACGGCGAAAGACACCGCCGCGGCGAGAACAAGCCTGAATCCCTTCATCTCGTTCCTCGCGGAGAGCTCGTTTGTAACGGCGCGCGCGGCTCGATCCGTCAGGCGCGCCGGGCGGGACAGGCCTTTCTATCGGTAGGAAGTAGCAGGACTTGAGGACATAGCGGCGCCTCCGGCTCGTCGGGGACCCGGAGATCACACAGGGAGCCGGGGGACAAGGAGGCTGGGGGGCTTACCGGCGGATGAGCGGGGAGACGCTCGGGTCAGTCCAGGGCGTGGCACTTGTTGCAGAGGGACCTCTGGTCGGGTCCGAATTCGGCGGCGACGTCCCGGCCGTAGTAGCTGGCGCGCGCCTCGCCGGGACGCACGCCGACGTCCCCCTCCGCCGGGTGGGATGCCGCCAGGAACGTGGCCGAGAAGTCCCACCGGCCGATGTCCTCGAAGGCGGAGGCGTGGGCGCGGTGGCACGTGAGGCACATCACGTTCGAGCGGCCGCCTTCCGGCCCGGCCGTGCTCGAGGGGTCGAGTGCGGCAGTGTCCGAAGTGCCGGCCTCGAAGGGAACCAGGGCCAGGTAGGCGGAGGACCGGTCGCCGGAGTGGTCGCCTGTCTTCACGTAGCGGTTGTACCGCGCCGCCATCTCGCTATCCAAGGTCGCGAAGCGACCGGTCGAGTGCATCCCCCCGGCCAGCATCAAGGGGTGGCAGTTGGCGCACCACTCGGACATCCCCGACCCGTAGGCCGTGTGGTTAGAATCCGTCTCCCGCCAGTCCGGAGAGCTCGCCCGGGCCACCGGGGCCGCCTCTCGAAACGGCTCGGACCCCGATCTCGCGTAGCCCACTCCGCCCAGCAGCCGAAAACCCGCGGCGGGCGCCTCCTCCTGGCCGAGCTCGGCTGGACGGCCCTCGGCACCGGTGGTAACCGCGTGGGGGTCGTGGCAGCTCGTACACGAGAGGGACGCCGCCGGGTAGCTCCCTCCCGGCGCCTCCGCCAGCACGCCGTCCTCGCCGAGCCCGAATTCGGCCGCCACCACGTTGTGTCCCCGGTTCCTGCCCGGGCTCTGGTGCTCGCGGCCCATCACGGTCCAGGAGTAGGATCGGGTGAGCCAGTAGAAATCCCCGCCTGGAGTGAACGAAGAACCGTCCGCGCTGAGCACGTTGGAGGCGCTGCCTGACCGGGCGTGGCACCGAAGGCAGGTGGAGCTCGGGTCCGACCCCAGGAGGATCGCGGTACGGGTGCCGCCGGGCTCCAGCGTGGTGACCGTGCCCTCCGGGTCGAGCCGGTTCATCCGGTGGCACTCCTTGCACGCCCCCACGCCCCCGTCGTGAAAGGCCCGGGTGGGCGATCCAGAAAAGGCCAGGAACAGCGCTAGTGCCATTGCCAGGCGACGGAGCTGAAAACCGCTCATGTCGTCCTCCCGATTGACGCGGTCGAACCCGCCGGCGCTTACCCGGCCGCACCCTGCTGTCAAGCGTGGCTCGACTACTGTTTCCCCGACTCTTCCCTCTCGTCGCCTCGACCGGAAGACCTGGAACCGCCGAGTCCCCAGATCATCGGCTGCTCAGCCATCCCTGCGCCATGCCGTCCATGCTGCCCCGAAGCTCCCCCGCCGCCGGTCCCCTACCCGGCAGACGGGCCCGTTTCGGCGCCCCGCTCGATCTCGGACTTGAGCAGCGCCACCTCCTGCGCGAGCCGGTTGCTCCTCTCCGTGAGCTGGGAGATGAACCCGTCGCCGTCGAACGGAACGGCAACCTCGTAACCGTGCCGGCTCGCGTACAGATAGCCCGCCTGCATGGTCGCGCCAATCCCGAGGTTGTAACGCATGCTCAGGACCCTCGCCCCCCGGCCGCCGGCCAGCCAGGCAGTGCCGTCGGAATAGCCGTCGTCGATCACGACGACATCCGCGTCGGGAGCGTGCTCCCGAAGATCGTCGAGAACCCGCCCGATGTTCTGCTCCTCGTTGTATGCGGGGATGATGACGAGGACGTTCATGTCAGGTTCTTGCCTTCATGGGGACCCGTTTCGTCTACCGTAGGGGCGACGCATGCGTCTGCCCTACCCCGGGTCGTCCAGCAACTCACGAAAAGAGAGCTGGTAGCTCTCCAACAGCCGCCCCATCTCGGAGTCCGAGATCTGCCGGCCCCTCATGATCTGCCGGCGCTTCCGAAGCATCCTCGGCAAGCCGGCGATCGCGTCGATCGTTCCCTTCCCGATCGCCCGGATCGCCGCTCCGCGAGAACCGCTCGCCAGAAACTCTCCCCCTGTCCCCCGAGAAGCAACGACGGATCTCGCCTGCTCCAGATAGCGGACCAAGGTGAAAAAAGGAACGGCCAGAAGCGTCCCGAGAGGCAGATTCTTGACCCCCACCCAGTAATGGTTACGCTCGACCAGGTATAGCTTGAACGGTGAAAGGCTTCCGCAGGTCTGCGAGTACCTGTGGCGGACGACCGCCTTCGTGGCTGCCACTGCCTCCCATCCGGCCAGCCTTCCCCTCAGCCCCAGATCGACGTCCTCGGCATAGGCGAAGAAATCGTCGTCGAAAAAACCCGTCTCTGCGATCATCGCCCTCTTGTACAGCGCTGCGCAGGCGCTCGGGAAGAGGATCTCCTCCACTTCCCGCATCGCGAGGCCAGACCAAAGCCGGTTGCGAAACCGCCCACGCGACATGCCGTCACGGCAGATTCCCATCCCGATCGAGTCGATGACGTCGGGGTCGGAGAACGAACAGACCCTGCTTGCCACCATGCCGGCACGCGGGCGGGCGTCGGCCACCTTGACGAGGGTGTCCAACCAGTCCGGCTCGACCCGTGTATCGTTGTTCAGGGTGACGATGTAGTCGCCGCGGGCTTTCGCAAACCCCCGGTTGTTGCCCGTCGCGAAACCCGTGTTCGCTGCTAGCGCGACGACGCGCACCCAAGGGTAGTCGCTTCGAAGGAGCTCAAGCGAACCGTCTCGGGAGCCGTTATCCACCAGGACGACCTCGAATTCGCAGAGCGTCTGGGCGACCAGGGCGTCGAGGCAGGTCGGCAGATGCGCGACGCCATTCCAATTGAGGATGACCACCGACACCCGAGGAGAGTCGTGACCGATCATGTGTTCTGCCGTCTCCCCACCGCCACCTCTGCCAGACTCTGTTCCAGCTTCTCGATTACTCCGGCCACACCATAGTTCTTCCGCACGAATTCGGCGCCGTTCGCCGCCAGGGTCCGGGCGTACTCCGGCTCTTGCAACAGCTTGACCACATGACCGGCAAAACCCGCAGGGTCGTCCGCCACGAGCAGATCGCGGCCGGCCCGGGCGGCGACCCCCTCGTTGCCGAACGTCGTGGTCACGACCGGGGTGCCAGCCGCAAGAGCGTCGAGGATCTTGACGATGATTCCGCCTCCGGTCAGGATCGGCGCCGCGAATACCTCGGCCTCCTTGTAACAGCGGTCCAGATCGTCGACGAAGCCGGTCACCTTTACCTGGGGGTCGCTCTCAGCAAGAGAGGTCAGCTCCTGCGGCGGGCCGTTGCCGGCGATGATGAAGCGGGCGTTCGAAACTTCGCGGCGGACCAAAGGAAAGACCTCTCGGTAGAACCAGAGCGCGGCATCGACGTTCACCTGCCGGTGCCGGTAGGCCGCAAAAAAGAGAATCGAGCCCTTCTTCGCCGGGTAGCGTTGCTCGGATATGTCCAGCCCGGCGGGGATCGGCACTGTTCTTACCCTGTCCCCAAGCTCCGGGGCCATCTGCAGCAGGTAGCGCCGGTCGAACTCCGACACGGTGAAAACCGCGGCGAAACGGCGCATGATGCGGCGTTCTGCCGCCTTGGTGAGTAGGTACAAGAGCCCGGCCGAAAGCCGGTTCACCCCCCTCCCCTGCCGCATCCGCCTCTCGGCGGGCTTGGTGATGACGTCGTGGGCATCCAGCACGATGGGCGTCCGCCCCCTGCGGATGAGCAGAGCCGTTTCCACCCATTCCACCTGGACGACGTCGTAGTCTCCCGAGCGGATCACACGATCGGCAAACCGGCTGAAGCCGAGGTAGTTGCCGATCAGCCGAACGTAGTCCAGCACCCCCCGCTGAGCCGCGCTTCGATACACATATGGATGAATCGACGCACAGAGGGTCTGGAGCGAATCCAGGAGCGGCATGTCCGCCTGCTCCAACCGGGTGGCCAGGTGGACCTCGTGCCGCTGCGACAGGTTGCGCAGCAGCTCGTAGACATACCTCCCCCCCGCGTGTCGGGACTTCAGTTGGGGAAGAAACAGGCTGACGAACAGGATCTTCACCGAGGGGCCTCGTTTCAGCCGCCGTGCTTCCGCGCAGGCGCTCCGGCACCGAGCCTCCCCTCGGGCAGAAACAGGAAGTTGTTGACGTACGCCGGATTGTGGACATCCTCCAGGAACGGGTGCTGATTGGCCTCGAAGGAGAATGCCGAGAGCGGCCGCACTTTCCCCCGGGAGAAGAAGAAACCTGCGTATCCCTGCCCGAGGACGTGTTCGAAGACCTCGGTGATCGGAATGGCTAGGTGCCCCTGCTCGATCTCCACCAGGCTGACCGGCCGCTCCCGGTGTAGGGTCTCCGTGGCCCCCCGCAGGACCTCCAACTCGTGTCCTTCGACGTCGATCTTCACCAAACAGATGTCCTCGAAAGAGTACTCGTCCAGTGTCCGTACGGGCACCATGCAGGCTTCGTGGGGGCCCGCCACCGGTGCAAAAGAAGAAGAAGGAGTGTGTGCCGCCCCCTTCACGACGGGGGTGAATAACCGCAGCGTTCCCGGCACAGACGACAGCGCAACATTGTGCACCCGAATTCTAGGGGAACGGTAAGCGCTGATGGTGCGCGCACATCCGGGAAGGGGCTCGAATGCTTCAACGCTCTTCCCCATCCTGGCCAGATAATAACTGTAAATGCCATAGTTGGCTCCAATGTCGACCACTCGCGGCTTGCTGCCGATCCAACGGTCTAGCATCAGCATTTCGGGCTCGAGATTGCCGGTCAGCCGCTCATAGAAGAAACGCAGCGGCCGGGTAACTCCAGTGAGAAGGTGTTGACAAACTATGCCACCCGCTCGGAGGGCGTGGCGGTGAGCCGGCGCAGTAACCGGCGGCCCTCCGCGAGCCAAATCCAGCCGGTGGATACGGCGAGGTTTCGGTCATGATCCTTGTTCATCCGGCGGGGTCGGTCGGTCCAGGCATTGGTTCGCTCGACCACCCAGCGCTTGGGCAACACGACGAACCCGGTATCGTGCGGGAACAGCGTCAGCTGCCCTTCATGCCACCGGCCGACGTTGCGGTTGGCCGGATGGCGCACGACCTCGACGTCGATCTCGTGGCGCTGCCGGATCTCGCGGGCGCGGGCGCCGGCGTAGCCGCCGTCGACGAACAGCTTCTTGATGCCGGGCACCTTGTCCTTGGCCAGATCCATGGCCGGGAGCGCCGCATCGCGATCTTGCACGCTCGCCGCGGTGACCAACACAGCAATCAGCAGGCCGAGCGTATCGGTCACCAGGTGACGCTTGCGCCCCTTGACCTTCTTGCCGGCATCGAAGCCCTTCTCACCCCCCTGTGCCGTGGTCTTCACGGACTGCGAGTCCAGCACCGCCGCCGTGGGATCCGGGTCGCGCCGCTCTCGGCTTCGCCACAGCTTGCGCAGCTCGTCGTACATTTGCTCGAACAGCCCGCTCGCCAGCCAGCGGCGAAACGTACGATAGACGGCGTGCCACGTCGGGAAGTCTTTCGGCAGCATCCGCCACGAACACCCGGAACGAAGCACGTAGACACAGGCGTCGAGCATGGCCCGCCTGGGATAGGTCGGCGGGCGTCCGGTCTTCCCGGGAGGATCGAACAGATGCTTGACCTGAGCCCATTCCGAGTCGGTCAGTCCGCACGGATAGCGGACCTCGTCACCACAGTCACGGTGCGCCTCGTTGTAGCCGTAGGATTTTGCCTTTGGCTCCGCCTCCGGGCCGGCCTTCGCGCCATAGCCGTCGCCGCCCTTTCGCTTTTCCGGCCGTGTGCGCGTAAAGCCGGCTTGCGCCAGATACTTGCCCGCCGTTGCCGAAGAGATCGTGACGCCGGTCCGTTGTCGGAACGCCCACACGATGTCGTCAAACGACAGAAGCGGATTGTCCCGCACGATCTGCACAAGCACCTCGATCCGCTGCGGGTCGAGTTTTGGCGGCCGCCCCCGACGTTCTGGGTCCTTGGATCTGGCGCTGCTGGTGGTCATGTCGCACCTCCGCGTTGACGGTTGCGACATCTTGACCGACCGTTATTAGTTTGTCAACACCTTCTCATACCTGTCATAAATTCCCCTCAGAATATATGAAGTCCTGATTACATCGCCAATGGCGCCGCATTTACCGATCAGGATGTGTTTCAAATCGGCACCTCGCCACCTCTTTCGGCCTGCGCCCCCCCGTTTCGATGGCCGCTTCCGGGAAAGGGCAAACTTTCTCGCCCTGGGCCTGTGGGAAGGGGCTCAGCCGCTTTGGGAACGCTTGCGTTCGAGCTCATCCGCCCATTTCTCCAGGAACTTCTGGCGGTTGATCACCTGGAAGCGCTTCATGCCCGAGCTCGTCCGGCGCCCCGCAGACACCCCCTCGAAATGGACGACCACCGAGGCCGGCTGATACAGGACGTGAAAGCCGAGCTTGCGCAGCGCAAAGCAGAGATCCGTGTCCTCCCAGTAGGCGGGCGCGAACCTCCGATCGAAGCCGCCGATCCGTTCGAAGAGGTCGCGCCTGACCATCAGCGAGGCACCTGAGCAGTAGTCGACCTGCCGCAGCCGGTTGTACTGCGGCTTGCCGGCGCGTTCGAACTTGCCGATGTTGACCGCCCTCGCCCCCGGTCCGACCATTCCTCCGGCCTCGGCCAGGCGCAGGTTCGGGTAGAGCAGCTTGGAGCCCGCGGCGCCGACGCTCGGGTCGGCGGTAAGGACATCGACAAGGGCCGCGAGCCAGCCGGGCGTGACGATCGTGTCGTTGTTCAAGAAATGGAGATAGGCCCCTCGGGCCCGTGACGCCCCCAGGTTGCAGGCGTCCACGAAGCCGAGGTTCTCCTGGTTGACGATGACCGTGATGTTCTCGATGGCCGCCAACATCCAAGGCGTGTCGTCGGTCGACGCGTTGTCGACGACGATCACCTCGTATGCAACCCCTGCGGTGTCTTGCAGGAGGGACTTGAGGCAGGTGAAGGTATGGATTGACTTGTTGAAGACCGGGATCACGACCGACACCTGCACCTTCTCGAAGCGGGCGAAGGCGAGGGGGTGCACGGCCGGCTCGAGGGCACACCTCGGCGGCAAGTAGCGAGTCAGGCAGTAGTCGATCCCCTTGCGAATCAATCGGGCCACGGCATCAATCGTCATGCGCTCTTCCCGCCGCCTTCTCATAGACCCTGAGGGTCCCCTGCGCCATCGAGTCCAGCCCGAACAGGCCGGCCCGCCGCAGCCCGCGCGCCCGCAGATCCCCCCGCAACCCCTCGTCGGTCCAGAGCCGCCAGACCTTCTCCGCCATCTCCTCGGCAGAGTCCGGATCAAAGAAGAGCCCCGCCTCGCCGACGACCTCCGGGATCGAGGTGGCGCTGGAGCAGGCCACCGGGCAGCCGCTGGCCATCGCCTCGACCAAGGGAATGCCGAAGCCTTCGAACCGGGAAGGGAACACGAGAAGCCGGGCGAGATTGTAAAGCCCCGGAAGATCCTCATAGGGAAGATACCCCAGGATCCTCACAGCATCGCTCAGCCCGAGCCGAGCGATCTCGGCCTCGATGGCGCCCTGAGACTGCTTGGCGATGCCGGTCAGGACTAGCTGGCCGTCGAAGCCGTGCCGCTCGCGCAGGAGCTTGAGCGCGGCGAGCAGGGTCTGGTGGTTCTTGTGCGGCCAGGTCGCAGCCGGGTAGTAGAGGAAAGGCCGGTCCAGGCCGCACCTGCGGCGCAAGGTCTCCAGGGCGGCGGCGTCGGCGATGATCCGATAGGCGGGGCTGCAGCCGTTGTGGACGACATCGATCTTGTCGGGGCTTATCCCGTAGCGCTCCACCAGGTCGGCCTTGACGTGGGCCGAGATGGCGATGATCCGTGTCGCCTCTTCGGCCGACCGCCGATAGAACTGGCGCCGCTGGCGCAGGTCGAAGGGGGAAAAGAACTCCGGGAAGAACTCGTGCTGCGCGTCATGAAAGGTAAGCACGGAGGGGATCCGGGTGCCGGTCGGGTTCAGGAACGAGAAGGGGTGGTGGACCAGATCCAGCTCCAGGCGGTTGAAGGCCGGCCGCAAGATGTCGACCCCGAGGGCGTTGCGCAGTACGCCGCGGGCGAACCACCGCCACGAAGGGCGGGTGTAGTTCCAAGGTTTGAGCCGGAAGGAAGAGTTTTGCAACTCGAATGAGCCGGCATAACGCTCGTCGCACAGCAGCCAGTAGTCGTTGGCCTGGTCGAGTTGCTGCAGATGCCCGAGCAGGTTCCTGAAATAGGTCTCCATCCCCCCCATGTCGCCGGGGACGAACCTGACCAGATTGAGCCCGATCCTCATCCGGCACCCGCCTCGAATCGGTTCATGACCGCGACCACCCGGGCGGCCTCCTCCGGCGAATGGCAGGCGGAGATCGGCAGGCTGAGGGTGGTGGCGTGGATCTCGTCGGCTACGGGAAAGGTGCTTTCGGCGAGCAGCCCCCGCAGTGCCTCTTGCCGGTGCGGCGGCACCGGGTAATGAATCTCCGTCTGGATCCCGTTCGCCGCCAGGTACTGCTTCAGTTCGTCCCGGCGCGGGTGACGGATGTTGTAAATGTGGTAGACGTCCAGGAAGCCCTCCTGGAGGCAGGGCTTGACGAACTCCTCGCGCAGCCCCTGCTGGTAGAGGGCGGCCAGATGCCGCTTGTGCCCGTTGATGCGGTCGAGTGCGACAAGCTTGACCGAGAGGAAGGCGGCCTGGATCTCGTCCAGCCGGGAGTTCATCCCGACCACCGCGTTGTGGTACTTGCGGTCCGAGCCGTAGTTGCGCAGCACCCTGATCCTGGCCGCGACCGCCGCGTCGCCGGTCGTCACCGCCCCCGCATCTCCCAGGGCGCCCAGGTTCTTGGTCGGATAGAAGCTGAAAGCGGCGCAATCGCCAAAGGAGCCGGCCTTCTTCTCGTTCAGCGAAGCGCCGTGGGCCTGGGCGCAGTCCTCGAAGATCCGCAGCCCGTGCCGGCGACCGATCTCCATGATGGCGTCCATGGAGCAGAGCTTGCCGTAGAGGTGGACGGCCATGACGGCGACGGTCCTGGCGGTGATCTTCTCCTCGATCCGCGCCGGGTCGATGTTGTAGGTGCGCAGTTCGGGCTCCACCAGAACCGGCCTGAGCCCGCTCTGGAGGATGGCGAGGACGGTGGCGATATACGTGTTGGAGGGGACCAGCACCTCGCTGCCGGGCGGAAACGCGTAGGCTTTCAGCGACAGGATCAGGGCGTCGAGCCCGGAGGCGACGCCGACGCAGTGCCCGACCCCGCAGTAGTCGGCGAAAGCCTCCTCGAAGGAGGCAACGTTCTTGCCGAGGATGTACCAGCCGCTCGCCAGCGTCTCGCTGAAGACCCGGGTGAACTCGGGGAAGAAAGGCTCGTTCACCCGACGGAGGTTTTCGTACTCGATCATGATGGTCGCCGAACAGGAGTCATTGGCCAGGCTGACGCGGCCGCAGCTTCATTCCTATATGGCTGTAATAGAAATAGTAGAGGATCTGGAAGACGATGATGGCGCAGGAGACGGCCTGCAATCGGACAAAGCCGAGCCTTATCCGCCAACCTCCGCCGCCGCCCTGGCCCAGGAAGGATCTTCTCGTGGCAGCGGTCTCCTTCCAGTGCCTCGCCATGGCCCGCAAGACGGCGCCGGCTCCGAACCTCCGGCGCGCCACCTCGAGCCGGGCGGACCGGTAGGCGAAGGTGATCAGGTGCAGCCGGCAGACCCCCATGAGGTTGGCGCTGAAATCGGCGGACAAGGCCGGATGACGCAAGACCTCGCCACCTTTTCGCACCAGCCCCTTGCCGGCCTCGACGTACTTCTCCAGCTCCGAGTTGCTCTCACTCCAGGAGCCGGCATGGGCGCGCATGACGACAAAGGGAGAGCCCATGTAAACGATCCGGTCGAGCAGGGCGCACCGGAGAAGGAAGAGATACTCGCAATAGACCCCGATGGCCGAGTCGCAGAGCTCCTCGACCCCCCCCACCGTCTCCCTGAGCGCCGCGGTCTCGAACAGGCCGCAGGTCGAGACGAGCTTCAGCCGGCCGGCGAAATAGCCGTCCAGGAACTGCCGGCCACTCAGCACCAAGGGCGGCCGCGGCGGCACCTGACGGGGCTGGTAGACATCGGTCACCAGCAGGTCTCGGTAGGAAGGGAAGAAGGCGGGAGGAAAGGCGTTGGCCGCCAGGCAATCATGGGCGGTCCGCAAGAAATTCGGTTGATACAGGTCGTCGTCGAACAGCCATGTGAAGTAGCGTCCTGTCGCCATCTCCAGCAGCGCGTTCATGTTCCCCACTTCTCGCAGATTCCTGGGGTGATTGATAAATCGAATGCGCGGGTCTGTGATGCCAAACATTTCGCCGCCCAAGACTTCTTCAGTGTAGTCGTTGCCGACGATCACCTCGAAATCGCCGAAGCTCTGGGCGAGGATCGAGTGCAAGGCCTGCCGCAGCAGCTCGTGGCGGTTATAGGTGGTGACGCCGATGGTCACGAACGGCCGGCTGCCCGGTTCTCTTCCTACCACTGGCGGGTCCCCTTCAGCAGCGCCACCGACTCGGCCACCCGACGGCGCAGGTCGCCCTGGAATTCGAAGCCGAGGGTGCGGAATTTGCGGTTCGACACCGTGTAGGAGAGCTGGTTCATGATCCGGGACTCGACCAGGGTCACAACCACGTCCGGCACGAATTCCCGGATCGTCTCGACGATTTCCCCCACCGTCGCGTTGGTCGTCAGCACGTTGTAGGTCTGGCCGTCGAACAACCCCTTCTCCATGATGAACTCGACGGCGCGGACGGCATCCTCCAGGTCGAGGTAGGGACGCTTCTGGTCGAGGGCGGAGCTCCAGACGGTCAGGGGAAGCCCCAGGCACGCTTGCCAGATGAACTTGTTCACCGCCGTGTGAAAGCGCATCCCCGGCGAGGCTCCAAAGATCGTTCCGAAACGACAAGTGACGAAGCGAAGACCCTGCTCCCGCCCCAACGACTGGAGCATCTGCTCGGCGCGCAGCTTGGAATCAGCGTAAGGACTCTGTGGCTTCAACTCCTCCGGGGCACACTCCTCGTCGACCACCTCGGCCTGGGTGCCGTAGACGCTCGTGGTCGAGAGGAAAAGCAAAGGCGCGCCGGCTTCGAGACAAGCCTCGGCAACCCTCTTCGCGCCCTCGAAATTGACCTGCTCCACCTGTTCCGCGTTCTGGAAGCTTCCAGCGGCGTTGGTGATCGCAGCCAGGTGCACGACCACGCTGGCGCCGGCGAAGAGGGGCTCGAGATCCTCGGTCAGGACGTCCGCTTCACGGAAGCGGTAACGACCATGCACCGGCAGGCTGAAGAGCGAGCAGTAGCGCTGGGAGGAAAGGTCGTCCAGCATCACGATGTCGACATCGGGAAAACGGTCGGGAAGCTTGCGGATCAGCCGCGAACCGATATGTCCCAAAGCTCCTGTCACGACGATTTTCATGCGAGAATCTCTCAGGGGCTCGGGGTCGCGAGCCCGGAGCAGCAGAACATTTCAGCCTAAGCTTCTAATTCTCATCAGCCCTTCTTCAAAACCAACCCGCGGTGTCCAACCGACGATCGAGCGCAGCCGCTCGGAGGAGAAGACCACGTGGTCAATCTCGATGCGCTTGCGCTCGTCCGGCCATTCGATATGTGTGACCCTGCCGCCCTGGAACACTTGGACAGTCTTCTCGGCGATTTCCCGCACGGTCAGGTGCTGGTCGCTGGTGGCGAACCAGCTCTCCCCCACCAGGCGCGGCTCCTGCGCCGCCCGCCAGAGGATCTCGGTGGCGTCGTCAACATACAGGACATTGCGCGTCTGGTTGCCACTGCCGAAGATCCTGATCTCCTGGTCGCTCTTGGCCAGGTGGATGAAGTAATTGACGAAGCCGAACTCCGGATAGCCCTTGCCGTAGGGGCCGTAAAGGTTGGCGAAACGCAACACCACGGTCTTGAGGTCGTGGATGGTGTGGTAGATGCGGTAGTACTTCTCGGCGACCCCCTTGTTGGCCGAGTAGATCTCCAACGGGCGCTCACGGTGGTCCTCGTCCACCACTGGTTTCTGGGCCTTGCCGATGACGGTGCTGCTCGACGTATAGACGACGCGCGCGCCGCTGTTGAGCAGCCGGATGCTCTCCAAGAGCTTCAGGTTGCCCAGGCAGTTGATCTCGGCATCGAGCAGCGGGTACTGGATCGACAGGGGATGAGATGTCTGTGCCGCGCAGTTGAAGATGATGTCCTGCCCTTGGACGACGTCCGCCAGGAGGGTCTCGTCGCGCATGTCCCCCCTGACGAACCGGATCCGCGGCCAGACTTCCTGTAGGTTTCGCGTAGTCGCGTGCAGATGGGGGTCGAGCGAGTCCATGACCGTGACCCTGACATCCGGTTCGGCCAGACAGCGGCGCACGAGATTCGCACCCAGGAATCCGGCGCCCCCGATGATGAGAACGTTCATAAGAGACTCTCCATGGTACGGTCGATCCCCTCGGCTAGAGATGTGCGGGGCTGCCAGCCAGTCAACCCGGAAAAAAGGCTGGAATCCCCAACGAAGTGACGCCCCTCGATGGGCGAGAGCCCATCGGGAGGTGCAACGTGCCGCACTGCGACCTCCCTCCCCGTTCTCGATGCGACGCGCTCTGCGATCATCCGCATCGCCTCGGTGATGGTGTGTCCCCGGCCGCTGCCGATGATGAAGTGACGCCCACTGAGTGCTTCGGCGTGCCGGGCAGCAGCCAGAAATGCCCGCACCACATCCTCCACGTATACATAGTCCCGCACCTGGTCACCCGCGCCGTAGACGGTCAGCACCTCACCCGCAAGTGCTCTGCAGATCATCTGGTTCAGAACTCCCCGGTCGGAGCGGCTGCTCCGGGGCCCGGGCCCATACACATTGGCCAGGCGCAAGATGACGCCCTGTACGAAGCCCTGCTCCGCGTACCAGCGCAGATACTGCTCGGCCATCCGCTTGTGGAGATCGTAGACGGTAAACGGATGATCCGGATGGCACTCGTCGACCGGCAGGCGCTCCGGCATGCCTGCCACGGTGACCGTGCTCGAGAAGCAGACCGTCGGACGGGCCCCGCGCCGGCGGCAGGCCTCCAACAAATACAGCATCGGTCTCACGTTGACCGCCTGGTCGGCAACCGGGCTGTCGTTCGCCTCATACGTGCTCGTCTGGGCGGCGAAGTGGAACACGAAGTCAATTCCATGCAGATTCCGTTCCCAGACGGCCGGATCCGAGACGTCCCCGGCCACATCGACGACCTGCGCGTTGCCCCGAACCGGCTCCCATGCCGCGCCCGGCCTGTCCAGCCGGACAATCCGGCAGTAGGCGTCTTTCAGGAGGGCCACGAGGCTCGACGCCAGGTACCCTGCCCCACCAGTAATCAGGATACCCTTCCCCGTGAAGATGGGGTCCAGCCCCGTGTCCAACTCGCCGCTGCCCACGCCGGCCGCCTCCCTCACCTGATCTCCGGTCCCCGCAGCCAGTCGAACCCGATCTCAGGGTCGTCATGGGGGATCCGGATCTCGTCGGCCGGATCGTAGACGTGAGACGTCACGTAGAGCAGGTGGACCGGACCCTGCACCGCCTTGCAGCCGTGGGCGATTCCCGGCGGAATCTTCAGAACCCGCGCCGCTTGGAAATCGCCCATAAGGAAATCCATGGTCTGCTTGAAGGTCAGGGAAGCGGGCCGCATGTCGCACAACCCGACTCGCAGGACCCCGCTCACCACATACCACCAGTCGATCTGAAGGTGGTGCAAGTGCCACGCCTTGATCACTCCGTTGAACAGGAGAGAGTGGCTCCACTGCCCGAACCCCTCTCCGAAGAAGTCGTCGCTGACTCGAATGACCTCGCGGAAAAAACCCCGTTCATCGCTATGGGTCGTCAGATCCTTGAAGACGACGCCGTCGATCATGTCCGTTCACCCTTCACTTTTCTACTCGCCCGGCGGAGAAGACGCCGGAGAAAAAGCGGTTGTAGAGTCTGGTCAAGCGCCGTTCCATCCGCTTGCGGGCGATCTCCCGGCGCAGGCCGGGAAGCGCCACCTCGGCCGTGGACAGACTCCCTAAGACCAAACCCTCCAGGTCGGGAACCCGATAAGTCAGGTAGAGATGGCCGCCCGCCTCCAGGCAGCGTCGGCACAACGGGTGGGCCTCCCGCAGGCGCTGGATCTCCGCCAGCGACAGGCCGAGATAGGGGCCGATGGTAAACTTGCTGTCGTCAAAGATCCCGCAGCAGAGCTGCACGTTCCCCTGGAAATCGAGGCTGACCTGGGCCTCGCGCAGGATGCAGGGCTCCCCGGGGTCCCCTCTTGCCGCCGCCAGCGCCGCCGGCAGCGGCAGAGCGAGATTGTCGATCAGCCGCTCGTCTTCCCCGGTCAGGGGGAAGCCGGCCACCTCCTCTCCCCCGTAGCCGAGGATCTTCTCCAGAGGGAGCATGAGGGCCCAGACCGGCTCGAAATCGATGCCGAGCTTCTCGGCAAACTCCCGGATCCGCTCCCCTTCGCTGAGGTTGTGCCGGTACCGATGGTAGTTCACGAAAATGCGGGTGGTGGCATGCTGGCGCTTCTTCGCCGCCGCCAGCTCGATCATGTGCCGTTTTACCCGCTCGACATCGCCTCCTCGGTGGGTGCGGCCATAGACCTCCTGGGTGAAGCCGGACACCGAGATTTTGAAGCTGGCCGGGTTGGCCGCCATGATCGCGTCGGCATCCTGACCGAGGTTGAGGTTCGAGCTCAGGTGGCACTGGATTCCTGCCGCATTGACGACGCGGATCATGTCGGGGAGCCGCGGGTGGAGCAGAGGCTCGCCCCAACTGAACAGGCTGATGCTTGCCACCTCGCATTCAGACCGGGCCTTTTCGACGATTCGGGCCAGCAACTCCGGCTCCATGAACCCGTGAGGCAAGCGGTAGTCCTTAACATTGCCCTGCGGGCAAGAAGGGCAGCGCAAGTTGCACGCGCCGACGACATCGATATCGAAGAGAAACCTCTTCAACCCAGCACCCCCACCTTCGGCACATACACGATCCACTTGCCCCCACTTGCGCGAAATCCCCCCTCCTTCTCCATGATTTCCTGCGCGTGGTTCCAGGCAAAAAGCAGCGCGTAGTCGGGGTAATTCTGCACGAACTCTTCGTATGGGCGGACCGGGATGTGTGTGCCGGGACTGAACTTGCCCTGCTTGATCGGCGTCGTGTCGCTGATGAAATCCACGAGGTCTGGCGTGATGTCGCAGTAGTTGGTAATCGTTGTGCTCTTCGAGGTCGCACCGTAGCCGACCACTCTCTTCCCTTGTGACTTCAGATCGACCAGCATGGCCCTGAGCTCGTCTCGGGACCGCTCGCAATTCCGGCGGAACCGGTCGTAAGTCTCTGGAAGGTGCAGCCCCAAGGTGCGCTCGCGTTCCCTCTGGGCGCCCACGTTCGCTGAAACCGGGCGGGCCCCTCGCCGGGCGATGACGTAGCGCATCGAGCCACCGTGCGTCTCCTGCGGCTCCACGTCTACAACCTCCATGCCGTGCTGTTCGAACAGGGCGCTGACTGACGCCACAGAAAAGAGGAAGGTGTGCTCGTCGTAGATCTGGTCGTACGAGGTCTTCTCGATCACGTCGCCCAGGTAAGGGTCTTCGAAGAGAACCACCCCGGTCGGCTTGAGCAGGGTCCGGATTCCCTCGACGATCGAGTGGAGGTACGGGACGTGGCACATGACATTGGCCGCCAGAAAGGCGTCGGCTTGGCCCTTTTCCGAGATGATCCGGCGAGCAAGGTCGGCGTCGAAGAACGCAGAGACGGTGGCGATCCCCTTGTCGATGGCCACTTGCGCCACGTTCCGAGAGGGCTCGATCCCCACGTGACGGATGCCAGCAGCGGCGAAATGTTGGAGCATTATCCCGTCGTTGCTCCCCATCTCCACCACGAAGGGATCGTCTTCGGCTAGGTAATCCGCCGACACATGGTCCGCGAAGGCCTTGAAGTGCATTGCCATGTAGCGAGAAGTACCGGAAAAGAAGGCGTACTTCTCGTGAAACATCCGCTCACGCTCCGGCTGCTTCAGCAGTTGAACCATGCCGCACGCCGCGCAAAACCCCACCCGCATGGGAAAGCGGTATTCTTCCTCAAACTGCTCTGGAAACAGAAACCCATTCCCCAGAGGCATGCTGCCAAAGTCGATGAAGGGCTCGACGCAGCCCATGCAGATCAGGCACTTCTTCATGCGGACTCTACTCTCCTTTCATCCATCTCGGGCCCAAACGCGCCGGGGGAGCCGCCGCTGTGGGGGCATCCGGTCGAGGTGCTTCGAGTCATGACATGCACGAGGAAAAACGGTCACAAAACGAAGCTGCGGCTCAACGAAACCTCCCGGAAGAAGCGGACATGAGTCACGGCATGAAACCGCCCCTCTCGAGCGCCACACATCGAGCCGGCTCAGGATGTCGCTCTTCGAAAAGACGTCAGTTTCCTTTCCCAGTGACGGAAGTTTTTTCTCAGGATCGTCTTCAAGAGATTGAGCCTGTCCTTCACTGACGGGGAGGTGCCGAAGACCTTGCAACCAGAACAAATCGTTTTCACGTCGGCCCGGTGTCCTTCTGCGAAAAACCGCAAACGGGAGCTGACATATTTGTCGCCGAACCATATGTCTTCGAAAGAGTCCGTAAGCAGGTTACCGAACACGCTATTCTTGTCCCACGCTCCGCAACATGGTAACACCCTTCCGTCAACTGCTATCGCAAGGCTAGTGAAAATCTCGGTACAGATGCCTTCTAAAATAGGATATCGGACTTCTTCTTTGTATTGTCTACAGATGTAATCCTGGTTTCTGCCGAGCCAGTGAGCCTTCCTCTCCTCGATCGTCGTATCCAGCTCCACGTCCACGAGATTGTCCGACATGTCCAGAGGCCGCAGGTCGAGGCTGATCCTCAAGTCTCTCGCCATCTGCTGTGCCGTCGGGATCTCGTGCTCATTGAAACGATTCACCAGGAATTGCCAGACAATCTCCGGGTTTTTGCTGCGTACTCTCTCTTTAGCCGAAACCGTCTCCTTCAAATTAGAGAAGACGAGGTCGAAATCGCCCCCAACTCTGTATTCGGAGTAGGTTTGTGCAGAAGCACCGTCCATCGAGACGATCAGCCGATCCAAACCGCAGGTCACGAGAGCCTCGAAGAACTCAGCGGGCCTCCGAAAGCTGAAATTCGTGCTGAGCACCACGTAAATGTTCTTGTCGGTAGCGCGCCGGATCATTTCGAAAATGTCCGGGTTCAAGAACGGTTCGCCTGCCCGGTGCAGATCGATCGCCTTGACGAACGGAACCTTGGACAGGATCCGGTCGAAGGTCTCCAGAGACATGACGGACGAATCATAGTTCAGCTTTCTCGCCCCCGTCGGGCATAACGGACAACGGAGCTGGCACACGTTGATCGGCTCGATGACAACAGTCTTCGGGTAGGGAAGCCACCAAGCCATCAACCGAGCCAGGATCAAGGCCTCGAGGTGCTTCGGGGAAGACAAGCCGGTCGTCATGATTCGTGGACTCCCCGCGCTGAGGCTCACACTACCAGACTTTCGGATACAGCATGGCCCGCGTCATCATGGTACCGGTGCGGCGCAGCGGCGGAAAGAGGAAGCAAGAACCGTGCGCAGCGAACCAGTAGGCGGCCAGGGAGGCGATCACGGCGCCCATCCCCCCGTACAAGGGGATCAGCCAATAGTTGAGGACGATGTTCAGGGCGCAGCCGAGGCTGACCGTCACGAGGTACAGTCGGGTCCAGTTCATCACCGTCAGGAACGAGCTCCGGGCGATCTCCAGGCTGCTGAAGAGATTTGCCCAGATGAGCACCGCGAGCATCAGGCCCCCCCGCGCGTAGGCTTCGCCGAACAGGGTCGGCACCAGCCACTGGGCGACGAGCGTCGTCGGCACGGCCACCGCGTAGGCGGCGAGGGCCACGAGGTTATAGAACTGCTGCAGCCTCTCGTAGAAGAGCTCCTCACCGATCCCCTTCGCCTCGACGATAGCCGGGTAAACCGACCAGTAGACCGCCGTCGGGATGAAGTACCAGACCTCCGCCAGGCGCACCGCCACCGCGTAGATCCCGACCTCTTCGTTTCCCGACATATGACCGAGCATGACCTGGTCGATCCGCAGATAGACCATGATGACCATGCCCGAGAGCATCAGCGGCCAGCTGTCCCGCAGGAGTCCAGCCCCCGCCTTCAGGCTTGCGCACCACTCCCGCAGGCGGCTCCCCCGGCTCCGGTACGCGACGACCAGGCCCGCGGCACCGGCCGCCACCTCGAGCAGGGCGATCCAGGCGAAGGCAACGAGGGGCGCGCCCACCAGGATCAGGACGACCTTGCCCAGGGAGCAGGCCAGGAACGCACTTCCCTTGGCCAGGACCGAGTACTTGGCCTGGACCTGGGAATGGAACCAGAACTCGATGACGTAGAACGCCTGGAAGATCGCACCGGCGGCGATGATCCCCACGAGCCAATGGCTCAGGCCGTCCTCCGGCCGCAGCACGAGGATCGCCCCCAGCGCGGCGGCGAAGCCGACCGTGCCGCCGAGCAGCCTCAGGGTGAACGCAGTGCCCAGGACCTCCGCCTTCCCGGCCGGCTCGCGAACGACGTCCCGCACGACGATGTCGTCGAGCCCCAAACTCCCGAACGCCGCGAAGAGAGCCACGAAGGCCAGCGCGTAGCTCAAGAGCCCGAACTGCTCCGGCCCCAGGTAGCGTGCGACCCAGATCCCGACGACCAGACCGACCGCCATGCGGAGGACGTGGTCCGCGAATTGCCAGCCGGTGTTGGTGACGACGTTCTGCAGGTAGGCGCGCCCCTCCACCTTCTCGCGGAGGAACCTCGGCAGATATCGGGTCCAAGATTGGTCCATGGGGTCAGGGGTCAGGGATTGGGGGCTGGGGGTCGGGGGCTGGGTGGGGTGCGGGGACGCGGCTTCTCGGCGGAGCCCGACAGGACCTCCTCATAGCTGAGAGCCGGCGCGAGAATCCTGTCCTCCGGAACGCCCCTCTCGCTCAAAGCCCCTTTCAACTGCCCGGCACGGGGGAGGCAGGTGATCACGATCGGGGCGCCGGCGGCCGCGCGGACGCCCTCCTCCAGGGAGACCACCGGCTTGGCGAGGAACCGGCCGCCGAATTCCTCGTCCATCACCACGGCCAGGTCCAGGCCTGCCTCGCACAGGGAGAGGTAGGCGATCTCGGTCAGGTCGTCGACGCCGCAGAAGGCGACGCGGGCCACTCCGCGGGCCTGCAGGGCGCGGAAGGCGCCTAGGCTGTCCTGCCGCGTAATACGGTACAGCTTGTGGTAGTTCCCGAGGTGCCGGTAGGCCAGGCGGCTCTTCTCGGCGAAGCCCTTCGGGGTCAGTAGGTAGGCGTAGCGGTTGCGCGGGTAGGCCTTGACCTGCACGCACCCCTTCTTCACCAGCGTCTTCAGGTAGGAGTTGACGAGACCCAGGGCGATCCCCAGCCGCCCGGCGATCTCTCGCTGGGAAACCGGTTCGCCGTTCTCCAGCTCGGTCATCAGCAGGAGGGAGCGGAGGGAATCCGGGTCGTGGCCCCTCGTATCGTTCATACTGTGAACGATACTCCGGTCACACCCCACAGGGCAAGTGATTACAGGTGCGTGGGAGATACTTATTCACACGGTGAACGCCTCCCCGTGGCCGGGAGGGGAGTCGCCGGGGCACCATCAAGGAAGGAGCCCTTTGCCGGCAGAAAAACGCACACAAGCGGCATGTGCGCCAGAGCGGCGCTTGCGAAGTCTCAGAGGGAGCGCGACCATGACCATGATCCTGACCATGGCCCCCTAGAGGAGCACGCCGCTGAGACAGGAAAGTATCGATGATTGCGGGCACAAGCCCCCCCTGCAGCTGCCGGGAACGTGAATGCCGTGCTACGAGCCATCCTCCGTTGTCCGAAACTTGACATCGCCTTCACGCGGCACCACCAGCGCCGGCCGCCGACCGGTTACGGGCTCCTCCCGGCCGGCCACCTGAATATCCGCGAGATCGATCCCCAGCCGGTAGGCGAGTCCTTCGGCGCGGAAGCCGAGAAACCTGTGCTCGTCCTCGACCACCACCACCAGGGGTGCGGCAAAGAGCTCGGGTCTCGCCTCCCGCACGGCCTCCAGCCGCACCAGCTGCCGTTCCGCCCAGCGGGCGCGGCCGATGTGCGACGGAGAATCGAGGAAGAAGTTCCCCAGCGTCGCGAGGGTCGAGGACAGAATGGCCAACAGAAGGACTTGCGGCACCCTCCGGCCGCCTTGCACCGCCAGACCGGCGGCGATCGCATAGGCCAGGAGCCCGATCGACGTGTAGTAGGGGTAACAATTGATACTCAGCGGGAAGTACGGAGCACAGCCGAGGACGTAGAAGGCAGCGAGTCCCGCGAGCTCCCTCCCCCTCAGGTGCTCGCGGGCTCCTCGAATCAGCAGAATTAGAGCGCCGGCCTGCAGGAGGAAGCTGGCCAGCCCCCACGCGGCGGCACCGAAAGACGGCCGGACGAAGAAGAAAAATCGCAGGGCCTCGAACGGCACGTTGAAGACGAAGAGGACCAGGGCAGCGGCGTTGCGTAGCAGATTCACACCATATTGGAACTCGTAGGCCGGGTCGGCAGGCAGAGTGAAGTGGCTCCGAAGCTGCAGCCAGATGAGAGCCGTGCCGACGCACAGCACACCGACCACCGCTGCGGCCGCCGAGGGACGATAACGGGGGCGCAGCCAGAGAGTGAGCAGGAGGCCGAGGGCGGGCAGGACGAAGGCGATGTCCCTGCTGAGGAGCGCAAGGACGAAGCAGACCACCGCCCCGACACCCGCCGCGGCGGCCCGGCGGCCCCAGGAGGTGGTGACTACCAACCAGAACCGCAGGGCCAGGGCGGAGAAAAGGACGCCGAGGGAAGCGTTCGCTGCCGAGGCCCACGCAGCCGGCAGGAAGTGCGCGGAATGAACGCCATACAGGAGCGCCGCGAGAAGTCCTGCCAAGCCCGCGTCGTGCTCCGGCACCCGCCGACTCACGAAGGTGGAGACGAACCAGCCCACGGCCGCGGAGGCGGCGAGGAGCAGCAGAATGTTGGCGACGTGAGCCGCTCGGGCCGTGCCTCCCAAGGGGCCCTCGACGAACCGCCAGTAGGTCCTCTCCCCCAGCGGCCTCCACCAGGGCACTTTGGCCTCGGGGAAGAACGCCGCATGCCATGGCTCGCCGGCCAATCGCGCCCGCTGTGCGTCGAGGAGGAAGTAGTAGTCGTCCTGCCAGAAGGGAACGTGCAGGGCCTGGGACCAGAACAGCGCCAGAAAGCCGCCAACGCAGAGAAACAGAAGAGGGCGGCGCAAGCCCTCCATCAGGCTTCACTTTCCTCTTGCTGCATGGCCGAAGGCAGGTACCGGTTCACCAGATACAGCGGCCTTTGCTTCGTCTCGTTGAACATCCGTCCCAGGTACTCCCCGATCATGCCGAGGCTCATGAGCTGGACGCCGCCGAGGAAGAGGATGACGACCATGAGGGAGGGGTAGCCCTGGACCGGGTCGCCGTAGACGAGGGTCTTGTAAATGACGAAGGCGGCGAAGAGAAATGCGCCGACAGAGGTCAAGAGACCCACGTAGGTGGCGATCTTCAGCGGAGCGATCGAGAACGAGGTGATCCCCTCCAGGGCGAAGTTCCACAGGCGCCAGTAGTTCCATTTGGTCTGGCCGGCGACGCGCGGGTCACGGCGGTAGTAGACGGCGACCTGGGGGTAGCCGATCCAGGCGAAGAGCCCCTTCATGAAGCGGTGCTGCTCGCGCAAGAGCTTCAGCGCTTCGACGGCCCGCCGGCTCAGCAGGCGGAAGTCTCCCGTGTCTTCCGGGATCCGGACGCGGCTGATGCCATGGATGGCCCGGTAGAAGAGCTTGGCCGTAGACTTCTTGAGAAAGGTCTCCCCCTCCCGCGCCGATCGGCGGGCGTAAACCACGTCGAAACCCTCCCGCCACCTGGTCACGAGCTCGGGGATCAGCTCGGGCGGGTCCTGCAGGTCGGCGTCGATCACCACCACCCCGTCTCCCCGGGCGTGGTCCAGCCCGGCGGTCAGCGCGATCTCCTTGCCGAAGTTCCGGCTCAGGTCGATGATGGCGACCCGCGGGTCGCCGAAACCGGTCATAACGCCCAGCGTGCCGTCGGTGCTGCCGTCGTTGACGTAGACGATCTCCCATTCGGCTCCCAGACGTTCCAACACCGCCGAGAGCCGCCGGTGGAGCTCGGGCAGGACCTCTTCCTCGTTGTATGCAGGGACGACGACCGAGAGAGTGAATTTCTCAGCGCCTGGCAACGGCGACCTCCTTGAACGTCCAGAACCGGTTGCAGAGAAAATTCCACACTAGAACGGCGGCCGTTGCCAGCATCTGGCTCAGCAAATAGTGGGCCCACCGAGTCGCCACGAACATGATCACCGTATTCCACCCCAGGCCCGCCAGCGCCACCGTGAAGAATCGGACCAACGCCCCGCCATGGCGCTTTCTGCTGCGGAACGTGACGTGGTAGTTCAAGAGGTAGTTGACCAGCGCGCCGACCACGAAACCCGCCACCGAGGCGGGCACCGGATTCGTGCGGGCGGCCTGGACCAGCCCCACCAGGACGGCGAAGTGCACGGCTGTCCCCACGGTTCCGACAGCCGAGAACACCAGGAACTGCGCAAAGATCGGTCTCACGGGCACCCATTCGAAGAAGCGTTCAGGGCGCGGCACGCTGCGACAGGAGAGGGATCGCCGCCATCAAGGCTCATCGCAGGGCCGGCTCAGAAACGACGCCAACCGGTCGGCCTGGCGTGGGTCGAGCTGCCGCAGGGCGCCGAGCTCACGGGTCGCCCCAGTACGGTCTCCCACGCAGTGCGCAGCCACCCCGAAGGCAAGGCGGGCGTCGGACCGATGAGCCAGGCGCGGCAGGTGCGGCGCCAGCGCGGCGGCGGCCTCCCGGAAACGCCCCACGTGGTTCAGCGCCTCTGCCAGCTCGACGAGGGCATTGTCGTAGTCCGGCTTGAGCGCCACGGCCCGCTCCAGGGCCGCAACCGCCTCCGCACTGCGGCCTGCGAGCACATGGAGCCGTCCCAGGTTGTACCAGGCTCTCGCCTGTTCGGGACCGAGTCGGATCGCTTCGGAAAGCGCCGCAGCCGCCTCGTCCAGCCTGCCCACGTTGGTCAGGGCGGTACCGAGGTTGTTGAGCGCATCGGGGTTGTCGGGCTCGATCGCGACCGCACGGAAAAGGGCCGGTATCGCCTCCTGAAGCCGTCCCACCGAGGCCAGGGCCGCACCGAGGTTTGCGTACGATTCCACGTGTTCGGGGGCAAGGCGGACCGCCTCCGAGAGGGCGTCGATCGCCTCCTCCATCCGCCCCGCCTCCCCAAGGACCGCCCCGAGGTTGATATGGGCCCGGGCATTGCCGGGAGCCTTGGCCGCCGTGTCCTGCCAAAGGGCCACAGGATCTTGCCAGAGTCGGTTGCGCTGCCACGTGGCCACTCCCAGCGCCAGGACCGCAACGGCCGCCAGGGCCGTGAGGCCTCGGCAGAGGCTGGGGCGGTCGAGCTTCGCGACCAAGAGGGCCAATGCGGTGGACATAGCCGCGAAGGCCCCGAAGGACGGCAGGTAGAGGCGGTGCTCGAAGATCGGGTCGACGATGGGGATGACGCTCGATTCCACCGAGAGGGTGAGGAAGAACCAGAGGAGGCCGAAGGCAATGAGGCGGTTATCGGGGGTCAGGGGCCGGGGACTGGCGGGTCGAGATCGCCACCAGAGGAAAAGGGCGAGAAGAAGGAGAGCCGCCAGCAGCAGGAACGAGAGGAAGACCGGGGGAGTGAGGAAGGTCGTGTAGATCGGGTAGTCATAGTCCAGGTTCTGGTTGATGGGCAAGAAGAGGAGCCGGAGGTAGGTCACGATGACGCGGAACTGTGTGAAGAGATAGTGGGAGCGGGGGATGTCCGTCTGCACCCGGGCCGCCTCGCTCACGTCCGAGAGGATCTCTCCGGCCGACTCGCCGGCCGTGAGCACGCTCAGCGGCACGACGGGCAGCGTGGCCAGGATCGGCAGCAGCCAGAGCAGCCGCAGCTTCCATGGGCCGCGGAAGAAAAACACCTCGTACAGCATCACAGCCAGAGGCAGGGTGAACGCGATCTCCTTCGTCGTCATGGCCAGGACCGCGGAGAGCACCGACCCCGCCAGCCACAGCCACGGCCGCCCCATAGGGGCGACGCATGCGTCGCCCGGCAATGCGCCGCCCCCACGCAAGCGCGCCTGGACGTACAACACGACCGAGAGCAGGTAGAAGAGCGTGCACAGGGAGGTCAGGCGCTGGACGACGTAGGTCACCGCCTGGGTCTGGACGGGGTGGGCGACGAAGAGGAGGGCGGCGAAGAGGGGCACGACCGTTCGAGGTTCGAACCGCCAAGACGCCAAGGACGCCAAGTTCGAGTCGAGGTTCGAGGTTTGAGATTCGAACTGGACCTTCTGACCCCCAGCCCCTGACCCCTGACCCCGGAAGTACGGGGTGCGGAAGATCAGGCGCAGGAGGGCGTAGACGAGGAGGGCCGAGACCAGATGGATCGCGAGGTTGACGGCGTGATAGCCCCGAACGTCGAAACCCCCGAGGTCGTAGTTGAGGGCGAAGGTCAGGTAGCCGACGAAGCGGCGAGGGTTGTAGTCATACCCCTCGCGGGTCCCCAGGAAGCGCTCCACCCCCCACACCAGGGGGTTCTCCGTGATCGACGGTTCGTCGTCGAAGACGAAGGGGACGTGAAAAGTGTTGGAATACGCGAGGGCCCCGACCACGACCACGAGGAGGGCCGCCAGAAGCGGCCGATAACGGGTAGGGGGATCCTTCATCGGCGAAAGCAGTCCGCCTCGGACGTGGAAGCTCGCCCCACCCTCATCGCAGCCTTCCCTCCCGAGGCTTCGCAATACGGTCGCCGTCCTTGACCGACGCCGGCACACCACCCGTTGTTTCCGTGGGGTCAAGACCGGCTGCAGGTTCCAGGGTCAAGGTTCCGCCTCCTGAGCACCGCCCATCGAAAGGCCCCCGCACCCCGGGTTTCGCCGCCGCGTGAACGCCGACCCATCCGGCTACTCACCCGCGTGGCACTTCTCGCACAGGCGGTTCTGGTTCGCCGCAAAGACACTGGCTGGTCGGTCGTAGTAGGCCCGGCGGGCCTCGGCCTCGGTTCGCCCCATGTGGTACTCGGGGGGCGCGCCGGTGTCGGTGCCCGGGTAGGCGCCCTCGTATACGATTCGGTCCGCATCCGGGTTCCAGCGCAGCATGGCCCGCCACCCCGAGGCGTGGGCCCGGTGACAGGTCAGGCACATCACCGTGTCCTGAGCACCGGGGCCGACGAGGTTCCCGTCGTCGGAGCGGGCGGCGGCCGCCATGGCTCCGCGGTCCTGAAGCGAGTTGCCGAGCTCCATCTGGAAAGGCACGAGCGAAGTAAACGAGCTTTCCTTGGAACCCGAGAGGTCCCCGGTCTTGACGTAGACGTTGTAATAATCCGAGGTCGAGCCCCCCAGGGGGTGGGACGTTCGGTTCCACTGGTGGTGCGGAAACCCGGTTCCCCCCTCTGGGGCGTGGCAGTTTCCGCACCACTCCGACACGTTCGACCCGTAGGCGACCCGTGTCTGTGCGGCCGATTCGGGCCGGTTGTATTGGGCCGGTGCGATGGCGGCGAAGGGGTCTTCGACGAAGACCTGGCCCGGCACGTACACCGGCTGGTACCCCCTGCCCGCTAGAAGGCGGTAGGCGCCCACGACAGAGCGTCCCGCGACGGGATTGCGGGCCAGCCCGTTCTCGCTCAGGGAGCCGGAGCCCTCGATGGGCAGCCCCGTCGTGGCCGTCGTCCCGTCGGGCATCACCCGGTACCGGCCGTGGGGGTCGTGGCAGCTCGTGCAGTACAGATATTGGGACGGGTAGGTGCCCCGGGGCGCCGTGGCGTGTAAGGCGTCGGACTGATACCCGAACTCGGGCGCCACGATGTTGTGCCCGTGCCGATCGCCCTCCTCCCTTCTCAGGAGCCCGCCCGCGACCCAGGTATAGGTGCGCTTGAGCCAGGCGAAGTCCCCCCCGGGGGTCATCATCTGGGGCGGGAGGCCCGCACCCAGCACCCCGTCCGAGGTGGAGACGAGGTGCTGCTGGGGAATCTGACCCTGGTGACAATGGAGACAGAGGGACGTAGGGGAGACGGCCTGGAGAAGAAAAGGGTTTCCCCCGACCACGAACCCCTGCTCGGTGCCGTGCATGGTGTGGCACCCCTCGCACGGCGCAGCCCCCCCTTCGTGGAAGGCTCGGGCGGGAGTGGCGAACGCCAGGGTGGAGGCGAGCAGCAAACCCGCAGCGGCCGCGCCCCGGGCGCGGGTCTGCCGGCGTGCGGAAGACCGATCTGACCCCCTATCCAACACTGCTCGTCGCATTTCACCCAGGGTTCGAGATTCAAGGTTCAACGTTCTGACTTCGAAGTTCGACGTTCCGGCAGTTCAACCTCGAACATGGAACATCGAACGCCGAACAAGCCTCTCACCGGATCACCCGGAAGACCTGCACCCGGTTGTTCTCCCGGTCGGCGATGATCGCCTCTTCGGTGGCGGTCAGGCAGAGCTGCGCCGGGTAGTAGACGAGGCCCTCTTTCCATCCGAGGGCGAGCTGGCGGCCCCGGTAGGTTCCGTCCTGGCCGAGCACGAGCACCCCGGCGCCGTTCTGATCCACCGCGTAGACCCCCCCCCGGGCATCCGTGGCCAAGTGGGTGGGAAAGTTCGAGTACTGTTTGAGCTCGGCGGTGAGGAGGGTAAAGGCGCTGCTCCCCTTCTCCGCGCCGTAGAGCGCCCCGGCCACGCTGTCGAGCAGGAAGACCGTCCCCCGGGGGTCCACCGCGAGGTCCGAGATGAACCCGAAGCTCCCGGGAAACGGGAGCTCCCGCTGGAAGGCCCCGGAGGGGTCGGTCACGAGCACCCGCCGCCCGAAGGCGTCCAGGAAGTAGACGTTGTCCTCCCGGTCCAGGGCGAAGCTCCGGTACACCGCAATCGCCGACCCGGGCGCACCCCTCGGTTCCACCGCCGCCAGGAACTGCCCGGCGGCCGAAAGGCGAAGCACCTGGCGGAGCTTCCCGTCCAGGACCAGGATCTCGCCCTTGGAGCTCAGATGCAGGCGAACGGGGTACGTCGCCTGGGGGATCTTGAGCTCCGTCCCCCCGTCCAGCGCCGCCCCCGATACCGTGTAGCGCACCAGGCGGCCGTTGCCGGTGTCCGCCACCACCACCGTGCCGTCGGCCCCGCAGGCGACCCCCTCGGGCCGGTGCAGAGCCGCGCCCAAGGCGTCCGCGTACACCGAGCGGCCGTGGGCGAAGCGGACCGCCTCCGCCGCGTGGGCCGTCCCGACCAGCGCCAGCCCTGCGGCCAGGGCGCAAACTCTCCAGCTCAGACTCGCCATCTGTCTCACCTCTTGAACTGTTCGTGACACTGCACGCACAGGTTCGTAATGGTCGCAAAGGGGATCATGTGCTTGTACTCGGTGCCGTGGGACCGGTGGCAGCTCCGGCAGTCCGTTCCCAGGTTCGGATTTCTCGGGTCCACCACCTCCGGCCCGATGGGATGGCTCGAGTGTTTGTGCCAGTCGTGGCAAGAGCCGCAGAGATCAATCGTGCCCTCCTGCTTCGCCAGGAAGGGAAAATCGCTCGAATGGGGGTCGTGGCAGGCGGCGCAGTTTCCCTCCTGGACCGGCTCGTGCTTGGTCTCCGAGCGCTCGTGCCGGGCCTGGGTATCGGCGTGGCACTTCCCGCACACCTGGGTCGTGGTCCCGTCCAGGAGCGCCGGGTGCGACGAGGCGTGGGGCCGGTGGCAGCTTAGGCACCCCTCTCCGCTCACGGCCGGCCCGTGGACCCGGTTCTTCCCCAGGGTCACGTTCACCATGTCGTTGTGGCACCCTCGGCATAGGTCGTAACCCTCTCGGCGGGCCTTGAGGGCATCGGGGGACTCCGGGGGAGGGTGGCACTGGGAGCACATCCTCCGCGCCACGGGGGAGTGCACGTCGTCGTAGAGGATCGACTCTCGGTTCGAGCCGTGGGGGTTGTGACAGCTCGTGCACCCGGCCTCCGCCACCGGGTAGTTGCCGTGCATCGCGGCGAAGGTCCTGCCGCTGGTGTCATGGCACTCGCGGCACAGACCGGGCACGGCGCTGGTGAGCAACGAGTCCGCCGCAGCCGAGGCGTGGGGGTTGTGGCAGCCCAGGCAGTCGTCCGCCACCGGGTCGTGGGGATGGGTGATCCCGGAAACCGCCGCCCGGATCGGCTCGTGGCAGCCGAAACACAGCTCGTTGCCCCCCTGGAGCAGGTTGTTCTTGTGCTGGGCGGCGTGCGGGTCGTGGCAGCTCCCGCACTTGCCCTCCACCACCGTGCGGTGCGCGCTGAGTGCACCTGCCGGCACCAGGGCGTCGTGGCAGTTGTAGCAGACCCGGGTCGGCTCCTCGGCCAGGAGTACCCCGTGCTTCGAGGTGTGGGGGTCGTGGCACCCGGTGCACTCCCCTTCCGCCACGGGGGTGTGCACGAAGGAGAGTTTCAGCTTGGCCTGGAACTCGCCGTGGCAGTCCAGGCAGAGATTTCCCCGGGCGCCGGGCTTGAGCTTGAACGGGTCCGCCGCCCGCCCCTGCCCCGGCACGGACACCAGAAACAGAAGGGCGGGAAGGGCCAGAAAGAGGGTCCGAAGGCGTCGCGCGCTCATGGTTGTCTCCGTAACGGCGGTCATGGCTCCACCGTGTGGCAGTCTTCGCACGACCTCAGCGCGAACGGGGCGTGGACGATGGGCTTGAAGTACTTGGGATCGTTGGACGCGTGGGAGTCGTGGCACTTCGTGCAGCGCATTACGGCCGGGTCGATCCCGAGGTGTCGCTTGGTGAAGGAGGGCACGTCGGTCTCGTGGCAGTCCCCGCACAGGGCCAGGCCGGACCGGGTTAGGAGAGAGCGCTCCGGGGAGGAGTGCACCAGATGGCACGTCTCGCAGTCCTGGCGGGCCGGGAAGTGGGCCTTCTTGGTCTCGAGGTCCGCCTTGAGGTCGGCGTGGCAGGCCAGGCACATGTCCGGGCCCTTGGCGAAGAGGAGTCCCTCGAGCCTCGCCTTGTGGGGGTCGTGGCACTTCGTGCACTCGCCCCGTCTCACCGGCTCGTGCCCGCTCCGGCTCCTCGCGAGGTCCTCGCCGATCTCCGCGTGGCACTCCCTGCAGACGGCCTCCTGCCGGCCGGCGAGCATCCCGGCCTCGTTGCTCGCGTGGGCGTCGTGGCAGGTGAGGCACTCCCCATCGATGAACGGCGGGTGGTTCGAGCCCTCCGCCAGGGGGACCATGGCGTCTCCGTGGCAGGCGGCGCACAGCGTGGCCCCCTCGTCCTTGAGCAGATCCGCCCTGCCCGTTCCGTGGCCGTGGTGACAGGCGGCGCACTTGGCCTCGGCCACGGGCCGGTGGGTGTAGGTGCGCACGAACTTGGCCTCCTCCGCCACGTGGCACCCGTAGCACAGGTCATCCATGCGCGCCTTCACCATCGAGCCCAGGTTCGATCCATGGGGGTCGTGGCACGCACCGCAGTCCCGTCCGGCGAAGGGGTCGTGGGCCTTGGCGGCGGTCAGCGCCTTCTCGAGGTCGCCGTGGCAGGTGAAGCACAGCTCCTCGGCCGGCTCCCGGAGCAGCCCTTTGGCGGGGGCCGCGTGGGCGCCGTGGCACGAGAGGCACCCGTCCCCGTCGGTAACCGCCGCGTGGGGCACCGAGACCCTGCGCCCCTTCTCCGCGTGGCACGCGAAACAAACCCGGTTCCCCTCGGCCACGAGGAGGTCGGCCGCCTTCGCCGTATGTGGATCGTGACAGCTCAGGCAGTCACCGTCGGAGAAGGGCGCGTGCTCCACCACCGCGCTTCCCTTGACCAGAGAGGACGGGTCGTGGCACTGGTGGCAGAGCGCGCTTCCCTTCTCTGTGGTCCCGAACGGTTCTGCGGCCGAGGCCGCCCCGTGGCAGTCGCCGCAGCTCGCGTCCGCCACCGGCGCGTGGACCGGCCCCAGGAGGAGCTTGGCCGTGCCGGAGGAGTGAGGCGCGTGGCAGGTCCCGCACGCGCTCTTCTCCACGGGATACCCTCCGTGGGCCTTCGTGAAGGCGCGCGTCTTCCCGTCGTGACACGAAAGGCAGAGGGTCGGGTCCCTGGCCGTCAGGAGGTCCGGGTTCTCGGAAGCGTGGGCCTTGTGGCAGGCCATGCACCCCTTGTCCGCGGGGACCTTGTGCACCACCTTCCCCTCGTGCTCCTTCCGATCGTGGCACGAGTAGCAGAGCTCGCCCCCCGGGCGGACCAGCAGGTGGGCGCCGTCCGACCCGTGGGGGTCGTGGCACTCGGTGCACTTGCCCGCCTTGAGGGCCGAGTGCACGGAGCCCTTGTCCATCCCGATGGACTCCTTGCTGTGGCACCCCTGGCAGAGCGCGTTCCCCGTCTCCTTGAGCAGCAGCTTGGGGACGAGCCCGTGGCGCAGGTGGCAGTCCTCGCACCGGCCCTCCTTGGCCGCCGAGTGGACGAACTTCCTGTCGAGGTACTTCGCGGCGAAGTCCTTGTGGCAGTCCAGGCAGGTCCGCTGCTTGAACTGCCGCTGCCGCTGCGCCGAAGCGTCGGAGCTCCAGAGCAGGACGATGGCGGGGCCGACAAGGGCCAGTACTGCCAAGACTGCCCAAGAGCGTCTCCTATTCCACGACCACATGATTCCTCCCGATTAGAGCGGTTCGAGGTTCGAGGTTCCGGGTTCGTAGGGTACGTGTCCGGGGTTCAGGGTGTTCAACATCGAACCTCGAACCTGGAACCTCGAACTACGGTGTGCTGAACTCCTTCGCGTACACCTCCACCCCGTAAGCCTCGCCCAGCTTTCGGGTCCAGTCCCGCAGGGCCGCGTCGGTCTTCTCCTTGTACACGTCCTGGAGCACGCTGCGCTGCACTTCCTCCAAGGTCTGCACCCTCGCGGGCACGCGCTTCTCCACCTGCAGCACGTGGACGACCGTGTCCGACTCGGCGAAGAGCACGTACTCCCCCTCCTGGGCCCCCTCCAGCGCCCGCCGGGCGGCTTCGGGCAGAGCGGTCCACGCCACCATACCCGCGCCGAAGCGGAGGATGTCCTCCCGGTCCGACGCCACCTGCCCCTCGGCGTTCGCCCGGACCCAGCGCAGGCCCGTTCCCCGCTTGAGCTTCTCCAGGGCGGACTGGGCGTGCGCGGCGCCGGTGAAGGCCAGGGACTGGAGCCTGAGCATCTCCGGGAAGGTGTAGCTCTCCAGGTTCTTCTCGTAGTGGTCCCGCAGGTCGCCCACGGTGATCTGCAGCTCGGGCTTGAGCACCTTCTCCACGAACGCGCCGAACACGAAGGAATCCTCGTAGTCCTCGAAGGCCCCCCGGAACTCCCGGGTCTTGTCCAGCCCCAGCGCCAGGGCCTCCTTCAGGAAGACCCGCTTGAAGAGCTCGTCGTTGAGCACCGGGATCTTCTTGTCGTTGACGTCGCGACTCTCGATGGCCTTTCCCATGCCGTGGTAGTACTTCTCGCGGATGCCCCGGGCCAGGTCCGAGACCCGGAACGGCTCCTCTCCGGCCACCTCGGCCACCACCCGGTGGTCGTCGCGGCGCGCCTCGAAGTTCTCGATCGTCCCCCCGAAGTCGAGGCTCTCGAAGAGCTCCCGGTCGAGCTTCACATACTTCTCGGTGAGCTCCCGGTTGTAGGCGGCCAGGGCCGTGTTCTGGGCGAAGTTGAGCGCCCGCTGCCGCGCCAGGGCCCGAGCCTCCTCGCTCTCTACGAACCGCACCTCCTCGAGCTCGATGACGGCGAAGCCGTCCTGCGTCGGGACCACCGGCGTCAGCCCGCCCACCTCGAGGGCCCCGAGCTCGCCGGCGAGCTCGGGCGAGACCCCGTCGCTCCGCACGAACTCGCCGGTCTCCCCGCCCTGGAGCTCCGCCTTGCCCTCGGCCACCTGCTTCCGCGCCGCCTCGCCGAAGGCCGCCCCCCCGGCCACGGCCTCCCGAAACGCCCGGGCGTCCGCCTCCTCCGGGAACACGACCCCCCGGAGCCGCCACTTTTTCCTTCCGGGCCAGCGCGTCCTTCAGGGCATCCAAAACGGCCTCGAC
>JAWSUI010000025.1:0-53160 GCA_033551855.1 Deferrisomatales bacterium
ACCCATCTTGGAGGGCACTTTGCATTATCGAGGTTCCCCTCTCGGCTCGCTCGCCAGTTTTCCGCGTCAAATCAGCCTCTCAGACCTTGTGACGAATCGCATTTTGGACGGTAGTGGTTACGACCCGTCGGTGGATCGCGGATTGGCATACTTCGCTTTTCGGGATCAAGACGGCCGGTCTCTTTGGGATTTTCGAAACCCACAGGGAACGGACGGATTCCATGTGAATGGGCACAATTTTTCGATAACGCTGTTCCCTTTTGTTGCGCCGAGAAATCTGATTCCATCGACGTTTAGAGTAGACGTGTCGGAGGAGAGAGTCGGTCGAGTGATTGCCCTGGTTATTGACGTAAGTGGATCGATGGCCTGGAGGCTGGATTCAGATCAACCGGCTGGGCTTGGAGAAACATCCAGAATGGATGTGGCAAAAGAAGCCGCAAAGTTGTTCGTGGATTCGATCCTTGGCGATGATCAAACGGATGATCTCATCGCCTTGGTGTCCTTCAGCTCAGACGCGAGAATTCTAACGTCATTGACCAACGACGGAGAGCTCTTGAAGACCAGGATCGATGGGCTGGCCCCCCAAGGTGCAACGAATTTCGGTGCCGCTTTTTCCGAAGCCGTGAAGGCGGTTGGGATCTACCCAGGCAAGCGGGCGGTGGTTTTCCTCACGGACGGGGAAGATACCGTGGATCTTGGAACGGACACGCTGCCCCTCTTCTCCTGGCCCGACTGGGGCACGGCTGCGAAGAGGAATCACAGCCTGCGGTGGGAGGCTCTGCACAAGTTGCTCGACTACGAGCTCGTCTCGTACACCATCGGCTTCGGGCCCGTCGCGTTCGATGTCGATGCGGCGGAGGACCTGCGGGCCTTTGCGGGAGACCCCACCCTTGCCGTGCCGCCTCCGGAGGGATACCCGGTGGGCCGGTACTACTCCGCGCCGACCGCTGAGGACCTGCTGGACGCCTTCGACCCACAGTCGCCGGACAGTATTCCTGCGAGGATCGGAGTGCTGCCGGGCATCCGGTCCCCCTATGTGAGCTTTGTGAATGACTACCACGATCCGGCAGGTCCTATCGATGCGATCGTGACGCTTTGGTTCGAGAATGCGAATGGGAATCTATACAGTAGTGCCCGCGGAACGTACATCGTCCCTTGATTTCGCTTCTGCGAAGCTGAGGAGTATTGCGGCCATGACAGCGAAGAGATGGATCTGCCTCGGGACCGCCGGCTTCATCGGCGCTCTGGCCCTTGGTTGCGGCGACAATCCGGACGACGCGGGGAATCGCCTCGTCGTCGCGGAGATCCAACCTGCGGACCCGGACCATCTGGGCTTCATCTTCCCCGCCGTGGAAGAGGTCACGGCAGACGTGGGTTGTCCGGAGGGCGATCTCGTCACGGCAAACAATCGTTTCTGGGACGGGTGTGTGGACGAGACCTATGTGCCAATGAGCGCCGACTTCGTGAACATCACCTTCCGCAACGAAACCCGCCCCGGGGTTTCCGAGGGGCGACCCTTGGAGGTCACGGACATCGTGGTAAACTACTTTGATCCGGGCGGGAACACGCCGCTGTATGCGCCGACGAACCATGCCTGGTCGGGGTCCTTCGAGGTTCCCCCGGACGGGAGTGCCACTCTCGTGGGGGTTCCCATTACCACTCTGGCCATGAAGGCCGGTGATGGGACGGCTCAAAGCGGATTGCGAGGCCTCTTCTTCACCCAGCAGGTTGCGTCATCGGTGAGGTTGACAGCGGTGGTAGACATCTTTGCGCGGGACTCCCTGAACAAGGAGTCCGTTTCCACCCAGACCAGGGTGCAATTGACCTTCGTGAATCCGAATCCGGTCCCCGAGTAGGCGCTCGCACGGCAGACGACGGTTGGTCTTGGGGGCAGACAGGAATACGCTTTTGCCAGATGGTCTCGCTTTGCTGCGAAGCAGCGGCCGGCCGGCGCTCGCTCCCCTCTGGATCGAGGCCCTGCCGCTTGAGGAGGCGCTTCCGGAGCTCTTTGGGCGGCACGAGCCCCTGTGCCGGCTCCAGCGGGCGCGGCTCCTCCTGCTGGGGGGGCGGCCCAAGGCGGCGCGCGACATCCTCGAGGGGCTCGAGGAGTTGCCCGCGGGTCTCGAGGCGATCCGTCGCGAGCTCCTGGACGAGGCCGCGGTGCAGGCGGAGGAGGGCGGCCCGGAGCCCGACGACGGCGGCCTCGCGTCCCGGACCCTCGCCGAGCTCCACGCCGCCCAGGGGGACCGGGCGACCGCCGCGGCCATCTATCGCGAGCTGGTATCCCGGGACCCGGAGGACGAGGAGGCCCACAGGAGGCTGCGAGAGCTGGGCCGGACGGAATCCCGGGACCCCGCCGCGCGCCTGGAGCAGTGGCTGAGCCGGGTGCGGCGCTGGAGGGATGCGGACCGCGCCTGACGGCTGCCCTCGGTCTTCCCTTTCGTCGTCCCGGCTGCAGGGGGTTGCCTGGTGAAGATCCTTGTCCTCCACGGTCCCAATCTGAACCTGCTCGGCCTCCGGGAGCCCGGGGTCTACGGCTCCGAGACCCTGGCCGGCGTCGAGGAGCGCCTTCACGCCGCGGCGCGCGAGCTCGGCGCGGAGCTGGAGCTCTTTCAGTCCAACTCCGAGGGCGCCCTCGTGGACGCGATCCAGCAGGCGCGGGGTCGCGTGCAGGGCATCGTGATCAACGCCGCCGCGTACACCCACACCAGCGTGGCCCTGCGGGACGCCCTGCTGGCCGTGGCGCTGCCCTTCGTCGAGGTGCACCTGTCGAACGTCTATCGTCGGGAGGGCTTCCGGCGCCGTTCCCTTCTGGCGGACGCGGCGGTGGGGGGGGTCTGGGGCTTCGGTCCGGAGAGCTACGTGCTCGGGCTCCGCGGCCTGGTGGGCCACCTCTCGGCCGGGCACTGAAGGGGGGCGTGGTGGCGACGCGTCCGGCCGAGGGGTACACCGAACGCGCCGCCGCGGCCCTCCAACTACTGGCCGGGGAACGGCTCGATGCTCTGCTGGTCCTGGATCTCCTGAACGTCCGTTACCTCTGCGGTTTCACCGGCTCCAACGGGCTGCTCGTCCTTCTCGGGGACCGGCGGGTCTTCTTCACGGACTCCCGTTACACCCTGCAGGCCCGGGAGGAGACCGTCGGCGTCGAGGTGGTCGAGACGGCGGACCTGGACCGGTCGGCCGCCGGCGTCCTCAGCACCGGCGGTGCGCGCTACGTGGGCTTCCAACCAACGAGCATCACGGCGGCCCGGCGGGCTCGACTGGGCCGCCTCCTGGAAGCCGATCTGGTGGACGTGGGGACGGGGGTAGACCGCCTCCGGGTCTGCAAGGGACCGGACGAGACCCGCCGGCTGGAGGCCGCGGCGCGCCTGGCAGAGGAGGCCCTGCGCTTCGTGGCCCCGCTGCTGTGCCCCGGCCGAACCGAGCTCGAGGTGGCCCGGGCGTTCCACGTGGCCTGCCTGGAACGGGGGGCGGAGGGGCTGTCCTTCGACACCATCGTGGCGGGGGGGCCGCGCGGGGCCCTGCCCCACGCGAAGCCGACGGGTAGACCCTTCGAGGCGGGGGATCTCGTGCTAGTGGACTTCGGCGTGCGGCTCGACGGATACTGCTCGGACCAGACCGTCACCGTGCCGGTGGGGCCCCCGGCCGAGGACGCCGCCCAGGTGTACGGGGTGGTTTTCCAGGCCCAGCGCGCGGCCCTCGAAGCCTTGCGGCCGGGGGTCGCCCTGGCCGAGGTGGATCGGGCCGCCCGCGACGTCATCGCGGCGGCGGGCCACGGGGAGCGCTTCGGCCACGGCACGGGGCACGGGGTCGGGCTGGCGGTGCACGAGGCCCCGACCGTGAGCTCGCGATCGGGGGATGCCGCTCAGGAGGGTGCGGTGGTCACCATCGAGCCGGGCATCTACCTGCCGGGTCGCTTCGGCGTGCGGCTGGAGGATACGGTACGGGTCACCTCCCACGGTTACGAGAGGATCACCTCGGTGCCCAAGGGGCTCGGGGCGTTCTGGGATTGGGTAGGGGGGCGGTAGGCCAGGGAACGCTGCTGACGGGGTGGACATCCCCCTGGGGGCGCGGAGCCAGGGGCTGCGACTCTGCAGGGAGGCCATGTTTCGGGAGGAGCCATGCGCGTGCCGGAGGACTTGAGATACCACCCCGAGCACACCTGGGTGCGGGTCCAGGGCGGGGAGGCGACCGTGGGGATCACCGACCACGCCCAGAAGGAGCTGGGTGACATCGTGTTCCTGGAGCTCCCCGGGGTCGGGCGACATCTCTCCCCGGGAGAGGTCTTCGGCTCGGTCGAGTCGGCCAAGTCCGTCTCGGAGCTCTACAGCCCCGTCGCGGGCGAGGTCGTGGAAGTGAATGCCCAGCTCGAGGACTCCCCGGAGCGGATCAACGACGACCCCTACGGCGAGGGTTGGATGCTGCGGGTGCGTCTCGCCCCCGGTTTCGATGTGTCCGGGCTTCTCTCCCCAGAGGCCTACGTCGCCCACGTGGGAGGAGGATGAGGGAGCCGATGGCCGTGGACAGGGACAAGATCGCCCGCGCAGCCCAAAAGTTCAAGCAGGCCAAGCAGTTCCAGCGGGCCATCGACGAGTACAAGAGGGTGCTCGCCGCGGACCCTCGGGACATCCGCACCCGGCAGAAGCTGATCGAGCTCTACGCCCTGGCCGGCAAGCGGCCGGAGGCCCTGGAGGAGTGCCTCTCCGTGGCGGAAGCCTATGCCGACCAGGGCTTCTACCTCAAGGCGATCGCCGTTCTCAAGCAGGCGCTCCGCTTGGACCCGGAAAGCCCGGCCCTCTGGCAGCAAGCGGGCGAAATGTACGTGAGGCAGGGCCTGGTGGGGGAGGCCCTCGCTGCCTTCAAGCGGGCGGTGGGCCTGTTGCGCCAGCAGGGGCGGTCGACCGACGCCGGGAACCTCCTGGCGCGCATGGAGCAGTTGGCCCCGGACAACGCCGCCATCAAGGTCCACCTGGCCGAGCTCTACCTGGAGGACCGGCGGTACGAGGACTTCTCCGCAGAGCTCTCCCGGCTCATGCAGCAGCTTCGCGCCGAAGGGCGCTCCGGCAAGCTCCTGCACGCCCTGGAGGGGTTCTACGAGAAGTCCAGCCGCCATCCGTCCGTGCTCCGTCCGTTGGCCGAGCTGTACATCGATCTCGGGGAGACCGCCAAGGGAACCGAGATTCTCGAGGAAGGCCTGTCGCGGGAGCCGGGGGACCGGGAGCTTCGGCTCCTGTCCCTCCGGGCGCACCTGGTGGCGGAGCGTCTGCCGGAGGCCCGGGCCGTTGCCCGTGCCCTCCACGCCGAGGACCCCGACGATGTCTTCATCCTCGAGCAACTCGCGGCCATCGCCCAAGCCGAGGGGGACCGGGACGAGCAGGCGCAGGCCTGCAAGGCGCTCGCCAGGGCATACGGCCGCCGGGGGATGCGCCAGGATGAGGAGCGCTGCCTCCGAAGCGCCCTCGAGGCCGATCCCACCGACGCGGAGGTCCGGCGGGCCCTGGCCGGGGCGCCTCCAGGACGGGCCCCCGAAGAGACCGCGGTCGTTGATGCAGAGGGTGTGTCGGGCTTCGGGGATCTCCTCGAGGCTGGGTCGGATGACGGGGCCTTCGGCGCCGTCCAGCGGGGCTTGGTGGAGGCCGAGCTTTACCTCAAGTACGGAATCGAGCAGAAGGCGGCGGACAAGCTCCGCGAGCTCGCGGTCCTGGCGCCGGGGGTCGTCGAGATTCGACAGAAGCTCCGGGACCTGTGCCAACGCCAAGGAGATCACCGGGGGTGGGTGGAAGAGCAGCTCGCCATCGCGGGGCTGTTTCTCGCCGGGGAGCGGGAGACAGAGGCTCTGCGGGCGTACCGTTCGGTGCTCGAGGTCGAACCGGACAATCCGTCAGCGCTCCAGGGCATCGCCCGACTCATGCCGATCGACGAAGCGGAGCAGACTGAGGCTTCTTCCGGGCCCGCGGCCCGGAAGAGCGAGGTGGGCCCCTCCGACCGCCGGGCCGTGGGCGGGGAGTCGATCGACCTGCACATCGGCAGCGAGTTCGAGGGATTCGCGGACTTCGAAGTCTCCGAGCTCGACGACATCGTGCGGGAGTTCAAGTCGGGCATTGCGGAGCGGCTCGACGAGGGGGACTACGACACCCACTACAACCTGGGGATCGCCTATCGGGAGATGGGGCTTCTGGAGGATGCTCTCCAGGAGTTTCAGGTGGCGGCCCGCGGCCCGGACAAGGCGCGCGATGCCTACGCCTCCCTGGCACTGGTATATCGCGACCTCGGTCGGTACGGTGACGCCGCGGCGGCCCTGCGGATGGCATTGGCCGCCCCGTCCAACACGGCCGAGGACCGGGCGGCCATCCTGTACGAGTTGGGGGAAACCGCCGAGGCGGAGGGCGCCTGGGATCGGGCCCTCCAGTCGTTTCAAAAGGCAGCGGAGCTCGATCCGACCCACCGCGATGTGGGGGGGCGGATTCAGAGACTGCGCGCGCAAGTGGGGGGGTAGGTCCGTGCTCCACGGTTTCCTGGGACTTTCGAGGGACCCTTTCCAAGAAGGTTGCGACGACGAGCTGTACTTGGAGGATCCGGGCCGGTACGGCCTCCGCCAGCGGCTCGAAGGGTCGCTCCGGGAAGGAAAGAGCGTCTGGCTCCGGGGACGCCTGGGGTCCGGCCGGCGGACGTTGTTGGCCCGTGCGGCGGCGACCCTGGCTGCGGAGGGACGCGCCGTGGCCTGGTGCGGGGAGCCCTGGCTTCCGGCGGAGGAGGGGGGCAGGAGGGTCCTGGAGCTTCTCCTGCAGGTGACCCGCGCCGGCGCCCGGGCGAGCGGTCCGACTGCCTTGGAGGCGGTCTGCGAGGAGTTGCTCTTCGGCTTCTGTCGCGGGGGGCCCGTCATCGCGGCATTGGCGGGCGAGGGGCTCGCACCGGGAGATCAGGAGGAGTTGGCGTTTCTCTCCAGCTTGCGGCTGTTGGGGAAGCCCCTGGTCTGTATCGCCCTGTGGGGCGAGCGTTCTTCACCGCTGGAGGGGCTGGAGGAGGTCCGGGTTCCCCCTTTTTCGCCGTCTGCCCTCCGGGAGTTGCTCCTCCACCGGGCCACGGCCTGTGCCGGGCGCGATCTGCTGGCGCCCGACGTGCTGGAGCGGATTTCCGAGGAAGCCCGGAGTGCCTCCCACGCTTTGGAGCTGGCCCGGACGGAAGTGGCGCACCTCGTCTTCCGGGGGGGGCCTCAAAGCGAGGCCGCCTGCCAGACCGCCCCCCCGCCGGACGGCGGGGTGCTGGACCCCTCGGCGCTCGCCGAGGTCAACCGGCTGCTCCACGCCCTGGGTTCCGAGTCGTCGCCGAGATAGGGACGCCGAGGTGTCCGGCGGGGCTCACGGGCAAGGCACGCCGAGCGCAGGAGCTCCTCGGCCCCGAGCGCGCCGTAGCCGGTGGATTTTGGACTTGGGAACGCTTTGACTCCCCCCAGGCCGGGTGTTACCATCAGCGGTCCGGCGGAGCTCTGGGGCATCCCCCACGCCCACATCCCCGGTTGGGTCCTGCCCCGCCCGCCTTCCCTCGAGACGCCTCCCCGCGTTGAGACCACGCCGCCTCCGGCGGCTCTCGGAGCCAGTTCCATGCTGTCTAGCGTACTCAAGAAGGTTTTCGGCACCAAGAACGAGCGCGAGCTCAAGCGGATCCAACCGCTGGTGGACCGCATCAACGGACTGGAAGAGTCGTTCCGTGTCCTCTCCGATGACGACTTGAGGGCCTTGACCCCGCGGCTCCGGGAGCGGCTGGCGGCGGGCGAGCCCCTGGAGGATCTCCTGCCCGAGGCCTTTGCCGCTGTCCGCGAGGCTTCCCGGCGCACCCTCGGCATGCGCCATTTCGACGTGCAGCTCATCGGAGGCGTCGTGCTTCACCGCGGCACGATCGCCGAGATGAAGACGGGCGAGGGAAAGACGCTGGTGGCGACCTTGCCCGTGTACCTCAACGCCCTCACGGGACGCGGGGTTCACGTCGTGACGGTCAACGACTACCTGGCGCGGCGCGACTCCGACTGGATGGGGGAAGTCTACCGGTTCCTGGGGATGACCGTGGGGGTCATCGTCCACGGCCTCGACGACGCACAGCGTCGGGCCGCGTACGGCGCGGACATCACCTACGGCACCAACAACGAGTTCGGCTTCGACTACCTCCGGGACAACATGAAGTTCCGGCTCGAGGACTACGTACAGCGGCAGTTCCACTACGCCATCGTGGACGAGGTCGACTCGATCCTGATCGACGAGGCCCGTACCCCGCTCATCATCTCGGGGCCCTCCGAGCAGTCCACCGACAAGTACTACGTGGTGGACCGCGTCATTCCGCACCTGCGCAAGGCCGCCGGGGAGAAAGGTGAAGACGGCGACTTCAACGTGGACGAAAAGGCCAAGACCGTCATCCTCACCGAGCAGGGGGTGGCGAAGGTGGAGCGCCTGCTGGGGGTGGAGAACCTGTACGACCCGAGGCAGATCGAGATCCTCCACCACGTGAACCAAGCCTTGCGGGCCCACGTGATGTACAAGCCCGACGTCGACTACGTGGTCAAGGACGGCAAGGTGACCATCGTCGACGAGTTCACCGGCCGGCTCATGCCCGGCCGGCGCTGGAGCGACGGGCTCCACCAGGCGGTTGAGGCCAAGGAGGGGGTGAAGATCGAGAGTGAGAACCAGACCCTGGCCACCGTCACGTTCCAGAACTTCTTTCGCATGTACGAAAAGCTCGCGGGCATGACCGGCACCGCCGACACCGAGGCCGTGGAGTTCAAGCAGATCTACGGGCTCGACGTCATGGTCATCCCGACCAACGGGGAGATGGTGCGCGCCGATCACGGGGACGTCGTCTACCGGACCGCCAAGGAGAAATTCGACGCGGTGATCGACGAGATCGAGGAGCTCCACAAGAAGAACCAGCCGATCCTCGTGGGCACGATCTCCATCGAGAACTCCGAGAAGGTCTCCCGGATGCTGAAGCGCCGGGGCGTGCCGCACCACGTCCTCAACGCGAAGTACCACGAGCGGGAGGCCGAGATCGTCGCCCAGGCCGGCCGGAAGGGTGCCGTGACGATCTCCACCAACATGGCCGGCCGCGGAACCGACATCATGCTGGGCGGCAACCCCGTCTTCCTGGCCAAGGCCGAGGTGGACCCCGAGGTGGATCCCGACGGGTACCAAGAGGCGCTGGAGCGCTGCCGCGGGCTCTGTGCCCGGGAGAAGGAGGAGGTGCTGGCCGCGGGCGGGCTTCACATCCTCGGCACCGAGCGGCACGAGAGCCGGCGGATCGACAATCAGCTTCGGGGCCGCTCCGGGCGGCAGGGAGACCCGGGCTCCTCGCGGTTCTACATCAGCCTCGAAGACGACCTGATGCGCATTTTCGGCTCCGAGCGGATCTCGGGGCTCCTGACCAAGCTCGGCCTCCAGGAGGGGGAGGACATCCAGCACCCCTGGATCTCCAAGGCCATCGAGAACGCCCAGAAGAAGGTCGAGGCCCACAACTTCGACATCCGCAAGCACCTTCTCGAGTACGACGACGTGATGAACAAGCAGCGCGAGGCCATCTACACGTGGCGTCGCGAGGTTCTCGGCTCCGAGGACCTGACGGAGGAGATCCGTCAGATGGCCGAGGCCGTAGCCGCGGACATCGCCGATGCCCGCTGCCCCGCGGGGGAGCTCACAGAGAAGTGGGACCTGCAGGGCATGCGGGAGATGCTCTTCAAGCAGTTCCACGTCCAGCTCGTGGAGACGGACGAAGACCTGGTCGCCCTCAAGGACAAGGTGAGCGACGAGGTGGTGAAGGCCGTGCTCCGGCGCTACGACGAGAAGCTCGCCGAGTTCGGTCCGGAAATGGCCGCTCGGCTCCAGAAGTACATCCTGCTGCAGGCCATCGACACCCATTGGAAGGATCACCTGCTGGGCATGGACCACCTCAAGGAGGGTGTGGGGCTGCGGGGATACGCCCAGGAGAAGCCCATCGTGGCCTACAAGAAGGAAGGCTTCGAGATGTTCCTGGCCATGCGCAGCCGCGTGGAGGAGGACGCTCTGGAGAAGCTCTTCCTGATCCAACTCGTGAGGGAGGAGCAGGCCCGGGACATCGAGCAGCCGAGCCGGCAGACCCGGCTGGTCCTCTCCCACGGGTCGCGCAAGGAGGCCCCCGAACCAATGAAGCGGAAGGGGCCGTTGGTGGGGCGTAACGACCCTTGCCCCTGCGGGAGCGGCAAGAAGTACAAGAAGTGCTGCGGTGCCGCGAGCGCCCAGGCCGGCGCCGCGTGACGCCCCGGGGGTTCCGGTTCGCCGCGGCGGAGGCCGCGGTCAAGAAGCCCGGCCGCCTCGACCTGGGGCTCCTCTTGAGCGCGTCGGAGGCGGCCGTAGCCGGGGTGTTCACCCGAAACCGCGTCACGGCGGCCCCGGTGCTCCTTTGCCGGGAGCGGGTAGGCCGGGGAGTTGCCCGGGCGGTGCTGGTGAACTCGGGAAACGCCAACGCGTGCACCGGAGCCCAGGGCCTGGAGGACGCCCGGCGCCTGACCGCCAGCTTGGCGGAACGGCTTGGGGTGGAGGCCGACGCGGTGTTCCCGTGCTCCACCGGAGTGATCGGCCTTCCCCTGCCGGTGGTGCGGATGGAGGCGGCGCTGCCCCGCCTGGTCTCCGCCCTCGGGGACGACCCCGAGCCCTTCGCCCGCGCCATGATGACCACCGACAGCTTCCCGAAGGTCTCCACACGGTCGGTTTCGGCCGGAGGCCGAGAGGTCCGGGTCCTGGGCACGGCCAAGGGCGCGGGGATGATCCGGCCCGACGTGGCCACCATGCTCGCCTTCCTGGTCACCGACGCACCGCTGGGTTCGGCGGCCCTGCAGGAGCTCCTGGCCGGGGCGGCGGAGGAGACGTTCAACCGGATCACCGTGGACGGCGACACCTCCACCAACGACACGGTCCTGGCTCTGGCGGGGGGCGCTGCCGGGGGCCCGCCCCTGGAGACCAACCGTTCGGCCCTTGAGGTCCTGGCGGGGGCGTTCCGGGAGGTCTGCCGGGATCTCTCCCGCATGATGGTGCGGGACGGGGAGGGGGCGACCAAGGTGGTGGACGTCCGGGTCCGGGGGGCGGCCTCCGACGCGGCTGCCCTGCAGGCCGCTCGGACCGTGGCGGAGAGCCCGCTGGTGAAGACCGCCCTCCACGGCGAGGACCCCAACTGGGGCCGGATCGCCGCGGCCCTGGGCCGCTCGGGGGCTTACGGCGGCGGCGCCTTCTCGATCGCCATCGGCGGTGTGCCCGTGGTGGAGGCCGGGATGGGCCTGGGAGCCGAGGCCGAGGCGGGGGCCCACGCCAAGATGCAGGGCACCGAGTACGAGATCTGCGTGACCCTCCAAGAGGGAAGCGGCGAGGCCGTCGTCACCACCTGCGATCTGACGGCCGAATACGTGAGGATCAACGCGGACTACCGGACGTAAGACCCCGCTGCCGAGGCGCGAGGCGGTTCCCGCGCCCCGCCCCCCAGCCCCTCTTTCCTGACTCTTCCCCTCTTCGAGCGGACCCACTGCCATGGACGACACCGTCTTCGACTTCTTCAAGCGCCTCGCGGACAGCCCGAGCCCGTCGGGCTACGAGCAGCCGGCCCAGAGGGTGTGGCGCGCCTACGTGACCCCCCACGTCGATGAAGTGCGCACCGACGTCATGGGCAACTCCTGGGGCGTGCTTCGCGGGCCGGAGCGCCCCCGGGTGATGCTGGCGGGCCACGTGGACGAGATCGGGCTCATGGTCCAGTACATCGACGACCAGGGGTTCCTCTACGTCGCGTCCATCGGCGGCGTCGATGCCCACCTGCTCCCGGGCCAGCGGGTCTGGGTGCACGGCCGCAACGGCTCTCTCCGCGGCGTCATCGGCCGCAAGCCCATCCACCTCCTGGAGCCGGACGAGCGCACCAAGGTGGCCAAGCTCAAGGACCTGGCCGTGGACATCGGCGCCAAGGACCGGACCGAGGCGGAAGGCGCGGTGGCCGTGGGGGACCCCATGACGTTTGCCGTGGAGATGGAGCGCCTGGCAGGGGACCGGATCTGCGCCCGGGGGCTCGACGACAAGATGGGGTCCTTCGTCGTGGCAGAGACGCTGCGGCGCCTGGCGGAGCGGCGCGCGGAGCTCCGGTGCTCGGTCTTCGGGGTCTCGACCGTACAGGAGGAGGTGGGGCTGCGCGGGGGGCGCACCAGCGCCTACGGTATCGACCCGGACGTCGGGATCTGCGTGGAGGTGACCTTCGCCACGGACCACCCGGGGGCGGACAAGAAGGCCATCGGTGACGTGCAGGTCGGCAAGGGGCCGGTTCTCTCCCGGGGCCCCAACATCAACCCCAAGGTCTTCGAGCTCCTCCAGGAGACCGCCCGGGAGGCGAGCATCGCCCTCCAGTACGAGGGCGCCCCCCGGGCCACGGGCACCGACGCCAACGTGATGCAGCTCAACCGCAGCGGCGTGGCCACGGCCCTGGTGGAGATTCCCCTGCGCTACATGCACACCCCGGCGGAGGTGCTGAGCCTCGGCGACGTAGACGCTGCCGTGGAGCTCCTGGTGGCCTTCCTGCTGCGGGTGGGGCCCGACGCGGACTGGATCCCCCAGTGAGCGGGTGCGGGATGGAGGACCGGAGACCCAGGACCGAAGACCGAACAACTGCTCAATCGTCGCCCTGCCCTCCTCATGCGTCACGGCGTAGGGCTTGGGCGGAGGCCCTTGGTGGGGTGAGACGTTGATCGAGGCGAGGGGCTGGGTGGTCGAGGTCCGGCCGGGAAGGGCCCTGGTGGACACGACGGGGGCGGGCGCCTGCGAATCCTGCGGCGCGGGACGCGCCTGTTCGTGCTCCGGAGGAGGAGGCGGCCGCCGGATCTGGGCGGAGGACCCCGTGGGGGTGGCCCCGGGGGAGTGGGTGGTCCTGGGCATCTCCGAGGAGACCCTGGTCCGGGCCGGCGTGCTCGTCTACCTCGTTCCTGCCGCGGCCTTGGTCATCGGGGCGGCGGTCGGGCATGCCCTCGCGCCGGCGCTGGGGTTCTCCCCCGACCTGGGGGCGGCCTCCCTGGGGATCCTCGGTCTGGTTGCGGCGTTGGTTGTCTCCCGACTTCTGGGAGGCAGATCTTCCGACGGCCCGCGGGTCCTGGGGAGGGTTTGAGGTGGGCAAGCGGCCGGAGGGCGTCCACGTGGCCTGCACCAACAAGAAGGCCCGCCGCGACTATCACATCGAAGAGACTCTCGAGGCCGGCATCGTCCTGCGCGGCAGCGAGGTGAAGAGCCTGCGCGACGGCAAGGCGAACCTCACCGACGCCTACGCCTGGGAGCAGGGCGGAGAAGTCTGGATCTCGGGCCTGCACATCTCCGCGTACTCCCACACCCGCATCGAAGAGCAGGAGCCCACCCGGGACCGTAAGCTCCTGCTCCACGCCCAGGAGATCCGCAAGCTCGCCGTCAAGATCCAGCAGCGGGGCTACACCCTGGTGCCCCTGAGGATCTACTTCAAGCGGGGGTACGCCAAGGTGGAGCTCGGCCTGGGTCGGGGCAAGAAGCTCTACGACAAGCGCGAGGATCTGAAAAAGGCCGACGCCAAACGGGAGATGGAGAGGGCCCTGCGAACGCACTGAGGAGGATCGCACGGGAAGCAACCGGGGGTTCTGCGCGAGGCGCGGAACCCCCGGTTCGCTCTTGGGGGGCCGAGGTGAGGCTCCCGGCGGCCCAAACCGTAGGCCGGTGCAGAAACAGTTTCTCGAGTTGAAATAGGTTTTGAAAGTTGTTGGTCCTCCGGAAGAGGCGGCTCAAGATAAAACGAGTCCTCGATTTCGGGACGTTGGTTTTGAAACGGCGAGCTAAACAAATTTTATTGAGTGCATGTTGATACGGAACGTGGTCTACATTAGTCCTCGGTGAGGAGCGACGCAGGAGATCCATTGGAAGAAGAGATTGGTTGTGATATTCTATATACAAGTTGAAAGGGCGAACGAAAGGCCACCTTCCATGATTCATGGACTCGACGTGACGGCCCCGCTTGTCGGATGCGTGCTGTCGGATCGGACCGGGCTCGGGAGGTACTACCTCTTGAGGGGACGGAAGTACCTCGTCCACCCCATCGGCCCGGGGGAGCCCCGGCGGATCGCCGAAGCGGCGGGAGAGCCCGCGCACGCGCGCGAATTCGCCCCCTCCCGCTGGGTGCTGGGGCTCGCGGCGGCCGAAGTCGGGGGAGAAGGGGAGGAACCGGGCGTGCCCCTGGGGTTCTATGCCCTGGCCCACAGCGGAGACCCCACCTGCTACGACGACACGCTCATCTTCGTCCGGCCGGAGGCCCGCGGACGCGACCTGAGCTTCCTCCTGATCTACGCCGCCTACGGGGAGCTCTTGCGCACCTCCCTGTCCTTCCGTCTCCGGGAGGCTACCCATCACCCCCGGCTCCGGCTCTTCGCCCGGTGTGGGTTCGCCCCGCCGGTGCGCCCTCTGGTGGACGGCAAGGTCGAGGTGGGCAACTTCGACGTCCACGCCATCCTCTCCCGCATCGAGTCCGAGGCCGAGATCGTCGACGTCTCGCTGACACCGCTCCCCCCACCGGTACACTGAACCGGGACCTCGTCCCCCGGGGGGCGACATCCCTCTCCCCGGGAAATGTCGCCCTCACTGCCCGCCCGTCGTCCCGCCTCATCCGCCGGAGTGCTTGCGTGATCCTGTGAATTAATCCTGTGTCGAATCCTGTTGACACCGCTGTTTCGACCCGCTAGGGTCACCGCATCTCCGAGCGGAACGGCCTACCGGCTCTCGAGCCCATGGCCGCCCGCCTGTGGGTCCGGGTGGAAACGCCCTGGCCCCCCGCGCTTGGAAAGGAGATCCGGAAGGTGCCGTGTGCTCGCCACAGGCCCTCCCCCGCGCGGGGAGGGCCTTTTTGCGCCCTCCCCCCCCGCCTCCTTTCCCGCGTTGCGCCGTGGTTCCGCCCCGTCGGGGCATGGCCGCGGGGCTGTGCCCCGCCTAGGAAAGGAGGAGAGGATGAGAAAGGCTGTCGTTCTTGGGATGGCGGTGGCGGCGGTCGCACTGCTGGCCGCGGCTCGGCCCGCGCATGCCGCGGTGGACCTGCTCCAGCGGCTGGTGGAGAAGGACATCATCAACGAAGAGGAGCGAAAGGAGCTCGCCAAGGAGCAGGACGTGGTCTCCGCCCACCGGGGGCGGAGCTTCTCCTGGGCGACCCCGGACGGCGCGTTCCGGGCCGAGCTCTACGGGTACGGCCAGGTGCGCTACACCTTCGACGACCGGGACCAGGGCGACAACCGAAGCAACTTCTCGGTCCAGCGGATGCGGCTCGGCCTGCGGGGCAACGCCTTCATCAAGGACCTCAAGTACCAGCTCCTCCTGAATGTGTACTCCGGCGACGAAAACCGCGTCTCCCTGTTCGACTGGTTCGCCGACTACACCCCCCTCCCGGAGATCGGCCTCAAGGCCGGTCACTACAAGGTCCCCTACGCCGTCCAGTGGAACATCTCGGCGGCGAACCTCCAGTTCGTGGAGCGCACCACGGTGGACGCGAACTTCCGCTTCGACCGGGACACGGGCGTCACGGTCCACGGCACGTTCTTCTCGATGCTCTCCTACGACGTGGGCGTCTACAACGGCGAGGGCACGAACAAGAACAACCCCGATGACGGGCACCTCTACGTGGCCCGGCTCACGCTCGAGCCCCTGGGCCGGTACGCCCTGGCCGAGTCGGACATCGCCCGCTCCAAGAGCCCGATCGTTCTCCTGTCTGCTGCCTTTGCCCAGAACAACGACGTGGCTTCCCACACCCGAGGCAACCTGAACGGGCGGCTCACGGCGCTGGGGCCGAGCGACGTGACGAGTTGGAACGGCTTCGCGGGCCTCAAGTGGATGGGCGCGTCGGCCCAGGCCGAGTACCACCGCCGGAAGATCGACCCCGAGGACTCGACGTTGGACGACGAGACGGCGGTGGGGTTCTACGCCCAGGGAGGCTACCTGGTCTGGAAGAACAAGCTGGAGGTGGCCGGGCGCTACGAGTACTTCGACCCCAACGACGATCTGGCCGACAACCTGCGCCAGGAGTACGGCGGTGCCGTGAGCTGGTTCTTCGCCGGCCACCGCAACAAGCTCCAGGCCGACTTCTTCCGCATCAACACCCAGAGCCGGACCGCGGACTCCGCCAACGACAACCGCCTGCGGGTGCAGTACCAGTTGGCGTTCTAAGGGAGGACCACACATGCGACGCAGTTTCTCCACACTGATCCTGACTGCACTGGTGACCCTCGCGCTGGCACTCCCGGGCCTCGCCCAGGAGCGCCTGCGCCTGAGTACCACCACCAGCACCGAGAACTCGGGACTCCTCAAGGTGCTCCTGCCGCCCTTCGAGGCGGCGAACAACGTCAAGGTCGACGTGATCGCCGTGGGCACGGGCAAGGCCCTCAAGCTCGGTGAGAACGGCGACGTGGACGTGGTCTTCACCCACGACCCGGGCCTGGAGGACCAGTTCATGGCCGCCGGGTTCGGGGCCAACCGGGAGAAGGTGATGCACAACGACTTCGTGGTCGTCGGGCCGGCGGCGGACCCGGCCGGGCTCAAGGCCGTCAAGACCGCCGCCGAAGCCTTCCAGCGCCTCGCCGAGGGCAAGGCGTCCTTCATCTCCCGGGGAGACGAGTCGGGCACCCACCAGAAGGAGAAGGCCCTCTGGAAGGCGGCCGGCATCGAGCCCAAGGGGGCGTGGTACGTCCCGGCCGGGCAGGGGATGGGCGAGGTCCTGAACATGGCCGACGAGAAGCGCGGCTACGCCCTCACCGACCGCGGCACCTACATCGCCTACCAGAGCAAGATCGAGCTCCCCATCCTCTTCGAGGGCGACCCGGTCCTCTTCAACCCCTACAGCATCATGGCGGTGAACCCCGCCAAACACCCCCACGCCAAGTACGACCTGGCGAAAAAGCTCGTGGAATTCGTCGTGAGCCGCGAGGGCCAGAAGCTGATCGCCGGCTACGCCCTGCACGGCCAGCAGCTCTTCTTCCCGGACGCGATACCCAACCCGTAGGTCGGGTTAGCCCGCAAGGCGTAACCCGACGCGGTGCCTCACCCGAGGGCCCGTCGGGTTACGCTTGGCTAACCCGACCTACGACTACTGGTTCGTTGGGATCGGCAGTCGGGTTGGCCCGGCCGCTTCGAGTCTGCACCGGGTTTCCACTCGTCCCTGAGGTCCCATACGTCCCATCGGCCCACAACCGACAACGAGAGCAGCCCTTGAACTACTTCCTCACTTCCTTCGCCGCCGCCTGGAAGCTCCTGACGACCTTCGACCCCGAGGTCTACTTCGTGGTCTGGACGTCGCTCAAGATCGCGTCGGTGTCGGCGCTCCTGGCGGCGGTGGCCGGGATACCCCTGGGGCTCGGCCTGGCGCTGGCTCGGTTTCGGGGCCGTGGCTTCTTGCTCCTGCTCCTGAATACCGCCATGGCCCTGCCCACGGTGGTGATCGGGCTCTTCGTCTACGCCCTCATCAGCCGGCGGGGGCCCCTGGGGGAGCTCGGGCTCCTCTTCACGCCCACAGGGGTGATCATCGGCCAGCTCCTTCTGGCCCTGCCGGTGGCCGTCCACTACGCGCACTCCGCGATCCAGGCCCTGGACCCGCGCCTCTTTCTCACCATCCGCACCCTGGGCGCCCGGGGCAGCGCGGCGGCGTGGAAGATCCTCACTGAGGCCCGTTTCGGTGTCATGGCCGCCGTGGTGGCCTCCTTCGGCCGCACCATCGCCGAGGTGGGGGTGGCCATGATGCTGGGCGGCAACATCGAAGGCTTCACCCGCACCATGACCACGGCCATCGCCCTGGAGACGAGCAAGGGCGAGTTCGAGTTGGCCCTCGCCCTTGGGCTCGTCCTCATGGCAGTGGCCTTCACCGTGAACCTGGGGCTCTACGTTCTCCAGAGGGGGTCCCGATGAACGCGGCGTATCACTTGGAAAACCTGGGGTTCGCCTACGGGGAGAGGGAAGTCCTGGACGTTTCCCGCCTGGAGATTCCGGCCGGCAAGGTCACTGCCCTGGTGGGCCCCAACGGGTCGGGGAAGTCCACCCTGCTGCACGTGCTCTCGTTCCTGGCCGAGCCGCGCCGAGGGAGCCTGCGATTCTACGGCGAGGAGGCCACGGCCGCTCGGGTTCCCGCCCTGCGCCTCCGGGTGGGGCTGCTGCTCCAGAACCCCTACCTCTTCCACGCGTCCGTGGCGGGAAACGTGGACTGGGGGCTCAAGGTCCGGGGCATGGAGCGCCTCGAACGGCAGAGGAGGATCGGCGAGGCCCTGGGGCTCCTGGGGCTCGCCGGCTACGAGGACCGCTTCGCCCACGCCCTGTCGGGAGGGGAGTCGCAGCGCCTGGCCCTGGCTCGCCTGCTCGCCCTGGAGCCCGACGTGATCCTCTTGGACGAACCCACGAACCATCTGGACGCCGAGACCCGGGTCCGGGTGGAGCACGCCCTCCAGGACTGGGTCGGCCGCCGGGGTACCACGGTGGTGCTCGCGACCCACGACGTGGCCCAGGCCTACCGGCTCGGCGCGGCGGTCTGGCAGATGGAGGACGGAAGGATCCGGGAAGGGGAGCCCGACAACGTGTTCCGGGGCAGGCCCGTGACGGGGGAGCCCGGGGTCTTCGAGACGGCCCGCCTGCGCCTGCGGGTGCACCCCCCGCCGGAGGGGGCCGTTTGCCTGCGCATCGGGCCCCAGGAGGTCCTCCTCTCCCGGGAGCCGCCGTCCACCTCGGCCCTCAACTGCCTCCGGGGCACGGTGGTGCGGGCGGAGCTCGCGGGCCCCGGGGAGATTCGTGCCACCATCGACTGCGGCGAGCCCCTGGTGGCCGTCGTCACCCAGGAGTCCTGGAACCGCCTCGGGCTCACCGTGGGCCAGGAGGCGGTGGCCTCCTTCAAGGCGACGGCCGTGCGCCCGTGCTGAATTGCTCACACATCGTCTTCAGGAAAAGGAGCCGACCATGACCCGACGACTCGCAACCCTGGCCGCTCTGGCCTTCCTTTTCGGTGCGACCGCTCCGAGCGACGCCTATGACCGCTGCGCAGACATCTACGGTGCGGCGAGCGGCCAGCGCCTCTCCCTTGCCACCGGCAGCCCGGGAGAACTGGGGCTCGTGAAGGCCTTGGTGGAGGCTTACAACAAGGTGGAGCCCGTCTCCGTGTGCTGGAAAAAGGCCGGCTCGGGAGCCTCCCTGAAGCTGCTCGAGGCCAAGGCGGTGGACCTGATCATGGTCCACGCGCCCGCTGCGGAGAAGAAGGCGGTCGCGGACGGGTGGGCTGCCAACCGCACCCTGATCGGGTCCAACGAATTCTACCTCGTGGGGCCCCCGGAGGATTCGGCGAAGATCGCCGAGGCGAAGGACGCGGCGGATGCCTACCGGCGCATTGCGCAGGCCCAGGCGAAATTCTTCACCCGGGGGGACAACTCCGGCACCCACATGAAGGAGCTCGCGATCTGGGGTAAGGCGGGGGTGAAGCCCGAGGGGGCCTGGTATGTGACCTCCGCGGACTTCATGGCGGCCACGCTCAAGCGGGCGAGCGACGAGGGGGCCTACTTCATGACCGACAGCAGCACCTGGATCGCCGAGGGAAAGAACGCGCCCAACCTCCGGATCCTCTTCCGGGGCGACAAGTTCCTCGTGAACACCTACCACGCGCTGAGCGTCCCTGAGGGCGCGACAGGCGGTGCGGCGGCGGCTGCACGGTTCGTGCGGTTCCTAGCGTCGGAGGCGGGGCAGGGGGTCATCCGGGACTTCGGGAAGGACGTGCACGGCCGGGGGATCTACGACGACGCCGCCTACGCGAGCCAGTACGACGATTGAGGACGGCCATGCACGTCTCCCTTCTTCTCTTTCACTGCCAGGCCTGCGGCGTCTGGGAGCGGGCCGCCACCGAGGACGCATTGGTCCGGCTGCAGCGAGAGGGCCTGTGCCAGGGGTGCCGGGCGGCCCGTACCCTGGAGCGGCGGCCGGCGCTCCTGCCCCTGTTCGTGGGGTTCTGGCGAAAGAGCGGGTTTCCCGCCTCCTCGGCCTGGCTTGCGGCAGTCCTGCCCCCAACCGCCCCCGCCGCGGCCCCGGACCGGCCTGCCGCCGAGCCGGCCCCGGTGCCGTCCCACTGATCCCGGCTCGGAGGTCTTGCCCGTGCGCATCTACGTGGGGTTCGACGACACCGACACCAAGGACGCCGATCGGGGAACAGGCAAGCTCGCCCGGTGGTTCGAGGGTGAGCTCCCTCCGGCGTGCGCCGTCTGGGGTGTGGTGCGCCAGCAACTCCTTCTGGACTCTCGCATCCCCTACACGTCCCACAACAGCGCGGCATGCGTGGTGGTGGAGGCCCCGGGCCCGGACGCCGCAGAAGGTTTGATCGCCCGCGCTCGCGACCACTTGGCGCGGCACTTCCTGGAGGGAAGCGATCCCGGCCTGTGCGTGGCGGCGGAAGACAATCCGGCGTTGGAAAGGCTGATCGCTTTCGGACGGTTGGCGGCGATCGAGGTCGTGACCCCGGATGAAGCATGCTCGGCCGCTGGCGGCTGCCACCTGAGTGCCCATGGCGGCACGGGAGACGGCATCATCGGTGCCGCCGCAGCCGTCGGCCTGACGGCCGACGGCTGGAATGGCAGGTTCATCGAGTACCGGGGGTTGCGCGACCTGCCGCCGCGCGTCTCGATTGCCGGGCTCGCGGGCCGTGGCATATTAGCGGTTTCCATGGACCGCGACGCGCCGGTGCCCCGCCCCGAGGATTGGGTGGAGACCAGGGGATGGCTGCGGCCGCGGTTGTGGGGCGGCCGTCCGATCCTGCCCGTCCTCGGCGCCGGGGACGGCGTGTGGTGGTCCGTTGGGGAGAAGCGGCGGAAGGCGGATCCGGACAGCATCCAGGTGTGAAGGAGGAAGGCCATGGCGGGACAGATCTTCTACCGGGAGCGCACCAAGGTCGGCGAGGGGGAGAAGAAGCCGCGGTTCATGCTTGTGGCGGTGGCCGGCGTGGATCTGAAGGTCTTCGCCAAGCACCTGCGCAAGAGCGAGCTCGAGGACATCGCTCAGACGGTGAAGGCCGAGCTCGTCCTTCTGCCCCGGCGGAAGGGCTCCGCGGAGGAGGAGGAAGAGGTCGAGGTCCCCGGGTAGACCACACCGGAGGGCACCGCGGCCCGCTGTTCGTAGGGACGACGCATGCGTCGCCCCTACGGTCAGGGGGGCTACCACCGATTTCACGAGGGAGGTCCGCCCATGCCCCTGGTTCGAGACCGAGACGGACGCCGCCTGCACGTGAAGAGCCGGCTCATGGGCGAGAGCCTGGTGAGCCGCCGCTTCCTCGAGGGGCTCGAAGCTCCGGAGCGGGTGCGTCTCTTTCCCGACGTCGACGTGGTCAAGATCGGCGGCCAGTCCATCTGCGACCGGGGCCACCACGCCCTGCCCGGCGTCATCCGGGAAGTGGTCGGCGTCAAGGACCGGCACAAGCTCCTCCTCACCACCGGCGGCGGCACCCGCAGCCGCCACATCTACGCCATCGGGCTCGAGCTCGGCATGCCCACGGGCATCATCTCCAAGTTCGGGAGCTCCGTGTCCGAGCAGAACGCGCTCCTCGTGGCCATGCTCCTCTCCCCCTGGGGCGGGGTGAAGATCGGCCACGACGACGTGGTGAAGCTCCCCACCTACTTCGTCCAAGGCTGCATCCCGGTGATGCACGCCATGCCTCCCTACGACTACTTCTCTCCCCTGCCCGAGGTGGGGCGCCTGCCCATGTACCGCACCGACGTGGGAACGCTGCTCCTGGCCGACCTCATCGGCGCCCGAAGCTGCATCTTCGTCAAGGACGAGCGGGGCCTCTACACCGACGACCCCAAGAAGAACCCGGGCGCGGCGTTCATCCCTGAGATCAGCGCGGGTGAGCTCCTGGCCGGCGGCCAGGACGACCTCATTGTCGAGCGCCCCTGCCTCGAGCTCCTCCAGCGCAGCGAGGTCCTCGACCGCATCCAGGTAGTCAACGGTCTGGAAGAGGGAATGCTCACCCGGGCTCTAGCGGGAGAGCCGGTAGGTACGGTAATCCGCAGGGGGTAGCAGCGGCGGGGGGCCGAAAGACCGTCACGAGTGCCCTTTCGGTTGGACCAGCGCCAGGGCGTGCGATACGAGGGATTGTGAGCCGGGGGCCGGCGAAAAGTTCGAAAGGGCTCGTCCACCCCGCGGCGGAGCCAACACAGGTCTTGCAACCGTGGGTGGGGGTTCTGGAACGATGACCATGGGTGACGAGCCGCGGGAAACCGGCTGTCCCTCTCGGCTCCGCCCCAGCGGAGGGTTTCGGAAGCTGCGGTCCTTTCAGGCGGCGACTCTGGTCTACGACGCCACGGTCCTCTTCTGCGCCCGCTTCCTCGACAAGCGCTCCCGCACGGTCGACCAGATGGTGCAGGCCGCGCGCAGCGGGCGGCAGAACATCGCCGAGGGGAGCCGCGCCTCGGCGGCGTCGAGCCAGACCGAGCTGCGGCTGGTGAGCGTGGCGCGCGCAAGCCTCGACGAGCTCCTGCTCGACTACGAGGACTTCCTGCGCCAGCGAAAACTGCCGCTCTGGGGCAAGAGCTCCCCGGAGGCGCAGCAGGTGCGGGAGATCGGGCGGCAACAGGGTTTCGACCGCTCACATCAGACCGATCGGTCCGATTCTGCCGCGCCAGCGAGCCACTTCGGCCCCTACGCCCCCTGGCTCAACCACGGCGACCCCGTCGTGGTGGCCAACGCCGTGATCTGCCTCATCCACCAAGCGAACTACCTCCTGGACCGCCAGATCGCCGGCCTCGAGCGCCAATTCATTGCCGAGGGCGGCTACAGCGAGAGGTTGGCAGCGGCGAGGATCGCGGAGCGGCGCCGGCAGGGCGGCGCCCCCGGGTCCGATGCCGCTCCCCAGGCCCCAACGTGCCCCCTCTGCAGCCAGCCCATGGCCCTGCGCACCGCCCGCAAGGGCCCGCGGGCGGGGTCCCAGTTCTGGGGCTGCTCGGCCGACCCCCAGTGCAAGGGCGCGCAATCGTTGTGAAGATCGGACCGGTTTGTCGGATCCGACGGATCGGTCCGATGAAGAGCAACTCTTTATGGCAAGCCTCAAAGTGGGGAGGCTGACCCCCTCCCCCGGGTTAAACCGCTCGGCGGCCCGCGAACATCTCTTGGGCACCGGCGGGCAGCGAGCTGTGAACGAAGGGCTGCGCCTCGAAGGCGAAGCCCGCCGCCGTGATGGCCTCGGCCCAGGTCGCGCGTGGGAAGAGCCCCAGAACGTGGCGGTCGGCCACCGCCTCCACCGACCCGTCGGTGTGGCGTAGCAGGTACGCCATGTCGGCGAGGTAGGTGACGTCGCCCGGGTCCGGGTCCCACACCCACTCCAGGTACCGAAGCCCCCGCCCGGCCCCGCCGGCCTCCTCGCTCCCGCCGTGCTCGGTGCCCGGCCGGAAGTTCTCCCGCACGAAGTCGGGACAGAAAAGCGCCGTGCCCCCCGGCGCGCAGTGGACGAAGGCGGTCCGTGCTGCCGCCCGCAGATCCTCCTCGGTGGTGAGGTACCCCGCCGCGTCCTGGAGGAGGACGGCGTCGAACTGCTGCCCCAGCCGCACCGTGCGCATGTCGCCGGCGATGTGCGCACATTCGGGGTTGAGCGCCCTGCTCACCTCCAGCATCTCCGGGGAGATGTCCACCAGGGTGACCTCGAACCGGGCCTTCAGGTGCGAGGCGTTGTGCCCGCCTCCAGAGCCCAGCTCCAGTAGGTTGTGCGGCCGCCGGGGCGCTGCCAGGTCCTCAAACGCCCGCCTGTAGATCGCTGCCTCCTCGGCATAGTCCTCGGGAGGCGTGAGCAGCGGAAACCAGCTCGACAGGTCGCGATAGAGGCGGGGTAGACGGTGGTGCGGATCGCGGGATGCGGGACGCGTCACAGGGTCTCCCGGCGGTGCCACGGGGCTTGGCACGGGGTAGTCAGGCCCATCCTTGCTTGGCCCGACGCTCCCGTCGGTGTCACGTGCTCAGGAGTGTCTTGAGCGTCGGCACGCCGAGAAGGCGCGGGTCAACGGTTACGAGGTTGAGATCGTACACCACCGCCGTCGCCGCGAGGAAACGATCGGCCGGGTCCTGATGCGGAAGCTCGATCGCCCGGCTGCGCAAGGCAACGTCGCTCGTCAGGGGTGCCTCCCGAAAGGGCACTTTGCGCAGCGCCCTTCGAACCCATTGAGGCCCGTCGGGTTTTAGAACCACTCGCCCCTTCTCTGCGAGGAGAAGGGTCTCCCAGACGCTGACGGGGGAAAGCCAGCGCTCGTTTTCCGGGGCTTCCAGCGCCGCGGCCACGACGGGGCTGAGCCGTTCCGGCTCCAGGAGGCTCCAGAGGAAAACATGGGTGTCGAGGAGGAGTCTCACCGGGCGAGCACCTCCCAGTCAGAGTCCTCCGACGCGGGCGAGACCACGTCACCGACGATCTTGCCCGAACCCCGCATCGTCCCGAGCCAGGGGGCTCCCTTCTCGGCCTTGCCGAATGGGATCACTTCTGCAATAGGCTCTCCCCGCTTCGTCACGACCAGGGGCTCACCCGTGCGCCGGACGCGCTCGAGCAGCTCGAGACAGGTTGCCTTGAACTTGGTTATGGACACCGCTTCCATCAGCTGACCTCCGTTCATTCCATCGCAGAGCAAGCTATCATGGTCAAAACAAGTGGTCAACTTGGGTGAGCCCAGGATCCACCTTGACCCGTGCCCGGGGCCGGGGAGCCCCTCCGCCCCGCCCCGCAATCCGCGGCGATTCGAAGGGGAGTTCCCGCAGCCCACGGTACGCCGGGCTTCACCCGTTGCGCCGGCTTCGGCGGGTCGATCGAGGCGGTACGGGGCTGCGCTCCAAAGCTCCCCGGCCCCGCCCGAGAATTTTGTGGTGGATCGTGGGAGCACTTGGGAGTGAGCATGTTTGTGGCTCTGGACCTCGTCTGTCCTCCCCCTGCTCGCCCGCCTTGCCGCGCCACGAGAGAGTGATAGCCTCTCGGGCAGGTGTTGTGCCCCGGCGCCGGTGCGCGGGGCGGGCACGGTACTTCCTCGGGGGTCTAGACTGGAGGTGTGCAATGAAGGGAAAGGCGAAGTGTTTGGTGCGCGTGTGCGCCGGTCTGGTGTGGGTGGCGGCGGCCGTGTGTTTCTCGCCTGCCGCAGCGCAAGAATACGCTGCCGCGCTCCAGGGTCTAGAGCGTCTCGACGTGGTCTTCGACGTGGCACAGGGCAACCCCGCCGCCGCCAACGTGGTCTTCTGGGCCGTCCGCGACGTCTATCAGGCCGAAGAGGTCCGGGCTCTGCCCGAAAAGCCGCGGGTCGTGGTGGCCTTTCGGGGGCCCGCGGTCAGGCTCCTGTCCACGAAGCGGGAAGGCGTCACGAGGGAAGATGCCGAGGCCATGGACCGGTTCGCAGCGACGCTGCGGGAGATGAAGAAGGACGGGGTCCGCCTCGAGGTGTGCCTGTACGCGGTGCAGGTATTGGGGGTCGACCCCGCCTCGCTCCTGCCGGAGGTGGACCGGGTGACCAACGGGTTTGTCTCCGTGGTCGGGTACCAGAACCAAGGGTACGCGGTGGTGGCCATCCCCTGACGGGGGTGCCCCTGTCTCACCCGCCCCTCAACGCCAGCCTTTGATCCTCGCTTCCCGCCAGCGGCGGGCGCGGGACTTTCTCTCCTCCTCGGGCGCGAGCACGTTGTCGATGCGCACTGCCGCGTCGCTCGCGGCCTCGAGGAGGGCGGCGGTGGCCTCGTCCTTCTCCGCGCCGCCGCGCCCTGGAAAGCCGTAGAGCACCTCCTCCCCCGACTCCAGAAGAAGGGTCACCGCCGCGGGGTCCCGTTCACCTCCCCCCGAGCCGAGGGGGCCGATGACCACCCGGCGCACCGCGGCCCACGGGATGCGGCGACGTCCCAGAGCCCAGCCCAGGCTCACGCCCTCGGTCCCGAGGACCGTGGTGAGCCGCAGAGGCAGGGTCGCGATCCCTGCGCCCGCAATGGTGAGGGCCGTTCCCGACAGGCCAAGAAAAGGCCAGCCGTCGGCGCCGGTCAGCGCCGACGCGAGCAGGCGGAGGCCCCCCATGGCCAAGCTGAGGCCGGCGGCGGCGGTAGCCGCCGCGCGGAGTCCCCGGAGGTGGCGCACCGTCACCGTTCGGCCGGCTGTCATGCGGGCGTCCTCCGGAAGAGCTTGGCCGCGTCCAGGAAGAGACTCAGGACCGTGGGCACGAGGAAGAGGGTGAAGACCGTGGAGAGGGCGAGCCCGCCGACCACCACGGCGCCGATGCCCCGATAGAGCTCGCTCCCGGCGCCGGGGAAGAGGACCAGGGGGAGCATGCCGAAGATCGTCGTGGTGGTGGACATGAAGATGGGGCGAACCCGGGTACGCACGCTGTTGCGCAGCGCCTCCCGAGGGTCCATGCGTTCGTGGCGCATGGATAGGAGCGTGTGGTGGACCACGAGGATGGCGTTGTTCACCACCGTGCCCACCAGGATGATGAACCCCAGCATGGTGAGCATGTCCAGGGGCTGGGGCGCGATCAGCCGGTTGACGAGCCACAGCCCCAGGAACCCCCCTCCCGCGGCGAGGGGCACGCTGAAGAGGATCACGAAGGGGTACAGAAAGCTTTCGAAGAGGCTTGCCATGAGCAAGTAGGTGATCACGATGGCGAGGAGGAAGTCCCCCCGGAGCAGCCGGAAGGCCGCGGTGAGCTTGTCCGCGGTGCCCGCGAGCCGGGTGCGCACCTGGGGGGGGATCGTGCCATCCTCCCGCATGCCGGCCACGGCGGCTTCGATCGTCTCCATGGCGGCTTCCAGGGGCACGTCCTCCGGCGGGAGGATCTGGAGGGCGATCGTCCGCTGGCGCTCCACGCGGTTGATCTGCTCGGGGCCGGAGGTCAGCAGGATCTGCGCGACGCTTCCCAGCGTCACGGCGCCCCCCAACGGGCTCCGCAGGAGCAGGGTCTCCAGGTCCTGCAGCCCGCTCACCGAGGAGGCGTGTCCTGTCACGGTCAGATCCACCTCGAGGCCGTCGATGAGCACATCCGAGGCCTTGGCCCCGTCGAGGAGGGCATCCACCACGATGCCCAGGTCCCTGGCGGTGAACCCCAGGTCCGCCAGCCGCACCCGGTCCGGGATCACCTGGATCTCCGGGTTGCCCAGGTCCAAGCTCGGAATCGGCCGGATCTGGGAGCCGGGGATCGCTCGCGAGATGGTCCCGAAGGCGGCTCCCCCGACCTGCACCAGGGTCTCGAGGTCGTCCCCGGAGAGCTCCAGGTCCACGCTCCGGCCGGCGGTCAGGCCGCGGGAGAACAGGCTGGTCTGCCGCACCACGGCGATCATCCCCGGCACCCGGCGCAGCTCTTCCTGCATCACCGGCACCAGGTCCCGCACCCGCTGAGGGTCCTGGGTGCTCGCCCCCATGAAGATCTGACGGCCCCGGGCGACGTAGAAGAAGTGGCGGATGGCCGGGCCCGGGAGGCCCGGGTGGTCCCCCTCGGCCTCCCACAGGGGGGCGAAGGCGGCCTCCAGCGACTTGCCGATCTCCTCGAGCTCCTGGACGTTGTACCCGGGCGGGGGCAGCAGGATCCCGATCACCAGGTTGCGGTTCCCCTCGGGGAGGTACTCTGCCTTCGGGGCGAGCTGCCACGCCATGAGGAGGCTCGCGGCGGTGAGCAGCCCCACCGTCAGGCCCTTCCACGCCAGGCGGCCGCAGAGGAAGTGGACGAAGTCGGCCAGGAGGTCGTTGGCGCGCCCCAGGACGGGCAGGAGGCCGAAGAGGGCTCGGGGCCCGCGGCGGCCGGCGGTCTTGTCATCGACCGCGTGCAGGAGCCGCACCGCGGCGGCCGGGATCACGGTGACCGAGACGGCCAGGGAGAGCCCCACCGCGGCCGTGATCGCGATGGCGATGTCGCGGAAGAGCTGACCGACCTCCTCCTGGATGAACAGGATGGGCAGGAAGACGGCCATGGTGGTCAGGGTGCTCGCCAGCACCGCTCCCCAAACCTCCCGGGTCCCGCTGACGGCGGCGCGCCTGGCGGGCTCGCCCATCTGCAGGTGCCGGTAGATGTTCTCGAGGACCACGATGCCGTTGTCGACCACCATGCCCACGGCGAAAGCCATCCCCGCCAGGCTCACCACGTTGAGGGAGCGGCCGGCGCCGAGCATGACGATGAAGGTGCCGATGACGCTCACCGGGATCGCCAGGGAGATGATGAGGGTCGGGGAGAAGGCGCGGAGGAAGACCAGCAGCACGAGCACGGCGAGCCCACCGCCCACATAGAGGTTGGTGACGACCAGGTCGATGGCCGACTCGATGTACTCGGTCTCGTCGTAGACCTGCTCCATCTGGAGCCCCTCGGCGGCCAGAGCCCCGGCGTTGAGCTCGACCACCGCCTCCCGGATCCCCCCCATGACCTCCAGCACGTTCGCGCCCGACTCCCGCAGGGCGTTGGCCACGAGGGCGGGCTCCCCCTTCTGGCGAACGGCGGAGACGGGCTTCTGGTATCCCACCTGGGCCCGGGCCACGTCGCCGACGAAGATCCGGCTTCCCGAGGGGGTGATCAGCACCACCGACTCCACGGCCTGGGGGCTGTCGAGCTCTCCCAGGACCCGTACGAGGTAGCGGCGCTTCCCCTCGTCGTAGGTGCCCGCGGTGACGTTGACGTTCTCGCGGTCCAGGGCCTGGAGGAGACCGGGCAGGGTGAGCCCCAAGGCAGCAAGCCGGGCCGGATCGACCACGAGCTGGAGCTCCATCTCCCGGCCGCCGAACACGTTGGCCTGTGCGACGCCGGGCACACGCTCCAGCCGCGCCTTCACCACGTCCTCGGCGTAGGTCTGGTAGGTGCGGATGTCCCGGTCGTTTCCAGGGCTTGCCTTGAGGACGAACCACGCGATGGGAGTATCGCCGGTGTTCACCGTCGTGAGGACAGGCCGCTCGGCGTCCAGGGGGAGGTTGCGTACCTGGTTGAGGCGGTTGGAGACACGGAGCAGGGCGGCGTCCAGGTCCTCGCCGGTCCGGAAGGTCAGGATGACGGTTCCCTGGGAGTCGGCGCTCTCGCTCTTCATCTCCACGACGCCCTGGACGCCCTTGAGCTGATCCTCCTGGCGGCGGACGATCTCGCGCTCGACCTCCTGGGGGCTGGCCCCCGCCCACCGCGTCGTAACCGTGATCTCGGGCTGAGCCACCTCGGGGGCCAGCTGCACCGGGATCGCCCGGAGGGCCAGGGAGCCGAAGAGCACCACGAGGATGACCCCGACGGCGACCGTGGTGCGGCGGGAGACGCTGGCCTCGATGAGCGGCATGGGAGCTCCTGCCTCCTACTCGCCGTGCCGGAGCACGTCGTAGACGATTTCGAGGGTGAGGCGCTCCTCCTCCCGGAGCACCTCCAGGGGCCCGGTCTCGCCGGGCCGGCGGAGCCCCACCCGGTAGGTGACGTCGAAGAGCTCCTTCACGGGCTCCCCGTCGATGGCCGCGATCACGTCCCCCGCCCGGACGCCGGCTCTCTCGGCTGGGCTGCCCGGCAGCACCCCCCGGACCCGCACGCGTGCATCCTCGTCGGTCTCCAGCTGTACCCCGAGCAGGACACGATCCCCCTCCAGGTCCTCGTACCCCGTGGCCCAGTACACGTCCACCGCGCGGAGGGGGATCGGGGGCAGATCGACGTTCATGAACCGCTCGCGCTTCGCCTCGGGGACCTCCACGGCAAAGGAGTCGACGATGGCGTAGGGCAGGGGCACTCGCCGGAAGAGGCGTCGGGGGATCCCGAAGCCGTGGCGCACGTGGTTGCTGCCGGCGAGGATGACGAGGCGCTTCCCGCGGCCCTCTCCGGTCAGGTACTCGGCCGCCGTCTGCGCCATCGTCTCGTCCCAGAGCACCTGCACCCGCAGGAAACCATCCCGGGCGGCGTCCCCGGCCTCGTGCCCGCGGAACATCGCTTCGAGGAAGGCCTGGTAGTGGGGGTCGTCGAAGGAGAGCTCGGGCAGGCGCTCCCGCAGCGCGGGGTCAAGGTCCTCCGGCGGGGCCCCGGCCAGGGCCCGGCGCAGATCCCGTTCGGCGTTGAGGGCCCGCACCGGGATCCCCCGGTCCCGCGCGTAGGCGAGGATGTCCCGGTAGTAGGGGAAGGACGAGGGGGCCCAGTTCTCCTGCCAGAGTCGCAGGAACTCCTTCTCCTCCATCTCCCCCCGGAGCCACCGGTCCACTTCGGGCTGGGAGGTCCGCTGGAGCATCTCGAGCCCCAGGGCGACCTCCCCGGGGAGGCGGGTCGAGAGGTCCTGCAGGATGGCGAGCTGGACCGCGTGGGAATCGACGCTGTCGTGGGTCTCCCCCACGTAGATCACCGGGAAGGCTCTCAGGTACTCCGCCAGCTCGTCACGGGTGAGGAGGCGGCCGGTCGCGGCGTGGAGGATCTGCCCCTTCTCCAGGGTGGCGGGATCCCGATAGGGGGAGTCCACGCGAAGGTCGGTCAACGGGGCGGCACACCCGGCCAGGAGCAAACCGGCGAGGGCGAGCGGGGCAAGGCGCATGGCTGTCCTCTGTTCACGGGGAGGCGCGGCGGCCCCGGGCAAGTACCCACAGGCCGACGGAGAAGAGGAGAATTCCGAGGGCCTGGCTCGTGGACAGCGGCCCCAGGGTGCCCCGCGGGTCGCCCCGCACGAGCTCCACGAGGAAGCGGGCGGTCGGCTCCAGCACGAGGTACAGTCCCAGGAGTTGGCCCTCGAAGCGTTGCCGGGGGCGGGCGACCCAGTAGAGCACCGCGAAAATAGCGAAGTTGGCCCCGGTACTGTAGAGCTGTGTCGGGTGGAGGGCCACCCCCAGGGGTGCGAGGCCCCTCGGGTCGGTGAAGGTCACGGCCCAGGGAAGGGCGCAGGGCGCGCCGTAGCAGCAGCCGGCAAAGAAGCACCCCAGCCGGCCGAAGGTCTGCCCGAGGGCGACGGCCGGCGCTACCACGTCTGCAGTGGTCCAAAGGGGCAAGCGTTTGCGCCGAACATACCACAGGGCTGCGAGAACCGCGCCCCCGAACCCCCCGTAGAAGACGAGGCCTCCCTTCCAGAGGGCCAGGATCTCCAAGGGGTGGCGGAGGAAGTGCTCCCACTCCAGGAGCACGTACAGGAGCCGCGACCCGACGATGGCGCCCACGATCACGAGAACGCCCAAGTCCTGGAGCTGCCGGGGGTCGAGCCCTCGGCGACGGGCCTCCCTGCCGACCAGCCACAGGGCTGCCAGAAACCCTGCGGCGAGGAGCAGGCCGTAGGTGAAGAGCGTGAGCCTTCCGTGCTGGAACAGGATGGGGTACATGGTTTCTCGGGGCGGCGGAGCCCCTCAGCCTTTCCCGGTGCGCCGCTTGCCGAGAAGTTCTTCGAGGATCAACAGGCTGACTCCCACGGTGATGGCGGCGTCGGCCACGTTGAAGGCGGGCCAGTGGTAGGTTCGCCAGAACACGTCGAGGAAGTCCACGACCTCGCCCCAGCGCACCCGGTCGATCAGGTTCCCCACGGCCCCGCCGAAGACGAGGGCCAGGGCGCCGAGGGTCCAGGGCCGGCCCGGTGGGAGGCGCCGGGCTACCACGGCGATGGCCAGCAGGGCTGCGGCCGTGACCGCCAGGAAGAAAGGCACCCGGAAGGCTGCGGCCTGGCCCGCGAACAGCCCGAATGCGGCCCCGGGGTTGCGGAGGTAGGTGAGGTGGAAGACACCTGGGATCACGGGGACGCTCTCGTAGAGGGCGAGGGCCGACACCACCCACGCCTTGGTGGCCTGATCCAGGAGCAGCACGGCCCCTGCCGTGCCGACGAAGGCCCCCAGGCGCCCCCTCACCCTCCGGCTCCGGCCTCCGCGAGATGGCGGCAGCACCGGCTGCACGCCTGCGGGTGCTCGGCGTCGGCCCCGACGGTGGTCGAGTAGTTCCAGCAGCGCTGGCATTTGGCACCCTGGGCCCGGGCGACGTCCACGCCCACCCCGGGAAGCTCCGGATCCGCAAACCGCCCTCCGGGCCCCTCCACGAGGTCCACCTGGCTGACGATGAAGAGGAACGGGAGCTCCCCGGCGTAGGGTGCCAGGAAATCCTCCCATCGATGGTCCACGTGGAGGACGGCTTTGGCGTCCAGGGAGTGGCCGATCTCCTTCGCGGCCCGGGACTCCTCCGCGGCCTTGGTCACCAGCCCCCGGAGAGCCCGGAGCCGCTCCCAGCGGCCGGCGAGCTCGTCGTCGACCGCCTCCGGGTCCACCTCTGGCAGGAGCTGGGTGTGCACGCTCCCGGTGACGCCGGGGATGTGGCGCCACACCTCCTCGGCGGTGAAGGCCAGGACCGGCGCCATGAGGCGGGTCATCTTGTGGAGGATCTCGTAGAGGACCGTCTGGGCGGCCCGGCGGCCGGGGCTCCCGGCCGGATACGTGTAGAGCCGGTCCTTCAGGATGTCCAGGTAGAAGGCAGAGAGGTCCACCGCGCAGAAGTTGTGGAGCCGGTGGAAGAGCACGTGGAACTCGTACTCCTCGTAGGCTCGACGGCACCTCTCGACAAGCCGGTTCAAACGGTCCAGGGCGTATCTGCCGATCTCCCAGAGCTCCTCTCGCGGGACCGTGGCCGCCGCCGGGTCGAAGTCGGAGAGGTTGCCCAAGAGGAAGCGGCACGTGTTGCGGATGCGCCGGTACGCCTCCACGAGGCGCCGGAGGATCTCGTCCGATATGCGGATGTCGTCGCGGTAGTCCTCGGCGGCCACCCACAGGCGGAGGATCTCGGCGCCGTATTTCCGGATCACCTGGTCCGGGCTGATGACGTTGCCCAGGCTCTTGGACATCTTCTTGCCCTGGCCGTCCACCACGAAGCCGTGGGTGAGAACCGCCCGGTAGGGCGCCGCCCCCCGGGTGCCCACCGCGGCGAGCAGGCTGGAGTGAAACCAGCCGCGGTGCTGGTCGGACCCCTCCAGGTAGAGGTCGGCGGGGCTGGCAAGGTCGGGTCGGCGCTCGCAGACCGCCGCGAAGGAGACCCCGGAGTCGAACCACACGTCCAGGATGTCCTCCTCCTTCTCGAGGCTCGCGCTCCCGCAGCCCGGGCACGCGGCCCCGGCGGGGAGGAAGTCCGAGAGGGGCCGCTCGAACCAGCTGTCGGCTCCCTCCTGTTCAAAAAACTCGGCGGCGGCCTCGGCCAGGTCGCGCCCCATGTAGACGTCGCCGCACTCGGAGCAGTGGGCGGCGGCGATGGGGACGCCCCAAGCCCGCTGGCGGGAGATGCACCAGTCGGGGCGGTCACGGATCATGTTGTGGATCCGGTCCCTGCCCCAGGAGGGGATCCACTGGACCCGCTCGATCTCGGCCAGGGTCTTCTTCCGGAGCCCGGTCTGGTCCATGGACACGAACCACTGGCGGGTGGATCGGAAGATCACCGGCTTCTTGCAGCGCCAGCAGTGGGGGTAGGAATGGGTGCAGGTCTCCTCATGGAGGAGGGCGCCCGCCTCGCCCAGAGCCCGGTTCACCTCCGGGTTGGCTGCGAAGACCTCCTGGCCCGCGAAGCGGCCGACCTCGGACGTGAAGCGGCCCGCGTCGTCCACCGGCGCATAGGCGTCGAGGCCGTAGAGCCGGCCCACCTCGAAGTCCTCCTGGCCGTGGCCGGGTGCGGTGTGCACCACGCCGGTGCCGGCTTCCAAGGTGACGTGCTCGCTGAGCACGATCAGGCTGGGGCGGTCATACAAGGGGTGACGGGTCTGGCGGCGCTCCAGGACCCGGGGGTCCAAGCCCGCCAACTCCTTCCAGGTGGCTATGCCGGCGGCCTCCAGGACCACCGGGGCCAGCCGCCGGGCCAGGACCAACACCTCTCCGGAACCCGTCGGCGCCTCGTAGGCCGCGTACTCGAACCCGGGGTTCAGGGCGACGGCCAAGTTGGCGGGGATCGTCCAGGGGGTCGTGGTCCAGATGACCAGGCTGACCCTCTTGCCGGCGAGCTCCGGGGCCAGGGATCCGGGATCCCCCAGGAGCGGGAACTTCACGTAGATGCTGGGGCTGTGCTTCTCCGCGTACTCCACCTCTGCCTCGGCCAGGGCGGTGCGGCACGACGTGCACCAATACACGGGCTTCTTCCCCAGGTAGACCGAGCCGGTCTCCATGAGCCGCCCGAGCTCCCGGACGATCTGCGCCTCGTAGCCGTAGCTCATGGTCAGGTAGGGGTTCTCCCAATCCCCGAAGACCCCCAACCGCCGGAACTCCTCGCGCTGCACCCCCACGAACTTCTCGGCATAGGCCCGGCACCGGCGTCGCAGCTCGGCCTTGGAAAGGAGGTCCTTCTGGTGGCCGAGCTCCTTGTCCACCTGATGCTCGATGGGCAGGCCGTGGCAGTCCCACCCCGGAACGTAGGGGGACCGGTATCCCAACATGGTCCGGGACTTGACCACCAGGTCCTTGAGGATCTTGTTGAGGGCCGTCCCCATGTGTATGTGGCCGTTGGCGTAGGGGGGGCCGTCGTGGAGCACGAAGGTCGGCCGTCCCCGGCGGTTCTCCTGGATGGCGGCGTAGATCCGCTCCTGCTCCCAGCGTCGGAGCTCCTCGGGCTCCCGCTTGGCGAGGTCGGCCTTCATGGGGAAGGAGGTCTGGGGGAGGTTCAGGGTGTCCTTGTAGTTCATGGAATCCTTCCCGAGCGTCGTTTCCGAAGGCGGTGTACGGTCCCACCGCAAAACGAGTAACTTAGCAGAAATAGGGCGCCGACCGTCAAGCTCCGATTCGCTCCTGGGATACCCCGTCTCGGAGGAGGGCGGGATCCGGGAGATTTTGCGGTTCCCCTCGGAATCCGCGGCGGGTCGAAACGGTGCTTTCCAGGGGATCGGGTGTGCCGCGCTTCACCGATCCCAATCGGTTTCTGGGTTCTTCCGCTAAACGACCGGGTGGGCCCGCCTCCTCCGGAGGACGATGCCGGACTGCACGGCAGGTGCGCTCCCGCGCCGCATCCGGAATCCTCGCGGCATCGCGGCTCCCGAAACGGCTGCTCCCGTCGAGCGGCCGTCCGCCTGCGTGGCCGGGGCCACCCGGTCGTCCCTGGACACGAGTACCCGGTCATTTCCCGTATGAACCGGTTTCTGTGCCTCGGTCGATGCGGGTGGCGGCTGCACCAGGCTTCCCCGATCCAGGCCACCATCTGGCGGTGGATTGGGGGTGTTCCCGGGACCTGCCGGGATTGCCAACAGCCGGTGCGGGGGCCGCCGGGCGAGGGGGACGGGTCACTCGTCGGGCAGGCCTTCGGCGGCCGCCGCCCGCAGGCGACGGATGGAGCCGCTGTAGTTGCCCCTGCCGAAGACGTAGGACCCGGCGACGAACGCGTCGGCCCCTGCCCGGGCACAGGGCTCCAGGGTCTGGTCGGTGATGCCCCCGTCCACCTCCAGGATGGTGGCCAGCCCCCGTTGGCGGATTGCCTCCCGCAGGGCCTTGATCTTGTCGAGGGTGAGCGGGAGGAACTCCTGGCCCCCGAACCCCGGGTTGACGCTCATCACGAGCACCAGGTCCGCCGTGTCCAGCACGTGTTCCACGGCACTGACGGGGGTCGCCGGGTTCAGGGAAACCCCCGCCCGGATCCCGAGGGACCGGATCTGCTGGAGGTTGCGGTGCAGGTGGGGGCAGGCTTCGGCGTGGACGGTCAAAATGTCCGCCCCCGCCTCGACGAAGGCCTCTGCGTACCGTTCCGGCTCCGCAATCATCAGGTGCACGTCCAAGGTCTTCTTGGTGGCGGCTCGCACCGCCCGCACCACCAGCGGGCCGATGGTGAGGTTGGGCACGAACCGGCCGTCCATGACGTCCACGTGGATCCAGTCGGCGCCGGCTGCGTCGACGGCCTCCACCTCCTCGGCGAGGCGCCCGAAGTCGGCGGAAAGGATACTCGGGGCGATGATGGGCATGGGGTCTCCTGCGTCGGCGTCAGACAGCAGCCTGTGGGACGGGAACCGACGCCCTCACGGTTCCTCGTCCACGTCTTTTCCGTCAATTCTCAGAAGCACCCGCTCCCCCGGCCGCAGGAGGACGGAACGGCGGAAGGTGGCCCCGGCATCGACCCACTCCTCGGCGGCCACCCAGGTCCGGTCGGCGCCCTCCACCAGGACCTCCAGCCGGTATCTGCCGAACCCGGGGGGCATGGTGCGAGAGATCCAGACGGTTCTCTGAGGCAGCCCGGCCGGGGTCGTTCCCGTCACGGAAAGGGTGACGGGGGAGCCCCTGGGCACGGGAAACCCGCCCAGGGGCTCCTGGGTCAGCACCCGACCCGGAGGATGGGTCCCCTCCCGCGCCACCTCTTGGATCCGCTCGAGGCGCAGGCCCAGCCGGTCGAGCGCCGAGAGGGCATCCTCCAGGGTTCCACCTTCCAGGCGGGGCATCCGCAGGAGGACGGGAGCGGGGCCCGAGCTCAGGATCAGCGGCACGCCGGCCTCCCGGGGGAGCAAACGGCCGGGATCCTCCCCCTGGGCCACCACCTGCCCCGGGAGGCCGCGGGGCAGGCGCAGGGCCACCTCCGGCTTGACCCCGGCCTCTTCCAGGAGGATCCGGGCGTCTTCCAGGGGGAGCCCCCGAACATCGGGTACCGGGTGGCGCTCCGGCCCGCGGCTCAGGACGACCCCGACCCCCCGGCCCGCCTTGACGACCCGTCCCGCCTCGGGCCGCTGGCGCACGATCTGGTCTTCCGGCACGTCGTCGGAGTAGACGAACCCGCGCACCTGCAAGTCCAGGCCCGCGGGGGCCAGCACGTCCAGGGCTCCCGAGAGGGTGAGCCCCGCAACCGGAGGGACCGAGACCTCCGGCGCCTTCTCCACGACCAGGGAGACCGCCAGGTAGCCCCCCAGGAGGGCGACCCCGGCGGCCAGGACCGCATAGAGGAGACCGAGACCGAGCCGCTTCATGGCCGGTCGCTCCGTCGCAGGCGCGCCGCGAAGAACCCGTCCAGGGCCTCTGCCCCTTCCCCCGCCTGGAGCTCGGGGTAGGTGCGCAGGTGCCCCTCCGGTGAGAGCAGCCTCTCCCAGGGAACCTGCCCTTCGGGGGGGCGCTCCGGCCGAAAGTCCCTCCGGCGGGTCAGAAAGGCGTTCACGACCTCCTCGTTCTCGGCCCGCAGCGTGGTGCAGGTGGCGTAGACGAGCACACCGCCCGGCCGGACGGCGTCCGACAGGTTTTCGAGCAGGGACAGCTGGAGCGGAGGCAGCTCCGGGAGGCTCTCGGGGGTCCGCCGCCACTTGGCCTCGGGGTTTCGCGACAGCACCCCGAGCCCGGAGCAGGGGGCATCGACGAGCACGGCGTCATAGGGCTCTTCGGCCCGGTAGGTCCGCGCGTCGGCCACCACGACGGTCACTCCCGCAGACTGCAGTCTTCGCGAAAGGTCTTCGATCTGTCGTGCTCGATGGGCATGCACGTCCAGGGCCGTGACCCGCGCCCCTGGCTGCGCCAGGGAGGCCAGTTGGGTGGTCTTGAGGCCGGGGGCCGCGCAGGCGTCGAGGATCCGCCACCCGGGCCCCGGCGCCACGAGGTGTGCCACGAGTTGGCTCGCCTGATCCTGAACCACGGCGAGCCCCTCGGCGACGGCCGGGAGGGCCCGAGGATCCCCCGAAGGGGGAAGCCACACGGCCTCCGGGGCGAATGCACCGGGCTGTGTGGGCAGCCCGGCGTCCTGGAGTCGAGACAGGATCGCCTCCCGGGAGCAGCGAGCGGGGTCTACCCGGAGCCAGAGGGCCGGGACGCGGGAAGCGCCGCGGCAGAGGACCTCGGCGCCGTCCAGGCCCAGTTCTTCGGCCCACCGTCCCACCAGCCAGGGGGGGCACCCGAGCTCCAGCGCGAGCCGGCCCACGGGGTCCGACGGGAAGTCCAGGCTCGTCTCCCGGGTTGCCACCTTGCGCAACACGGCGTTGACGAAGCCGGCGGCGTGGCCCTGCCCGGCGGACCGGGCGAGCTCTACCGATTCGCTCACCGCGGCTCGGTCGGGGATCCGGTCCAGGAACAGGACCTGGTAGGCTCCGAGCCGCAGAATCTGCAGAAGCCGCGGGTGCATCCTGGCGGGGGCGCGCGCCGACGCCAGGGCCACGTGGGCGTCGAGGCGATTGCGCCATCGCAGGACACCGTAGACCAGGTGGCTGACCAGGGCCCGGTCCCGCTGGGTGATCCCAGGATGGCGGCGAAAGAGCCCGTCGAGCACCGCGTCGGCGAACGCATCCCTCCGCTCGAGGGCCTCGAGCGCCTGCAGAGCCAGGCTTCTGGGGTCGGACGGGCGCTTCACGCAGGTGCCTCCGCGGGAGCGCGCATGATACCGTCGGCGAGGGGCCAAGTCAAAAAGGCGAATGCTGTCACTTGTGGGCGAAAAACGAGACGTGATTTTCTTTCTGTGAATACGAGCTCAGTCCTACAAGAGGAGAGACGGGTCACTCTTCCCACAATGTGACAAAACTCTTTCATTCCAGGTGGAGATTTTGTTGGGCTGCCGAGACCCCTGCAGTTTTGTGGATCGTCACTTGCGTCTTGCAAGGTCTCCATTTGCCTGTTGCCTGACCGGTCGGCGATCCATCTGCTCTCTCCGTATTCGGTCTGTCGGCGAAGGTCTTGCAGTGGTACAGTCCGATTCGGGGCTGGGTGCCGAGGGAACCCGGCCGCCGGCCGTACTTGCTCGACCCTGACTCCCACTCCCGGAGGGAATCGTGGCGTCTCCGAAAGCGCGCGCGACCGCGGACCTGACCGCATCCCTCGTGTGGCCCCTTTACGGAGCAGGGCCGCGGTCGCCGTGAACGGACGGCGTCCTCACTACGGCCACGTCATCGTAGCGGCCGGCGCCGCCATCCAGGCAGTCGGCGTGGGGACGTACGTCGCCTTCGGCGTCTTTTTCGGGCCGCTCCTCGCCGAGTTCGGGTGGTCCCGGGCCGTGCTTTCCGGGGCCCATTCCTCTGCGTTTCTCGTGGCGGGCGTCGTCGGCATACTGATCGGGAGGTTGAGCGACCGGTTCGGTCCTCGGCTCCTGATGACGGGGGCCGCCGCCCTGTTCGGCCTCGGGCTCGGACTCCTGTCGCAGGTTCGTGCGCCGTGGCAGCTGTACGTGTCCTACAGCCTCGTCTTCGGGATCGGATTGGGTGCGGTGGATGTGATTGCCCTCACCACCACCGCACGCTGGTTCGTGCGGCGGAGAGGGGCGATGACCGGCATCGTGAAGATGGGAACGGGCGCGGGACAGCTTGCCATGCCCCTGGTCGCAACCGCGCTCATCACCTCCCTGGGGTGGCGCCTGTCCTATCTCATGCTGGGGGCGGCAGCAATGCTCCTGCTCGGGAGCGCCGCGCAGGTCCTGAGACGGGACCCGGCCGCGATGGGGCTGCTGCCCGATGCCGGGATTCCCGAGGCTCGGACGGAAGCCGCTGCGCCGTCGGAAGGGGGCTCGAACTTCCGTCAGGCGCTCTGGACGCGGCAGCTCTGGACGATCCTCCTCGCCAACCTGGCTGCCGTGTTCGCGTTGATGATCGTCATGCTCCACATCGTTCCCCACGCCATCGACCTAGGGGTCGCGGCTCCCGCGGCGGCGGGCCTCTTGTCGACCATCGGCGGTGTCAGCATGCTCGGCCGGTTCACGGTGGGAAACGCCATCGATCGCATCGGAGCTCGGCGTTCCATGGTCGCGTGCTTCGCCCTCTTGATTGGGGTGCTCCTGTGGCTGCAGGCGGCGCGGGAGCTCTGGATGCTCTATCTCTTCGCGGCCGCCTACGGGTTCACCCACGGCGGTTTCTTCACGCTGATCTCACCGATCGTGGCGGAGTACTTTGGGCTCCGCTCCCACGGGCTCCTGCTGGGCTTGCTGGTGTGCGCGGGAACGGTGGGTGGGTTCGCGGGCCCGCTCCTGGCCGGCCATATCTTCGACGTGACCGCGAGCTACCGCCTGGCCGTCTGGATGGGCACGGGGAGCGCCGCCGCCGGGCTCGCGCTGGTGCTGACCCTGGGGCCCGCCGAGCCCTGCGCCTGACCCGGTTCCGCCTGACGGTCCCGGGTTGCGGCCGCGGGGGCCGGCCCCTTCTCCGCCCCTAACCGAGGCCCGGAGGTGGCCGGGACGGGTCAGTCGCCGCATTCCCCCCGAGGAGGGAGTCCCCTGCGGCCGTTCCGAGGAGCGCTTGGAGGCCCCACACCAGGGCGCTCCAGAGCCCTGGGATGGAGACGTCGACGGCCGATTGGTCCGGTGCGAGGCCCAGGGCGGCGGCGGCTGCCTGGTTGTGGACGGTGAAGCTGACGTCCAGCGACCAGAGCGCCGGAAGGTAGAAGCAGTCGAGTGCGGCGAAGACCGGTACCAGGAAGACGAGAGCCCGTCGCCGGGACGGGAGCCGTCCGAACCGCCGTGCCAGGGCATAGGCCGTCGTGCCGACCAGCACGGCGTCCAGCATCTTTCCGAGGAGCAGGTTGACCAGCGCAACGGCCACCGCGTGCCTCCTCCGGTCGACTTCCGCGGGCCAGGAGCCGGGAGTTCAGACGACGGAGCGGAAGACCCGGATCTCCTCGACCAGGCCGTTCCTGCGAAGCGAGCGCAGCAGGCGGTTGAGGGTTCGGTCCGAGCCCGGGTCGAACTGGATGCTCAGGGTCCGGTCCCCTTGCCTCGGCAGCCGCAAGTTGCGCACTTCGAGGCTGAGCTCCTTGAACGGCGTGAGGAGCGAGTAGAGAATACCCGGGCCGTCGATCAGGCGAAGCTCCATCTCGACGGTGTCCACGTCCCGGGGAGTCCCCTTCTCTGCCCGATCCCAGGCCAGGGGGATGCGGTGGGTGTCGGAGAGGAGCGGGCACTCCTGACGATGCACCAGGAGACGTCCTTCCTCCGGGACGCCCTGGATCTCGTCGCCTTCCAGGGGGACGCAGCGCGGACAGAACCGGATGTGGGGGTCCCCGAAATCGTAGCGCCGCACCCGGCGGCGCCCTTCCTCCCGGCCCCTCCACCGCCGGAGCAGGAAGCCCCCCGGGAGTCTGCGGCCGCGGTCTTCCGGGAGCCCCAGGATGCTGCCGATGTCCTCCTGCCCGAGGCAGATCCGCCGGTACAGCTCGTCCTCCGACAGACCGGTCGCCGAGCTGCGGCGGCGCAGCGGCTCCCCCGCCTGGGCGGGGTCCAGCCCCTGGTCGCCGGCAGCCTGCAGGAACCATTGACGGCCGGTGGCAATGGCCCGCTCCGCCTCTCTCCGGTTCATGGTCCGGCGCAGGCTGGCGAGGGCTCTCCGGGTGTGTGCCCACGTCAGGTATCGGTCGTCTGCAACCGTCTGGTCGGCGGCAACGATCTCCACCCGGTCGCCGGGGCGGAGAACCGTGGCGAGCTCGACCTCGTGGTTGTTGATCCGGGCGGCCAGAGCTCGCAACCCGAGCTGCTCGTGCACGGCGAACGCGTAGTCCAGGGCGGTCGCGCCCTCTTCGAGGCTGAACACGTCGCCCCGTGGGCTCGTGACCTGGATGGCGTCGGGCCTGTGGAAGCGCAGGAAGTCCTGGATGTCCATGTCCTCGTTCTGCAGGAACTCGCGCAGGTCGTCCATGTACTCCAGGTTGAACTGGGGGCTGGTGATGTCCATGGACAGCAGCCCGAGGCGGTTGAAGCGGTCCGCCGTCCGACTGGCCAGGTAGAAGCTCACGATACGACCCTGGTAGGAGACGCGGGTCTCGATGGAACGGAAGCCGTTCTTCAGGGGAACGCTCAGGGTGTCGGCAAAGGTGCCGGGCAGCGCCGGAAACGCCAGGTGTATGCGGCCCAGGGCCCGGTAGGCGTCCTCGCCGGTTTCCGTGACCAGACGCACCGTGAACAGGTTCTCGGGCGCGGGGGGGAGATCGGGCCGGAAGCGGGTCCAGCGGTGCTCGACCCGGACTCCCAGGTCCCCGGGGAACAGGTCCGCCAGTTTCGTCCGGAGCTCCTCCATGGGCCGTGTCCAGCCCTCCTTGAGGTCCAGCTGGGCGCGCTGGAAGATGGCGAACTTCTCGGGCGTCAGGATCGGGCCGATCTTCTCCGTCAGGCGCTCGGCGAGGTCGAGCATGCACAGGCGCCGGCAGATGTTGGCGTACATCTCCGCGCTTTCTCGGGCGATCCGGAGCTGCTTGTCTCGCTTGAAGACGGTGAGGCTCTCCAGGTTGTCGAGGCGGTCGGCGAGCTTTACCAAGAGCACGCGGATGTCTTGCAGCACGAACCGGAAGAGCTTCTGGTAGGTGTGGACCCGGCTGTCCTTGATCTTGGTCAGTGCGAGGACGAGCTCGGCGGCCTCCGGAAACTCGGCCTGGAGCTGGGGGTAGGAGTAGGAAGTGTCCTCCAGCGTGTCGTGGAGCAGGCTCGCCTCCACCGAGGCCCAGTCGATGATCCGTCCGAACCGGCTCACCTCCATGGCGGTGCGCACCGTATGCCAGATGTACTCCTCGCCTGTTTGGCGCCGTTGCCCCGCGTGGAACTCGTCGGCTCGCGCCAGGGCCCGGTCCAGGCGCTCGGAGAGTACCCCGACCTCGGCATCGTCCACTTCGTGGTGGATGATGTACTGACTGAGGATCTGTTCCTTTTCCCGGGCAAAGCGGTCCGACACGCTCAGGTCTCTCCGGGGGCGCGGGTTCGGGTGGCTGCGCCGCTTCGGCGCAGACTATACCGTTTTTTCGGGGAACGGTAGGGCAAAGCCTCCGGGCCGAAGGGCGGTCCGGCCCGCGATCTCTCGGGCCGCGTGCAGGGCGGTGCGCCCCGACCGGATCCCCCGGGCCATCGCCCAGCGCAGCGCCTCGGCTTCCCACCCGGCGGGCGCCGGAGTCATCAGGCAGGCCAGGTGGCGGCGCACCGCTTCCAGGTAGGTGGGCTCGTCGAAGGGGTAGAACCCCAGGGAAAGGCCGAAACGGTCGGCCAGGCTCACGGTCTCGGCCACCGACTCCTCGGGGTGGATCTCCCCGTCCGGGGGAAATGCCTCGGGAACCAGGTGGCGGCGGTTGGAGGTGGCTACCACCAGGGTGTTGGGCGGCCTTCCTTCGAGCCCCCCCTCCAGCAAGACCTTGAGCTCTCGATACCTCGACCCGAGACGCCCGAAGGAGAGATCGTCCAGATAGAGGACCCAGCGCCGGGAGTCCGAGCCGAGGGCGTCGAGGACCCGGGGAAGATCGCGGGCGCGCTGCTCCGGCACCTCGAGGAGCGCCAGCGGTTCCCGGGGCAGTGCGGCCGTCAGGGAGCACACCAGCGAGGACTTCCCCGTGCCGCGATCCCCCCACAAGAGCACGTCGTGGGCCGGGAGCCCCCGTGCGAACCGCAGCGCATTGGCATAGAAAGACGTGCGCTGTCGATCGATGCCGGTGAGCACATCCGGGCCCACCGGCGCAGGGCGGCGCACGGCGCGAAAGCCCCGGGGCCCGTCCCAGACGAAGGCCCTCCCGTCAAGCGCGGGCGGGTCGGGCACGGTGGCGCGTTGCCGGCCCTCCCCGAGGCTCCCCTCGATCCCCCGGGCGATACGGTCGAGGCGGGTGAGCAGGGAGGCCAGGAGGGCTCGCTCTTCCTTCAAGGCCGGGGACTCTCCGTCAAGAACTTCTGGCGCTGGCCCAAATAGTATCCCCGGTTTTCGGGGTTTCGTGCGAGCGCCTCGTCGATGGCCTCCAGCGCCCCTTGCCGGTCGTAGGTCCGCCAGCGGGCTTCCGCCAGTGTGTCCAGGATATAAGGGCTCCGAGAGGTTGCTGCGGCCAGCTCCGCCAGGGCCAGGGCGCGTTCCGGTCGATACCGGCCCGGCTCCCGGGAGGTGACGTACAGCCAGGCCAGGTTGTTGAGGGCCTGCGGGTGGCGGGGAGAGAGCCGGAGAGCCTCCAGGTAGGCGCTCTCGGCTTGACTCTCCTTCCCCACTTCCTGATAGAGGCTGCCCAGGAGGAACCAGGAGGAGGCGTCTTCGGGAGCCTGCGATACCCGGTGCAGGAGGCCCCGCTCGGCTACGAAGCGCTGGAGGCCCCGGTCCAGGGGGTCCGTGTGGAGCGCCACCGCGAGGCCCGCAGCGCCCAGGGTACCGAGGACGAACAGGGCCGTCAGGCGCCGTACGCGCCGGTGGTGGGCCTCCAGAAGCCGGGGGTTGCGGGCCGCCGAGAGGAGGAAATCGACCCGCTCCGCGATGGAGCCGTGATGCCAGGAGGGAAGGTCACGAATGTCGCCGGAGTGGAAACTGACGCGCTCCAGGGCCGAAACGAGAGGGCCGGGGCGGCCCGTGGCCTCCAGGGCGTACGCGTCCGCTTGGCGTTCGAAAGCCCGGCTCACCGCGCCGAAGAGGAGGCGGAAATACGCGAAGAGCAGGGCCAGGAGCCCGACCGTCATGGCCGCCGAGGTGTACAGGCTCGCCTGGGGCTGCCGCAAGACTTCGGGGGATGCGGTCCCCCACCACGCAAAGGCCGCCTCCGATATTCGGAAGAAGATGGCCGCCAGGCACACGTAGCCGACGAAGAAGAGAAGGTAGAACCAGAGGTGCCGGTGGCGCACGTGGCCGGTCTCGTGGGCCACCACGCCTTCGATTTCCTCCGGAGACAGGAGCTCCACCAGGGCCGGTGTCAGGAGGAGGTATCGGAAGTGCGGCAGGAGCCCGACGATGCCGGCCGTCATCACCCGCCCCTCCAGCAGGGGCCAGTACAAGAACTCCCGGACCTGCAGCCCCAGCCTGGCGCACAGGCCCTCCAGGCGGTCGCGCAGGGGGCCCGGTGGCACGGGCTCGCACCCCCACATGACCTTGACGAGCACCGGAAGAAAGATGCCGACCAGCACCAGGAACACCGGTGCATAGAGGAGCTGCAGGAGGGGGTTTCCCTCCAGAGCGGCGTATCCCGCCGGCCAGAGCTCCGCCAGGACGTCCAGGAGGCCCATCAACGCCAGCCACGGGACCAGGACCGGGAATTCCATGCGCCCGTGGGAGCGGACGAACCCTGCCCGGGTCCCGCTGCGCCCGAACAGGACTCCCTGGAGGGGGTACGACTCCCACCACAGCACGCAAAGCAGAAGGATGAAGGGCAGCACGCCGGCAGCGCTGCCGAGTACCGCTGAGTGCGCCCCGAGAGGCCGGGAAACGAGGCCCGGGTAGTGGGTCGCGTACTGCAGGAGGGCGAAGGGGACCAGCATCACCCCCTGATACGCTTGAACCGTGCCGGAGAAACCGGCCCGGAGCTCCCGCGCGGCCGTCTCGTTGTGGAGTGCACGGGCCATGAGGCCCCGGAAGCGGATGCGCAGGGCGGCCCAGGCAGCTAGGGGGTACAGGACTTGGTGAGCGACCTCCACGGCGCTCCAGGAGGGTTCGACGCTCCGCGGCGCGAGGGCCTGGATGGCGATGGCGATCAGAAAGACGAGGACACTGCCGTACATGGCCCCTCGGAGGCTCAGGCGGATCAGGCCCGCATTCTATCGCAAAAGGCGCGGGTCTGCTCGGCACCGGCAGACCCGGATTCCCAGATTCGGAGGGGAGCGGGGGTGGGGTGCGGCGGGATCGTTCCTGCGGTTGTGTGGCAGCGCCGGCCCTGCCGAACACGGGAGGGGGAACCACGTGGTGAGGGAACCGGCCGCCTTGGCCCTTCATTCCTCGGGGTTGCCGAAGGTCATGGGCCCCTCAGTAGGAGTCCTCCCGGCCCCTCGCAGGGCCGGCCGCTTCCCGGAGGAGGTACGCGGTCTCGGCCAGGAGGGGGGAAAGGAAGCGGTACAGCCCGAAGACGACGTCCGCATTGTCGCTACCCCCCAAGCCGGCCTGGCACAGGAAGTGATCGATGAACGTGATCAGAGGTTTGGTGCCCTGCGCACTTCTGGCGGCCTGGGCGTACTGGACGTGCCGCGCCTGGAGAAAATCCCAGTACTCCCGAGGGCTCAGGAGGTTGCCTGGATCGCCGTGGGTGTAGGTGCTGGCGGCAACGGACTGCAGGAACAGGGATCGCCGCTTCTCCGTCATGGGGATGCCGGAGGAGAGCACCTTCATGAGCGTGAAGTAGAATGCCGCGACCTCAGGGAGTGAGAGGTTGGGCGCCGGCATCCCCGAGAGATCGGCAACGGCTGCCAGGGAGTCGTGGAACCGACGGCGCACGGGCTCCCAGGTGTGGGAAACCACGGTCTCGATGGCGGGCCGTATCGGGTCCCACAGGATCGGGAGAAAGGTCCCGGTCCCAGGCGGACGCGCCAAGAGGCCCGAGGTGCCCGATCCGCTCGATGCTCTTCCGGCGGTGGCCGGCGTGCCCTGGGCTCCCATGGGGGTGAAACCTCCTCTCCCTCTCGGCGGTGTTGTCGCGGAACGCAGCGGTCCCGGTCTGAACGGGGCGGAACCGTCCTGTGGTCCGGATACCATCGGGTGTCCGGCTGGGGAACTTGAGGCTCTCCCGGCAAACCGCCGGGTGGCCCCGTCCACGTCGATGGGCTGGAGTGGGGTCGCGTCGTTCGCTCATCCGCGCCTTGCACCCGGGTCTGCTCCCGGCGATTCTTTCACGGGCTCTCGGGGGCTGCAGCCTGGTCGGCTTCTCCTCTCAGGAGGCCGAGCACGTCCCGAGGTCTCTCGACCAGGATCGACGCGCCCCCTTCCCGCAACTCCTGTGCGGGGCGGAAGCCCCACAGGACGCCTACGGCCTGCATCCCGGCAGACCGCGCCGTGCGCATGTCGGTGGGGGTGTCCCCCAGGTAGAGGACCTCCCGGGGGGTGAGGCCGAGGAGGTCGGCCACCTCCAAGGCACCCGCCGGGTCGGGCTTCTTCGGGACGTCGGCTCGGGCGCCGAGCACTGCAGCGAAGCGCCACCGGGGCAGCAGAAGCTTCGTGACTGCCACGGTGGCGTCATGGGGTTTGTTGGAGAGGATCCCGAAGGGGAGGCCGCGCTCCGCCAAGGCGTCCAAGAGCTCGGGGATCCCAGGGTAGGGGCGGGTCTTGCGGGTGCAGCGGCGGTCGTACTCCACGCGCAGGGCGGAGAGGGCCGACGCGAAGGTGCGGTCGTCCCACCCGGCGTCGGGAAGGGCGCGGCGGACGAGCACCTCCATCCCCTCCCCGACGAAGTAACGATACGCGTCCAAGGGGTGCCGCGGCATGCCCAGGTCGCCGAGAACCTGGTTCATCGCGTCGGCGAGGTCCTCGAGGCTGTCCAGGAGCGTTCCGTCCAGGTCGAACAGTACGGCTCGGGCTCGGCTCAGGGCGCCGTCTCCTTTCCGGTTCTTCCGGTAAACGACCGGGTGGGCCCGCCCCCTTCGGCGGACGACGCCGGACGATACGGTAGGTGCGCTCCCGCGCCGCATCGGGATTCCTTGCGGCATCGCGGCTCCCGAAACGGCTGCTCCTGTCGAGCGGCCGTCCGCCTGCGTGGCCGGGCCCACCCGGTCGTCTCCAAACACGAGTACGCGGTCATCTTTTCCGGATGAACATCCTGTCCCGACGCGGATGCCGCGTGCCGCCCGGCCGCGTTCTCTGCTCCACCGGGAGGAAGCGGAGGAGTGCCCCAGTGTGCCAGGACGGGGCCGCCCATGCCAAGAGCGAGGTATCCAGCGGCCCGGCTGCCAAAGCACGCGAGGTGAGGGCTCTCGGGGACGGTCCCTTCGAACCCTCACGAATTACAGCGCTTTTCAAGCTCCGAGATTCGGCGCCCCCTCCCTGGGGCGCAACGCAGGCTGTTTGTCAACACCTGCTAAAACTCGAAGGAGAGGGAGGTGAGGGTCCACACCTCCCTGTCCGCGGTGTTGATCGCGTCGTCGAGGGGAATGGTGTAGACGAGAGCGTTCGAAAGGGAGAACCCGTGCCCGAGGTCGACGTCCACGCCCAGTTGGAAGTTGGCGTCGCTGAATCCTTTGAAGGCGTCGCCGTCCTCGTCGGTGTAGAAGGCCGTTTCGGGGTCGTCCTCGGTGTAGCTCATGTAGCCCACGTTGGCCCCCAGATTGACGGTGACGGCTTCGGAGAGGGCCCGGGAGTACCCCAGCCCCAGGTTCGCATAGATCCCCTTGCCGTTGTCGTAGTCGTAGTAGACGGTCAAGTCCGTGGAGAGGTTCGCGGGCAGTCCGACGCTCACCCCGAGGAAGATCTCCTTCGTGTCGTTGACGTCACTGCGCTTCGGGCCCCGCGCCGTGGGGAAGTGGTAGTAGATGTGTCCCAAGGAGAGCGACACCCTGTCACTCAACGCATAGTCCAGGGCCAGGGTGTAGTCCACCTCGTCCCACTCGTTGGCGCTGTCGGGTTCCGAGACCCCGTACGACGCCCACACGTTGAAGGAGAGGGTGAGGGCGTCGGCCGGGGTGAGCGAGACCGTTGCCGAAGGCTGAAAGGCAGGACGGTTGTCCTCCACCAGGTCGTAGCCTCGCCAGATGTAGCGGCTGGCGTAGTCGGCGCCGAGCCCGAGAGTCACGGGGCCCAGGGCCCAGGCGGGTCCTGCTGCCAGCAAGGCGAGCAGCAGGGCGGGGAGAGTCCACTTCTTCAACATCGTTTCCTCCTCTCACGGTCGGGGAAAGGGCCGGGACCGGCCGGTGGGGCCGCCCAGGCGTCCGGTGGGCCGGCACGAGGCGTGCGCGGCCGTTTACTTGGTGGTGAATTCGGGGTAGGCCTCCATCCCGCAGTCTGCGAGGTCCATGCCCTGGTACTCGTCCTCTTCGCTGACGCGGATGCCGACCACCGACTTGAGCGCGGCCCAGCCGGCCAGGCTCACGCCGAAGACCCACACGAAGATGGTCAGGGCGCCCACCGCTTGACCGAAGACGCTCGACTCCGGGTTGGTCACGGGGACGAGGAGGAGCCCCAGGAGGCCGCAGACCCCGTGCACCGAGATGGCACCCACCGGGTCGTCGATGCGCAGCTTGTCCAGGCACACGATGCTGACCACCACGAGCAGCCCGCCCAGGGCTCCGAAGACGCTGGTCTGGAGGGCAGTGGGGGTGGCGGGCTCGGCGGTGATGGTCACCAGTCCGGCCAGGGCGCCGTTCAGGAGCATGGTGAGGTCGGCTTTGCCGAAGAGCAGCCGTGCCAGGATCAGGGCGGCAACAGCGCCGGCGGCGGCGGCGGCGTTCGTGTTGAGGAAGACCATGGCGACGGCGTTGGCGTTTGCCGCGTCGCCGAGCTTGAGCACCGAGCCTCCGTTGAAGCCGAACCAGCCCATCCAGAGGATGAAGGTCCCCAGCGTGGCGAGGGGGAGGTTGGCGCCCGGGATCGCGTTGACCTGTCCCCCGGGCCCGTACTTGCCCCTCCGGGGTCCGAGCAGCAGGACACCGGCCAGGGCGGCCGAGGCGCCGGCCAGATGTACGATCCCCGAGCCCGCAAAATCGCTGAACCCCAGGTCACCCAGGTTGAACAGGCCGAAGACGTCCTTGCCGCCCCAGGTCCAGGACCCCTCCATGGGATAGATGAAGGCGGTCATGAGGACGCAGAACGCCAGAAAGGACCACAGCTTCATCCGCTCGGCCACGGCCCCCGAGACGATCGACATGGCGGTGGCAACGAAGACGACCTGGAAGAAGAAGTCCGACGCGTCTGCGTACACGGCGTCCCCGGCGAAGCCGGCCTCGGCCGAGGCGGCCAGCACGTGGGCCGTGAAATCGTCGAGACTGGGCGCGCCGGACAACTCGATGCCCCGGAGAAACCACGTGCCGTCGTACATGATGGCGTAGCCGCAGACCAGGTACATCACGCACGCCACGGCGAACAGGGACACGTTCTTCGCCAGGATCTCGGTGGTGTTCTTGGCCCGGACCAGTCCTGATTCCAGCATGGCGAACCCCGCCCCCATCCACATGACCAGGGCCCCGCACACGAGGAAGTAGAAGGTGTCGATGGCGTACTTCAGCTCGAAGATCTGGTTTTCCACGGTCTCTGCTCCACGTTAGGGTTCGTCGGCTCTCGAAAGGGGCAACGGTCACGGCGGCGACGGGTTCCCGCTTTTTCAAGGGCCGTGCCACGACCGGGGAGCCGCCGGGGTGATCCGTCGGCAACCCGCGTCCGGAAAGGAGGAGCGCAGGAAAGAGGCGCAGCGGGAGGGGTCGGCGGGACACCGGTCGCGAACAAAAATGTCACATCAAGCTGGTAGCGCTCCAAAAATGTTGTTCATTGCCGTGGCCCTGGGCCTGAGGACCCCGCAGCGCCGGTGGGCCACGGCGGCTTCCCGAGGCTCCCGTGGCAGAGCCGAGGCCTGGCATGGTTCGTGTAAGAATCCCCCCGGGGCTCATAGTGTGAGGCGGGCCGCGGGAGGAGAGGCGGGTCACGGCGAGACCGGCCCGCGGCTGCGCCCCAGCTGCGACCGTGCGCGGTGCATGGGGTCGTGGAACACCCGGGTCCCACCGGTTGAACAGCGCGAAGAGGGGCCTCGGGCCCCGGAGGAACGATCCATGATCAAGATCGATGCCATCATCAAGCCGTTCCGCCTCGACCCGGTGAAGGAAGCGCTGCAGGGACTGGGCGTGCAGGGGATGACCGTGAGCGAGGTGCGGGGGTTCGGGAGGCAGAAGGGGCACTCCGAGGTCTACCGGGGCGCCGAGTACACCGTGGACTTCGTCCCCAAAGTAAAACTGGAGGTGGTGGTGGGGGAGGACTTGGCCGGGAAGGTCGTCGACGCCATCGCGCTGGCCGCCCGGACCGGGAAGATCGGCGACGGGAAGATCTTCGCCTACCCGGTGCAGGAGGTCGTTCGGATCCGTACCGGCGAGCGGGGCGAGGGCGCGCTCTGAGGCCTGCGGCCCTGGTGGAGTGTGCAGGGTTAGATCCGCGGCCGAGGGGTACCGTGCTGTCCGGGTGCGGCCTCCGGGGGGGGGTGCCCCGCGGTAGGGCGCCACGGCCGTGCGGAGGACGGAAGAGCCGGGAGGCAACCGAAAACAGCCGGCGGCCAGGGCTCTCAGTCGTCCCGAGCGACCGCGTCCAGCTTGAAACCGACGAAGGCGATCCGCCGAAAATCGTCTTCCCGTGAAAAACGAATACCGGGCTCGACTTCGAAGAACAGCCAGTCTCGGTAGAGGCCCCGCCGGTACCGGATGCCGACCACGTGGTCCGTGACCTGGGTCCTTGGGTTGGTTTCGCCGAGGACGGTGTAGGAGTACGTCAGGGCGTCGCGAGCGCTGAGGTGGTGGTACACGCCGAAGCTCTGGGTGAGTTCGAAGTTGCTCTCGTCCAGGAGGAACGTGGCGCTGGACGCACTGCGGAAGAGAACGGTCGGCGATAGGGAGCGGTCGAGGTCCACGGCCGTGGTCTCGCCATACCCATCCGAGCGGAACCAGAACAGGCTCTGGGCGAACCGAACGCGCCAGGAGGCCACCGGGAGGACCTGCAAGCGCCCCCGCAGGCGCACGAACGGGTCCGGCGGGAGGGGAAACCTCACTCCCCCCGTCAGCGAGACCCGCCAGCGCCTCGTCTCCTGAAGGCGGCCCTCCAGTCCGAGCAGTGTGCGCCTGCTTTCGGAAGGCGGGGGAGGGGCCGGCCGCTCCTCATCCGCGGGTTGGGTCTCCTCGGGTTCACGCTCGCTCTCGAGGACGAGTCGGAAGCGCTTCTGGGTTCGGGGCAGGACGAGTCGGAGGCGGATCCGGTCGTCGAACTTCCAATCCCCCCCTTGTTCCCAGAGAGCGGAGCCCCCGATCTGTAGGTAGCTGCCGGTCGCTTCCAGATAGGCGAGGTCTCCGGCAAAGAAGTCGTCCAGGCGGCGGGCCAACGCCTCGACGGTATCCCCCACGTAGTCCTGGACCCGGTCCACGGTCCCCTCTTCGGGGGAGTCGTGATCGTCTCCTGTGCCGCCGGCCGCAAGGGCCGGCGCCAGAAACACCAGGAGACCCAGGGCAGCGATCCGGAGGAGCCCGGGTCCTGGGGGCGGGCGAGACACTGGAAGGGGACGCCGACGAAAAGGCTGGCGGACGAGGAGTCGGGGCACGGGCGCACACCGATGAGTGGGTTGTGGGAGCCGGATGGGTTCCCTTGCCGGGAACCACGACGGCCCCGCGGCAGGCGGCCGCGGTAAGTGCGCCGCCGGCGACCCAAGGGGTACCCTGAGCTGAGCAGCTTATACGTGAGGCGAGTTCCGGGTTCCAGGGGATTTTCTGCTCGGCCCTGGACACGGGAGCCTGGTGCCGGGGGGCGCCCCTGGGGTTCACCGGAGCACGGCAGGGGTGGGCCCCGCGGGGTCTCGGGCCCCGTTGCACGCGTGAGCCCCTTCGCGCGGTGGACCCGGGGCGCCGGCGGGGATATGATCTTGCCCCGGCTGCCGGAGAGAGAGGAGGGGCCATGGTCATCGGTGTCCCCCGCGAGATCAAGGACAACGAATACCGGGTGGGGATCGTGCCGTCCGGGGTTGAGGAACTGGTGACTGACGGGCACACCGTCGTCATCGAGACGAATGCCGGGGCGGGGAGCGGCATCGGCGACGAAGAGTTCCGGGCGGCGGGTGCCGAGATCTTGCGCAGTGGGGAAGCGGTGTGGGGCGGTGCCGACCTGGTGATGAAAGTCAAAGAGCCCCTTGATTCGGAGTACGCTCTCCTGCGGCCGGGCCAGACTCTCTTCACGTTCCTCCACCTGGCCCCCCTTCCCGAGCTGGGACGGGTGCTCCTGGAGAAGCGGATCCGCGCCGTCGCCTACGAGACGATCCAACTGGAGGACGGCAGCCTCCCGCTCCTGGCTCCCATGAGCCAGGTCGCCGGAAAGATGGCGGTGCAGCTGGGGGCGACCTTTCTCCAACGGGAGAAAGGGGGGATGGGCATCCTTCTGGGGGGGGTCCCGGGGACCAAACACGGGCGGATCTTGATCCTGGGGGGCGGGGCCGTGGGGATCAACGCCGCCAAGGTGGCCTACGGGCTCGGGGCCGAGGTGGTGATCATCGACGTCAACCACGCACGTCTTTCGTACATCGACGACGTTTTCGACGGCAAGGTCGTCACCCTGATGTCCAACCGACGGAACATCCGGGAGGCGGCGGCCTCGTGCCACATGCTGGTGGGTGCGGTCTTGGTGGTGGGTGCGAAGGCGCCCCACTTGGTGGACCGCGAGGTCCTCAGGGGCATGCGGCAGGGCAGCGTGTTCGTCGACGTGTCCATCGATCAGGGGGGTATCAGCCCCACCAGCCGGCCGACGAGCCACGCCTCTCCGGTGTACCGGGAGGAGGGGGTGCTTCACTACTGCGTCCCGAACATCCCCGGGGCGGTGCCGGCCACCAGCACCTACGCGCTCACCAACGTCACCCTCCCCTACTGTCGGAAGCTGGCGGCGACAGACCCGGCGAAGGCCCTCCTCGCGGACGCGGCCCTAGAAGTCCTTGGGGGGTGAAGATCTTGAAAGACGAGTCAAGTTTTTACGCTGC
>JAWSUI010000026.1:0-51920 GCA_033551855.1 Deferrisomatales bacterium
GGTTCGGGGTTCAGCGTCCCAGCGTCCCAGCGTCCCAGCGTCCCGGCGTCCCGGCGTCCCAGCGTGCCAGCGTGCCAGCACTCCGGCGTCCTCATATCCTGATGTTCCAGCGGAGCCCCCCATGCGCATCTCGGACAAGGCCTCCCGGTTCACCGAATCGGTCATCCGCGAGATGACCCGCCGCGCCGCGGCCCACGGGGCGGTGAACCTCGCCCAGGGGTTCCCCGACTTCCCCTGCCCCCAGGAGCTCAAGGACGCGGCCTGCCGGGCCTTGCAGGCCGACGTGAACCAGTACGCCATCACTTGGGGCGCCAAGGCCTTCCGAGACGCCCTGGCGGAGAAGACCCGGCACTTCCAGGGGACCGAGATCGACCCGGAAACCGAGATCACCGTCACCTGCGGGTCCACCGAGGCCATGATCGCGACCCTTCTGGCCGTGGTGAACCCCGGGGACGAGGTCGTGGTCTTCGAGCCCTTCTACGAGAACTACGGCCCCGACGCCGTCCTGTGCGGCGCCGCGCCCCGCTATGTCCCCCTGCGACCGGTGGCCGAGGGGGGCACGCTGGAATGGGGGTTCGACCCCGCTGAGCTCCGGGCCGCCTTCGGGCCCCGCACCCGGGCCGTGATCCTGAACACCCCCAACAACCCGACGGGCAAGGTCTTTACCCGCTCCGAGCTCGAGGTCGTCGCCGGCCTGTGCCGGGAGCTCGACGTCGTGGCGGTGACCGACGAGATCTACGAGCACATCACCTTCGACGGGTGCGAGCACGTGGCCCTGGCCACCCTGCCGGGGATGCGGGAGCGCACCGTCACCATCAGCGGCATGAGCAAGACCTACTCGGTGACAGGCTGGCGGATCGGCTACGCCGTCGCACCCCCGGCCCTCACGGCGGCCATCCGGAAGGTCCACGACTTCCTCACGGTGGGTGCCGCGGCGCCGCTCCAGGAGGCCGGCGTGACCGCCCTGGGCTTCCCGGAGGCCTACTACCGCGAACTCGCCGCCGTCTACCAGGGCAAGCGGGACCGGTTCCTCCCGGTGCTGGAACGGGTCGGCTTCCGGTGCTTTCGCCCCCGGGGCGCCTACTACGTGATGACCGACCTCTCGGCCCTCACCCGAAAGGGCGACACGGCCTTTGCCGAAGACCTGGTCCGGGACGCCCGGGTCGCCGTGGTGCCGGGGTCGAGCTTCTTCTCCGCGCCGGAGCTCGGCCGCGGGATCGTGCGGTTCTGCTTCTGCAAGAGGGACGAGACCCTCGACGAGGCGGCTCGCCGGCTCGAGAGGTGGGCGGGGTAGAAACCGGGGGACCGGGCGAGGACAGCGGGCCGGGGCCGCCTTTAACCGAGGAGGCGGCGCAACTCGGCGGACAGCACGGCGGAAGCCCGGTGCAGGTCCCGGTGGTAGTACCGGAGGAGGGGCTCGACCCGAGCGGCCCGCGAGACGTCGAGCTCCAGTGGATCCCCCCCATGGGTGCACAGGGTCCAGCTCCACTGCTCGGCGCCGTAGAGGGGCGCCGGCCCCACCAGGGGTGTGACCCGGGGGAAGACGGCCCGAAGCCGGCGCTGGATATCGAGGAAGAGCTCGAGGTCCAGGATCGGCGACTCGCTCTGGGTCACGAAGACGCCCCGGCCCGCCAGGACCCGGGAACAGTGCCGGTAGAAGCCCTCCCCGAACAACCCTTCGGAGGGGCCAACCGGGTCACTGCCGTCGACGATGACGACATCAAAGGAAGAGCTCGGGGCCTCCCGGACGTACGCCACCCCGTCGCCGAGCACCACCTCGAGGCGCGGGTCCCGCCAAGCCGCGCGCCCCAGGGGCAGGTGCTCCCGACACGCTTCCATCACCAGCCCGTCGATTTCGACCAGAACGCAGCTCCGCACTTCCGGGTGCCGCAGCACCTCCCGGGCCGTTCCACCGTCGCCCCCGCCGATCACGAGGACCCTCTCCGGGGAGGGTGCCGCGCACAGGGCAGGATGGGCGATCATCTCGTGGTAGAAGTGCTCGCCCCGCTCGCCGGTCTGGAAGACCCCGTCGAGGGCCAGGACCCTCCCATACTGGAGCGTCTCGTAAATGGCGATGGTCTGGTAGGCACTCCGGCCCTCGTACACGACGCGGCTTGCTCGAAGGCCGTAGCGAACCCGGTCGGCGAAGGTCTCCTCGCACCACAACGGCCGAGCCCCCCGTCAGTTGCCACGCGGGAGGGACGAAGGCGCGTCGAGCCCAACGGGAAGGCTCACGCTCCCCCGGCTGCTGTCGCCCCCCTCGGTTTCGTGGGCACGAACGGCGATGCCCCGTCCGGGGCCGGGGAGGCCGCGGTCGACGTGCAGCACCTCCGTGCGGCGGGCTCCAAGGTAGTCCCGCAGGAAATCGTGGGCCCGTTGGGGCTCGCAGTCGCCGCAGGTGTAGAAGTCCACCGCCGCATACCCGTGCTCGGGCCACGTGTGGATGGAGAGGTGCGACTCCTCCACGACCACAACGCCGGTCACTCCCTGGGGGGAAAAGGGGTGGAACACCGACGCGACGACCGTAGCGTCGGCTTGGACGGCGGCCTGCCGCATCGCGTCCTCGATGCCGTCGAGATCGTCGAGGGTGTCCCGGTCACAGTCGCGATACTCCACCAGCAGGTGTCTGCCGAACGCCTTCAATCCATGTGCCTCCTCTGGGGGCTCCGCACGAGCCCGGGGCTGAGCCCGCCGGGGATGGCCGAGTCTTCGGCCGGCAGTCCGCCGTGGGACGGGCTTCACCGCTGGCCGGGACCTCCGCCGCTGCGTTCCCGATTCAAACAGACACCGCGCCCTCTGGCAAGCTCTTTGGGTCGGGCCCGTGCCTCACCGGCTCTCCCCTCCGGCAAGGAGAGGCCGTTCCCGTGAGCACCGGTTCGGGAGTTCCTTACGGTTCCGCCTCGAGGTCCTTCTCCGCCTTCTCCCAGCTTCCCTTCAGAGCGTCGTATGCGTCGGAGAAGCCCTTCTTCGTCCGCTCCCACGCCTCCTGGGAGCTGTGCTGCAAGCCCCCGTACCACTCCGCCACGGTGTTTCGCTGCCTTCGGAGGGCTTCGAGGGTGGCGGCAGCCCTTTCCCGTGCCGTTTCGTCCATTTCCGCCCACTTCGCCTTGGTCTGCTGCTCCAAACGGTCCAGGCGGGCATCCAGGGCATCCAGGGCGGGTTTCGCCTTCTTGACCGCCTCGTCCCGCTGCTCCGCCGAGTACGCCCCCAGGGCGCGGGCCGTCTCGGCCAATTGCCGCTTCACGTCCTCGAAGGTGGCCTTCTCGCCGCTCTCCTCGGCCCATCCGGCCCCAGCCCCCGCCCCGAGCACCAGAGCGACGCCGACGAGGACCCCCACGAACTTCTTCCAAGCGCTTCCCGCCATGTCGAGCCTCCTCCCCGGCCCCTTCAAGGGACCCGGTGTCTGAGAAACGTCCCCTGCCGGTACTCCTCGAAAGCGACCCTTAGCTCCTCCTGAGTGTTCATGACGATGGGACCGTACCAGGCCACCGGTTCGCCGAGGGGTCTCCCGGAGGCGAAGAGGAACCGTACCGGCTCCCCCTCGGCGGAGACGGTGACCTGTTCGCCGTCGCCGAAGAGGACCAGCGTGCCGTCCGGCAGGAGGGGGTCGCGCTCCAGGTCGAAGTAGTTGCTCCCCTCGACGTCGTAGGAGTAGGGCTTCCCCTCCTCGCAGAACAGTCCGCGGCCCTCGATCACGTAGGCGAATGCCGTGTGCCCGGGTTCGGTGGGGTGGGACCAAGCCCCCCCAGGAGGGATCCGCACGTCCAGGTACTCGGGGTCGGTGACGATGTCCCGAACCGGCCCCCAGACGTCCCCGACCCTCCCACAGATCACCTTGGCGCTCACCCCCCCCGGAAGCGCGGCCGTGGGGATCTGGGCGCTGCGCACGTCCCGGTAGCGGGGCTCGGTCATCTTCTCCGCCGCGGGCAGGTTGGCCCACAGCTGGAAACCGAGCATGGCGCCCTCAGGATCCCCCTTGGGCATCTCCTGGTGGACGATGCCGCTCCCGGCCGTCATCCACTGGACGTCGCCGGCGCGAATCACCCCCCGGTTGCCCAGGCTGTCCCCGTGCTCGACGTCGCCCCCGAGCACGTAGGTGATGGTCTCGATGCCCCGGTGGGGGTGCCAGGGGAAGCCCGGCAGGTAGTGCTCGGGCTCCCGGGACCGGAAGTCGTCCAACAGGAGGAAGGGGTCGAAGAGCGGCACCTGGCTGAACCCGAAGGCCCGCTTCAGGTGCACCCCGGCACCCTCGACCGTGGGCTTGCTGTGAAAGACCTTTCGGATTCTTCTCGTGACCACGACGTTCCTCCTCCCCGCGGGAGCCCCCCGGCCCGCCCAGTGTGCCCGTAACGGCGCACACGTCAAGCGGCGGGCAACCCGGGCAGCCGCCACGGGGCCTGTCTACCGCCAGTCCGGCAGGGAAAGCTTTACAAGACCAACCGGTCGGTATATTTTGCCCCCCATGACGACCAAAGGAGAGAAGACCCGCCAGGAGATCGTGGGGGCAGCGCTCCAACTCTTCTCGCGCCGGGGCTACTCGAGCACGTCCGTTGCCGATGTGCTCGCAGCGACCGGGATCACCAAGGGGGGGCTCTACGGGCACTTTCGGAGCAAGGAAGACTTGTGGCATGCCGCGTATGCGCGCACGGTGCATGTCTGGCGCGCCCTCGTGTTCCGAGGGGTTCGGGAAATCGCGGATCCCCTGGAGCGGATCGCCCGGACCGTCGAGAACGACCTTCGGGACTACATCGGGGGGGAAGCCCTCGGGGGAAGGTGCTTCTTCTTCTCGATGCTGGTGGAGCTCGCAGGCCAACCAGGGCCCATGTGCGACCGGATCCTCAGCGGTTTCCGGGCCTTCTCCGGCCTCCTGCAGTCATGGCTCGAGGAGGCGGACCGGGGTGGGGTCCTGCGCCCGGGCATCGACCATCGGGAGGTCGCCGACTTCCTCGTCACCTCCATCAACGGGGCCGCCGCCCTGTATGCTGCGGGGCGCGACCCCCGGCTGCTGGAGGACACGATCCGCCAGGTGCGGCTCCACCTGGAGGCCCTTCGCCCTGCCCCGGGCCCGTCGCCGGGGTGAGAGGAGACCCGCCGTGGAGAAGGAAACGATCCGCCGTTTCGCCCTGGACCTCGGGGTCGACGCCGTGGGGTTCGCGGCGGCAGAGGACTACCGAAGCCCCATCTCCCCCCCGCTGGAGAGCCTGTTCCCCGGGGTGCGGTCCCTCGTCGTCCTGGGGTACCGGGAGCTCTCGACCTGCGAGAGCCCCAGCCCGCAGCTCGCCATGACGGGACGTCTGGAGCTCATGGAATTCACCCGGTCCTGCGACTACCAGGTCGCCCGCTTCCTGGAGCGGTCGGGAGCCCGGGCCATGACCGTCCCGGTCTCCTATCCCCTGGTCATGAGCGAGGAGACGAAGGGCAGCGTGGGGGAGGTCAGCCTGCGCCACGCGGCGGTGGCCGCGGGGCTGGGTCGATTTGGGCGCCACAATCTGGTCCTCCACCCCGAGCTGGGCAGTCGGGTGATCTTCTCCGCCGTGCTCACCGACGCCGCCCTGCCTTCGGACCCGCCGGTGGAGGAGGACCTCTGCACCCAGTGCGGCCTGTGCGTGGAGGCGTGTCCCTCGGGGGCGTTCGCCGAGGGGGGCAAGACCGATGTGATGAAGTGCATCAAGACGTCCCAGCCCTACGGCATCGGGGGAGCCATCCGATTCTGGTCCCGCTACGCGGACGCCGCCGCCGAGGAACGCAAGGCCATGCTCAAGGACCCCCACTACTGGCGCCTCTACCAGGCGGGTTTCATCGGCTTTCAGTACTTCTGCTTCCGCTGCCTGGCCGCGTGCCCGGAGGGGCGTGGGCGTGCCTGAGCCCAGCCGCGGGGCAGGACCCGCCGCCGGGACACCCGGAGGCGGCCCGGCTGGGACCGAGATCCTCGAGGGGCTGTTCTTCATCGAGCGCGGCTATCTGAGCGGAAACCACTTCGCCTGCCGCTCGCCCGCGCCGGTGCTCATCGACACGGCGTACGCCTCGGAAATCCCCAAGACCCTCGCCGGCCTGGACGCCCTCGGGGTCCCCTGGCGGGAGACCCGGCTGATCATCTCGACCCACGCCCACTGCGACCACGTAGGGGCCAACCGCGCGATCCAGGGGGCCTCCGGGTGCGAGATCGCCCTCCACGCAGCGGGCAAGGCATTTCTGGACGCAGGGGACCGCAGGGGGCCCTGGTGGGACTACTACCACCAGGAGGCGGCGCCCTTTGCGTGCACCCGGGCCTTGGAGGACGGGGAGGAGATCCCCGTGGGCCCTCACCGCTTTCGGCTGCTCCACACGCCGGGCCACGCGGCCGACGGCATCGTGCTGTACGAGCCGCATGCGAAGGTGCTCCTCTCCTCCGACACCCTGTGGGAGCGGGACATCCCGGTGATCACGGAGGCCGTGGAGGGGGACGGGGCGCTGGACGCCCTCCTCGGGTCCCTGGAGCGGCTCGAGGCCCTGGAGGTCCGCCGGGTGTTCCCGGGTCACGGAAGGCCCTTCTCCGACATGCGCGGCGCCCTGGCCCGAGCCAGGGCGCGCCTCGCGGCCTACGGCGCGGATCGACGCCGGGTGGGGGAGGATCTGGTCAAGCGCATCCTCGTGTACACCCTGCTCATGCGAGGGGACTTCGCCGAGGAGGAGCTACTCCCTCATCTCCTCGGCACGGCGTGGTTCCCGGACACGGTGGTTCGGTACTTCGGGCCCGGCCGTGAACGAGAGACTTACCGGGAGACCGTGGGAGCGCTGCAGCGCCGCGGAGCGCTCCGACGGGAGGGGGGGAGGATCCTCACCACCGTGCGGCCCTGAATCCGGCGCACCTCCTGCCTCAGGGATCCCGGCTCCAGAGCAGCTCTGCGTCTCGCCACACTCGCGGGACCCAGTGGAACGGAAAACAGCCCCCGACGGGCCCTTGAGATCGCAGGAAGACCGGTTCCCGGTCTCGACAACCACATCCTGAAGCGGCACCCGGACGATCTCCTCCCGCACCCGGTCCCGGTATCCGACCCGGAAACTCCCCTGGCGGAAGTCGGAGTCCCAACGGATGCGCCCGAGAAGGTCCCGGAGAGTCTGCAGCCTCCCCCTCCTTTCCGGCCTTCCGAGCCGTGGGCGTGGATTGGCCCTCTGGGGGGCCTCTCGCGTAGTATACGCCGCCGGCAAGGAGGAGCCCCCCGGCTGGGGAGCTCCTCCGGCTGCCGTCACCGGTTCCAAGGGGTGGGCCCCACGCCCACAGGGAGGTACGTCCGTGGTCGATCGGCGGCGGGCTTGGGCGATCTTCGGGGTCATGTCCCTGATGTACTGCTTCTCCCAGTTCTACCGGGTGTCCACCGCCCTGATCGCCGTGGACCTCGCGGCCGAGTTCGGCTTGGGCCCGGACGAGCTCGCCCTCTTGGGGGGCATGTTCTTCTACGCCTTTGCCCTGGCCCAGTTCCCCCTGGGCCCCGCCCTCGACCGCTGGGGCGCCAGGACCATCGTCGTCGGGGCTGCGTCGCTGTGCGCTCTGGGTTCGGCCCTGTTCGCGCTCACCGACTCCTGGGGCGGCCTCCTGGCCGGACGGGCGCTCATGGGACTCGGGATGGCCCCAGTCCTGATGGGTTCCCTCAAGCTCTTGGCGGAGTGGTTCCCGGCGGGCGCCTTCGGCACGGTGTCCGGCCTGATCCTGTCCCTCGGAACGGTCGGCGCCCTCCTGGCGGCCACCCCCCTGGCCGGCCTCGTGGCCTGGCTGGGTTGGCGCGGCACCTTCCTCGCCTTCGCCGCCCTGACTCTCCTGGCCGCCGCCGCGATCCACAGGACGGTGAAGGAGCGCCCCGACGGCGCGGCGCCCGCCCCGATCCCCCGGGAGGGGAGGGGCGGTCTGCGCCACGTCCTCGGGCTGCCCAGCTTCTGGCTCACGGCGCCGCTGGCGCTCGTGGGCTACGCGTCGGTGGCCAGCCTGCAGGGGCTCTGGGCGGGACCGTACTTCATGGAGTCCCTCTCCTACACGCGGACGGAGGCGGGCAACATCCTGCTGGCGCTGGGGCTCGCCACGGCGGTGGGGAGCTCGGTGGGGGGCTGGCTCTCCGATCGGATCCGATCGCGAAAGTGGGTCGTGACCGGCGGCAACGCCGTGTCCATCCTGTGCTTCATACCCCTCGTGGGGATCGGGACCCCGAGCTCCGCCGCCGGGTGGACGGCGGTCTTCGCCGTGCTGGGGTTCTTCTCCGCTTTCCGGGTGCTCTTGTACGCCCACGTGAAGGAGTCGGTCCCGCCCCACCTCGTTGGCACGGCGGTGACCGCCATCAACTTCTTCATCATGGTGGGACCCGCCCTGGTCCAGCAGGTGATGGGGACGATCCTCGAGGGCTCCCCCGGCAACTACGAGGCCGCCTTCCTGTTCCCCCTGCTCACCTTGGCGGTCGGCTCGGGCCTCTACCTCTTGACCCGGGAGGCCCGGCCGGGGCGGACGACCTGATGCCGTCCGCCGCACCACGGCCGGACGAGCCTCCTCCCCGTCTCCCCGGCACGCCGTCGGGACCGTTGTGCCCCCGGGCGCGTCTTGGCTCCCCGGAGGTACCGGGCGGAATTCTGGGACGGGGCGTTGACGAAGGGTAGAGCGCTGGTATCATGGCCGCGATCGGCCTGGGAGGACTGCCGCACGGAGCGAGGAGGAGCCGGATGTTCACGATTTTGGTGGTCGACGACGAGGAGAGCATCCGCACCCTGTACCAGGCCGAGCTCCAGGAGGAGGGCTACCGGGTCTTGTGCGCAGCCGACGGCGCCGCGGCCAAGAAGCTGCTCGCCGACCACCCGGTGGACCTGATGGTCCTCGACATCAAACTCCGCGGCGAGAGCGGGCTCCAGATCCTCCAGGAGGTCACGCGCCAGCACCAGCAACTCCCCGTGGTCCTCTCCACCGCCTACGGCTCGTTCAAGGACGACTTCTCCTCCTGGCTCGCGGACGCCTACGTGGTGAAGTCCGGCAACCTCAAGGAGCTCAAGGCGGAGGTGGCCCGGGTGCTCGAGAGGCGCTACGGGGGAACCCGGCCCCACTGACCCCCGCGCAAACAGCACCCGCCGGGGGCGTCCCCCGCGCTCCGGCCGGGTTTCGGCCGGAGCTCCCGGGGAGCCTCGGCCGCCGCGGCGTGGGCTCTTCGGCCATCTCCTTTCCGGGTGTCGGTTCTTTCCGGCCCCGTCCTTATGATCCGCCCCGTTGGGGGGCCCTGCTCAGGGAGGTCTCACGATGAAGGCCGTTCTGATGGCCGGTGGGTTCGGCACCCGCATCCAGCCGCTGACCCACTCCGTGCCCAAGCCCATGGTGCCGCTCCTCAACCGCCCCATGATGGAGCACATCGTGGGGAAGCTGCGGGAGACGGGAATCACCGAGATCGTCGTGCTCCTGTACTACATGCCCGACGTGATTCGGGACTACTTCGGGGACGGCTCCCGTTTCGGCGTCCGCCTCGACTACCTCCTGCCCGACGACGACTACGGCACGGCCGGCGCCGTGAAGTGCGCGGAGGACCGCCTGGACTCGACCTTCCTGATCATGTCCGGGGACCTGGTCACGGACTTCGACCTGGTCCCGATCCTGGAATTTCACCGGGCCAAGCGGACCCCCGTCACCATCACCTTGACTAGCGTGCCGAACCCCCTGCAGTTCGGCGTCGTCATCACCGACGCCGGGGGGCGCATCCTGCGCTTCTTGGAGAAACCCGGCTGGGGAGAGGTGTTCAGCGACACGGTCAACACCGGGATCTACGTGCTGGAACCCGAGATCCTGCGGCTCATCCCGCCGGGGCGGCCCTTCGACTTCTCGAAGGACCTCTTCCCGATCTTCCTCCGGGAGAACATCCCGATTTACGGCTACAACGCGCCGGGATACTGGCGGGACGTGGGCGACACCGATTCCTACCGTGAGGCGGTGCGGGAGATCCTCGAGGGGAAGGTCGGGCTCCGGTTCCCCGGGGAAGCCCACAGGGCGGGCGCGGGTACGGTGTGGGCCGAGGAGGGGGTCGTGTTGCCCCCGGACCTCGCGGCCCAGGGCACGGTCGTCGTGGGAAAGGGCGCAACCATCGGCAGCGGGGTCACCCTGCACAACGCCGTGCTCGGGGACCAGTGCCGGGTCGGGGACGGCGCCGTATTGGAGAACGCCAACCTCTGGCGGCGTGCCAGCGTCGGGGCCCGCACCGTCCTCCGAAACGTGGTGCTGTGCGACGACGTCAAGCTCGGGGATGACGTGCGCGTCGAGAAGGGCGCCGTGGTGGCCGAGGGCACGGAGGTGGGGTCGGGCGCCTGCTTCGAGAAGGACATCCTCGTGTGGCCGAACAAGAAGATCGAAGCCGGCAGCGTGCTCTCCGCCAACCTGGTGTGGGGGGACAAGTGGAAGAAGTCGGTCTTCGAGGGCGGTGCGGTGCAGGGGCGTACCAACGTGGAGCTCTCTCCCGAGTTCGCGGCCAAGATGGGGGCGGCCATGGGCTCGATGCTGCCGCGGGGCAGCCACATTCTGGTGGGCCGGGACTACCTGCGAGCCAGCCGCATGCTCAAGCGCGCCTTTCTCGGGGGGATCCTGTCCACCGGCGTCAACGTCCACGACATCAAGATGGTGCCCGTGCCGGTGGAGCGGTACAAGCTCGCGAGCTTCGGAGAGGTCGCCGGGGTGTATTTCCAACAGAGCACCTCGGGGAGCCGGAACACCGAGATCGTCTTCTACGACGAGAACGGCAACGTGTTGGACACGGGCCTCGAGAAGTCGATCGAACGTCTCTTCTTCAAGGAGAACTTCCGGCGGGTGGATCACTCGGAGGTGGGGGGCATCCGAGAGATGGGAGCCGTGCCGGAGTTCTACCGGGAAGGGTATCTCCGGGCGCTCGACGCCGACACCGTGCGCTCGCGCAAGTTTCGCGTGGTTCTGGACCTCGGGAACGGGACCACGGGGGAGTACCTGCCGCCGCTCCTGAACACCCTGGGATGCCAGACGGTCGTGCTGAACGCCTACCCGGACGAGCGCCGCCTCATGCGGCGGATGTTCGAGGCGGAGGAGGCCGTGCGGCAGGTCGGGGAGATCGTCCGGGCGCTCCGGGCCGACGTGGGGTTCTACGTGACCCCGGGGGGGCAGAACCTCGAGCTCATCGACGACCGGGGCGACGTGCGGCCGGCCCACGAGACACTCCTGTTCCTGCTCAAGCTTTTGGCGGCCACGAGCCCGACCGGTACCCGGGCCTTCCTGCCGGTGACCGCACCGCGGGTGCTGGAAAACACCGAGCCCGGCCTCCGGGTGACCCGGGGCAAGACCACGAGCCTCAAGACCTCCCAGATGCACGAGTACGCATTCATCTCCGAAGCCCCGGGAAAGTTCGCCTTTCCGGGGTTCCTCCACGCCCCCGACGCCATGTTCACCGCTGCCAGGATACTGGAGCTCCTGTGCAAGTCCGGCCGGCGGGTGAGCGAGGTCTTCGACGACCTCCCTCCGGTCGCCTACCTCCAGCGGGAGCTCCCCTGCCCCGTGGAGAGCAAGGGGCTCGCGATGCGCCGGATCAGCGAGGACAGCGTGGACAAGGACGCGAGCTTCGTGGACGGGGTGCAGGTGCAGCTCAACGGCTCCAGCGTGCTCCTCCTGCCGGACCCGTACCGCCCCGTGCTCCACCTGGTGGTGGAGGGGGAGGACCCGGCGGACGTGGAGCGGCTCGCCCAGGCCTACCAGGACAAGGTGCAGGCCTGGATCGGGGTCTAGGATCCCCCGTGGGGGCGAGGGTCGCCCTTCTCTGGCACATGCACCAGCCCTACTACCGCAACCCGGTGGGGGGCGAGTACCGCATGCCGTGGACCTTCCTGCACGCCGCGAAGGACTACTACGACATGCTGGCCCTGGCCGTCGAGGCCCGCGCCCGGGTGACCTTCAACCTGGTGCCGAGCCTCCTCGACCAGCTCCAGGACTACGCGGACCCGGGGGTCCGCGACACCTTCCTGGACCCGTTGCGCCTGCACCCCGACGAGCTCTCCCGCGACGCCCGCGAGGACCTGACGCCGCGACTCTTCTTCGCCCACCTGGAGAACCAGATCCGCCCCCTGGCGCGCTACTTCGATCTCCACGGGAAGAGCGGCCGGGGGGGGCCCCTCTCCGCCGCCGAGCTCCTAGACCTGGAGGTCCTGTTCCTGCTCGCGTGGACGGGCGAGGCGGTCCGGGCCGAGGAGCCGCTGGTACAGCGCCTGCTCGGCCGGGGCAGGCAGTACTCCCAGGAGGACAAGGGGGAGCTGCTCGGCCTGCTCCACCGCGTCTGCGAGCGCACCGTGGAGGCCTATCGGGACGCCCAGGACCGGGGGGACGTGGAGATCTCCACCACCCCCTACTACCATCCCATCCTCCCGCTGCTCCTCGACGTCCAGAGCGCCCGGGCGGCCCTGCCCCACGCCACCCTCCCGGTCATCCAGCGGGGCTTCGGGGGGGACGCCCTGCGCCAAGTCCGCGACGCGCGGGAGCGCTATCGGGAGCTCTTCGGGCGTTTTCCCGCCGGGTTCTGGCCGTCGGAAGGCTCGGTGAGCGCGGACGCCTTGGCCCTGCTCGCCGACGAGGGAGTCGAGTGGGCCGCGAGCGACGAGGACATCCTGGCCGCCAGCCTGGAGGTGTCGCTGACCGGGGACCGGCGCGCGGAGCTCTACCGGCCCCACGCCTTCCGCTCGCCGGCCGGCAGGGAGATCGCCGTCTTCTTCCGGGACAAGATCCTGGCGGACCTCATCGGGTTCACCTACGCGGCGTGGGAGCCGAAGGCCGCCGCGGAGGACTTCGTCGGCCGCCTCGCCGGCATGGCCCAGGGTCCGGCGCGGGGAGGCACCATCAGCGTCATCCTCGACGGGGAGAACGCGTGGGAGTTCTACGCCGAGAACGGCGCACCCTTCCTCCGCCTCTTGTACCGCGCCATCGCCGCCCACCCGGAGCTCGACCTCGCCACCTTTTCGGAGTGCCGGGACGGTGGGCGGCCCCTCCCCCGAGTCCATCCCGGCTCCTGGATCTACGGGTCCTTCTCCACGTGGGTCGGGCACCCCGAGAAGAACCGCGCCTGGGAGCTCCTGGAGCGCACGCGGTGCCGGCTCGCCGACGAGGAGGCGAGGCTGGACCCGGACGCGCGGGAGCTGGCGTGGCAGGAGATCCGCATCGCGGAGGGAAGCGACTGGTTCTGGTGGCTCGGGGACGACCACTACACCCCCCTGGCGGGGGAGTTCGACGGCCTGTTCCGCCTGCACCTGATCAACGTCTACCGGCTGGCGGGGCTCGAACCCCCCTCGGAGCTGCACGCCCCCATCAAGGGCGGCGTCCGCCACGGCCTGCTCGAGGTGCCGGTGGGGCCGCTTCGCCCCCGGCTCGACGGCCGAAGGAGCTCGTACTTCGAGTGGCTCCCGGCGGGAATCTTCGACCTGGGCTACGACGCCGGCGCCATGCACCGGGCCGACCGCCGGCTGCGGCGGCTTCGCTTCGGGACCGGCGGCGGGGAGTTGCACCTGTGCGTCGAGGGGGAGGGCAGTCTGCAGAGCCTCGTGAGCCGCGGCCTGCACGTGGAGGTAGAGGTACTGGGACAGGATCGGCTCCGGGTCCGTCTCCCCCTGGACGGGGGCGCGGCATCGGTCCTGGAGGGCGACGCGCCGGGGGCCGCGTTCGCTTGGGGGGAGGTGGGGGAGATTTCATTGCCCCTGGGGGCCGTCGGGTTCTCCCCCCCCGGCTCACTTTACGTCGGCCTCCGCCTCGTCCAGGGAGGGGAGGTTCTCGAGAGGGCCCCCCTGTACCACCTGGCTCAGCTGCCGATCCCAGCGGACCACGACTTGGAGTCGTGGTCCGCGTGACCCCGACCGCCCGCCGCCGACCGGAGTTCCCATGAGCGAGCTTCGCTTCGACCCCCTCAAGCGGCGTTGGGTCATCGTGGCCCAGGAGCGAGCGCTGAAACCCGCCGATCTGGTCCAGCCGAAGCCCGAACCATCCTCTCGAAACTGCCCCCTGTGCCCGGGGAACGAGCAGTACGCCGGCCAGGAGATCTTCCGCCTGCCGGGTGGTCCGGCGGACTCGTGGCGGGTGCGGGTGGTGCCGAACAAGTTCCCGGTGCTGCGGGTGGAGGGAGATCTGGAGCGCAGCGGCCGGGGTCTGTACGACGTGGTCTCGGGCGTCGGCGCCCACGAGGTCGTGGTCGAGAACCCGGACCACGAGCGGTCCATGGCCGACCTGGAGGTGGAGGAGCTCCGCGACGTCCTCGCCGCCTTCCGCTCCCGTCTCACGGATCTCCAGCGGGATCGGCGCCTGCGCTACCTGATGCTCTTCAAGAACCACCGGGCCGAGGCCGGGGCCCGTCTCGACCACTCCCACTCCCAGATCATCGCCATCCCGGAGATCCCGGTCCAGATCGCCGCGGAGCTGCGCAGCGCCCGCGACCACTTCCGGCGAAAGGAGCGGTGCCTGCTCTGCGACATCCTCCGCCAGGAGCACGACGAGGGCGCGCGCCTCGTGCTCGAGACCGGCCGCTTCACGGCCTTCGCGCCCTTTGCGTCCGCCTTCCCCTTCCAGGTGACCGTGGCGCCGCGTGCCCACGCCCACGACTTCTCCTCGCTGACCGACGAGGATCTGCTCCAGCTCGCCGGGACCCTGCGGGAGGTGCTGGGCCGCCTGAAGGCGGTGCTGGAGGACCCTCCGTACAACCTGGCGCTGCACACATCCCCACCGGAGCACGCCCGCCCGGGCCGCCCCGGCCTCTGGGACAGCCTGAGCTTCGACTGGCACTGGCACCTGGAGATCGCCCCCCGACTGACCCGGATCGCGGGGTTCGAGTGGAGCACGGGCTTCCACATCAACCCGGTCACCCCCGAGGAGGCGGCCCGGTACCTTCGGGACCAACCGGCCTGAGGGGCTCTTGCACCCCGGCCGGGCATCCCGGCCGGCCGCCGCCGCGCACCGCGGCGAGGAGGCACCATGGACCGTCCCATCGCGCACCGACTGTACGAGGCGTTCGTCGCGGAGGCGAAGGCCTACTTCCGCCTCCTCGAGTACGCCCGGCGGGCCGACGCCGAGGGGTTCCCCAGGGTGGGGCTCCTGTTTCGGGTGATCGCCGAGTCCGAGCGCATCCACGCCAGCCGCAACCTGCGGCTCGTCGGGGATCTCGTGGTGAAGGACACCCAGCAGAACCTCGAGGAGGCCTTCGAGCGGGAGCAGCTGGCGGCCCAGACCCGCTACCCGGAGCTCATCCGCGAAGCGGCGGCCGCAGGCAACCACGCGGCGGAGGTGGTGTTCAGCCAGAACCGCGACGTGGAGGAGCGGCACGCCGCGCTGTACCGCCACGCGCTGCAGTTCCTCGCCGGGGGGCAGGAGCCCGCGTATCACGTGTGCCGCATCTGCGGGTACGTGGCCGAGGGCGCCCCCCCGGAGGCGTGCCCCGTCTGCGGGGCCAAGGAGCAGCCGTTCCGCCTCGTCGAGTAGAACGGGCGGGACGCGGCGGCACCACCGGCGCCCCCGCCCGCCCCACCCCGGCCCCGAACCCCTCTCGCCGGAATAAAGGAGCACCCATGAACCTTCACATCGTATCCGACGCCTTCCCCCACGGCGGGGAGATCCCCCGGCGGCACACCTGCGACGGCACGGACCTCTCTCCTCCCCTCTCCTGGTCCGGTGTCCCGGAAGGGACCCGGAGCCTCGCCCTTATCGTGGACGACCCGGACGCCCCCGACCCCGAGGCCCCGAAGACGACCTGGGTCCACTGGGTGCTCTACAACCTTTCTCCGACGTCCCCCGGCCTGCCGGAGGGGGTGGAGGAGCTCCCCCCAGGGACGGGAGAAGGGCTCAACGACTGGAAGCGGACGGGGTACGGCGGGCCCTGCCCGCCCATCGGCCGCCACCGGTACTTCCACAAGCTCTATGCCCTGGCAGAGGTGCTGCCGGACCTGGGAACGCCCACGAAGGCGGTGCTGGAGGCGGCGATGGAGGGGAAGATCCTGGCCAGGGCGGAGCTCGTGGGGACGTACCGCCGGTCGGGGTAGGGGCGCCCGGCGATCGAGCCAGGCCGGCCGGGACCGTCTCGTGCCACGATCGGGCAGACTCAGGCGCCCGGGTCCTCGGGCCCGGGGCGGACGGCAGCGGTGCCGCGCAGGTACTCCCCGACGGACCGGGCCTCGCGTTCGAGCTCCGCGAACAGGCCCGGCACCCGCTCCAGGCGACCGCCCCTCCCCGCAGCCTCGAGATCCCACGCCAGGGCGCACGCCGTTCTCGCGCGAAAGACGGCGAGGCTGCCCCGGAAGCCGTGAGCGGCTCGCTCGATTCCCGCGCCGTCTCGCCCCGCGACCGCGCTCCGAAGCCGCTCCAGCGAAGAGGGAAGCTCCTCGAGGAACCGCTCCACCAAACGGGGGAGGAGCGTCCCGTCCTTGCCGAACGACTGCCGCAGCCCGGAGAGGTCGATGGGGGCCTTACCGTCGGACCGGGGGGTTCGGTTCCGCATCAACTGCTGGATGACAACGGCGTAGAGTTCGTCGGCGCCCACCGGCTTGGCCAGGTAGTCGTCCATGCCCGCCTCGAAACATCTCCCCCGGTCCTCGCGCAGGGCGTGGGCCGTGAGGCCCACGATGGGGAGGCGAGGGCGGGTCCGCCCGCCCTCGTCCTCCTGCGCCCGGATTCGCCGGGTGGCTTCCAGGCCATCCATCTCCGGCATCTGCACGTCCATCAAGATGAGGTCGAAGTCGCGGGCATCGACGGCCTGGAGCGCGGCCCGGCCGTCCGCCACGATCGTGACCCTCCAACCCTTCCTGGCCAGCAGCGTCTGAACCAGGATCTGGTTTATGGGGTTGTCCTCGACCAGGAGGATCTCCGCAGGAGGTTCGACGGCGGGGGCTCGGGCCTCTTCCCTTTCCCCATCGCCGCGCCGGCCGCCGTCGACCAGTGCCTTTCGGACGGCGTCGTAGAGATCGGCCCGGGAGAGGGGCTTGATCAGATAGGCCGAGATGCCGAGATTTCGACAGCGCCTCAGGTCGTCGCCGACCGTGTCGGAGGTCAGCATGAGGACGGTGGGGACCTGGGGCAGGTCGCCGTCTCGCAGCTCCTCGGCCACCCGGAAGCCGTCCATCTCGGGCATGCGGCGGTCGAGGAGAAGGAGCCGGTAAGGACGACCCTCGTGTTGGGCACCCTGGAGGAGCTTGAGCCCCTCTTCGCCGCTCGAGGCCACGGAGACATCCATCCCCAAGTGGGAGAGCATCTCGACGAGGAGGAGCCGGTTCTTCGGGTGGTCGTCCACTACAAGCGCTCGAATCCCCCGCACCTGCGGGAGCTCGGGATCCTCCGGCGCCGGACCGCTCTGCAGTCCGAACCTCGCGGTGAAGGTGAAGGTGCTGCCCGCCCCCTGCCGGCTCTCCACCTCGATGGCCCCGCCCATCTCCTCCACCACGTGCTGGGAAATCGCGAGCCCGAGCCCCGTGCCGCTGTGGCGCCGGGTCGAGGAGGAGTCGACCTGGCTGAAGCTCTGAAACAGGAGATCGCGCTTGTCCTCGGGGATCCCGATCCCGGTGTCCCGCACCCGGATCGCCAGGCGGCAGAAGTCTTCGGAGATCTCCGCCGCCCCCACCCGGACCTCGACTTCCCCCCGGTCGGTGAACTTGATCGCGTTCCCCACCAGGTTCACCAGCACCTGGCGAAGGCGCCCGGAGTCTCCCACCAGCGCCGTGGGGACGTCGGGAGGCAAACTCCACAGCAGTTCGATCCCCTTGCGATGAGCCTGCAGCGCCAGGGACTGGAGGGCCTTTTCCAGGGTCACCCGCAAGTCGAACGGCTCCTCCGCGATCTCGAGCCTTCCTGCTTCCATCTTCGAGATGTCCAGGACATCGTTGATGACCCCCAGAAGCGACTCGGCTGAGCCCTTCACCAAGCCCAGGAACTTCCGCTGCTCCCCGCTGAGCTCCGTGCCGAGCAGGAGCTCCGAGAAGCCCACCACTGCGTTCATGGGAGTACGGATCTCGTGGCTCATGTGGGCGAGAAAGGAGCTCTTGGCCAGACTTGCCCCCTCGGCCTGCTCCTTGGCCTCCCGGGCCTCGGCCTCGGAGCGGGCCAGGTCCCGGAAGAGAAGCAGATAGGGGGTCTCGAGGGAGCTCTGCACGAGGGCCCGGAAGATCAGGGCCACGGAGACGAGCTTGAAGACGTGGCCCTGAAAGTTGAAGAAACCGTAGACGTCCACGTACAGGGTAAAGCTCATCTCCGACAGGATCGTGACCCCGATGGAGGCTAGGAGGAGCCGGAGGACCCTCGAGTCCAGGTGGGCGCGCCCTCGCCAGAGCAACCACCCGGCCCCGGCGAGCAGCGCCGAGACGGCATACTCGCTCCCCACCTTGAAGGCGGTGAGCCCCGATCCCTCCACGAAACAGTCCGGAAACCACCCCCAGGTGATGGAGGCCAGCAGTGTGCCGGTCCCGGCGAGAGACCCCGTCAGCAGGACCCAGGGACGAGGATGGAAGTTTCGGCCCAACGAGAGGGCCGCCAGGGCGATCGCCAGGCTCTCGGCGTACCGGGCCGCGATCCAGAGCTGAGTCGGGAGGTTCGCCCCCTGCCCCGGAAAGACCCCCATCCCCTTGAAGGCCAGGGTGTGGACGGCATCCAGGACGGCTACCGAGAGATACCCGGTGGCAAGGATGAGGAGCATGTCCGAGCGGACGATCCGCCGCGAGCTCCACCCCACGGTGAACACCGTAGCCGCGACGGCGATGCTCAGGCCTTCGATGATAGCGTGGTAGAGCAGGTAGTTTTGGCGGCTGAGCTCGTGCAGGACAGCCAGCGAGACGGCCCCGGCCCCGACCGCACCGACGCGCAGCAGCGAACCGGCGAAGGGACGCACCAAAGGGGCGGCCGAGCAAGGGCGGGGAAGGAGGGCCAAGACTCTCCAACTCCAGTACCTGGTGCGCCAGGATGGGGACGGCGCCGAGGGGCGTTCGGCAAACCGCAGTCCCGCAGGACTGCCTGGCAGAGAAGGTACCTGACTCGCCCCCGATCCTTCAACCCATCTCGGAAACCACGAGCCACCGCCAGTCCGAAGAGCGGCTCCGGGGAGCCCCGAGGCGTCCCGCACTCTCCCCGACAGCGGCCCCTACGCGTCCCCCACCTTTTTCGCCACCTCGCGCACGTTGTCGTCGTCCTTGATGCAGACCGGATAGGCCGCGGGAAGCTTGTCGGGGAGGGTGAGGCCGGCGGTTGCGAACTCGCTGGTGATGACACCGGTGGGGCAGACCTCGAGGCAGGGCATCTCGCGGCCCTTGGCGCACTCGGGGCAGAGCTTGGCGGCGAGCTCCGGGTAGACGACCACTTGGCGCTCGGTTCCCCGGCCGATGAAGCCCAGCACGTTCCTGCCCTCCACCTCCGCGCATTGACGCACGCACAGGCCGCACAGGATGCAGTAGGTGGTGTGCTTCTGGAAACGGTCGGGGTCGGCCCCGTACCTCTCCAGGAGGGCGGGGTCCACCCGGTCCCACCGGGCCGCCAGGAGCTCGAGGATCAGCTTTCGGTGGTGGGCGATCTTGTCGGTCTCGGTCTGGACCTCGAGGCCTTCCTCCACCGGGTAGAGGCACGAGACGACCGTGCGAGAGCGCCGGCCCGCCATGACCTCCACGAGGCACAGGCGGCAGGAGCCGAACCCGGAGAGCTCCTCCAGATAGCACAGGGTGGGGATCTCGATGCCGGCCTCGCGCGCCGCCTGGAGGACGGTCATCCCTTCCCGGGCGTCCACGGGCCTGCCGTCGATGGTGAGCTTCACGGGGGCGCCGAGGGCTTCGGCAGGCGCTGCGGGTGGGGACATGGGGAGACCTCTTCGGACGGGATCACGTAGCTGGGTGAAGAGCATTTTAGACGGGATAACGGGATGGACGGGATGGCATAAGGAGAGGACCCATCCTGAGTATCCTGTCATCCTGTCAAGATTTGTCTTCGGCTTCAAACAAGAAAAAACAACCTTTCGACAGGATAACAGGATGGGCAGGATGACCCGTCAAGAGAACCTTATCCAGAAAATCCCGTAATCCCGTCAAATTTGTTCTTTCTCTACCCCCTTCTTCCCCTTCGCGGCCCGCACCGCGAGGTCCTCCGGCGGGGTGGGGACGGGAGTGCCGGAGAGCTTGGTGACCGCGCGGGTCTTGGGGGGGCAGACCTGGAAGCAGGTGTCGCACTTGGTGCACAGGGACTGGTCCACCACGTGGATCTGCTTCTTCTCGCCGGCGATCGCGCCCACCGGACAGTTCTTCTTGCACAGCCCGCAGGCGATGCACTTGTCCGGGTCGACCCAGTAGCTCGTCAGGGCCTTGCACACGAGCGCGGGGCAGCGCTTCTCCTCCACGTGGGCGATGTACTCGTCGCGGAAGTACCGGATGGAGGAGAGTACCGGGTTCGGGGCGCTCTGGCCCAGGGCGCACAGGGACGCGTCCTGCACAGTGGTGGAGAGATCCTCCAGGAGCTCCACGTCACCCTTTCGCCCCTCGCCCTTCACCATCCGGGTGAGGATCTGGAGCATCTGCCACACGCCCTCGCGGCAGGGCACGCACTTGCCGCAGGACTCGTCGGCCAGGAACTCGAGGAAGTACTTGGCCACGTCGGGCATGCAGGTGTTGTCGTCCATGACGATCATGCCGCCAGAGCCCATCATCGAGCCCACCTTGGTGAGCTCGTCGAAGTCCACCGGCAGGTCGAGCATGCTCTCGGGGATCACGCCCCCTGAGGGGCCGCCGGTCTGCACGGCCTTGAACGTGCGACCCTCGCGGATGCCGCCGCCGATGTCGAAGACGATGCGGCGCAGGCTCATCCCCATGGGCACTTCCACGAGGCCCGTGTTGTTCACCTTGCCCACGAGTGAGAAGACCTTGGTGCCCTTGCTCCCCTCGGTGCCGATGCCGGCGAACCACTCGGCGCCGCGGCTGATGATGGGAGGCACGTTGGCCCAGGTTTCCACGTTGTTCAGGTTCGAGGGCTTGTCGAAGAGGCCCTTGACCGAGGTGCGGATGTACTTGGGCCGGGGCTCGCCCACTTTGCCCTCGATGGAGCTCATCAGCGCGCTCGACTCGCCCGAGACGAAGGCCCCGGCGCCCCGGTAGATGAGGATCTCGAAGGAGAACCCGGTGCCCAGGATGTTCTCGCCCAGGAGCCCGGCCTCGTGGAGGTCGTCCAGAGCCCCGATCAGGTTTTCCACCGCCAGGGGGTACTCCTGGCGCACGTACACGTAGCCGGTGCGGGCGCCGATGGCGTAGCCGCCGATGATGAACCCCTCGAGCACCGAGTGGGGGTTGCCCTCCAGGATCGACCGGTCCATGTAGGCCCCGGGGTCGCCCTCGTCGGCGTTCACGAGCACGTAGCGCTCGTCGCCGGGGGCGTTGCGGGTGGTCTCCCACTTGACGCCGGCAGGGAACCCGGCCCCGCCCCGGCCCCGGAGGTTCGACTTCTTGACCTCGGCCACCACCTGCTCGGGGGTCATGGACCCCAGCGCCTTGGCCAGCGCCCCGTAGCCCCCCACGGCCAGGTAGTCGTCCAGGTTCGTGGGGTCGATCTTCAGGTTGTCGTGGAAGAGCAGCCGGGTCTGGTGCTTGTAGAAGGGGATGTCGTTTTCGTGGACGACCCGCTCGCCGGCGTCCGTCCGGTAGAGGAGCCGCTCCAAGACCTTGCCCCCGACGAGGGTCTCGGCCACGATCTCGGGGACGTCCTCGACCTTCACCTTGAGGTAGCAGGTCTCCTCGGGGACCATGACCACGATGGGCCCCCGCTCGCAGAACCCGTGGCACCCGGTGCGGCGCACGTCCACCGTTTCCGTCAGGCCCCTGGCCCCGATCTCGGCCTGGAAGGCCTGGGCCACCTTCTCGCTCTGGTAGGCCCGGCACCCGGTGCCGGAACAGATCGTGACGCAGGGCTTCTTGGGGTCTCGCTTCGCCAGCACTTCCTGGCGGTAGCGCTCCAGGTCTTCCAGGGAGGTCAGTCGGGCCATGGGTTCTCCACGGGGTGCCGTACGGTCTGGGTACATGCCGGGGCGAGGATCCCCTCACCCTTCCCTCTCCCCGAGGGGGACAGGGGATCGAAGAGGCGCTACTCGCAGGCCTCGCAGACCTTCTCCAACTCCTCGGTGGTGGGGTTCGAGAGGTACTCGCCGTCCACGGTCATCACCGGCCCCAGGGCACAGCAGCCGACGCAGTTGACCGTGTGCAGCGAGAACTTGTCGTCCTTCGAGGTCCCCCCGGCCTGGATCCCCACGACGTTCGAAACCCGGTCCAGGAGCTTCTGGGCGCCGCGCACGTGGCAGGCGGTGCCCACGCACACCGACATCTGGTGGCGCCCCTGGGGAACCAGGCTGAAGTGCTTGTAGAAGGTGGCAACGTTGTAGATCTCGCGCAGGGTCACCCCCAGGCGGTCGGAGACACGTGCGAGGACGTTGCGGGGCAACCAGCGAAGCTCCTTCTGCACGTCCAAGAGGATCTGCACCAGCGCTTCCCGCTTGGCACCGTAGCGGTCGATGATCTGGTCGACCGGCATCAGTTTGGGATCGAGCAAGGGATACCTCCGGAGCAAGTCTTTTTGACGGGATAACAGGATCGACTGGATTTGAAAAAGCCCATCAATGAATCCCTACCATAATCCGGTTCGTCTCGTTATACCGTGCAAGACAGAAGTCTCTTTCTTGACATGACAGGATTGACAGGATGCTGAAGGAACCAAGACCGAACCAAATTGATTTGGACTCTAATCCTGTTCATCCTGTTATCCCGTCAAAACAGCCTTTCCTGTCCTTTCTAGAGGAGAGACTTCATGGCCGCGCCGATCCCTGCGGGGCTCTTCACGACGGTGACGCCGCAGCGCTCGAGGGCAGCCATCTTCTCTGCCGCGGTGCCCTTCCCGCCGGCGATGATCGCGCCGGCGTGGCCCATGCGCTTGCCCTTGGGGGCGGTCTGGCCGGCGATGAAGGAAACCACCGGGACCTTGATGTGGGCCTGGATGTACTCGGCGGCCTCCTCCTCGGCGCTCCCGCCGATCTCGCCGATCATGACGATGCCCTCGGTCTTGGGGTCGTCCTTGAAGAGGGAGAGGGCGTCGATGAAGTTTGTGCCGATGATCGGATCGCCGCCGATGCCGATGCAGGTCGTCTGGCCGATGCCGAGCTTCGTGAGCTGGTCCACGGCCTCGTAGGTGAGCGTGCCGGAGCGGGAGATCACGCCCACCGGCCCCTTCTTGTGGATGTGGCCCGGCATGATGCCCACCTTGCACTCCTCGGGAGTGATCACCCCGGGGCAGTTGGGGCCCACGAGCCGGGTCTTCCCCGGATCGAGCGCCCGCTTGACCTTGACCATGTCGAGCGTCGGGATGCCCTCCGTGATGCAGACCACGACCTTGATCCCGGCGTCCGCCGCCTCGAGGATGGCGTCGGCCGCAAAGGGCGCGGGCACGAAGATCATGGAGGTGTCGGCGCCGGTCTGCTTCACGGCATCGGCCACGGTGTCGAAGACCGGCACCCCTAAGATCTCGGCGCCCCCCTTCCCCGGGGTGACCCCGCCCACGAGCTTCGTGCCGTACTTCAAGCACTGCTCCGAGTGGAACTTCCCGTTGCCCCCCGTAATGCCCTGGGTGATGACGCGGCTGTTCTTATCGACCAGTATGCTCATGGGGCACCTTTCTCGTCACTTGGTTCTCACAGGACCTATAGGTCCTATAGGTCTCATAGGTCCTATGCCTTGGCCTTCGCCGCGGCCACCACCTTCTCGGCCGCCTCGCTCATGGTCTCGGCGGTGATGATGGGCAGGCCGCTCTCGGCCAGCATCTTGCGGCCCAGGTCCACGTTGGTGCCCTGGAGGCGCACTACCAGGGGGCGGTCGAGGTGCACGGTCTTGGCGGCGGCAATGATGCCCTCGGCGATGGTGTCGCAGCGCATGATGCCGCCGAAGATGTTCACCAGCACCGCCTTGACGTTGGCATCGGAGAGGATCAGCCGGAACGCGTTGGTCACCTGCTCGGCGCTGGCGCCACCGCCCACGTCGAGGAAGTTGGCCGGCGCCGCCCCGTGGAGCTTAATGATGTCCATGGTGGCCATGGCCAGGCCCGCGCCGTTGACCATGCAGCCGATAGAGCCGTCGAGGCTGATGTAGCTGAGGTCGAACTTGGAGGCCTCGAGCTCCCGGGGGTCCTCCTCCGTCTCGTCCCGCAGGGCGGCCAGGTCCTTGTGGCGGAACAAGGCGTTGTTGTCGAAGTTCATCTTGGCGTCGAGCGCCAGCACGTCGCCCTGCTTCGTCACCACCAGGGGGTTGATCTCGAGCATGCTCGCGTCGGTCTCGAGGAAGGCGCGATAGAGGGCGGCCATGAACTTCTGGCCGTTCTTCAGGGCGTCGCCCTCGAGCCCAAGGCCGTAGGCGAGCTTGCGGGCATGGAAGGGCTGGAACCCGGCGGCTGGGTCCACCGCCTGCTTGAGGATCTTCTCGGGGGTCTTGGCCGCCATCTCCTCGATCTCCATCCCGCCTTCGGTGGATGCCATGAGAGTGGCGAGGCCGGTGGCTCGGTCGATCACCATCCCCAGATAGAGCTCCCGGGCGATGTCGCGACCCTCCTCCACGTAGACCTTGAGCACCTCCTTGCCCTGGGGCCCGGTCTGGTGGGTCACGAGCGTCCGGCCCAGGATGCCGCTCGCGGCGGCCCTGGCCTCGGCCGGGCTCTTCACCACCTTGACGCCCCCGGCCTTGCCCCGGCCCCCCGCGTGGATCTGGGCCTTGACCACCACCACGGGCGTGCCCAGGTCCTTGGCAGCTGCCTCGGCCTCGTCCGCGGTGGAGCAGACGACGCCCCGGGGCACGGGCACCCCGTACTTCTGCAAGACCTGCTTGGCCTGGTATTCGTGGATGTTCATGGCTGCTCCCTCGATAGGGTCGTCATAGGTCGCATAGGTCCTACAGGACCTATGGAGATCTCCTACCTCATGGTTCCCACGTAGCAGGCGGTGAGCTGGCGCTGGCGCACGTCGTCGGTGGTGTAGTCGGGCAGCAGCATGGGGGAGATGCGGGTGCGCTCGACGCCCGCGGCCTCGAGCTCGCGGATGTAGTCGCGCACGTGGTCGAGCTTCGGCTCCCCCGAGTCGCCCTCCAGGCTCTTCACGTAGGCGGCGGCGTTGATGCCCGCCCGCCGGCCGAAGACCAGGATGTCGAGGAGCGAGTTGCCCATGAGGCGGTTCTCGCCGTGCACTCCCCCGCTGGTCTCCCCGGCGGCGTAGAGCCCCGGCACGCCGGTCTCGGCGTCCTGGTCGATCTTGATCCCGCCGTTCTGGTAGTGCAGCGTCGGGTAGATGAGCATCGGCTCCTTGCGGATGTCGATGCCGTACCGGATGAATTGCATGTACTTGGCTGGGAGCTCCCGCTCCACGGCGCCGGGCCCCTCGAGCTCCTCGATCATCGGGGAGTCGAGCCACACCCCAAGCCGGCCGACCGGCGTGCGGATCCCGAGCCCTCGCTCCGCGCACTCCCGGATGATCGCGGCGCTCTCCACATCCCGGGGCTCGCGCTCGAAGACGAACTGCTCGCCCTTGATGTTCAGGAGGTTCGCCCCGAGGCCCCGGACCTTCTCGGTGATGAGGAGGCCCACGTTCTGCTCGGGGTACGCCGCGCCCGTGGGGTGATACTGCGTGGAATGGAGGAAGTCCATGGGCACGCCGGCCCGGTAGGCCAGCACCAGGCCGTCGGCCGTGGCACCGTAGTGGTTCGTGCAGGCAAAACCCTGGATATGGAGCCTCCCGTTCCCGCCCGTGGCGAGCACCACTGCCTTGGAGCGAATCACGAAGTACTCCTCGGTCTCCAGGTTGTACATCAGGGCCCCGCAGGCGCGGCCCTTGGCGTCCTTGAGGATCTCCACCGCCGCCGAGAACTCCATGATCTCGATGGCGTCCCGGCGGTTTCGAGCCTCGTCGCGCACGACCCGCATGATCTCCGACCCGGTCATGTCGCCCGCCGAGTGCATCCGTTTGCGGCTGGTGCCGCCCCCGTGGCGCACCAGCATCCGGCCGTCGGTCCGCTTGTCGAACATCATGCCGAGCTTCTCGAGCCAGGAGATGACCAGCGGGGCGTCCCGGGTGAGGGCGGCCAGGAGGTACGGCCGGTTGGTGAAGTGGCCGCCCCCCAGGGTGTCGATGAAGTGGAAGTAGGGGCTGTCCACCTCGTGGTCGGCGCCCTGGATGCCGCCCTCGGCCATGACCGTGTTGGCGTCGCCGTGGCGCAGCTTGGTCGCCAGGATGACCTGGGCCCCGTTCTCCGCCGCGAGAAGCGCCGCCGCGGTGCCGCCCCCGCCGCCTCCCACCACCAGCACGTCCGTGGTGTACTTGGGCAGGAGCGAGAAGTCCACCTGCTCCGGGTGGATCCGGGGATAGGCCTCGAAGAGGTCCACGATCTCCTCGGGGTACACGTCGCCCTTGTTGGGGCCGAGCTTCACGGCCCGCCGTCCCTCGTCCATGTAGTCGGGGTGGAACTTCTTGAGAACGTCCGCCCGCTCGTCCAAGGTCATGGGCGTGAAGTACTCTCCCCGGCGCGTCTTCTCGATGCGCTCGGCGCGGGTGGCCTCGACCCGCTTAATCAGCTCTTTCATCTCCGGCGTGTAGCCCATTCTTTGCTCCTTGTTCTCGTCCGACCTGTCGGACCCGTCGGACCCGTCAGACCGGTCTTACAGATACGTCTTGTCCTTCGGCTCCCAGCCCGCCGAGTCGAGAGGCTCGGGCTCCCGGGCCACGTAGAGCTTGCGCAGCTCGTCCTCCGGTTTCTGGGCGAGCTCCTCCAGCATCTTGTCGTAGCGGCCGGCGAGAATCTGCTCCACGCGGCTCTCCAGGTGCGCGGCCTCGGGGAGCACGTACCTGCCGTAGAGCCGGCGACAGAGCTGGGCCACGTGGTAGTGGGCGATCTGGGCCGGGCACCGGGCCGAGCACAGCCCGCACTGGATGCAGTCGAAGGAGACCTTTGCGGCCCGGGACGCGTCGCCCCGCATGGCCGCGTTGATGTACTCCATGACGTCGATCTCCATCGGGCACGCCCGGGTGCAGGAGTTGCACCCCACGCACTTCATCACCTCGGGGTAGAGCATGCCCACCACGTCCCCGGAGCCCGAAAGGGCGTCCAGGTCGTACACCGCCTTGTTGGCCGGGAAGAAGGGGAGCTGCGCCAGCACCATGTTCTCCTCGATCACGGTCTGGCAGGCGAGCCCGAAGTGGAGCTGGTAATCCCCCTGCACGCGCCACACGGTAGGGCAGGCGCCGCAGATGCCGCCGCGGCACCCGCAGGCCCGGATGAACTGGTAACCGGCGTACTCGATGGCCTTCTGGATGGTGAGCGTCTCGGGGAGCATGTACTTCTTCCCCATGACGTACACGGGGATCATCTTCGCCCCCTCGGGCAGGATCGTCCGGTCGCCGCTGGCGATCGTCTGGTGTCTCTTGGCAGCTTCCGCGGTCATCGTTCCGACCTCCTCAGTAGGGTGGGCACCGCCCACCGCTTTCTCTTCTTACTACGGCGATCAGCTCTCAGCGTTCCGCCTCCAGCCAAACCTTCCCCTATCGATTCCGCTCCAGGCTGACGGCTGACCGCTGACCGCTGACAGCCGACGGCTAGTTGAACGCCCCCGACTCCTCCTCCAGCTCGTCCTCCCGGAAGACCGTGAGCGGGATGGGGTCTTCGAGGTCCCGGCCGGGCTCGTACTCGAGCATGCCCTGGACGCCCTGGGCCACGCTGCGAAAGAGGGTCGCCACCGGCAGCCCCATGGGGCAGGCCGTGTCGCACAGGCCGCACCCGATGCAGGAGCTCGCCATGTGGTTGAGGCGCGTCAAGTGGAAGAGCGTCGTTTCGGCGGGCATCTTCTGCGCCCCCTTCCGCTCCGCCCACCGGGCGTAGAGCTCGCCCGGGTGATCGAAGGTGGGGGTCTTGAAGATGCACAGCTTGCAGTAGCAGATGGGGCAATTCTCCATGCAGTTGTAACAGCGGATGCAGGTCGCAAAGGCCTTCTTGAGGCCCTCGAGGCCCTTCGCGTCCGCCTGGAAGGAAGCAAACAGAGCGTCCCGGGCTTTCGTCCGCGCGGCCACGAGATCGGCCACCACCTTCCCCCGAGCTTCGACCCCGACTCCGTCGAAGGCCAGGAGTCCGGCCTTCTCTAGGGCCGCGGCGAGCTCGTCCTCCGCCTCCACGCCCATGGCCTCCCCCGCCACGGCCCCGAAAGCGTGCAGGCGCAGGTGGCCCCACTCCGCCGAGGGGTGCTCGCACACCGTGCACGCCGTGCGCAACGGCACGCCGTTGCCGGCGGGGGCGCCCGAGGCCATCGTGCCCAGGAGCTCGGCGCTCACGGCCGGGGCATCCTGGCCCGACTCGTGGAAGGCCTTGAGCTCGAAGGTGCCCGGGCAGTCCACGGTGACGAAGGTGAGGTTGCCCGGGGTGATCTGTTTGAGCTTGATCAGCTCCACCGCCGCCCTGGCCTCGCAGGGCCGGAGCAATACGGCCACACGGCGGCCGGGGTCGGTGAAGGTGAGCTGCTGCACCGCCCGCCCGCCCTGCACCGGCATCACCGGCGACCAGGGGTTGGCGCCCTCCACCCGGTCGGCCGACGCAAACAGGCTCAGCATGGTGGTCCCCGCCCCCGTCCGGGCCGGCACCAGGAGCTCGTCCACGACCTCCTTCTCGAGGAGGCCCTTCAGGAGCGCCTCCACCGCCTGGAGGGGGGCGCCGTTGGTGGGGAGAAGAGTCTTCTTCATGGGTTCCTCAAACCGTCTCTCATAGGGCGGGGCTTGCCCCGCCGAAGGTCCAGGTATCGGTGCGGTGGGGCAAGCCCCGCCCTACCCGCTACCCCTCCGAAGCGCGACGCATGATGTGGGGGTTTCCTTCCCGCCCCCCTGCACACATCCCCCTTCACACGTCCCAGTGTTGCTTGAACTCGCAGGGGCCGAGCTTCCGAATGGCCCCCGTCATCTCGGTGACGGTCTCGGCGAAGAGCCGCCCCTCGCTCGCGCTGATCCACCGCAGCCAAATCCGCTCCTCGGGGATTCCGAGCTGGGAGAGGATGTTCCGCAGGATGGCCACCCGCCTGCGGGCCTTGAAGTTGCCCGACTGGTAGTGGCAGTCGCCCGGGTGGCACCCTCCGATGAGCACGCCGTCGGCCCCGTCCATCAGGGACTTCAGCGCGTACACCACGTCCATGGCCCCGGAGCACATGAGGTGGACCACGCGGATGTTCGACGGGTACTGCTGGCGGGTGGTCCCCGCCAGATCCGCCCCCGTGTACGTGCACCAGTGGCAGAGAAAGGCCACGATGCGGGGTTCGAAGTCGGTGGAGGTAGCGACTGCCTGTGCCAACATGAATGCCTCAATGTTGTAGTTGAGTTCCACGTCCTATACGACCTATAGGACCTATAGGTCCTATAGGACGATCTTTCTACCCCAGCAGCTCGTCCAGCCCCATCAGCACCTGCTTCGGCGCCGAACCATACTGCTGTGCGGCCTTGTTGGGGCAAGCCATGGTGCAAGCCCCGCAAGCCTCGCACAAGAGGGGGTCCACGACCGCCACGTTCTTCTCCACGAGGTCGAGGCTCCGAGCCCCGTACGGGCAAATGTCCACGCACACACCGCACCGGGAGCAGATCCTCTCCACCACGTAGGAGGCCCTCTCCAGGGACCGGCGGGCGCCCCGGGCGAGCAGCGCCGAGCACCGGGCCGCTGCGGCGCCGGCCTGGGTGAGGCTCTCCTCGATGTGCTTGGGGGCATGGCAGAGGCCTGCCATGTAGACGCCCTTCTTCGCGAAATCGGTGGTCGCAGCCTTGGGGTTCTTCTCCACGAAGAAGCCGTGGGCGTCCGTCTCCACCCCATAGAGCTCGGCGAGCCGCCGGTTGCCCTCGGCATCGGGGGCCATACCGGCGGAGAGGACGAGCCAGTCGGGGGTCTCCGTGACCTCCCCGCCCAGGCCTGGGTCGGTAAAGCGCACCGAGACCGTGTCGCCCTGAGCTTCGACCGCCGGCCGACGGGCCAGGTCGAAGGGCACAAAGGCGACCCCCTTGTCTCGGGCCTCCCGGTACTTGTGCTCGAAGGCGCCGTAGGTCCGCAGGTCCCGGTAGAGCACCGTGACCTCGACGTCAGGGTTGCCATCGAGGATCTTGAGGGCGTTCTTCACGGCGTGGGTGCAGCACACCCGGGAGCAGTAGGGCCGGCACCCCTCCGCCTCCTCGCGGGATTCCACGCACTGGATCATCACGACCTTCCCGCCGGGGAGCGTCCCCTCGGCGAGCTTCTGCTCCAGTTCCTTCTGGGTCAACACCTTGGGGCTCCGGCCGTAGCCGTAGCTGTGGGGCTTCACCTCACCCGCGCCGGTGGCCAGGGCCACCGCGCCGTGGAGCACCTCCACCGGGCCCTCTTTGGTCTCCACCTGGGTCCGAAACGCGCCCAGCCGCCCATGGGCCGACCCCACCTTGGCCCCGGTGTACACCCGGACGTTGGGATGGGCCTTGACCCGAGATTCCAGAGTCTTGAGAAGCTCGCCCGGCGCCCCCCCCTTCACGGTGAACCGCGCCGTGCGCAGATTCCCGCCCAAGGTCGGTTCTTTCTCCACCAAGTGCACGGCGTGCCCCATGTCGGCCAGGCGAAGCGCCGCCCCGAGGCCCGAGGCCCCGCCTCCCACGACGAGGGCGGTGCGCTCGACCGTCTCGCGCACCACCGGCGCAAAACCGCCGTACCAGGCTTCCTTCACCGCCTGAGCCAGGAGGGCGCGTGCCCCGGCCTCGCCGGCACCCATGCCCTGGGGGTTCTCCAGGCACGCCTCCCGGAGGTTCGCCACGGTGAGCACCCCGGGGTGGACGCCCATGTGGCGGAACATGTGGGCGTAGAGCTTCTCGACGATTCGGTAGGAGCAAGCGGCGAGCACCACCCGGTTGGGCTCCTTCTCGCCGAAGACCCGGCGCACCTCGTCCATTCCGGCCTTCGAGCACACGTGGGACGCGGTGTGGACGAAGGCCACGCCGGGCATCCCCCTCGCGGTCTCGGCCAGGGCCTCGAAGTCAGCCTTCTGCTCGTTGAAGCCCTCGCAGGTGCAGAGAAACACGCCGATCTTCGGCGCCTCGGCCCGGAAGTCCGCAGGGGTGGGCATGTCCGGCTCGTCGGCGTCCGCTGCCTGCGCGAGCCCGATTGCCGCGAGGCCCGCCGCGCAGGCGCCCTCCGCCGTGCTCTCCGGGATGTCCTTCGGCTCGCGGAAGGCACCACAGGCGTAAACGCCGGGCACATTGGTTTCGCAGGGAGAGAACTCGGGCCCGCCACAGAACCCGCCGTCGGCCAAATCCACCCCAAAGGCGCCTGCGAGCCTGCGAGTCTCGTCCGTCTCGCAAAAGCCCGAGGAGAGCACCACGAGGTCGTGCTTCGCCTCGACGGCCTTTCCGGCCTCGTCGGCGATCTGCAGGAGCAGCTCCCGGCTCCCCGGCACCTGACGGATCACCGACGGGATCGCCCGCACGAACCGGATGCCCAGAGCCTCCGCCCGGCGCAGGTAGGCCTCGTAATCCTTCCCGAAGGTGCGCAGGTCCATGTAGTAGACCGTCACCCCCAGGTCGGGGCAGCGCTCCCTCGCGAAGAACGCCTGTTTCAAGGCGAACATGCAGCAAACCGAGGAGCAGTGCCCCTGGCCGAGCTCCGCGTCCCGGCTGCCCACGCACTGGATGAAGGCGAGACTCCGAGGGGCGGTCCCGCTTGAGGGGCGCACGGGCCGGCCGCTCGTTGGGCTCCCCGCGGCCAGCATCCGCTCGAAGCGCACGGCCGAGAGGACGTCCGGATAGCGCCCAAACCCATACTCCTCCTTGCGGCTTGTCGGAAACACGTCGGCGCCCGGGGCGAGCACCACAGAGGCGGCCTCCACCTCGTGGGCCACCGGTTTCGCGTCCAGGTCGATGGCCCCCGGATCGCAGACCTCCACGCACTTGCCGCACCGCGTGCAGGAATCCGGGTCCACCACGTAGGCCTTGGCCACGGCCTTCGGGTAGTACTTGAAGACGGCCTTCCGCTTCTCCAGCCCGTCCCCGAACTCCCGGGTCACTTCCACCGGGCAGACCTCTTCGCAGGCGCCGCAGTCGGTGCACTTCTCCGGGTCCACGCAGGAGGCCTGCTGGGCCACCTTTACCCGGAAGGCGCCCGCCTCACCTTCCACGGATTCCACCGACGTGTACGGCAGGATCTCGACGTTCTCGTGAAGCTCGCACTGCACGAAGGGGCAGTAGGTGGGCGTGTCGCACGCCATGAAGCACACGCCGCAGGACTGGGTGGGAAACTGGTTGTCCAGCAGCGGGAAGAAGCCGCCGATGGCCGGCCGCTTGTCGAGGAGCACCACCCGGTGCCCCCGCTCCGCGAGCACCAGGGCGGACTGCATCCCCGCCAAGCCGCCGCCGACCACCAGGGCCGTGTTCTTGGAAGATTCGCTCATATTCCGTCTCGATCTCACGTCCGACCTGCCGGACCTGTCCGACTCGTCCGACGGGTCCGACAGGAACCCGTCTATCGAAACAACCCCGAGGGGTCCACCATGTGCTTCTTCCACCACTTCTCCCGGCCCGGGAGCTGGAGGGCCTCCCCCAGGACCTCGGTGACGTAGAGGATCGGGAAGCCGAGCCCGCTCTGGCGCATGTCCAGGTTGATCTGGCACAGGCCGCAGGAGACGACGATGGCGTCGGCGCCGGCCGACCGGGCCTGGGTCACGAGCCGGGTGCACAGCGTCTGGGCCCGGTCCCCGTGGCCAAAGGCCAGGTCCGCCCCACAGCAGTCCACCTTGTAGGACCAGTCCAGCGCGGTGGCCCCCACGGCCTCGCAGGCGGCCTCGAGCACCGTGGGGTTCTCGAAGGAGCTGCGGCCCGTGACCCGTTGGGGCCTCACGAGCTGGCATCCGTAATAGGCCACCACCTTGAGGCCCGTGAGGCGCTTCTCCACCCGGCTGCGGAGTTGGTCGATCACCCCGGGCCGCTCCAGCCAGTCCACCAGGGACAGGACCTCCATCCTACCCTCCCAGGTGAACTCCAGGACCCGCCCCAGCCTCTCGGCTTCCTCGCCGCCGTCCTCGAAGGCCGTCTTCGCCTTCTTGACGTTGTTGTAGCAGCCCGCGCAGGGGATGATCAGGTCCTTGCCGGCGGCCTGGGCGATGGCGAGGTTCCTGGCAGGGAGCCCCAGCCCCACGAAGTGGTTCACGTTGTGGGCGGAGGCACCCCCGCAGCAGTTCCAGTCCTCGATCTCCTGCAGGCCGTAGCCCAGCGCCTCGAACACCCCCACCGTCGATGCGTTGAACTCCCAGCCCGTGGAGTGGGCCGTGCAGCCCGGGTAATAGCTGAAATCCATGTTCATCCTCTGGGAAGCCGCCGGCCTTCGACCCCGCCGAGACCGCCCTCCAACCAGCAACGCGCAACGAGCAACGCGCACCTCAAAGCTTCAGCCCCGACTCGTCGAAGATCTTCGCCACCTGGGCCTTCCCCTTCACCGAGGAGGGCATCAGCGGGATCTTTCCCTTGGCGAAGAGCTTCGCGCCTCCGAGGGCCTCTCCCATGAACCCCTTCTGGAGGAACATCTTGCTCCTCCACATGAACTCCGCGAGCATCGTGGCCTCGTGGACCCGGCCGAACCGCTTGGCGCTACCCACGAAGGCCCGGTGGAAGGCCATCACAGCGGGCTCGGGGAGCCGCCGCCCCTCCTCTACCGCCATGGATCGGAGGGCGTCCATGATGGGCGAGAGGTAGATGCCGTTCGGGCACCGCGTCCCGCAGGTCTCGCAAGTGACGCACATCCAGATGGCGCTGGAGCCCAGGAGCTCCTCCTTCATCCCCTTCTGGACCATGCGGACCACGCCGTGGTTGGGCCACTCGAACCAGGGGACCGTGGGGCAGCCCCCCGTGCACTTCTTGCACTGGTAGCAGCGGGAGAGGTTCTGCCCGCTGCTTTCTTGGATTTCTGCTGCAAACGGGTGCATCTCGCTCCCTCGCTGCCTTTCCGTCATAGGTCCTGTAGATCCCGTGGGACCTATAGCCGGTCCTGCCCCTACCCGCAGGCCGCCTCGCCCTCGGGCTCGGTGAAGATCTCGATCTCGCCGATCACCTGGACCGGGCTGTCGTTCTTGAGCTGGCAGGCCTTGTTCGGGCACACGGCCACGCACGCGCCGCAGCCCTGGCACAGGGCCTCGTTGACCCGGCTGAACCGCACCCGTTCGTCGAGCTCGCGGGCGCCGTAGGGGCAGATGGGCACGCACAGGCCGCACGCGGAGCAGATGTCGGGGTCCACCCGTGCCACCAGCGGGTCCTGGGCGAGCTCCTCGTTGGCGAAGAGGCTCTGCACCTTGGACGCCGTGGCCAGGGCCTGGGCCACGGAGTCGGTGATGTCCTTGGGGTACTGCCCGGCACCGGCGAGGTACACGCCCCGGGTCGAGCTCTCCACCGGCCGCAGCTTGATGTGGCTCTCCTGGAAGAAGCCGTTCTGGTCCACGCTGGCGCGAAAGAGGCTCGCCACCTCCTCGTACCCGGGCGAGGGCTCCACCGCCATGGCCAGCACCACGAGGTCAGAGGTGAGCTCGAGCTTCTCTCCGGTGAGGGTGTCGGCGGTCCAAAGAGCCAACCGATCGCCCTCTCTCCAAACCTTCGAGACCCGGCCCCTGATGTAGACGAGCCCCCCTTCCTCGATGTTCCGCTGGCAGTACTCCTCCGTGTCCTTGCAGTCGGTACGGATGTCCATGTAGGAGACGACCACCCGACCCCCGGGGCTTCGCTCCTGGAAGAGGCGCGCCTGTTTGTTGGTGTAGAGGCAGCAGACTCGCGAGCAGTAGGGCTTGTGGTTCTCCGGGTCGCGGCTCCCCGAGCACTGGATGAAGACCACGTCCCGGACCGCCTTCCCGTCCGAGGGCCGGCGCACCGGCTCCCCGGAGTCGAAGCTCCGGCGCAGCAGATCCTCGAAGGCCAGGGAGTCGATGACGTCGGCCACCGCACCGCCGCCATACTCCGCCATGGCCTCCACCGGGTAGAGGCGGTAGCCCGTCGCCACGACGATGGCGCCCACGGTCTCGTCCGCCGTTTCGCGGGCGGATGTCCCGTTTCCCTTCTCGATCTTCACCTCGAAGTTGCCCACGTACCCCGCCACCTCGGTGACCCGGCTGCCGGCGTAGAGCCGGATGTTGGGGTGGTTCTCCACGGCCTCGACCCGGGGCGCCAGGATGTCCCGGGCGTCCTCGTGATAGGGGAAGGTCTTGGAGAGGCGCCGCACGTTGCCGCCGAGCTCGGCCTCCCGCTCCACCACGACCGTCTCGTACCCTGCGTCGGCGAGGTCGAGGGCCGCGGACAGGCCGGCGATGCCCGCACCGACCACCAGGGCCCGCTTGGTCAGGGGTACCCGGATGGCCTCCAGGGAGGCGTTCTTGCGAACCTTCTCCATGGTGGCCCGGATGATGTTGAACGCCTTGCGGGTCGCGGCGCCCTTGTCGCGCTGGTGCACCCAGGAGCACTGCTCCCGCACGTTGGCGATCTCCACGAGGAAGGGGTTCAGCCCCACCGACGCGGCGGCCTTTCGGAAGGTGTTCTCGTGCATCCGCGGGGAGCAGGAGGCCACCACTAGCCGGTCGATCCCCTTCTCCTGGATGGCGGTCTTGATCCGGTCCTGCCCGGGGTCCGAGCACATGTACATGTAGTTCTCGGCGTGGACCACGTCGGGGATCCGGCGGAGATCCTCCACCAGCTCGTGCACGTCCACCGTGCCCGCGATGTTCGACCCGCACCAGCAGATGAAGACGCCGATTCGATTCATTCCAAACCCCGTGATCGGTGCTCGGTGATCGGTGATCGGAAGAAACGAATCACGACCGCCCTCACCCGCCGCCTCTCACTGTTCACTGTTCACTGCTTACCCGTCACGCCGCCTCGCGGCGCAGCCGCGAGAGGAACACCTGCACCTTGCTCGCAGCCGCCGAGGCGTGGGCCACGGTGTCGGCGATGTCCCGGGGGCCCTGGCAGGTGCCGGCGACGACGATCCCCTCCCGGCCGGTCTCCACCGACCCCACCTTGTAGTGGAGCTCCCGGAAGAAGCCGTTGTCGTCCACGGGGATGCCCAGCGTCCGCGCGAGCTCGACCTGCTCCGGGTTGGGCACGGCGGCCATGGCCAGCACCACCAGGTCGGTATGTACCTCCACGGGCTGTCCCGAGAGGGTGTCGGTCCCCCAGACGACGACCTTGTCGCCGTCTCGAAAAATCTTGGAGACCCGGCCCCGTACGTAGACCAGGCCCTCCTCCTCTGTGGACTGCTGGAGGAACTCCTCGTAGCCCTTCCCGGTGCAGCGAAGGTCCATGTAGAACAGGGTCGCCCGGCCGTGGTGCTCCTTGTGCTTGTAGAGGCGGGCGTGCTTCGCCGAGTACATGCAGCAGATACGGCTGCAGTAGGGCTTGTGGTTTTCGGGGTCACGGCTCCCCACGCACTGGACGAACACGATGTCCTCGGGGACCTTGCCGTCCGAAGGCCGGAGCACCCGGCCCGCCGTGGGGCCCGAGGCCGAGCAGAGGCGCTCCATGGCGAAGCCGTCGATCACGTCCGGGACCGTGCCGTACCCATACTCGCCCATGGCCGAGATGGGGTAGAGCTCGAAGCCCGTGGCCACCACCACGGCCGCCACGTCCTCCTCGACGGTGCTCTCCTCCTGGTCGTAGACGATCGCCCCCACCGGGCAGACTTTCGCGCACACGCCGCACTTGCCGTACAGGAGGTAGCGGCAGTGTTCCTGGTCGATGATGGGCTTGTTGGGGACCGCCTGGGGCGAGAGGGTGTAGATGGCCTTCTTGGCCCCCACGCCCCGCTCGAAGGCATTGGTGGGCACCTTGGTGGGGCACTTCTCCTGGCAGGCGCCGCAGCCCGTGCACTTCGTCCAGTCCACGTAAGACTTCTTGCGCCGGATCCGGGCGCGGTACGCCCCGGGCTCCCCCTCCAACCCCACGACCTCGCTCCAGGTGTAGAGCTGGATGTTCGGGTGTTGGCCCGTCTCCACCGTCCGCGGTGTGAGGGTGCACTGGGCGCAGTCCAACGTCGGGAAGGTCTCGGAGAGCTGGAGCATCCGGCCACCCACGCTGGGCAGGCGCTCCACCATCACCACCTGGTGCCCCGCGTCTCCCAGGTCCACCGCCGCGGTGATGCCGGCGATCCCGCCGCCGATGACCAGGACGCGCTGTTTGTCGTTCAGATCAACCATGAACCCACCCTTCACCCGTCACAGCCCGCGCGCCTGGAGCGCAGGCCGCGGGTCGGTGTGGTTGCGGCTCACGTCCATGGCCTCCGCCGCCTCCCCCAGGGCCAGGGCCAGGAGCTGGGTGAAGTAGAGGACCGGCAGCCCCCTGAAACCCTGCTCGGCCTTGGCCATCTCCCCCTGGCGCTCCTCGATGTTGAACTGGCACAGCGGGCAGGCCGTCACCAGTAGCTCGGCCCCCCGCTTCCGGGCGGAGTCGATGATCTCCCGGGAGCAGCGGGTGGCCATGGCGTCGGAGTGGACCACCTGGAAGGCGCCGCAGCACTCGGCCTTCATGGGGTAGTCCACCGGCTCCGCCCCCAGGGCCCGCAGCAGATCCTCGAAGATCGAGGGGTTGTCCGGGTCGTCCATGGCCATCTCGGCCTTGGGCCGCAGGAGGAGGCACCCGTAGAACGGCGCCACCTTCAGGCCCGCCAGGGGCTTCTCCACCTTGGCAGCCAGGCTCTCGAACCCCACGTCGTCCCGGAGGACTTCCAGGTAGTGGACCACATCCAGGTCCCCGGCATAGGGCTCTTCGATGAAATCCGTCACCTTCGCCCGACGCTCCGGGTTGGTCTTCATGACGTGATTGGTGCGCTTGAGAACGTTGTGGCAGACCGCGCACAGGGTCACGAGTTTCTCGCCGCCCTTCCGGCCCCGGGCCAGTACGCGAGTCGGCGAGGCGAGCGCCATGTCGTAGTCCTCCGCCAGGGGGAAGGTAGCCCCGCAGCACGTCCAGTAGGGCATCTCCTCGAGGGTGAAGCCGAGCTTCTCGCCCGCCGTCTTCCCGGCCTCGTCGAAGCTCTTGCCCTTCGTGTAGAGGGTGCAGCCTGGAAAATACTGATAATTCATGTGGACTCGCCTCTCTGGAGAAGCCTTATCGACGGGATAACGGGATCAACCGGATGTTGACGCTTCTACACCCAAAACCACGACAATCCCGTTCATCCCGTTATCCCGTCCAATACGTCTTTCAACTCAGGGACAAGAACTTCCGATACCCGCTGATGAAGGCGATCTGGGGGGCCTTCTCCAGATACTCCTTCGGGAACTTCCGGATCTCGATCTCGTTCTTGCCCTTGCGGAGTTGGAGCATCCGGATCGCTTCCATGATCCGCGCCAAGTCCACCCCCTTCGGGCACACGCTCATGCACTGGAGGCACGAGGCGCAGATCCAGGGCGTGTTGGCCTCGAAGACCCTCTCGTCGAGCCCCAGCTGCAGGTAACGGATCACCTGGCTCGGGAGCATGTCCATCTCGGGCGTGGCCGGGCAGGCAGCGGAACACTTGCCGCACTGGTAGCACCGGTACACGCTCTGGCAGGAGATCTCCTCGACCTTCTTGATCCGGTCGTTCCGTACCTTGTCGCCGTCAAGCTTCACGCGCATGTCGATTCCTCATTCGGGCCAAAAAACCTATTTGACGGGATTACAGGATGTACGGGATAGGAAGACCAAGTCCGCGAGCGCCCATCATCTCTATCCCGTTCATCCCGTGATCCCGTCCAAGACTCCGTCGACTCACACCCTCACCCGACCTTGGCGTACTGCTTCCGCCCTTCGGCGTACAGGTCACCGCCGCGACAGTCGATGATGACCGTCGCGGGGAAGTCGACCACCTCCAGCCGGCGGATTGCCTCGGGCCCCAGGTCCTCGTAGGCCACGATCTCCGAGGTAACGATCCGCTTCGCAATGAGCGCCGCGGCGCCGCCCGTCGCGCCGAAGTACACCGCCTTGTGCCGCTTCATGGCCTCGACGACCTCGGCGGCGCGCTTGCCCTTGCCGATCATGCCCTTGAGCCCCAGGCCGATCAGTACCGGGCTGTAGGGGTCCATGCGATAGGAAGTGGTAGGGCCGGCGGAGCCGATGGGGCGCCCGGGGGGGGCCGGAGTCGGCCCGACGAAATAGATCACCTGGCCCCGGACATCGAAGGGCAGCGGCTTGCCGTCCCGCACGAGCTCGACGAGGCGGGCGTGGGCCGCGTCGCGCGCCGTGTACACGGCTCCGGAAAGGAGCACCGGGTCGCCGGCGGAAAGCGCCTCCACGTCGGCATCGGTGAGGGGCGTGGTGAGGCGGGTCACAGCTCCACCTCCTTGTGCCGCGCCGAGTGGCACTGGATGTTCACGGCCACCGGGAGGCTCGCGATGTGGCAGGGGTGGGCCTCCACGTGCACGTCCAGGCTGGTGGTGGTGCCGCCCAAGCCGGCGGGGCCGATCCCCATCCGGTTCACGGCCTGGAGGAGCTCCTCTTCGAGCGCGGCGTAGTAAGGGTCCGGGTTTCGCTGCCCCAGGGGGCGCAGCAGCGCGAGCTTCGACAGGTAGGCCGCCACCTCGAAGGTTCCCCCGATGCCCACCCCCACGACAGTGGGCGGGCAGGGGTTCGGGCCTGCCTGGCTCACCCGGTCGAGCACGAACCTCTTGACGCCCTCCACGCCGTCGGCGGGCCGGAGCATGGCGATACCGCTCATGTTCTCGCTGCCGCCTCCCTTGGGGGCGAACGTGACCTTCACCTGCTGCCCGGGGACGACCTTCACGTGCACCACCGCCGGGGTGTTGTCCCCGGTGTTCTTCCGACGCAGGGGGTCTGCAACGATGGACTTGCGCAGATACCCCTCCTGATAGCCCTGTCGCACCCCCTCGTTCACCGCCTCGTAGAGATCGCCCCCGACCAGGTGCACGTCCTGCCCCAGTTCCACGAAGACGACCGCGAAGCCCGTGTCCTGACACAGGGGGAGCTTCTCCTCCCGTGCGATGCGGGCGTTCTCACAGAGCTGGTCCAGAATGTCGCGGCCGGTAGGGCTTTCCTCCACCGCGCGAAAGCTGGCGAAGGCGTCGAGCACGTCCCGGCCGAGCTCGGTGTTGGCCTCGACGGCCATGCGGCGCAGGGCCTGGGAGATCTCTCGAACGTGGAGCTCGCGCATGGCCCCCCTCGGAGGGTTCGGTCGGGAAGGATCACAGGCCGATGGTAGCCGGCCGCCGGAATATTTAGCAACAGTAAAAAACTAAAGTTTAACTAAAACGCTGTGCCTCGGCTGCCGCCAAACCTGTGTTTGTTTTTGGTCGCGCCGGGCTCCCCCCGGCATGACCCCACTCCCCACTCCTTCGATCCGTGCGGCCCCCGGGGCCGGGCCCGGCGGCCGCCGGCCCATAAGCTGCTCCAGTATAATCGCGGTATCTCCGGAGAGAAACCTTATAATTTATTATTCGTCCCATAAGATTATTTGAAGCCACATTCCCTGCGCAGGGCGTCTAGCAGTAGCTCCGTGAGCGGCCGGCGTGGGTGGCGGCTCCGCTCGTACAGCCCCACCCTGCGCCGGAGCTGCGGGCTGCCCAAGGGGATGAGGGTGAGCCGGCGGCGGACCCGCTCGACCCGCGCCGCGCGCAGCGGAACCGCCGCCACCCCGAGGCCCTGCTCCACCAGGCTCAACACCGCCTCCAGGGAGTCGAGCTCCGTGACGTCCCGGGGGTGGATGCCGCGAGCCATGAGATGGCCCTCGACCAGAGCTCCGGTCCACGCCGTCTTGTCGAAGCGAACGTAGGGTAGCTGCTCGAAGAGCGCCCGATCGTCGCCGCCGCCCGTGCCGGGGGGACCGACCACGTAGAAGGGTTCGTCGTCGTAGGGCCGCCACTCGCAGTGGGGCGGCACGGCATAGGGGGGCTCGCTGATGAGGGCGGCGTCGAGCTCCCCTCCCTCCACCCGAGGGGCCAGGTGGTCGGAGATCCCCGACCGGATGCGCACTTGGAACTCCTCGTGCTCCCTCCGGAGGCGGGCCAGCACCCCGGGCACCGGTCCCGTGAGCGCGGTCGGGATGACGCCGAGCTCCAGCACCCCGCGGACCCCGCCGTGGGGATCGAGCTCCCCCCGGAGACCGTCGTACAGCGCCAGGATCTCCTCGGCTCTCTCGAGGATGAGGCGCCCCGAGGGGTTGAGCCTCGTGCCCCGGCCCGTCCGGTCGAAGAGCTCCGTCCCGAGCCCCTCCTCCAGCCCCTTCATCTGGTGGCTCACCGCCGCCTGGGTGAGCCCCAGGTGTTCCGCAGCGGCGGAGAAGCTCCCGGCGCGGGCGATGACCGTCAGGGTGCGCAGGGCGCGCAGCGACATGCGGAACAGGACCTCTTCGGAGCTTGGCCCCGGCTTGCCCTCTCTGGGCGGCACGACTCAAGGAAGTGACGGACGGGAAACGCTCGGGGTGCCCCTTGGCAGGACCCGGCGAGCCAGGCTAGCGCGTCTCCCCCCGAAAGACAACCGACGGCAAAACTCGGAACCCACCCGCGGGTCCGTTTCTGGCCCCGGCCACCGAGCGTCTTCGAGAAAGGGCGCCCCGCGGGGCGTTTAGAGAGAATGACTATTCTCAAGTGGCCCGCCGGTCCGCCTCCTCGCGAAAGGCGACGTCTGATCTTTTGACAGGGATCAAGGTTGCGGCATCTTTTCCGGGAGACAATGTGACGAGTCATTCACTACGAGGGCGGGATGAGGCGCGAGCGGCCGGCCCTCCGGCCACAGCGTCCCCGCCGGTTACCCGGCGTCCACCGCACGGCTCAGTGCTGGATGAGCCCGGAGACCGTCCCATGAGAAGAATCGCGGCTCTCGCACTGCTGTTGGCCTTCGCGGCCGGCGGAGCATTCCTGATCGTCCAGAAGCGCGCTCGCCTGGCCGCGGCACCCGCGGAGGCGAGCAGGCCCGTCCCCGTGCAGACCGCAATGGCGTCCCTGGGTTCCCTGACCTCCAGCCGCACGTACCTGGGCCGGGTGGAGGCCTGGCAGACGGCCCGGATCGCGGCCCAGATCTCGGCCCGGGTCCGTGAGATCGCGGTGCGGGAGGGAGACACGGCGAAGAGCGGCCGGGTGGTCGTCCGCCTGGACGACGCGGACCTTCGCCACGCCCTGGCCGCAGTGGACGCCGAGCTCCGACAAGCGGCCGACCTGGCGGCCTCCCAGGAAGCGACCTGGTCGTCCCTCCGGGGCACGGAGGCTTACTGGCGCCGGGAGGCCGAGAGGGACCGCCGCCTGGCCGCCGAGGGGGCCGTGGCGCGGGCGGCGGCCGACGCCGCCGCGGACCGTTGGAACGAGGCGGCCGGGCGGCTGGAAGCAGCGGAGAAGGCGCTCTCCGCCGCCCGTCACCAGTGGGACGCCCTCCGGGAGCGGCGCCGGGAGGTCGAGGCGCGGGCGCAGTACGCCCTCCTCTCGAGCCCCTTTACGGGGGTGGTCTCCCGCCGGTGGGCCGACCCCGGCGACCTGGCCGTCCCCGGCAAGCCCCTCCTCGAGATCGAAGACCGGTCTCGGCTGCGGGTCCTGTTTGCGGTACCCCAGGAGGAGGCGGCGCGCCTCGCTCCCGGGGTCGAGGTCATCGTGCGGCGCGATCGAGGGGAGCTCGGTCTCCTCGTCTCCCGCGTCCACCCCACCCTCAACCCCGACCGGACGCTCACCGCCGAGGCCGAGGCGCCCGGGGACGCCGGGCTCGAGCCCGGCGCCTACCACGCCGTCGAGGTGGTCTGGGAACGGCGAGAGGGGCTCGTCCTGATCCCGGCTGCGGCGGTCCTGGTCGGCCCCTCCGGGGAAGCGGCCGCCTTCGCCGTGGTCGAAGGGCGCACCGAGCTCCGCCCCGTGCGCGTGGTCGCGTCGGGCGGCGGCAAGGTCGCGGTGGAGGGGATCGACCCCGGCCTCGAGGTGGTGACGAGCACCTACCTGGGCTGGAACCGCCTGGCCGCCGGGGAACGGGTGGAGGTGACCCGATGAGCCTCACCCGGCACGCCCTGGAGAGGCCCCACGCCGTCCTGGTCCTGGCCCTGCTCGCAGCCGTTCTCGGGGTCTTCGGTCTGCTCCGCACCCCCACGGACCTGTTCCCCGACACGGCCCCGCCCCAGGTCGCGGTGGTCACCGTGTACCCCGGCGCGTCGGCCTCGGACGTGGACGGCGAGGTGACCCAGCTCTTGGAGCGCGAGCTCGCATCGGTGGCGGGTCTGGTCCGGGTGCGGTCCGTCTCCCGGGACGAGGTCTCCTCGGTCACCGCCGAGTTCCGGTATGAAAAGCCCGTGGGCGAGGCGGTGGTGGACGTGCAGACCGCGGTGGCCCGGGTCCGGGGCTCCCTGCCCGCGCAGACCGAGGAGCCGCGGCTGTACCGCATCACCGACGCCACCCGGCCCCTCCTGACCCTGGCCGTCTCGCCGGCGGCCGAGAGCCTCAAGTCCCTCGCGGGCGTGCGCCTCTTGGCGGAGAACCAGCTCCGGGACGCCCTGCTGGCCGTGCCCGGGGTCGCCGACGTGCAGGTGTTCGGGGGCCGCCGGCCCGAGGTCTCCGTCCGCGTGGACCGGGAGGCCCTGGCCGCCCGGGGGATCACCCTGGGGGAGGTGGTCGCCCGCCTGGCCCAGCAGAACGTCTCCGCCCCCGTGGGCACCGTGTACGGCTCGGCGAGCGAGTACCTGGTGCGGGTCCAGGGGCAGTTCCGGGACCCGGCCGAGATCGAGGCGCTGCCCCTGCGGTCCTCCTCCACCAGCCAGATCCGCCTCGGGGACGTGGCCCGGGTCGCCCTCGCCGACGCCGACCCCCGGAGCGCCTACCACGGGAACGGCCGGCCGGCGGTGGCCCTGAACGTGCTCCGGGCGGAGGGGGGCCACACCGTCGCCGCCATCCGGGCCGTCAAGGAGGCCCTGCCCGGCATCGAGGCGCACTACCCCGACCTCGTCTTCGAGCTCGCGGACGACCAGGAGCCCCTCATCGCGCTGAACACGCGCGGCATGCGCTCCTCCCTGTGGCAGGCGGTGGCACTGACCGTGGCGGTGATCTTCCTCTTCCTCGGCAACGCCCGGGCGGCGTCGGTGGCGAGCGTCTCGATCCCCCTCTCGTTCCTGGCTGCCCTCGCCGTCCTGTGGTTCAGCCCCTACACGCTCAACATGGTCACCATGTCGGGGCTCATCGTGGCCGTCGGCATGGTGGTGGACGCGTCCGTGGTGGTCCTCGAGAACGTGTACCGTCACCGCGCCGCCGGTTCCGGCGCCCGGGAGGCCTCCGAGGCGGGCACCCGCGAGGTCGCCCTGGCCATCACGGCCGGGATGCTCACCACCGTGGTCGTTCTCGTGCCGGTGCTCTTCACCCACGGGTACACGGCCCGCATCATGCGCCCCCTGAACGTGATGATCATCGTCACCCTGGTGGCCTCCCTCGTGGCCTCCCTCACCGTGGTGCCGGCCCTTGCCGCGCGGCTGCTGGGCGAGAGCCGCGGGACGGGGCGCCTGGAGAGGCTCACCGCCCCCGTGGGGCGTGCCCTGGACCGGGTCACCGACGGCTACGTCGTCCTGGTCGACTGGGGGCTCCGGCACCGCGGGGTCTTCCTCCTGGGGTGCCTCCTCTTCCTGCTGCTGACCATGGGGGTGGTGCGGCCCCTCCTGGGTGGGGAGCAGATGCCCCCCATGGACACCGGGATCGCCATCGTGGAGTTCGACGCGCCCTCCTCCAGCCGGCCGGACGAGGTCGAGGCGGCCCTGTCCCGGGTGGAGGCGGTGATCCTCGAGACCCCGGGGGTGCGGCGCGTCTCGTCCACGATGGGCTCGGAGCCCGACGCCATAAGCTTCGGAAGCGGGGCGACGGTCCAGTCCGCCCGGATCACCGTGCACCTCACCCCGCGCACCGAGCGGCGGGAGACGATCTGGGAGATCCAGGCCCAATGGCGCGAGCGGCTGCGGGGCACCGTCGGCGTGCAGACCTTTCGGGTGGCAGAGTACGGCGCGACCCCGGTCTCCACCACCCGGGCGCCCCTGGACGTGATCCTCTCGGGTCCGGACCCGCGGGTGCTGGACCGGCTGGCCGACGAGGTCCTGGCCCGGCTCCGCCCGCAGCGCGGGCTCCTGGACCTGCGGCGCTCCTGGCACACGGACAAGGCGGAGCAGGTGGTCGTCGTCTCCCCCGAGCTCGCCCGGCTTCACGGCACCTCACCCGCCGAGGTGGCGGTGGAACTGCAGGCGGCGGTTCGGGGCATCCCGGCCACGCGGCTGCGGCTCGCCGAGTTCCTGGACATCCCCGTGCGGGTCCGCTACCGGGCCGAACAGATGGCGGACCCGGCCCACCTGGAGGGGGTCTACGTGCCCACGGAGCTGGGCCCGGTGACGGTGGCCGGCCTCGCCCGCATCGAGGGGGGCAGCGCACCACCCTTCCTGACCCGGGAGGACCTGCAGCCCACCGTGAACGTGACGGCAGGAAACACGGTGCTCACCATCGCCGAGGTAGCAGAGGCCGCGGAGGCCCGCCTGGCAGACCTCCCCCTGCCCAGGGGCTACGCCATCCAGGTGGCCGGCACCGCCCGGGACATGGCCGAGAGCCAGGGAGAGCTCGGGCGCGCCCTCACACTCGGTCTCGCCCTCCTGTTCCTGCTTCTCGTGGCGCTCTTTCGGTCGTTCCTGCACCCCCTGGCGATCCTCGGCGCCGTGCCCCTGGCCGTCGCCGGGGCCCTGTGGGGGCTCCTGCTCTTCGACAAGCCCATGTGCATGCCGGCCCTCATGGGCATCATCCTCCTCGGCGGCACGGTGGTGAACAACGCCATCCTGCTGCTCGATTTCATCGTCGAGGCCCGGCGGGCCGGCACGTCCCGCGACGAGGCCGTCCTCCAGTCGGTGCGGCTCCGGGTTCGGCCGATCCTGATGACCGCCCTCTCCACCGTGGTGGGGTTCACCCCGCTGATCTTCGAGATGGCCGTGGGCCTGGAGAGGATGAGCCCCCTCGGGGTGGCCGCGGCCACCGGGCTCCTCTTCGGCACCGTGATCACCACCGTGGCCGTGCCCGTGCTCTACTCGGCCCTGGACTCCCTGTCCTCGACCCTCTCCCGGGGCTCGGCCCGGGCTCGGCGGGCCGCCCTCGCGGCCCTGTGCGGTGCGGTCGTCCTGTCTCCCGCCCCGTCCCAGGCCATCGTGGGGCTCTCCTCCCCGCTCACTTTGGAAGCTGCCGTGGCTTTCGCCCTGGCCCACAGTCCCGAGCTCGAGGCGGCCCGGGCCGAGGCAGAGCTCCTCGAGGGGGTCGCGCGTGGGGCCGAGGCTCACCGCCGGGTCGCCGCGGAGCTCTCCGCCGGGGGAGGCTGGTACGAAGAGCCCCACGGGATGATCCCCGGGGCCTTCGGGAAGGTCCAGCGCGCGGACCGGTGGCTCTTCCAGACCGAGGCGCAGGCCCGGTACCTCCTGTGGGACTTCGGACGCTCCGAGGAGCGGCTCCGCTCGGCCCTGGCGCGGGCCGACGCGGCCGGCCTCACCGAAACCCGGCAACGCCAGCACGTCACCTTCCAGGTCTCCCGCCTGTTCCTCGCCTCCCTGGCGGTGGACGACCTCCTGGAGCCCGCGAAGGCATCCCGGAGGAGCCTGGAGGCCCTCGCGGCCACCACCGAACGGCTCGCGGACGAGGGGGTCGTGCCGGCCGTGGACCGGCTCAAGGTCCGGGTGAAGCTGGCCCAGGTGGAGAGCCGGATCGCCGCCCTCGAGGGCGACCGCCGCTCCCTCCGGGCCGCCCTGGGGGCGACCCTCGGGGCGGAGGGTGAGCTGCCGCCCCTCGTCTGGGCGGAGCCCAAAGCGGAGGGTCGTCGGCCGGAGGAGCCGCGCGACGGCACGGCGCTGCGCCCTGACGTCGCCGCCCGCCGAACCGAAACCGCGGCAGCGGCCGGCGAGGTCGAGGCGGCCCGCCGGGACCGCCTCCCCCGCCTCGAGGCCCGGGCCTCCTATTCTCTCTACGCCGCGCCCGACCCGCGCCCCGCCTTTCCGGGGGGCGAGGACCGGCGCTGGGAGGACGACGCGTTCGTGGGCCTGCAACTCACCGTCCCCCTCCTGGACGGCGGCCTGCGGGACGCGAACCTCCGGCAGGCCCGGGCGCGGGCCGAGGCGGCGCGGGCCGCCTTGCGCCGGGCACGGCTCGAAGCGGCGCGGGAGGTCAGCCAGGCCGAGGCGGACCTGGATCGCGCCCGTGCGGAGATCGCCGCCAACCAGGCCGCGGCCGACGAGGCCGGCGAGGCGGCGCGGATCGAGCGGCTCAAGTACGGGGAGGGAAGGGGCACGGTGAACGACGTGCTCGAGGCGGAGGCGGCGCTGCTCGACGCCGAGGGGCGGCTCCGGGCCGCCCGCCGGGAGGCCGAGGTGGCCCGTCTGGCCCTGGACCTGGCCCTGGGCCGGGGGCCGGTCGCCGGGAATCAGGAGTCTTCCCCCCGGGGGGGCCGGTAGCCTCTCCCCCTCCCGCCTTGACGACCTGGCTAGGCCGTGCTACACGGGACTCGTGCTACACGAGGTCGACGAGGCGACGATGGCGAACCTGACGATCACGGTCGATGAGGACGTCCTGCGAAAGGCCCGGCTCCGCGCCCTGGAGACGGGGACGTCCGTGAACGCCTTCCTGCGCAGCGCCCTGGAGTCCTTTGCGGGGGCGCGAGACGAGCAGCTCGAGGCGCTCTCAGACCTCCTGGCGTTGTCGCGCTCCTGCGCGTCCGGACGAGGCGGGCGTTCGTGGACGCGAGACGAGCTCCACGAGCGCGGGCCGTGAGATCGTTCTTCGACACGAACATCCTCGTCTACCTCTTCGACGCCGGATCCCCGGAGAAGCAGGGCGCCGCCAGGGAGATCCTCGAGCGGGAGGTGCTGGAGGGGCGGGCCGTCCTGAGCACGCAGGTGCTCCAGGAGCTCTACGTCGCCGTGACGAGGAAGCTCGCCGCGCCCCTCCCGCCCGCCGACGCCGAGCGCGCGGTCAGGGACCTGGCTGCCCTCCCCACCGTCCAGGTCGACAAGGACTTGATCCTGCGGGGCATCCGCCGCTCCCGGGCGTCGGTGCTCTCGTTCTGGGATGCCCTGATCCTCGAAGCCGCCCTGGAGGCCAACGCCACAACGCTCTTCACGGAAGACCTCCAGCACGGGCAAGTCATCGGTGGGCTACGGATCGCCAACCCCTTCGTCCCGCCCGCGCCCCCTCCCCCATCCGGGAAGGAGCGATCCCGGTAGCCCTTGCCCCGTCTGGCACCGAGCCGGCAACGGAACGCGGGGGAGCTTCCGGCGGCCCCCCCTACTTCTGGGGGCATGGAGCCGGAACGGGGAGGCCCGGCGCACGAAGCCGAACGCCCGGCCGCAGGGGCCGGGCTCAGCCGCCTGCGAACTCCACGCCCTTCTGGATGTTCGCCCGAAGGGTCGGGATCATCTCGTCGAAGAGCTTCTTCTCGTAGGCGCTCAGGCGACCGTAGCCGACCACCTTGGTCGCGCCGCCCTTGCCCAGGCGCACGGGCAGGGCGAAGTACTCGGTGGGCTGGCCCTCCACCGGCACGTAGGCGCACTGCACCGACTCTTTGCCCTGGAGCCCGCAGACCAGCGCCATGGTGAACCGGCAGGCGGCCTCGGCCATGGAGAGGGTCGCCGACCCGGCCCCGGCCTTGGCCTCCACCACCTCGGTGCCCGCCTCCTGGATCCGCGGGGTGAGCTTGTCGAGCTCCTTCTGTGTGAACGAGACCCCCTTCACCTTCGAGAGGAGCGGCAGGATCGTATTCCCGCTGTGGCCGCCGATCACGGTCACCTGGGTCTTCACCGGGTCGAGCTTCTTGAGCTCGGCCACGAAGGTCTTGGCGCGGATCACGTCCAGGGTCGTCACGCCGAAGAGCTTTTTCGGGTTGAAGACCCCGGCCTTCTTCAGGACCTCGGCGGCGATCGGGACCGTGGAGTTCACCGGGTTGGTGATGATCGCGAAGCAGGCCTTGGGGCAGGCCCTGGCCCCGGCCTCCATCAGGTTCTTCACGATGCCCGCGTTCACGTTGAAGAGATCGTCGCGGGTCATGCCGGGCTTCCGGGGCACGCCGGCGGGGATGACCACCACGTCGCTGCCCTTGAGGGCCTTTTCGAGCTCGTCCTTCCCGTGGCCCGTGACCTGGACCGTCGTGGGGATGTGGCTCAGGTCCACCCCGACGCCCACGACCACCGGCACCACGTCGTACAGCGCCAGCTTGGACCCGGCGGGGAGCGCGTTCTTCAGGAGCAGGGACAGGGGCTGGCCGATGCCGCCGGCGGCGCCGAGCACGGTGACCTTCATGGCGGTTCCTCCCTTCGAAAGTGGACAGCGGACGGCGGAATGCTAGGCGGCGGCCCCGCCGGCGTCAAGCGCCTTTTAGCGAAAATCAAGTCCTTTTAGCCGAGCTAAAGTTGGCCGGCGCACCGGCGGTTCCGACCCCGTCCGGAGGGCGGCATCTTGACCCCCCCGGCCCCTCCCCGTAGAGTGGCCTCGTGGCGGTGTGCCCAGTCCTGCCGGGAGGAATCGATGAGAGGGGCGCCGGAGAGCCTGAAGCGGGAGGTGGTGCGGCTGGCCGCCACCGAGCCTCGGGTGGAGAAGGTCATCCTGTTCGGCTCCCGGGCGCGGGGCGACGCGGGCGAGAGGGCCGACGTGGACCTGGCGGTCCTGGCCCCCCGCGCAAGCCAGCGTGCGTGGCTCGACCTCGCCTTCCGCCTGGAGGAGATCGACTCCCCGGTGCCCGTTCAGGTGGTCCGCCTCGAAGAGGTCTCGGCAGGCCTTCGGGAACGGGTGCTGGAGGAGGGGGAGGTGTGGTATGCACGGGAATAAAGCGGCCCAGGGCCTGCGCAACCTGGGCTCCGCGCTCGAGCGCCTTCGAGAGGCACTGGGGGAACCCGAACACTCCACCCTGGCCATCGACGGAACCATCCAGCGTTTCGAGTTCGTGATCGAGCTCTTCTGGAAGACCTTGAAGCGCTGCCTCGAACAGGAAGGTATCGAGACCCGAACCCCCAAAGAGACGCTGCAACGGGCCCATCAGGCCGCCTGGCTGGGGGACGAGACCGCGTGGCTCCAGATGCTCCGGGACCGCAACGAGACCTCCCACATCTACGACGAAGCGGCCGCCCGAAGGATCTACGGCCACATCCGCGAGTACTTCCCCGAGATGGAGAAAACCTTCGCCTTCCTCTCGGATCGGTTCCCCGTGGAATGGTGAAGAGGCGCCCGAGCCGGGGGTCAATGACCATTGACTAAGTTTAGTCAATGGCCATTGCATAAACTTCACGTCCTGGTATCCTCCCACCTCATGGACCCCCGTTTCCTCCCCCACAACTCCCATCTGGACGGCTTGGCCGCCTTCGAAGAGCGCGACCCGCAACTTCGCATCCTGCGCGGCCTCCCCCTCGTGCACCGGCCCGCACTCCTCTCGCAACTACCCCGAAGTGTGCCTGGGATCTACACGGTGGGGGGCGGGCGCCAGATCGGCAAGTCCACGCTTCTCAAACTGTGGGTGCGCGAGCTCCTGCGGGAGGGCGTGGCCCCGCCGCGAATCGCCTACTTCACCGGTGAGCTCATCGACGACCACCACGCGCTCGTCCGGCTCGTGTCGGAGCACCTGGCGGACCAGCCCAGGCCCGAGCCCACATTCTTGGCCGTGGACGAGGTCACCTACATCCGCGAGTGGGACCGCGGGGTGAAGTACCTGGCCGACGCCGGGCTCCTGGAGGACACGGTCCTGGTAATCACCGGCTCGGACCTGACCTTCCTGCGGGAGGCGCGCATGCGTCTGCCGGGCCGCCGGGGCCCGGCCCACGTGGCCAACTTTCACCTCTTCCCGTTGAGCTTTCGCGAGATGCTGAAGCTCAAGGGCAGCCTCGACGACCCGGACGAAGTGTTCGACCCGAAGCGCGCGCCGCGCCCCGAGACCCTGAGGATTCTGTTCGAGGAGCTCGAGCAGTACCTGATGCACGGCGGCTACCTCACCGCCGTAAACGACCTCGCCCAGGAAGGCACGATCCGGCCGTCTACCTTCGCCACGTATCAAGAGTGGATCCGCGGCGACGTGCTCAAGCGAGGCAAACACGAGAGCTACCTGCGGGAGGTGCTGGGCGCCATCGTGAACCGCTACGGCAGCCAGGTGTCGTGGAACGCCCTCGCCCGGGAGCTCTCGATCGACCACCCCCAGACGGTGGCCGACTACGTGGCGCTCCTGGCCTCGATGGACGCGGTATTCGTCCAGCCGGCCCTCCGGGAGGAGGCCCTGGCCCCGGCTCCCAAGAAACCGAAGAAGGTTCTGTTCGCCGACCCGTTCATCTTTCACGCGGTGCGTTCCTGGCTGAAGCCCGTGGCGAATCCCTTCGCCGAACAGGTCCGGGTCGCCGTGGGGGACCCGGAGTGGGCGGGCCGGCTGGCCGAGGCGTGCGTGACAGCCCACTTCCAGCGGTACTTTCCCACCTACTATCTGAAGGCCGAGGGGGAGGTGGATGTGGCCGTGGTCCACGGGGGCCGGTTCTGGCCCATTGAGGTCAAGTGGACCGGCCAAGTGCGGCCCAAGGACCTGAAGCAGGTCCGCAAGTACCAGAACGGGGTCGTCTGGGGGCGGGTCCGAAGGAGCGGAAGCCTCGAAGGTGTGCCTGTCGAACCTCTGCCCTTGGCCCTGGCGCGGATCACCGAACGAGGGCCCGCCCCCCTCTGCCTCGCCGAAGCCCGATAGGGTGCGCCGCGAAGCACGGCTACGAAACACCGTCGACCCTCGGATCTCTTGATCCCACAGCCACAGTCGCCGGCTCGGCGCCATCGAGGAGGAGGCTGACCCCTCGACCTTGCTACCCGTTTGGGCGGCCGACCCCGCTCCTGCGCGGCCCTCCCTTCAGGGGAGCCGACCCACCTGACGATTTCCCGGCCGAGGCTCACTTCTTGTCAGCATTGTCCGGTTAGGTTATTGCAGCAGTCGGGTATCGGCCGGGTTCGT